>CALWZC010000001.1 GCA_944385935.1 uncultured Anaerofilum sp.
GCCCCGTTCAGTACAGGACCGAACGGGGCTTCCTCTAAATTATTTTTCTGTGTCTACTTTTGCTTGACAATTGCACCTTTCCCTAGGGAGAGGCCGTTGTTTTTTGCTACAAGCTAGGATAAACTTGATAAAACCACCAAAAAGATGGTACAATATAAAAGACACGAAAAACTATGTACAGGTAGGGATAATACTGTGGAACAAAATAAAACATTGGTAACAGCAGGCATTGTGGCCTATGGCGGTGCAGAAGAAGTGGCACAAGCAGCCATATCTGTAGCAGAGCATACCCAAGGTGTAGACTTGCACCTGATGATATTGGACAATGCTTCTCCAGATGGTGCAGGTAATCAATTACAAAAAATGCAGTTTCCCCAAAATGTACAGTTGAAGTGCAGCCAAACCAATTTGGGATTTGGCAAAGGGCATAATTTTATTTTTCAATTTTTGAATCAAAACCAAAAAAGCAAATATCATGCAGTCATTAACCCAGATATTACACTGGATACTGATGCTATCACCGAAATTTGCCACTGGATGGACAACCACCCTGATGTGGCTATGGTGACCCCTAGGCTCATGTTTCCCGACGGCACCGAACAGCAAACAGCAAAACGCTACCCCAGCTTGATGGCACTGGCTGCCCGACAGCTTCCCTTGCCTTTTTTGAAAGGGGTAGAAAAACACTACCTTATGTTGGATGAGGACTTGACCAAGCCCACAGATGTGCAGTTTTGTTCTGGTTGTTTCTTTGTTATGCGAAGTGATATCTATCAAAAAATGGGTGGGTTTGACCCTCGCTATTTTGTATATGTGGAAGATGCTGATATTACTCGGCAGGCGTTGCAATACGGCAGAGCCATTTATCTGCCACAAGTTTCGGTCTATCATGCATGGCACCGGGATGCCAACAAAAAACTGAAAAATTTTACTATGCAGCTTGGCTCCATGTTCAAATATTGGCATAAATGGGGCTTTAAATTTATATAAACTTTTGTAAGGTGTGGGCGGTACTTAGCCCGTTTTGATATATTTTTTATTTTGTTGCAAGAGATATTGTTCTTTTGCAGAAAGGAGAAACGCAATGAAAGGAATTATCCTTGCCGGCGGTGCAGGTACAAGGCTGTACCCCCTCACTATGGTCACTTCCAAGCAACTGCTGCCGGTCTACGACAAACCCATGATTTACTACCCACTGTCCACTTTGATGTTGGCAGGTATTCAGGACATCCTGATTATCTCTACTCCAGAGGACACCCCCCGTTTTGAACATTTGTTAGGGGATGGAAGTCAGTTCGGTTTGCGTCTTAGCTACACCGTACAGCCCAGCCCAGACGGCTTGGCACAGGCTTTTATTTTGGGAGAAGAATTTATCGGGGATGACTGCTGTGCTATGGTATTGGGCGACAATATCTTTTATGGCAACGGCTTTTCTCGCATTTTGAAAAATGCAGTAAACAACGCCGAAACCAATGGCAAGGCTACTGTATTTGGCTACTATGTAAATGACCCAGAACGCTTTGGCATTGTGGAGTTTGACCAGACAGGCAAGGTCATTAGTGTAGAAGAAAAGCCCCAGAACCCAAAATCCAACTATGCAATTACTGGTTTGTACTTCTATGACAACCGTGTTTCCAAACTGGCAAAAGAGGTAAAGCCCAGCCCCCGTGGAGAACTGGAAATTACTACACTCAATGATATGTACCTACAAAAAGGTGACCTGAATGTGCAGCTGTTGGGCCGTGGATTTGCTTGGCTGGATACCGGCACCATGGACAGCCTTGTGGATGCTGCGGATTTTGTGCGTATGGTAGAAAAGCGGCAGGGCATTAAAATTAGTGCTCCTGAGGAGATTGCATATAAAAATGGATGGATTACCAAGGAAAAGCTGCTAGAAAGTGCCGACCGATATGGAAAAAGCCCCTATGGTGTTCATCTAAGACAGGTTGCAGAGGGAAAAGTACGCTATTGATGGGAGTATCTGCATGAAAATTTTGATTACTGGTGCAAAGGGTCAACTGGGCACCGAGTTGAAAAAACAACTTACTTGTGGCTATAGCGAAATTGGAGAAATTCCTTCTGCCCTAAAAAATGCAGAAGTGTTATACACCGATGTAGAAGAATTGGATATCACCAATCAACAACAGGTAAAGCAGTTTATTTTGCAGCATAAACCGGATATAATTATCAGTTCTGCTGCTTTTACAAATGTAGATGGTTGTGAAACAAGTACGGATGCTGCCTTTCAGGTAAATGCCATAGGCCCACGGAATTTGGCCATGGCTGCTGAACAAGTAGGAGCAAAGTTGATTCATGTATCCACAGACTATGTTTTTAGCGGACAAGAAAATGGGAGAATCCCATTGGATGAAAGCTATTTGCCCAATCCTGTGAGCGCATACGGACGTACAAAATTGTTGGGCGAGCAATATGCTTTGCAATTTTGCAGCAAGACTTTTGTAGTTCGTACAGCATGGTTGTATAGTTATACAGGCAAAAATTTTGTGTTTACTATGATAAATGCCGGCAAAAAGTTGGGCAAATTGACAGTAGTCAATGACCAATTAGGCAACCCTACCAATGCAGTGGATTTGGCACACCATCTTTTGAAATTGGCTGTGACAGAAGAATATGGAATCTATCACTGCACCGGAGAAGGCGTTTGCAGTTGGTATGATTTTGCTTGTGAAATTATCCGCCTTTCTGGTGTAAATGCAGAGGTTTCCCCTTGTACGAGCCAAGAGTATGCGGAAAAAAATCCCGCCGCTGCTCGGCGTCCTGCATGGAGTGCACTGGAAAACCGAATGTTGCGCTGCACAGTGGGAAATGAAATGCGACAGTGGCAAGAGGCTCTCAAGGTCTTTTTTGAGCATTATAAACCCCAATAAAGAAGTAGAAAATAGGAGAAACTATCATGAAAACCTATCTTATTACAGGTTGTGCTGGCTTTATCGGCTCCAACTTTGTATACTATATGTTGAATAAATATAAAGAAATCCAGTTGGTTAATCTGGATAAGCTGACCTACGCCGGCAATCTGGAAAATCTGAAAGGGGTAGAAGGTGACCCACGGCACATTTTTGTGCAAGGGGATATTTGCGATAAAGAGCTGGTAAGCAAGCTCTTTGCAGAGTATGATTTTGACTATGTAATCAACTTTGCAGCAGAAAGCCATGTAGACCGTTCTATCTCTAACCCCGAAATTTTTGTACAAACCAATGTGATGGGCACTGTAAATCTGTTGCAGTGTGCAAAAAATACTTGGTATAATGAGGGAACTTGGAAAACTGGCAAAAAATTTGTGCAGGTTTCCACCGACGAGGTATATGGTAGCTTGGGTGATGAGGGCTATTTTATGGAAACAACACCCCTTTGCCCCCACAGCCCCTATTCTTCCAGCAAGGCAAGTGCAGATATGTTTGTTATGGCATTCCATGATACCTATGGTATGCCTGTAAATATTACTCGTTGTTCCAACAACTATGGCCCTTACCAATTCCCCGAAAAATTGATTCCCCTGATGATTAACAATGTAAAAAATCATAAGAAATTGCCTGTGTATGGTGATGGTATGAATGTTCGTGATTGGCTATATGTGGAGGACCACTGCAAAGCCATTGATATGGTGGCAGAAGGTGGCCGTCTGGGTGAGGTGTATAATGTTGGTGGGCACAACGAACGCCCCAACATCTTTATTGTAAAAACCATTATTGCACAGTTGCATGACCGCTTGCAGGATGAGGGCATCAGTGAGGATTTGATACAATATGTTGCCGACCGTTTGGGCCACGACCGCCGCTATGGAATTGACCCTACAAAGATTAAGGAGGAATTGGGCTGGTACCCCGAAACTCCTTTTGAAGTTGGTATTGTGAAAACCATTGATTGGTATCTTGCCAATGAGGAATGGATGAGCCATGTTACCAGTGGCAACTATTTGAAATACTACGAAGAAATGTATAAAAATAAATAATTGGTGATTTTATACAAAAAGGATTTATTGTAGTATCCTTCAAAACCGTTTTTAGACAGTTTTTGTCCATAAATTGGATGAATTTTGTCATAAGAACGGTTTTTTATTTTTTGAGCAATCAAAATGAAAAAAACATGCCTATAAATTTATAAAAAAATCGATAAAACGATTAAAATAAAGGTATACAAAGAAAGAAAAATATTTGTGAAAATTGTAAATTGAATATGACAAAGATACAGATTATAATAGTTACTGGAAATATTGCAAAGGCAGATTGCTGTTGTAAAATTTTGGAGGAATAGAAACGATGAAAAAGCTATGTAGTTTGGTTTGTGCCGCTGCGGTTGCATTAAGCTTGACAGTTCCTGTGTTTGCACAGGGTACTCCCGGCGAAGTTGCAACAGATTTGGCGCAAATTGTTTATGATGCACCTTGGGAAACTGATACTGCAAAACAGATGGTACAGCAGGTTCAGCAAAACCCAGATTTGTATGTAAATCGTTTGATTGGTACCGCAGCTATTCGAGCAGTGGCAGATGAGACAGTTTTTGATTTTGTGCCAGGAACTATTGGAAGTATTATACAAACACGTATACAGGTAAAGACAGACAATATAAATTTCTCTGCTGGTTTGTTTTTGGGTCTTGAGGACTATGAAAACAACAAAAAGGGTACAACAACAGAGTTGAAACAAAATAGCGAGCAAGAATTCACACTCACTGTAGACTTTGCACAAGAGCCTGCACTGGGCAGCTATATGAATATTTATGTCTTTTCCAATGCGCTCCAAACTGGAGAGTATGTAGGTGTAAGTGATAAAGGACAGATTTTAGAGAGTGGCAGTCTGTATGGAAATGATTTGGGTTCTCGAACCGGAAACTTCTGGATTCCCGGAAGTGGTACTTACACTTTCACCCATGTAGATGCTTTGGAGCCAGCACCCACCGCAACCCCTGATCCTACTGCAACTCCTGTACCCACCGCAACTCCAGCACCTACTGGGGCACCCGTACCCACTGCTACCCCTGCACCTACTGATATTCCTGTACCCACCAGTGCACCGGTGCCCACTGCAACTCCTGCACCTGGTACCGGAACTCCCGGTGAAGTTGTTGGTGACAAAGCAGACCAACTGTTGAAAAACCCTGCTAATACCCAGTTGGCAAATGAGATTGTAACCCAAATTAACTACGATAAAACTGTGAATGTAAGCAACAAGGTTGCCAATGCTATGGCTGCTGCTATTCAGTATAGCCCCATGGCAGTGAGTGCAACCCAGAATGGTGTTCAGTTTGCAAGTACCCTCCATTCTGACAATAGCGGCTTTGTTTTAGTTCCTGAAAGCGCAGCTATCGAAGGTGACCGTGCACAGATTTCCCTGCACTTTGTAGATGGCAATGGCAATGTTGCACAGCCGAAGTTGGGCGCATTGGTTACTGTTAAGATTCCCGGAAAAACCATGCCTGCTGGTGATTATGTGCTGGTAGGAGAGGGCAACCGCATGATTGACAGCGTAACTGTAACAACTGTAGGAAGCGACACTTTGATTAGCTTCTGGGCACCTCATTTCAGCACCTATGCTATTGTTCCTCGCTCTGCTTATGTAGCTTCTACTGGCAATGGTGGAAATACTGGCAGCACAGCAAATAATCCTATTAAGGCAACTGGCTTGGATATGAGCATGGCTTTGATGGGTGTAGTAGCAATGGCAGGCATAGCTGTAGTTGGCGGCGCAGTAGTTGCAAAAAAATCCAAAGAGAACTAATTTAGTTGTAGATTAATTTCTTAAAAAATGCGAAAGGCAAGCCGCCTTTCGCATTTTTTGTTTGAAAGTTTTCGTCCACCTTTTTCAAAAGGTGGAAAAATTACAAAACTTTTTACAGGTTTGAAAAATAATTTTCACAAAGATACAGCAAAAGTCGGCAATGATTTTTGCTTTTAGTAGAGGAATGTGGTATAATATTCGACGGATAACCCTATCACATATCAAATAGAAGTTGTATTTGGCATTCTTAACGAGAAAATACTCTTATGAGAGAACGCCTGTAGAAATAGGAAGGAGAACACTTTATGGCGCACAATTTCCGAACAAAAGAGGAAACTGCTCGCAATAATCGACGGATTCGCCGCCAAATTTTGGGGGCAGTGCTTACTGTATTGATGGTTGTAGGACTGTTTACTGTGGTAACCAATGGAGTACAAGGTATCACAGCTCTGTTTGATGACACAAAGGAAAAAGAAGAATTTGAAAAGCGTTTGTACAATGTTGTTACACTAGACCCATTGCCCTTTGGCACTTTGGAGCAGGCCGACCCAGTAATATTAAAAACTGCTGCTTTGTGGTCAAGTCTAACTACTGCACGAGAAACAGGAACCCTAGACCTTTACGAGCGTGACCCCGATGATATGAGCTTGTATCTACCCGCAGTAGATGTGGATGCTGCTGCTGCCAGTTTGTATGGCCCAGATTACAAGATTGAGCATGGAACATTGCAAGATGATAACTTGACCTTTACCTATGACGAGCAACGAAAGGCCTATAAAATTCCTCCCACTGGTCAGGGTGGTTTGTACTACCCCAAGGTGGAAGAACTGAAAAAGCAAAGTGGCATTTTGCGTGTAACAGTGGGATATATCCCCAGCTATACCACCGATGAATTTGGTTTGCCTACCAGCAGTGACCCCGAAAAATATATGGACTATCTGTTTAAGAAACAAAACGGTGTCTGGTATTTGGCAGGATTGGAAGAAAGTGAAATGAAGGTAGAACGTCCACAGGCTTCTACACAACCTATAGCGGACAGCGGGATTTCTCCCGGCGCAGAAAATCCCCAGCAGATTTTGGAGCAGCAAACCGCCAGCGGTCAGCCGGAGCAATCTACTGCACCCGAAGGAGAGGTTCCACAACCGGAATCTACTGAACCTGCACCAGAAGGCTAAAAATAAAGCAGCGAACTTCTTTTTTTCAGGAAGTTCGCTGCTTTTTTAGTTTCTAGTAATATTACGAATCCATTTTCCACTTAAAATACGTGGTAATGCAATAATAACTTTTATGATATTATCTGACCGCATGGCGAAAAACACCAAGGGAGCTGACCAATGAAATACAAATGCTCCCAGTAGGCCCAAAGGAACCGCTTGTACCCACAACAAACCACAATCCAACAAAAAGTTTGCGTTTACATCGCCACCACCACGCAAAACACCAACAATGCAAACACAGCCAAAGCCCATGATAGGCTCCAGACAACCCAAAATGGTCAACAAAGAGAAGGCAATGGAGTGTGCTTCTGGGGTTACGTCATAGAGTGCTAAAATTGGCCCACGCAAAGACAGCAAAAGCAATCCAGCGCACAAACTGAGTATTTCTCCCACAACCAAAAGGCTGTTTGCAACACGCTGGGACTCTTTTCGGCTTTTTCCGCTTCCAATGGTTTTGCCACACAAAACAGCAGCAGCATTGGCAATTCCAAAGGTAAATACACTACACAACTGATTCATTACATTGGCAATGCTGGCGGCTGCCATAAAACTGGTACCCATCCGTCCAATGGTCATATTGATAACAGCCATACCCAAGCCCCAAAGAAGTTCGTTTCCCACTACAGGGGCACTGTTTTTTAGGTAATCTCCAAGCAATCCTTCTGTTTTTTGAAATAGATGGAAGGGTTTAAATTGGATTCTTTTTTCAAAAAACAACATGTATATGACCACAGCTACAAACTCAAATGCTCGTGCCATTACAGTGCCCATGGCAGCACCACGAATCCCATATACAGGAAAACCCAGTTGACCAAAAATAAAACACCAGTTAAAAAATACATTGATGAAAAAGCTACAGCTATAAATTGCCATGCTGACCTTTACTTGCTCTACTGCCCGCAAACACATAAGGTAGCAGTTGGAAAAACTAAACAACAAAAAACTAAATGCCAAGGTGGAAAGATATTCTGCCGAAGCGTTGATGGCCGCTGTATCATTGGAAAAAATGCTCATCAACTGATAAGGGAAAAAGATTCCGGCAATGGTGAATAGAGCACTGGCAAATACTACTACACGCAAACTAAGAGCTAGTAAACACCGAATGCGGTGCATATCTCCTTTGCCCCAATACTGTGCAATCAACACATTGGCTCCACTGGCTAGACCAAAGCCCAGAATATTGAGAATAAAAAAGGGTTGTCCTCCCAAATTTGCCGCTGTAATTGCAAGGTCGCCCAACTGACCTAACATAATGATGTCCATCAGGTTCACACTTAGGCTAATAATATTTTGCAATGCAATGGGAATGGTAATTGCAAACACGGTGGTATAAAAATGCTTATCTGTGCGGAAATGCTTTTGTATAAAATCTCTCATAGAAGCCCCCTTCAATCATTTTTTTCTGGAAACAAGTTTGTGTATCCACTGCCCCAAACACCCACTAAGCCATGCTGCTAGATTGGAAAGTAGGGTAAGCAACCCATACACTACCGAATATATCCATGCACTTTCGTTGTAGTAGAAAAATATGCTGGGTAAAAAAACAAGTGCCACACCCAATGCAAACAGGGGCTGGAAATTCTGCTTGATGGCAACCAAACTTCCAAACATAATACACAAAATAGGAAATACCACTAGTAAAATCATCATGGCACTTCCTGTATCTTGAATCAGTAAGGGCAAAAAGTAAAAACAAAAAATAAAGGGGAGTAGGCAAAGAGCCAAAAAAGAATATTTTTTCATGTAACCAATCCTCCTACAAAAAAGCAGCCCGCCCAAGGGCAGGCTGCTTGTACCAACGGTAAAAAACCGAATTATTTTACCAACTGAATTGTGTAGGTAAAACCATACTCCTCTTGCAAAGCCTTTACCTTGTCTTCACAGTCCTCAATAAAGGTGGGAGTGTATACAGATTTGCCCTCTTTTTTGTAGTCCTCCAAAATTTGATTCAGCTTCTGCCAAGCTTCCTCATTGCGCTTTTCGTCGCTTCCCTCTGGAAAATCAATCATAAATTCACGGTGCATAGGAATGCGTGCTTTCATAGTGTAAACTCCTTTTACTTTTGTATTTGAAATAACCTTCTGGCATTTTCTGCGGTGGCTTGTAGTACCTCTTGTGTGGAAATTTCCTTAATTTCCGCAATTTTGGCAGCAGTGTGAACAATCATGGAAGAATCTGACCGCCTGCCTCGCAAAGGTTCTGGTGCCATGTAGGGGCAGTCGGTTTCCAACAAAAGGTGTTCCAGCGGAATGGCTGCAATGGCTTTTGCTGCTCGTTTTGCTCCCTTAAAGGTGCAAGCACCAGTAAAGCCGATGTACATACCTTGTTTTACCAAGGTCAAGGCATCTTCTGCCGAGCCGGAATAGCAATGCACAACCCCTTTGGGGCGGTATTTTGCCAACAGTGCATAGGTATCAGCGTGGGCCTCTCGGTCATGAACAATCAAAGGCAACTGTAATTCCAGTGCCATTTTAATATGCTGTTCAAACATTGCAAGTTGTGCATCTTTGGGCACAGGCCAGTGATAATCTAAACCAGCTTCTCCCACGGCCACCACCTTGGGATGGTCGTAAAGGGGAAAAAGTGCTTTTAATTCTTCTTGCCAATCTCCATGAAAACGGGCGTTGGTAGAAGCGTCATCCTCAATTAAACTTTGGGGATGAATCCCAGCAGCGGTATACAGCCAAGGGAATTTTTCTGCCAAAGCTAAACTTTGTACAGTGGAATCATAATCTGTGCCACAGTCTACAACTCCTACAACCCCTTGAGAGGGAAGCTGTTCCAACAGGGAAAGTCGGTCACCCTCAAATTGCCGGGAGGTGTAGTGGGCGTGAGTATCAAAAATCGGCTCCATAGGCATCAATGGATTGCACTGCCGGGTAGTACATCATCAGGGAAGAATACCGCAGAAGCCCCACCATCGGGCATATCTGCGGCCATAACCATACCTTCGCTGACATATTTACCTTTCAGCATGGGACGAGGAGCAAGATTTGCTACAATGCCCACATTTTTGCCAATAAGGTCAGCAGGGGCATACCATTTTGCAATTCCAGAAAGAATAGTACGCTCTTTTTCTCCATCGAACAAGGTCAACAACAGCAGCTTTTTACTTTCTTTCAGTTGTTGGCAATCCATAACTTTGGCAACCCGAAGTTCCACCTTGCAGAAGTCATCAAAGGAAACCTCTGGCAAATGCTCAATATTTTCGGCGGCAGCAGGCTTTTCCACAGGTTGTGCAGGCTGTGCAGCAGCTACAGCGGCTTGATGGGCAGCTTCCAGCTCTGCCAGTTCTTTTGCGGCATCAATGCGGGGGAACAATACTTCACCTTTGGCAACAGTGTAGCTTTCCACCTTTCCATATACCAAACTGTCAAAGCTCATGGTGGAGACATCAAGCCCTAACTGTGCTGCCATGCGGGGAGCTGTGTCGGGCAGGAAGGGCTGCAACAAGGTGGCTGCAAACCGCAAGGTTTCACACAGGTTGTACATTACTCCAGCCAAACGGGCAGAGTTTGCCTCGTCCTTTGCCAAAACCCATGGAGCGGTTTCGTCAATGTATTTGTTTGCTCGTTGAATCCCCTTGAAAATCTCTGCCAGTGCTTGGGGAATCAGCAGCTTGTCCATACAATTGGATACCTTTTGAGGCATAGCCTCTACCAACTCTTTCAGTTCGCTGTCAAATTCGCCTTCAGCACGTTGGGCGGGAATAGTACCACCAAAATATTTCTCTACCATAGAAACAGTACGAGAAAGGAGGTTGCCCAAATCGTTGGCAAGGTCGGCATTGATTCGATTGATAAGAGCTTCGTTGGAGAAAATACCATCATTTCCAAAGGGGATTTCCCTCAACAGGAAATAACGGATGGCATCCACACTATACCGGTCACACAATACAACAGGGTCGACAACATTGCCCTTAGATTTGCTCATTTTTCCGCCATCCAACAGCAACCAGCCATGACCAAATACACGGCGGGGCAAGGGGAGGTCTAATGCCATCAGCATAGCAGGCCAAATAATGGTGTGGAAACGCAAAATTTCCTTGCCAACCATATGCAGGTCAGCAGGCCAATAACGCTGGTAATCGTTGTATGTTTCGTTTCCATATCCCAAAGCGGAAATATAGTTAGAAAGAGCATCTACCCATACATATACAGTATGATTGGGGTCAAAGTCCACAGGAATACCCCATTTTACGCTGGTACGAGATACACAAGTATCCTGCAAGCCCTGATTGATAAATGCAATCATCTCATTGCGACGGGACTCCGGTTGGATAAAGTCGGGTACATCTTTGTACAATTTCAGCAAACGCTCGGCATATTTGCCTGTACGGAAGAAGTAGGCTTCCTCCTCAGCTTGGTATACATCCCCACCGCAGTCGGGGCATTTTCCATCTTTTAGCTGGCTTTCTGTCCAAAAGCTTTCGCAGGGTTTGCAGTAATGGCCCTTGTAACAGCCCTTATAAATATCCCCTTGTTCATACAACTGCTTAAAAATCTTTTGCACAGTTTCCACATGATAGGGGTCAGTAGTGCGAACAAAGCGGTCGTGGGAAATATTCATCAGTTTCCACAGGTCTTGGATGCCTGCTACAATTTCATCCACATACTGTTGAGGAGTAATGCCCTTGGCGGCAGCTTTATCCTGAATTTTTTGCCCGTGTTCATCGGTTCCGGTGAGAAACATTACATCATATCCCTGCATCCGCTTAAAACGAGCCAGCGCATCACAGGCAACAGTGGTATAGCTGTGTCCAATGTGCAGTTTATCGCTGGGGTAGTAGATGGGAGTGGTGATGTAAAATTTTTTATTCTCCATGAAGTCCATCTTCCTTTCCTGCCAACAAATAAAGGCCAAATGAAAGCCCTTTTTCTGGCGTATAGCAATACACTATACATTATAATGCAGCCGGCTGTAAAGTCAAGCAAAGGAGAAAAAATCCCCAAAGAAATATAAAAAAGATGGTGAAAAATCAGGAAATGTGATATAATAGACTTGTTGAGTATGTACCATGCTTTTGGGCATATCTCATTCCTTGCATAAAAATAAACAGGGAAACAAAAGGAGGAGATTTCAATGGTAGATTTGAAAGCAAAACCCTATTACCTGTCTGATGAGGACATCGCTTGGGTAGAAAACACCATTGCGAACATGACTGATGAGGAGAAGGTCGGCCAGTTGTTTGTAAACATGGTAACCGATTTCACTCCCGAAGGCATTAAGAAGGTTGCCGAAACCTATCATCCCGGTGCTTTGCGTTATCACAACAAGCCTGCCGATGAACTGTGGGATATGGTAAACACCTTCCAGCAGTGCAGCAAGGTACCCCTGTTGGTAGCCAGCAACTGTGAAGCAGGCGGCAATGGCGGTGTAGGTGGTGGCACTGGCGTTTCTTGTGGTGCAGCAACCGCAGCAGGTCGTGACGCTCAACTGGCTTATAAGGCTGCAAAAGTAGGTGGCACCGAGGCTATGGCTATCGGCTCCAACTGGAACTTTGCTCCTATCGTAGACTTGTTGGAAAATTGGCGTAATACCATTGTTCAGACTCGTGCTTTCTGTGCAGATGCAGACCGCACTGTGGAGTATGCAAAAGCATTTATCAAGGGCACAGAGGAATGTGGCATGGCAACCACCATCAAGCATTTCCCCGGTGATGGTACCGAAGAAAACGACCAGCACTTGATGATGGGTATCAACGACTTGGATTGTGATACTTGGATGAACACCTTCGGAAAAGTGTACAAAGAGTTGATTGATGCTGGTGTAAAAACCATTATGGCTGGACACATTGCACAGCCTGCATGGCAGCGCAAATTGGCAGGAAAAGAATTGACCGATTACGAGATTCTGCCTGCAACCCTGTGCCCTGAGCTTATCAATGGTTTGTTGAAGGAGAAGCTGGGCTTCAATGGTATGGTTGTAACCGATGCTTCCCACATGATTGGTATGTTTGGTGCAATGCCCCGCAGCCAGCAGGTTCCTCGTGCCATTGCAGCAGGTTGTGATATGTACCTGTTCTTCAATGATATGGAAGAAGACTTTGGCTATATGATGGATGGCTATAAGAATGGCATTATCACAGAGGAGCGTATGCAGGATGCTCTGCGCCGTATTTTGGGCGTAAAGGCAAGCATTGGTCTGCATAAAAAAGCAGCAGAAGGCAAGCTGATGCCCGCAAAAGAGGGTGTAAGTGTAGTAGGCTGTGAAGAGCACAAGAAAATTGCCGCAGAATGCGCTGACCAGTTTATCACTTTGGTAAAAGATACCCAGAATATGCTTCCCTTGAATCCTCAAACCAAAAAGCGTATTCGTTTGCACTTCTTGGAGGGCGATGGTCGTGTAGTGGCTGGCAAGCTGATTAAGGATGACAGCGGTGCAAAGCTGAAGCAGCTGATTATTGAAAAATTGACTGAGCGTGGCTTTGAAGTATACGATGGTGATACTGCTACTGCAAAAGGCAAGATGGAAGAATTTATGGCAAATACCGATGCGGTTTTGGTATTTATCGACCAAGTTGGCTTTGCTCAGTACAATACTATGCGCCTAAAATGGACTCAGCCTGTGCAGCAGCCTTGGTATGTAAGCCAAGTGCCCACTTGCTTTATTAGCTTGTATTTGCCTAACTATTTGATTGACTTGACTATGAGCCGCACATATATCAACTGCTATCAGGACAATCCCGAAGTGATTGAACCTCTAATTGCAAAACTTTGTGGAGAAAGCCCCTTCAAGGGAACTCCCGAAGAAAATGTATGGTGTGGTCGATGGGATACAAAGTTGTAAGTCTTTATAAAAAAGGATACTGCAAGGAGTGCAGTTATTTGTCCCACTCCTTGTTGTAAATATTTAAAAATTGTGTGAGGACAGACCATGAAAAAGGCAATGAAACAATCTACACTGCTTACGGTATTAAATGTAGGTGTTATGGCACTAGTGGCACTAGTGGCAATCTCATTTATCTTTGTAGTAATTCTTAATACAAGAATTATGCAAGCATACGAAAAGCAGGCGGAACTGAAACAATATGCACAACAATTTATTGATACGTCAGCATTTTTGACCGAACAAGCCAGAGCATACTCTGCTACTGCGGACCGTGTGTATTATGACAATTATTGGAAAGAAGTAAATGATGTAAAAACTCGTGAGACCAGTGTAGAGAAAATGCAAGCGATAGGTCTGTCTGATGCAGAGCAAAAGATTTTGGAGCAAATGACCCAATTGGCCAACAATTTGGTACCTTTGGAAGAAAACGCCATGCAGCAAATTCGCAATAATAATGCCAAGGCGGCTTTGCAGTATGTGTATGGTGAGGAGTATGCTAGCTCTTTGGACCAAATCAACCAGCTAGGTGAACAATTTTTGCAGGAAATTGAAGCACGAACAAATGACTCTATTAACCTATTTCGGGAAAGAATTTTGTTCATGCAAGGCAGCACAATAGTCTTCGTGGCAGTGGTAGTGGGAGCGCAAGTTTTTAACTACCGTTTCTCTCATAGAAAGATTATTCGCCCCATTCATGAGGTACAACAAGAAATGATTCAGTTGTCCTTGGGCAATCTTTCTTCGGAAACACATCTACAGGCAGATGATTCTGAAATTGGTATGTTGATTGGTGCCATGTTGGAAACTAAGCAAGAGCTGAAAAAGTACATTGAGGATATTCGCGACAAGATGACCCAAATGGCACAGGGAGACATGGATTTACATATGGATTTGGACTATATAGGAGAGTTTTCCGAAATTAAAGAGTCCATTGAAACCATTGTAGAATCTATGAACCGTACTCTAAACCAGATTAACCAGAGTGCCGACCAGGTTGCCATAGGTGCCGACCAAGTTTCGGCAGGTTCACAATCCTATTCCCAGGGTGCAACCCAGCAGGCAAGCTCTGTGCAGCAGTTGGCGGCTACAGTCAATGATATTTCTGTACAGATTAAAAACAATGCAGAAAGTGCCGAAAAATCCAGTCGTCAGGCAGAAGAAGTAGGCGAGGGCTTGACCCAGAGCAGTCATAAGATGAAGGAAATGTTGACTGCTATGAACGAAATTGAACAGAGCTCCAACGAGATTGGAAAGATTATCAAGACCATTGAGGATATTGCATTCCAGACCAATATTTTGGCATTGAATGCAGCAGTAGAGGCAGCCCGTGCAGGTACAGCCGGAAAGGGCTTTGCTGTAGTTGCTGATGAGGTTCGAAATTTGGCAAGTAAATCTGCTGAAGCATCTCGCACTACCGCTGCTCTCATTGAACGCTCTATTGAGGCAGTGCAAAAAGGTTCCTTGTTGGCAAATGATACCTCTGATTCCTTGATGGAAACCGCCCAGTCTGCCCACGAAGTCATTGCAGCCATTGGAGAAATTTCCGAGGCATCTGCGGTACAGGCACAAGCTGTTTCTCAAATTACAGAGGGAATTGACCAAATTTCTTCCGTGGTACAAACAAGCAGCGCAACAGCCCAGCAGAGTGCAGCTGCCAGTGAAGAATTGGCAGGTCAAGCACAGTTGTTGAAATCTTTGATTGCAAACTTTAAGTTGGCAAGAGAAATGGAATTTTAATGGCATTTGCCCATAAAGTAAGCCCCTGCAAAAATGCAGGGGCTATTTTTGTAGGCTTTTATTTCTGCTTTCCTTCTACAACTCCATCACTGCGGAGAACGCTGAAAATGGTTCCAAAAAAGATTTTGACATCTAGTAAAAAACTTAAATGTTTTACATAATATCCATCCAATTCGGCTTTTACAGGGATGGGCAATTCATCACGGCCATGAATCTGTGCATATCCAGTCAGACCGGGCACACAATCATTTGCACCATATTTGTCACGCTCTGCAATTAAATCATCTTGATTCCACAGTGCTGGGCGTGGGCCAACTACGCTCATATCTCCTTTTAAGATGTTAAAAAGTTGGGGTAGTTCATCCAAGCTGCTCTTTCGCAAAAAACGGCCTATGGGAGTGATGCGGCTTTCTGGATTTTCCAACAAATGTGTAGGAACATCTTTGGGAGTATCGGAATACATACTGCGAAATTTATAAATTTCAAAAAGCTTTTTTCCTTTGCCAACCCTCTTTTGTCGGAATAATACAGGCCCTTTTGTTTGTTTGACCAAAAGGGCTAAAATCAGCAATACAGGGGAGAGCACAACAATACCTGCCAAGGATAAAAGAAAATCTAGCAGTCGTTTGATGACCTTTTGATACATAACAACATCGCTCCTTTTATGACTGTCTGGGTTTATGGTCAAAGGTGGGAACAAGGTCAACCAAGGCTTGTACAAGGTTTTCGCTGTTATTGGAATAAGCAATTTTCTTCAAGGATGCCAAATGGTCAAAAAAAGTATCCTTGTTCAACTCAATGGGGGAGCCTACAAAAATTTTCTGATTGTCGGTTTTTGCAAGACCTTCTTCATCCATCAAAAGCTCTTCATATAGCTTTTCTCCTGGTCGCAACCCAGTGAAGTGAATATCAATGTCTTTGTAGGGAATAAAACCAGATAGCTTGATAAGGTTTTCTGCCAAATCCAAAATTTTAACTGGTTTGCCCATATCCAACACAAAGATTTCTCCACCTTTGCCCATGGCACCAGCTTCTAGAACCAACCGCACTGCCTCGGGAATGAGCATAAAAAAACGCACAATATCGGGGTGGGTTACTGTAACAGGGCCACCATTTTTAATTTGCTCCTTGAACAAAGGAATCACAGAACCATTGGAGCCCAGAACATTACCAAACCGAACAGCCACAAAGGTAGTATTGCTCTTTTGTGCAAGGGCTTGTACAATCATCTCACACAATCGTTTGGTTGCGCCCATAACATTGGTGGGATTTACTGCCTTATCTGTGGAAATTAAAACAAACCGCTGGGTGCCATACTTTTCGGCAGAACAAGCCACATTGTAGGTGCCAAATACATTGTTTTTTACAGCCTCTTCGGGGCTATCCTCCATAAGGGGCACATGCTTGTGAGCTGCCGCATGGAATACAACATCGGGGCGATATCGCTGAAACAAAGCATCTACCTTGTGAGAATCTCGCACAGAGGCAATTTGTACCTCCAAATGCAAATTGTTTTGATATTTCCGCAGCAGTTCTTGCTGAATGTTGTAAGCATTGTTTTCGTAAATGTCCACAATAATCAGTGTCTTTGGTTTACAGTCGGCAATTTGCCGGCAAAGCTCGCTGCCAATGGAGCCACCTCCGCCGGTAACCATTACGGTTTTATTTGTGATTAGGTCGGTAGTAAAGTTGGACAATACAATTTCGGGCCGCCCTAGCAAGTCTTGTACCTGCACATCACGGATTCCGCTGTTGATATCCCGACCATCTGCGATAATTCGCACAATGTCAGGTAAAATTTTCATGTTGCACTTGGTTCGGGAACAAATTTGCAAAATACGCTTTTTGTTCTCCTCGTCCAGCGTGGGAATAGCAAGCAAAAGGCTTTCAATTTCACACTGTTCCACCAAATCAGGAATATCATCGGTAGTGCCCATAATGCGAATGCCGGCAATATTTCGCCCTACCTTGGCAGGGTCATCATCTACACAACAGATGATATTCATGTCAGATTCATGGGCTTTTAGGGTTTCGTTCACCAGCATGGATGCCGCATCTCCGGCACCAATTACCATGGTTCGCCTTGCTTTTTTTCCACTTTTTCGCAGTGTAACATTGCGGTACATACGATAGGTCAGGCGGGAATACATGGTAAGAGAGGTAGCAAACAAAGCACTTAAAAAATAGACCGAAAGAGAAATCCTTCGCTCAGTAAACATTATCATAGTGCCAGCAGTAAAAATACCAACCGATATGACAGATGCCATACATAATCGGAAAAACTCTACAATCTCGGCATATCTCCATAGGCTGTCATACATTCCCATCAAACCATAAACAATCTCATAACAGCAGATGAAAAAGAAACAACTAGAAATCATTAGGCTTTGATAATCCTGAAACATTCGACCACTAATCAGCATCCACGGAATCAGGTATGCAGCCATTAAGCAGAGTATATCCAATCCAATGAGCAGCACCCGACGCATTCGGTGCAATTCTTTGGCTGTATCAAGGGATAAATGAGTCAAAAGGTTCACCTTTTTCTATTATTTTTTCGTATTACATTGGCAGAAAATATCAGGTAAATCTGCCTAAGCACAAGAATACTTTTAGCAATATTTTACACTATTTTAGCAAAAGAATCAATTGTAGAAACAGAATCCTTTATGTTATAATACACATAGAAAACGGAAATATGGAAGGAATCGGCAACTGTTTGCTATTTTTTGCAGACGGTTTTTTGCTGTGTAAAAACCATGGTTACTATTGATATGTACATATTTGAAGGAGGCTATTCGCTTTATGGCTAATTTGGCAGGGAAAAATGTAATAGTGGGGCAATCTGGTGGCCCTACGGCAGTTATCAATTCCAGTTTGGCAGGAGTGTACCAAACTGCAAGGGAATTGGGCGCAGAGCAAGTGTATGGAATGCAATATGGCATTGAAGGCTTGCTAAAAGCTCAGGTAATTCCTCTTAATTCTGTCTTAAAAAGCAACATGGATATTGAGCTGTTGAAGCGTACTCCCTCTAGCTATTTGGGAAGCTGCCGCTACAAATTGCCTTCCATTGAAGAAGGGGCAGAAGTCTACCAAAAGCTATTTTCTATTTTGGAGCGTTTGGATATTGGTGCTTGTTTCTATATTGGTGGAAACGACAGCATGGACACCATCAATAAGCTATCCGCATGGGGAGCAAAGGTAAACAGCCCCATCCGTTTTATTGGGGTGCCCAAAACCATTGATAACGATTTAGAGTTGACCGACCACACCCCTGGTTTTGGTTCTGCGGCAAAATACATTGCCACTATCCTAAAAGAAATTATCCGAGATTCTACCGTGTATGACCTGCGTAGTGTGACAGTGGTAGAAATTATGGGAAGAAATGCCGGTTGGCTGACTGGTGCCGCTTGCCTTGCCAAGGGGGATGACTGTGACGGCGCAGATATGATTTTGTTGCCTGAAGTTCCCCTAGACCCAGAGGACTTTTTGAAAAAAGTGGACGAGCTGCAAAAGAGCAAACCATCTGTAATTATTGCAGTAAGCGAAGGGGTAAAACTGGCAGATGGTCGCTATGTCTGTGAGTTAATTCGTGAGGCAAAAACCGATGCTTTTGGACACAAGGCGGCTTTGTCTGGCACAGGCCGCTATTTAGCCGACCTTATCAGCGACCGGTTGGGTTGTAAGGCTCGTGCCATCGAGTTTTCTACCCTTCAACGTTGTGCAGCCCATGTGGCAAGCCGTACCGACATTACCGAGGCATACCAAGCAGGTGGTGCCGCAGTAAAAGCAGCCTTTGAGGGACAGACCGGAAAAATGGCTGCCTTTAAGCGGGCCAGTGAAATACCCTATCTGTGCAATGTGGAAATGGTAGATGTGTCAAATGTTGCCAACAGAGAAAAGCCTGTGCCCCGCAGTTGGATTACTCCCGATGGCTACAATGTTACCGAGGAGTTCCGTGCCTATGTTCGTCCATTGATTCAAGCAGAGCTGACCCCTATCTACATTGATGGAACCCCACGCCACATTTGTTTGAAATCTGAGTAAACTGTATTTTATTCTTTGTGCCGCCCTATTTGGGGCGGTTTTTTTATGGGCATATTTAAACAAAAATTGTGCATACATTCTAACGAACAGCAAAAACAGCAGGAAGGAGAAATGGCATGCACAAAGAATTAGGTACTGCGCCAACCCGTAGTTTGCGGTTACGAGCAAGGGTAATTGCAGCCTTGTTTGCAGTGGGCTGTTTTGGTACATTGGTTTTTCAATTATATCGCATTCAATTCGTCCAGCGGGATTTTTATGCCCAGCGTGCCGCAGGACAGCAACTGCGAGGCATTGATGTACACGCACCAAGAGGAACCATTTACGATGCCAATTTAGAACCTTTGGCAGTTTCTTCCACTGCATGGACTATCCGAGCAGTGCCACGAGAAATGGCAGAGGAAGATGTACAGCCAGCGGCAGAGGCTTTGGCGGAGATACTACAAATTGATGCACAAAGCATATTGGAAAAACTCAGCGACCGAAAAAGCAATGATAAATTGTTGAAACGGCAGGTGGACAAAGAAACTGCCGACCGTGTGCGGCAATGGTATACTGAAACCGGCACCAAAGGAATTTTAATCATTGAGGACACAAAACGCTATTACCCCGAAGGGGATTTTGCAGGCAGCATTTTGGGATTCATCAATGTGGATGGGGATGGAGTAGCAGGACTGGAGTTGAAATACAATGATGTGCTAAAGGGTACAGATGGCACCTTGTTGGCAGCAAAAAACGCATGGGGTTACCCACTGCCAGATTTTTACGAAACCCTTTCTGCCCCTAAGCAGGGAAACAGTCTTGTGTTGACCATTGACAAAAATATACAAGGGTTTTTGGAAAATTATCTTACCCGTGCCGCCGAAGAATATAACCTTTCTGCCAGAGGTGTGGGTATTGTAATGGATGTAAATACAGGGGCAATCCTTGCCATGAGCACCAAGCCCGACTATGACCCCAATGACCCCCGAACCATTGCAGACTCAACAGAAAGGGCGAGAATTGACGCACTACAAGGGGAGGAGCGCAGCCAAGCCTTGGCATTGGCACAGCAAACCCAATGGAGAAACAAAGCAGTAAGCGACCTATATGAGCCTGGTTCGGTATTCAAGCTGGTAACGGCTTCTGCTGCATTGGACAGTGGTGTGGTAAACCGGAACAGCATTTTCCAGTGTAGGGGTAGTATCAATGTGTCAGGCACTACCTTTCGCTGTGCCAATGGACGGGTACATGGAGCCCAAAACATTGCAGATGCTTTAATGCACTCCTGTAACCCCTCCTTCATACAAATTGGAGCAGCTTTGGGCAGCCAGACATTTTTTAATTATTTTGAGGCCTTTGGTCTAACTTCTGCCACAGGGATTGACCTGCCAGCAGAACCAAAGAAAAGCGAATACTATACAGCCGAGCGTATGGGGCCGGTAGAATTGGCAAGCTGTAGTTTTGGTCAAAGTAGTAAAATTACCCCCATTCAGATGATTACAGCGGTATCTGCCGCAGTCAATGGCGGAAAATTGATGCAACCCTACGTAGTAAGTGCCGTTTTGGACAATGAAGGAAGCGTAGTAAAAAGTGTGCAGCCCACCGTAAAACGGCAGGTTATTTCCCAGCAGACCAGCGACCAAATACGGGAGATGATGAAGTATACAGTGGATTCTGGCCCCGGTAAAAATGCTTATGTGGCAGGATTCCGAGTAGGGGGAAAATCCGGCACCAGCCAAAAGCTGGACTCCGCTGACAGTTCTGCTCGTATTGCCAGCTTTGTTGGCATTGCTCCAGCCGATGACCCTAAAATCGCTGTACTGGTGGTGTTGGATGAACCCCATACATTTACTGCTGCTGGTGGAACATTGGCAGCTCCGGTAGTGGGTAAGGTCATCCGTGACACCTTGCAGTATATGGAAACCACTCCCATCTATACTGAAGAAGAACGAAAAAAGATGGATGTTACTGTACCCGATGTGACAGGCAAAGCCCGAATGGATGCCAGCAACGAGCTTGCTTATGGGGGACTGAATTGCAGCACACGAGGAAATGGGGGAACAGTGCTAAAACAATATCCCCCAGCGGGGGAAATATTGCCCAGAGGAAGCACAGTGGTGCTATATACAGAGGATACAACAGAAACAACAACTGTACCGCAGTTAGAAGGCCTTTCTTTGGAGGAGGTACAAACCTTATTGCAACAAGCAGGTTTGAACTTAGACGCACAAGGAGCAGTAGGTCAAGAAGGTGTTGTTGCTACAATGCAAAATGTGCAGCCGGGAACCAATCTACCAGAAGGAAGCTGTATAGAAGTGGAATTCTATGACACTACAGTTCCAGAGGACTGATACAACACAAATGCAAGGAACGCTTTTGGCTACAATCCAGCACAAGAAGCGTTCCTTTTTTCTGTTTTCTACAAGAATTAGGATTTTTCCACAGGGGGTGTTTCAAACCAGAAGCAACTTCCTTGCCCCACAGTGCTATCTACCCCAAAGCGGAACCCATGGCTTTGCAAAATTGCTTTTGTAATAGAGAGACCTAAACCGGTGCCTACCTTTCCAGCATCTTTTCGGCTGCGGTAGTATTTATCAAAGATATAGGGCAAATCTTCCTGTGCAATGCCACAGCCATGGTCTTGAATTTCTACACGACATCCGCCGTTGGGCAAAGGTTTGGCAGAAATGCCAAGCCAGCCATCCTCCCCTACATGGTGGAGGGCGTTGCCCAAAAGATTGTGGAGCACTCGTTCTAACATAGCTGGGTCAGCCAAAGCCATGCAAACATCATTGGTTTCGGTTTGGAGGGTGTAGTTGTTCTTTTGACAAATATCCTCATAACGTGCAGCCACCTCTTCACAAAGCTGTGCCAAATCGAAAGTGACCATTTGAGGCTTCTCGGTGCCACTGCCAATTTTAGAAAGCTCCATTACACTGTTCACCAGTGTGCTTAAACGGTCGGTTTCATCCACAATAACAGTAAGTTGGCTATTTCGCTTTTGGGGGTCACTGCCGGTTAAATCTCGTATGGTTTCGGCATAACCCTTAATCAAGGTGAGGGGAGTGCGTAGGTCGTGGCTAATGTTGGCAATCAAATCCCGTTGCAATTGGGTGGAGCGAGCAATCTCCGCAGCCATAAAGTTGAAATCCTGTGCCAAATCGGCTACTTCATCTTGTCCACATACTTGCACACGAACATTGTAGTTTCCGTGTGCCATTTCCCTTGTAGCATCGGAAAGTTTGGTCAGTTGACGGGTAAACAGGGTGCTGAAAATCCATGCCCCCCCTAAACTTACCGCCAACATTACCAAAGCAACCCAAGTCATCTGTTCCGAAAGAACAGAGGCCGCTTGAGGAATACGGGCAAGGTCGGCACTCATTAACACCACATAGTTTCCATCTGCCGATAGCCGCCCCATGGTAACCTGTTTGGAACCAGTGGAAGGATTTTCTAGGGTTTGGACAATGCGTTTTTCCAATACAGTGCGAAAGCGCAATTGTTGCACAAGTTGTGCGTCACTGGAAAAAGAGCCATTGTCATTGGAGGCTATCAGTTTGCCTTTGTGCAATAAACATGTGCTGGGCAAGGATTCTAAATTTAAAATTTTTTGTCCACTGGCCGTTGAAATTTCAATACATCTGCCAGAGGTGTCCAGCTCTCCATTTTGTACTTGTCGGTCAAGCTCTGCGGCAAATTCTTGGCTGATGTAAGGAATTCCCATCCAGTTGGTGGTAGTGATAGGGTAGTCGGCTTGGTCAATGGTAAAGATAAGGTTGTCCAACGAACGGGAAAGGTCTTGATGAATCCGTCGATTATAGGAGGGTTCCAACAAATAAACTGAAAGCAAATATACTACAGCCAGCAAAGTGGTACAGATAAGAAAAACAAAGGCCATTAACTTATAACGAAAAGACCAGCGAAATGGATGCTTCATACAGTGCTCCTTGTAAAAATATGGCTATGCCATCGTATAGAAACAAAAACAGCAGCATCCGAAAAGGGAGGCCGCTGTTTTATTTTTGTGCAAGAAAAAGATTACTTGGCCTCTGGGTCGAATTTATAACCTACCCCCCACACAGTAACAATGTTGCTGCGGTGGCTGCCCAGATGGCTGCGCAACATCTTGATGTGGGTGTCCACTGTGCGGTCTTCGCCAAAATAGTCATAATTCCACACCTGTTGCAGGATTTTTTCACGAGAAAGAGCAATGCCTCGGTTGCTTACCAAATAGACCAACAGGTCAAACTCTTTAGGGGTGAGGGCTGCCTCTTGTCCGGCAATCTTTACCGAATGGCTGGGCACATCAATAACCAAATCCCCAAAAGTATAGTTTTCTCCATCAGAGTTTGTGCGGGGCATAGTGCGAGCCAATACCGCTTTTACACGTGCCACCAATTCTCTGGGACTAAAGGGTTTTACCACATAGTCATCTGCGCCGTTCTCTAAGCCAGCAAGTTTGTCGTATTCCTCACCACGGGCGGTAAGCATAATAACAGGAGTTGTAATTTTGCGGCTGCGCATTTCCCTAAGGCAGGTCATACCATCCACAAAAGGCATCATAATGTCCAAGATTACAAGGTCAATTCCTCCTTGCCCCAAGCGAGCAAGGGCAGAAGAACCATCAGCGGCCTCCATGCAGTCAAATCCCTCATGGGAGAGATGTTCTTGAATCAG
Organism: uncultured Anaerofilum sp.; assembly: GCA_944385935.1. Taxonomy (GTDB): domain Bacteria; phylum Bacillota; class Clostridia; order Oscillospirales; family Ruminococcaceae; genus Anaerofilum. Next base: position 24,227 of record CALWZC010000001.1, read on the forward strand.
TTCTCGAATTAAAGGCTCATCGTCTACAATCAAAATGGTTGCCATCTACAAAACCTCCAAACCATCTTTTGGATTTATTCTATATTTCAGCAGTTTTCTTTTTATTGTACTTGGTAAATATGGCAGAAGTATGAAAAAAGAAAACAATTCTGTAAAAACAAGCCTAACATAAGTTGCATACTTGACTTGTCAAATTTTGCAGAATACAATAAAATTATCAAAAATCAACAACAACAAGTGAATTTACTAAAGGATGGAGGGAAAATTGTGACAAGATTGCCTGCAATTTTTGCATTGGCTTTGTGGGCAGGAGTTCTCTGGCTGATTGCTCCAGAAAAAAGCACAGAAAAACAGAGAACCCCTTTTTGGAAGCTAAACATTGCCCACAGGGGATTGCATACAAAGGATAAAACTATCCCAGAAAATAGCTTGCCGGCTTTTGTGAGAGCGGAAAAAGCTGGATATGGAATTGAACTGGATGTACAACTTTCCAAAGATGGCACTGTGATGGTATTTCACGATGATACTTTATGGAGAGTATGCGGAAGGAAAGGGAGGTTACGCTCTTTTTGTAGCCAACAACTGAATAAAATGTATTTGTTTGGCACAAAACATACCATACCCTCTTTGCAACAGGTGCTAGAACAGTTGGAAGGAAAAGCCCCTTTGGTTGTGGAACTAAAAAGCGGAAAAAATAACACAATGTTGTGCCAAAAAACATTGGAGTTAATGCGAACATACCCGGGGCCTTGGTGTGTGGAAAGTTTTGACCCACGTATTTTGGCATGGTTTCGACACAATGCCCCGGATGTTTTGCGTGGGCAGTTGGCAGATAGCCCCGATAGTTTTCGTCAGTGGGGCCCTGCAGCAGGAGCCTTATTGGGAAATCTTTTGGGAAACTGTATAGCTCGTCCCCATTTTGTAGCATGGGGACATGGAAAAAAGACTTTGGCTGTGAAACTCTGCGAGAAAATGGGAGCAATGAAATTGCGCTGGACAGTACGCCCAGAGGACTGTCGGGAACCGCTGGAAGGAGAATATGATGGGATTATTTTTGAATATGAAACACCAAAAGTTCGGTATCAGTAAAATTGTGGCTGTTGTAACAGCCACCACTTTGCTGTGTGGATGTAGCTTTTTTTCCAATAAAAGCGATACAGTACCACTAAACGGAAGAAGAACTGTGCCTTTTTCCCAGATGGAGATACAAGAGGCGGACATATCTAATTTAACAACACAGATACAAGAGCTAGAAAGCAAACTAGGAGAATTTTCAGACGTAAAACAGCTATTGGAGCAGGAAGAAGCCTTGAATGAAAATCTGGAAGTTTTTGACACTTCCGGTGCATTGGCAGACCTACAAAGTTATCTTCATAGTTCTGACCAGCAGCTTCGACAGCAAAGCGAGGAATTTTCTGTACAGTCGGAACAGCTCAACAGTTATGTGATAGAGTATCTGCGCAAAGTGATGGAAAGCCCCCTTGCTGATGCCTACCGAGAGGAAATGGGGGAGTATGCTTCCTCACAGATAGACCGTCAACTGGCAACTAATTCCCCCAATGCAGTGGAATTTATGCAGAAACGGCAACAGTTGGATAACCAATACAATGAGAAACTGAGCAATCTACGTGTAGAAGTAGATGGAAAAGAAATGAGAATCAACGAGGTTTTGGAACTGCCAAACCTTACTAGTGAGCAGTTTTATCAAGCCATCAATGACTATTATATTGAAAACTATGAGGAATTTGCCAATCTCTATTTGGAAATGATTCAACTGGACAAGCAGGCTGCCGCTGCTTGTGGCTATGAAGATGCTGTACAATGGCGGTATGATTCCTTTGGAAGGGATTACACTCCACAGCAAGCCCAGCAGCTTTTTGCAGAAATTAAAGAATATATTGTGCCATGGATGGCAGAAATGGAATATAATGATGGCATGACCTTGGCTTTGTCTGAGGAAAAGGGAGTTTCCACAGTAAAAAAACTTTTGCAGGAAACAGACCCTCTCCTTAAAGAAACATGGAACTTTATGGAGCAAAATGAATTGTTCTCTTTGGGAGCAGATTCCGACAAAATGAGTGGGATTGCTTTTACAATGCCCTTGTCTGCCTATGATGCCCCCTTCGTCTATGCCTATTGGCAGAGCAGCCTGCGGGATGCCTTCACGCTGGTGCATGAGTTTGGTCATGCTGTGGACAATTACTCCCAGTTTGGAAATGAAGCATATATCACCGATTTGGACAAATCTGAAACCTTTTCTCAAGGATTGGAACAGGTTTTGCAGCAGAAATTGGCAAAGGCTGTGGGTGCAGACCCTAAGCAGGTAATGCAGTCTTCTTGGGGAGATATGGTGCAAACTATCACCTATCAAGCAGCATTGGAAGACTTTCAGATGAGAGCTTATGCCTTGCCTGAAGATGCCCAACCCATGGATTTGGCAAAACTGTTTGCAGATGTTTTGGAGGAATATGGGTATTATAGTGCCTTTGGAGAGTACGACACCACATGGTTTGAGGTAACACATTTGTTTGACGCTCCATTCTATACCATGAGCTATGTAACCAGTGCTACTGCTGCATTGGAACTGGGACGCATGGAAACCAGCCAACCGGGAAGCGGGCTGGAAGCATGGTTGAAGCTGGTGGAAACAGACCGCAACCAAAGTTTTGAATCCTTCTTGAAAGAAGCTGGCATTGCCTCTCCCTTTGAGCAAGGACGCATGCAGGAATGCGGAGAATTTTTGAAAGAAAATTTAGTTTCTCAGCAAGCAAAAGCGGCATAAAACGCACTAAAAACGGAAAAATACAGCCACAGTTTCAAGGGGAAATTCCTTGCTAAAGCTGTGGCTGTAGATTTTTTTGAAAAAATTTTAAAAAAGTGTTGACATTTTTTACGGAGTATAGTATCATATCTCTTGCGACACCGGTTAGGATTTTGCCAAGCGCCCGTAGCTCAGGTGGATAGAGCAACTGCCTTCTAAGCAGTGGGCCGGGGGTTCGAGTCCCTCCGGGCGCGCCAGATATGGTGGCTATGGCGCAGTTGGTTAGCGCGCCAGATTGTGGCTCTGGAGGCCGTGGGTTCGACTCCCACTAGCCACCCCACCAAAAGCGAATTTGTTCCTATGACATTCGCTTTTTTACAATGGGCTGTCGTCAAGCGGTAAGACACGAGACTTTGACTCTCGCATGCGTAGGTTCGAATCCTGCCAGCCCAACCAAAAAACGCTGTGCAAAAGCACAGCGTTTTTTTCTGTTAAAATATTTTATTTCCAGTCAAATTTAAATTTTAACTTAACATAGGTAATATACCCATGTATTGCTGCAAGGCTTTGAAACAGTTGGAAAAATAGCAAAAAACATACAAAGCCCAACAAGGTGTTTTGAAAGGGTACCCCAAGCCTTTTTTGGTAAATATATGTAGAAGCAAAAAAGATTACTCCAATAAAAAGCGCAAATACTGTTAATAGACCTACAAAATAGGGATAGCCATAAAGGGCCAAAATTACAGCTGGAATAAATCCAAATAAATACGCCAAATCCAAATATATTACCAAAATGTTGAGGGTGGTAAACCATCGAGGGAAAAAGTTTTTTTGTTTCCATGGTTTTACTTGGGACAATCGTTCTAACATTCCAACTGCCCACCGCCTGCGTTGTTGATAAAATCCGAAAAATTTATCTGGCACAGTTGTTTTTGCAGCAGCATATGGCTCATAACCAGAGGTATATCCCAAGGCCAACAGTTGGTAGGTAAGAACAATGTCTTCTCCAAAAACATCCTGCCATCCGCCCACCTCTTTTACAGCGCAAGTATTGTAAGCACTGAATGCCCCTTGTGCCACCAATGTGGAATTATAGCTACCTTGAAAGCGTTTCACTGCTGCAATGCTTAACAAGTAGTCGTAAAATTGCATTTTTCCCCAAATGCTTTTGCAGCCAGAGGCAACAAAAAGATTGCCAGCAACACATGCATGTTGTGCAGCAGTAATATGTGCCATAATTGCTGCAACAGCATTGCTTTCCAGCAAAGTGTCTACATCCACTGTCAAAAAGTAGTCTGTGCAGACATAGCGCAAACCAAAGTTTAGGGCATTGGCTTTTCCTTTTTTTCGGCAATACAGATACTCCACTTGTCTGTGACAATAGGGCTTGCACCATTTTAGAACTTCTTGCCTCGTTTGGTCGGTGGAACCATTGTCAATAACCAAAAGGCGGATATTGCCTTTGTAGTTTTGGTGTATAATTTTTTCGATGGATTTGCCTATGGTTCCTTCCTCATTGCGGGCACACATTAAAATGGTAGTGTCCTGTTGGCATGGGGGGAATTTTTTTGGAACGCAGTGCAGCAAATTTGAAAAAAACATCTCCGCCATTAAGAATCCCGGCAAAAGTGCAATGCCAATGATAACCCACTAAACATACCACCAAGGCAATGCAGGGATAATGTCAGCGGCCCATCCTACCGCAAAAAAACTGGATACTGTTAACCACAGTATGCCGAAGGTAAGGGAAAAAATAAATTTCGTTTTCAAAATCAATCCCTCCTTTTAGATTAGGGTATGAAGACGGTGGTAGTGGTTGTGAAAAAGATAGATAGGACAAGTTGTGCCCACTTCTAACGGGATGTTGAAGAATGTCGAAGAAATGTGAAAAAACTGTTGACAAAGGATAGAAAACAAAATATATTTGAATGTGTGTGTCTGTGTGTAGTAGAAGGGAGCTAGTAGCCCTTTTTCTTGCAGATTTGGTGTGAAACAATACCACTGTAGCCACCAGAAAAATAGTTCTGGTTTTGGTGTAACAAACCCTTTGCGGGGTGGTAGAACAAGCACCAACCCCAAGGCAACAAAAAGTTGCCATTGGAGAAAAATTCCGCAAAGGGAGATGCTATTGTATGGAAAATCCAGTAATTGTTTCGTTGCAGGACATTGTAGTTGATTTTGATGGAGAGCCTATTTTGACAGGGCTTTCTTTGGATATTCATGATAAGGAATTTGTGACGCTTCTAGGCCCTTCCGGTTGTGGAAAAACTACTACTTTGCGTGTAATTGGTGGGTTTGTGGAACCCAAGTCAGGCAAGGTTTTGTTTAATGGAAAAGATATCAAAAGTTTACCCCCTTATAAGCGGCCAGTGAATACTGTTTTTCAAAAGTATGCCTTGTTCCCTCATTTGAATGTATATGAAAATGTGGCCTTTGGTCTCCGCTTAAAAAAGATGGATGAAAAGGAAATCCATAGCCGTGTAATGGAAATGTTAGAAACAGTGGGGCTAAAGGGCTTTGAACGCCGCAGCATTGCCAAACTGTCTGGTGGACAGCAACAGCGTGTGGCAATCGCTCGTGGATTGGCAAATCACCCCAAAATTTTGTTGCTGGATGAACCCTTGGGAGCCTTGGATTTGAAACTGCGAAAAGAAATGCAGATTGAGCTGAAACGATTACAGCAAGCCATGGATATTACCTTTATCTATGTAACCCACGACCAGGAAGAAGCCCTTACCATGTCGGATACGGTGGTGGTTATGAATAAGGGCCATATTCAGCAGATTGGAACTCCAGAGGATATTTACAACGAGCCAAAGAATGCCTTTGTAGCCGAGTTTATTGGCGAAAGTAACATTGTGGATGGTGTAATGCGCCGTGACTTTATGGTGGAGTTTGCAGGTGCCAGCTTTAGCTGTGTGGATAAGGGCTTTGCTGTCAATGAGATTGTGCAAGTGGTGGTTCGACCAGAAGATATACAGGTTGTGCCAGCTATTCAAGGTACTCTCACTGGAGTGGTAAAAGATGTTATCTTCAAGGGTGTGCATTTTGAAATGCGTGTAGAACAGGCAGGATATGAATGGATTATCCATTCTACCCAAGCCAGCCAGCCGGGGGAATTGATTGGTATGAACATTGGCCCTGAAGAAATCCACATCATGCGTCGGATGGAGGAATGAATCATGCTGAAAAATAAATCTTTGGCCTATCCCTACTTGGTGTGGATGGCCATTTTTATTGCCGCCCCTTTATTGATTGTGGTGTATTTTGCATTTACCACAGCAGAGGGAAAATTTACCCTTAACAATCTTACTGGAATTGCACCATATACAGCGGTGTTTGCCCGTAGTTTGCTGTTGGCAGGAGCAGCAACTATTATCTGTTTGGTTATGGCATATCCAGTCAGCTATTTCCTCTCCCGTATGCGAGCCAACAAACAACATATTATGTTAATGTTGGTTATGTTGCCTATGTGGATGAATTTCCTACTGCGCACCTACGCATGGATGACTTTGCTAGAGAAAAACGGCATTATCAACAAGATTTTGGGCTTTTTTGGCATTGGCCCTTTGCAAATGATTAACACAGCTGGTGCCGTTATTTTGGGTATGGTATATAACTATTTGCCCTATATGATTTTGCCGTTATACACTGCCATGGTAAAAATTGACGACTCTCTCATTGAGGCAGCTCAAGACTTGGGCGCAGGCACATGGCGCACATTGACAAGGGTTCTTATTCCTATGAGCGCACCAGGAATTGCCACAGGCATTACTATGGTATTTGTGCCCAGTGTGTCCACCTTTATCATTAGCCGAATGTTGGGTGGCGGTGGAAATATGCTCATTGGCGATTTGATTGAGCTGCAATTTTTAGGGAATAGCCTCAACTACAATGTGGGAAGTGCCATGAGCCTGTTGCTGATGGTGGTAGTATTGCTCTGTATGAGCCTGACCAACACCATGGGCGATGAAGATGTGGAAGGGGTGATTTAAGTGAAAAGCAGACACTGGAAAGCCCTTCAAAAAGCATATCTCTGCATTATCTTTTCCTTTTTCTATCTTCCCATTGCGGTGATGGCAGCTTTTAGCTTTAACCAGTCCAAAAGCCGTACAGTTTTCACTGGCTTTACCTTCAAATGGTATTTGGATTTGTTCCGCAACCAAAGAATTTTGGATGCTTTGTGGCTCAGTTTGGGCCTTGCATTGGCAGCAGCTACAGTTGCCACTGTGGTGGGAACTATGGCCGCAATTGGAATCAACGCCATGAGAAAAACCCCCCGTGCCATTATCAACAACATCAGCTATCTACCAGTTGTAAATCCGGAAATTATTACAGGTGTTTCTCTCATGTTGCTGTTTGTGGTGGGAAAGCAGGGATTGACAGCCTTGAATGGATGGCTGGAACAAAGCGGTTTAGGGCTACGAGTGCCAGAGGATATTTTTGGCTTACCAACCCTATTGATTGCCCATGTTACTTTTTGTTTGCCCTATGTGATTTTTAATGTTAGCCCTAAATTAAGGCAGATGGATATTCGACTGTATGAGGCTGCCCTAGATTTGGGCTGCAACCCTCGTCAGGCATTTTTTAAAGTGGTGTTGCCGGAAATTATGCCGGCGGTGTTGTCTGCCTTCCTAATTAGTCTTACCTACTCCATTGATGATTTTATCATCTCCTATTTCTCCAGCGGCAATATGCAAACGTTGCCTATTAGCATTTACAGCATGACACGAAGAAAAGTAAGCCCAGAAGTTTACGCTTTGTCTACTGTGATGTTTTTGGTGATTTTAAGCATTATTTTGTTTACCAATGCCATGGACAGCCGCCAGTATAAGAAAGAACAAAAGGGGGGCGGTCGTGGATGAAAAAACTGGTTTGTATGTTTCTTTGTGCACTGGTTTTATGTAGCAGTGCAGTTCCGGTATTTGCGGCAGAGGAAGAAATGCTAGTGCAAGTATCCGAGGACTACGACTGGACACGGTTTGCCGATGACAATATAACCCTAAATGTGTACAACTGGGGGCAGTATATCGCTGATGGAACGGAAGGCAGCATTGATGTTATAAAAGAATTTGAAAAGCTAACAGGAATTAAAGTTGCTTATCTAAACTATGATACCAATGAGTCTTTGTATGCGAAAATGAGCAGCGGCGGTGCAGATTTTGATGTGATTGTTCCCTCTGACTATATGATTGGAAAAATGGCACGAGAAGGCATGTTAGCTCCCTTGAATTATGACAACATTCCCAATGCCAAGGGAGTGGGAGAGCAATATCGCCACCAAACCTATGACCCCGATGATTTGTACAGTGTTCCTTACACATGGGGTGTAGTGGGGATTGTCTATAATACAACTATGGTGGAAGAAGAAGTTACCAGTTGGGACATTATGTGGGACCCTTACTATACAGGGGAAATACTGATGTTTAACAACAGTCGGGATGCCTTTGCCATTGCTGCTAAAAAATTAGGCATGAGCCTAAACCCACAAACCATAGAGGAAGTAGAACGCATTGCGCAGGAATTGAAAGACCAAAAAATGGTGGTGCAAGCCTATGTAATGGATGAAATTTTTGATAAAATGGGGGGAGGAGAGGCTGCTATAGCCCCCTATTATGCCGGGGATGCCATTACCATGATTGCCGACAATCCCGACCTTGCTTTTGCCATTCCAGAGGAAGGAACCAACTACTTTGTGGATGCCATGTGCATTCCTGCTACCAGCAAGAAAAAAGAAGCTGCCGAAATGTTTATCAACTTTATGTGTGAGCCGGAAGTAGCAGCGGAAAACTGTAATTTTATTGGATATTCTACCCCCATTACAGCAGTGTGGGAGCAGCTCGATGATGAAATAAAATATAGCCCCATTGCATACCCGGATGCTGAAGTGTTGGCAAATACAGAAAGTTTCTCAGTATTACCTGATGAAATCAACCAAGCCATGGACCAACAATGGAGCATGATGAAAAGCTATAACGAAGGTGGCAGTGGTTGGATGATTTTGGTGTTTATGGCTGCGGCTGTATCCTTAAATATTTTTGTGTTGTGGAGAAAATACTACAAGCGAAAAAGAGAAAACTACTAAAACTTTTTTGTATTCCAACCAAAGACAAAAACCGCATAATTCCCCAAACATAAAGGGGGAGTTATGCGGTTGATTTTATACAAACTAAAAAGGAGATGTAGACCCCATGGAACCCATTCAAAGCTATGAAAATACCTTTGTGGTGCAACAGGAAGAATGTGATATTTTCAATAAAATGATGCCAGCGGCGTTTTTGCGTCGGGCACAGCAGGCCTCTATTGACCATTGTAACCATGTAGGTTTGACAGAGGAAGTATACAAGCAAACACACACAGCATTTTTGATGGCAAAGGTGGCAATAGAATTTTTTGCTCCGGTGTATGCAGGCCAACAACTGACTTTGACCACCATTCCCTTTTCACCCAAACGAGCCATGTATCACAGAATCTGTAAATTTTGTGACCAACATGGAAGTTTGGTTGCCCTATATGACAGCCGCTGGATATTGGTAAATACCGACACAAGGCGAATTTTGCGTCAGCCTCCCCAAGAAATGAACTTCCCTTTTTTGCTTCCCATTGAGAAAGAACTAGATTTTTCTTTTGAAAAGCCTCCTTTTGAAAAGGTCAGTCACAGTTGTGCTTCTTATAGTCTTTGTGACTGCAATGGCCATATCAATCATACTCGATATGCCGACCTATTTTGTGACTGTCTAGACCCAGAGTTGATAAAAAAACATCGAATTTCTAAAATGGCTTTAGTGTACCATCATGAAATTCCCTTTGGAAATCCTTTTGATATCTCCTATGGATACAAAGACAATCAGTTGTATGTGGCAGCACAAAGCCATGAAAAACCCTGTACAGAGGGAGCAATTTGGTTGCAATAAGATAGTTTTTTGTAAATATTTGCAAGTCGAATTTGCATAGAACAGAAACAAAACGGGTTAATATTCCAAAAAACAAAAATAACAAACAAAAATTTACATAAAATATTAACATTTTTGTTACAAAAAATGTGCCAAACCCATTGACAATAAATATCAAAATAGTTACAATTTAATTGCAAGATAGTTACAAAATGTCTTGCGGACAAACGCTTTTTTCATAATTTCTCCTTACATTTGTTGCAGGTTTTCTCCTCCACCGCTTTGCTGGAACAGCGGTATAAACCTGCATCACTCCTAAACACAGCGTTAGACCTTTAGACAAGCCCCCTCTTCCACCCCGCACATGGAAGAGGGGGCTTGTCTGTTCGTCCAACAAATTTGCCCAAAAAAAAGACGATAAAAAGATTTTTTCTATTTTTAGTAAACAGGACTTTTTAGCAAATAAAAGTTTGTTTTGAAAAGAAAAATATAAATAAAATTCAATATTATTTCTTTTTTTATAAAATAAATAAATATGTTGCTTTTTTTGCTTTGGTTTTTTTAAAAAAATGGTGTTTTTGTGGTTTTTTCTTTGGAAAATTTGCAAGTTTTGCTAAAAAATCCTTTGAGTTTCTTTGCAAAATATGCTACACTATTACAAATATTTTATTATGCAGGTGGCGAGGCAAGCCGTTTGCCTCTTTTTGTGCCATAGGCACAGGCCCACGCACAAAAGCAGCAATAAAAAAGGAGAAAACGATATGGCGTATTATTTTAGCGAACCTTCCCGCACTTTTGGCGAATACCTGTTGGTACCCGGATATTCTTCTTCCGAATGTATCCCTTCTGCTGTAAGCCTAAAAACCCCATTGGTAAAATACCGCAAAGGGCAGGAGGAATGTCCTCTCACCATGAACATTCCCATGATTAGTGCTATTATGCAATCGGTTTCTGGTGAGCGTTTAGCCATTGCATTGGCAAAGGAAGGCGGCGTCTCCTTTATTTATGGTAGCCAGTCCGTTGAGGATGAGGCAGCAATGGTTGCCCGTGTAAAGAGCTATAAAAAAGGCTTTGTAACCAGCGATTCCAACATCAAACCCGATGCAACCCTAGCAGATATTCTGGAGTTGAAGGAGCAAACTGGTCACTCTACTGTTGCAGTTACAGAGGATGGCACTGCCCATGGCAAGTTGTTGGGCATTGTAGGCAGCCGTGACTATCGTGTTAGCCGTATGGACCCTTCTACCCCTGTAAAAGATTTTATGACTCCCCTTGACCGTTTGGTAACTGCTCCTGATGATACCACATTGAAAGTAGCCAACGATATCATCTGGGATAATAAATTGAATGCCCTTCCCTTGGTGGATAAAAACGGTCATCTCAGCTACATGGTATTCCGTAAGGATTATGATTCCCATAAAGAGAATGTAAATGAACTGCTGGATGCCAACAAGAGCTATGTGGTAGGTGCAGGTATCAACACCCGTGACTATGCCGAGCGTGTTCCTGCTTTGGTAGAGGCTGGAGCAGATGTTCTGTGTATCGACTCCTCCGAGGGCTTCTCCGAGTGGCAAAGCCGTACCATTGCATGGGTACGGGAGCGATATGGCGATAAAGTAAAAATTGGTGCCGGTAACGTTGTAGACCGTGAGGGCTTCCGCTTCTTGGCTGAGGCTGGTGCCGACTTTGTAAAAATTGGTATTGGTGGCGGCTCCATCTGTATCACTCGTGAAACAAAGGGCATTGGTCGTGGACAGGCAACCGCTGTTATTGAGGTGGCAAAGGCTCGTGATGAGTATTTTGCAGAAACTGGTATCTATGTACCCATCTGTTCCGATGGCGGTATCGTTCATGACTACCATATCACTTTGGCCTTGGCTATGGGTGCTGATTTTGTTATGCTGGGTCGTTACTTTGCTCGCTTTGATGAAAGCCCCACCAACAAGTTGCGTATCAATGGCAGCTATGTAAAAGAGTACTGGGGCGAAGGTAGCAATCGTGCTCGCAACTGGCAGCGTTACGACTTGGGCGGCAGCAAGAAGCTGAGCTTTGAAGAAGGCGTAGATAGCTATGTACCCTATGCCGGCAGCTTGAAGGATGGTGTAGGTGTAACCTTGGCAAAGGTTCGTAGTACCATGTGTAACTGTGGTGCATTGTCTATTCCCGAATTGCAGGAGAAGGCTCGCTTGACTGTGGTTTCTTCCACCAGTATTGTGGAGGGCGGCAGCCATGACGTTATTCTTAAAAACAACACTGTTAATCCCTAATTGTCAATAAAACAGCACAGGGGCAACTCACAGCGATTTGTGAGTTGCCCCTGTTTTTTTATGCAGGATTATTTGTTTTTCCATTGCAAAAATCCATTGTAAAAGATAAGTCCCATACATACCACTACTGCTACAATAATGGTACTCATGCCTCCTACAATGCCAATCTGTTGAGCAACAGCACCAATAATGCTGGGCATTAAAATGGAACCACAGCCGGCAATGGTCAATAGGGTAGACATGGCTAGTGGATACTCTTTCAGGGTTTTTCCAACATCGGAAATGGTAGTTGGATATAAACCCGCCATGAAAAATCCCAGTCCCATAATGCCCACTGTAATGGGGAGAGCAGTGCGGCTGATAATCATGATAATAAAAAATGCAAGATAGCCACAAGCACTAATGCACAATAGTTTCCAAGTGGGAATTTTGGTGGATAGAAAAGCACACAGCAACCGCCCACCTAAAATAAACAGCCATAACACACTTGCCATAGTTTGAGCATAGCTGTCGCTTAACAACCCGCTATCTTTAAAATAAGTGACCAACCAGCCTACAATTCCTTGTTCTGTACACAAATAGGAAAAAATAAAATCCCAGCAGCCAACCAAAAGGAGCGACTTTTCAAAAAGCCATAACTGCTGCCATCAGAAACCTTCTTTTGGGGATGGTTGTCTATGGGATGAACCATTCCATAAATACAGGAAACTGCTAAACATAGCACAATTAAAAGAATGGCAGCATATCGCCAATGCTCTGGATTTTGTTGGGTAAAGGCAAGCACCACAAAGGGACATAAAAAGGCACCAACAGCAAAAAAGCTGTGTAATAAATTCAGTGCCCAAGCCTTGCCCGGTGCCAAAAGGTTGATGGCGGTATTGTTGAAGTTGCTGATATTGCCACGACAAATGCCAGTAAGAAAGAAAGCTACCATCAACACAAGAGGATTTGCCCCTGTAAGCATTAACCCAAAGGACAAAGCTCCCATCAAGCTAAACACCACAGCACTGGCACGCCGCCCAATATAAAGGGGAACTACTCCAGCAATAAAGCTGGAAACCAAATTCCCAACAGAGTGAAGGCTGAGTAAAATACCTGCTAAACCATACTCAATGCCGTAGGATTGGCGCATATAGGGCAGCATAGCCCCCAACACCAGAGCCAACATACCATTGATAAAAAATGTAGAATAGCATCCCGCAAATAAGGCTTTTTCCTCAGAGGTATAGCCATTTTTTAACATGATTTTCCTCTCCCTTTGATGAAATTATTCATCCTGTTTTACAAAAAAGTAGGTGCTGGAATCCACCATTTTTGCCCATGGTGCATCTGCAAGAACCTTTTGCACTTCAGTTCGTTTAATGCCTAATGCTTTTACTACATCCGACAATCGAATGAGTTGGTCGGCATGGGCAGAAAAATAGTCATGAATGGCTACATTAGACACACTGCTGGGTGCAGCGGTGGCAGTGCGGCGGGGAGTAGGTTTAGAAAGAAAATCTTCGGGGTGTTGGCGGCGATAGGCTGTGTAGACCATTTTTATACGAGAGAGCATGGCAGAAGATAATTCCCCCCGTAAGGCAGGAGCAGACAGGTCGGCACCTGCCAAATCTGCCATGGTGCGCAGCCCTTTGGCACTGCACCAAGCAACAAAGGTTTCGTACACAGGATTAGAGTAAACTTCACGAATGGTTTGCATAAAACTGATTCCCTTTCTACACCATATTGTTTTTTACCCATAGGGCAAAATTTTTGCAAAACAAAGCGGGCTATTCCCAAAACAGCACAGGAACAGCCCGCAACAAAGCACCTATTTTATTTGGTGCCAAAAATGCGGTCGCCAGCATCCCCCAAACCGGGAACGATATAGCCGTTTTCGTTGAGCTTTTCATCCAATGCAGCGATATAGATATCTACATCAGGATGGGCTTGTTGCAAACGCTCCACACCTTCGGGAGCAGCAATCAAGCACAGGAATTTAATGCTTTTTGCACCCTTCTGCTTGATGAGGGAAATTGCATCACAAGCAGAACCACCAGTTGCCAGCATGGGGTCAAGAACAATTACATGGCGTTCTGCAATGTCGCTGGGCAGTTTGCAGTAATACTCGGTGGGCTCTAAAGTTTCTTCATTGCGGTACATGCCAATATGTCCAACTTTTGCAGCAGGAATCAAAGACAACATACCGTCTACCATACCCAAACCAGCACGCAGAATGGGAACAAATGCCAGCTTGCGGCCACTAAGTACACGGGTGCGAGCGATAGCAATGGGGGTTTCTACTTCTACTTCTTCGGTGGGTAGGTCACGGGTAGCCTCGTAACACATCAAGGTGGCAATCTCACTTACCAAATCACGGAATTCTTTGGTTCCGGTGCTTTTGCTGCGAAGCAAACTAATTTTGTGCTGCACCAGAGGATGATTCAAAAGTGTGGGTTTTTTACACATAGGGGAAAACTCCTTTTTATTGTATTGCAGCAGGGCTGCTTTGTTTTTGTACGATTACAAGGAAGCCTGTGCATCCTCAATTTCTTTTAGCATGTCTACACGACGCTGATGACGCTCACCTTCAAATTCTGCATTGAGGAACGCGTCTACCAAGGCGCAGCCCAAGCCGGCACCTACCACACGACCACCCATACACAGGGCATTTGCATTGTTGTGGCGGCGGGTAAACTCTGCGCTGAAGGTATCAGAGCAGCAGCAAGCACGAATTCCACGTACCTTGTTGGCAGCCATAGAAATGCCCACACCAGTGCCACAGAATAGCAAAGCAACACTGCACTCACCATTTACCACAGCATTACAGGCAGGCAATGCCATTTGTGGATAATCGCAAGAAGCACCATCCAAGGTGCCAAAGTCATGGTAAGTAACACCCAGTTGGTCTAAATGCTCTTTTACAGCTTCTTTTAAGGCAAATCCGCCATGGTCGGCAGCAATGGCAACAGGCTTTTCTAATTGTATCATAGTTTTTCCTCACTTTTCTTGTTGGTTCTGCAATCGTTCCATGCGTTCCCGTTCTGCTTGGCTAAGACGATGATAGCAAGGCTGTAGTTGTTCGCCAGTTTGAGTATTGCCAGTTGATGCCTGCTTTATGGCAGAAAGGCAAACCCCCACAGCACGGCTTTCGGAAAGGAATCCGGGCCAGCGAACAACACCGGGAATAGTTCCATATACATTATAACATATTTCTGAGCCGTCACCAACAAAAACAAGAGGTTTTTTGCAGGAAAGCACAAAATCTTCTAGCTTTTCCACAGGGTAGGCACCATCTGCAAAAAGCTGCATAGGCGGGTTTTCAGCTGTGGCAACGGAAAAGCCTCCAGCGTAAACCTGCCCCCGGCGGGCGTCCAAAGCAGAAATCACGGTTTCAACTCCTGCCACTGTCCAAGCCTGTGCTTCTAGGGTGCTAACAGCTACACAAGGAGCACCTGTAGCAAGTGCAAGGCCCTTGACCAATGCCATACCAATGCGAAGGCCGGTAAAACTTCCCGGTCCGGCACATACTGCCCACAAGTCAACCTGAGCAGCAGTGAGCCGCACAGCAGAAAGGGCAGTGTCTATCATCTGCAAAAGGCTTTCACTATGGGTAAAGCCTGCCCGCAGTGTTGCCTCATACAATAGGGTGTTATCCTGCATAATGGCAATAGAGGCAGTTTTTCCAGCGGATTCTATTCCCAGACAAATCAAAGCGAAGCCCCCTCAATGGTAATTTCACGGCTATTTTCGCCGGTGGGTACAATGGAGATACGGATAGCCTTTTCTTGTGCCAAAAGCTGGGCAAAATTTTCGCTCCACTCTGCCGCTACCACAGCACCATCCTCTAAATAATCATAAAAACCGGCTACCTCCAAATCCTCAGGAGTTTGCAGGCGGTAGAGGTCAAAATGGGCAAAAGGCTGTTGACCTCGGTAATAGTTGGCAACAGCAAAGGTAGGGCTGCTTACAGGGTCGGTGCAGCCCAGCCCTTGGGCGATTCCTTCACAAAAGGCAGTTTTTCCTGCCCCAAGTCCCCCGGTAAATAAAATTAGGGTTCCTGGGGAAAGGGTTTTTGCAAGGCGACAGCCCAAAGCCACAGTTTCGCTGCGGCTGTTGGTGTGGTAAACAGACATAGTTGTATGGTTCTCCTTTAATGGCAAAAAGGGGGATTTTTTGCTGCTGTGAAAAAGCAGTGAAAAAAATACTCCCTTATGCTCGTATGATTGATAGATATAGCCATATTATAGTATAAAAGACACACAAGCGCAATGTTTTTCACAGATGGATTGCAGGGCAAGCCTTGTGGAAACCAACGGCATGGGGTATAATCATAAAACGGGTACAGCCCTTGTAAGATGTTGCCCAATAGTCGAAACAAAGGGGGAGAATACTCTGAAACAACTGAAAAAATACCTTGGTCAAGGGGATTGGCTGCTACTGTTTTTGTGCATGGCGTGCTCTGCCATGTCGGTAACAGTGTTGGTGGCATACGGAATGTATGAAACAGGCAGTTGGCGTGATGCAGTAGTACAGGGAGCAGCCAGCTTGATGGGAATTGTGGGGGCATTGGTTCTTTCCCGTATTGATTACCGTTTGCTGGCAAATATATGGCCGGTTCATGTAGTTGTCACATGGGGATTGGTACTGTTGACCCTGTTAAAAAATAAAACCATTGGCCCAATTACCTTTGGATATGCACCCAGCGGAACAGAAAACTATTCTTGGATTCGTGTGGGAGGGCTGAGCCTTCAACCCACAGAATTGGCAAAGATTAGCTTTATCCTCACCTTTGCTATGCACTTGGATAATGTACGAGAGCGTGTAAACCATCCTTTGGTGTTGGGAAAGTTGTTGCTTCATTTGTTGATTCCTGCGGCATTGATTCATGTACAGGGCGATGATGGTACCATGTTGATTTTTCTTGCCATTGGTGCCACTATGCTGTTTTGTGCAGGGTTAAGTTTGCGCTATGTATTTGGGGCAGTGACTGCCGGTGTATGTGGTGTTGCTGTGATGTTGGTGACAGGCAAAGGGCTTTCTGGTTATCAGATACAGCGAGTAATGGCACTGTATGACCCAAACATGGCGACCACCAACCCAGAATTGTATAAACAAACCATGTACCAGCAGGATGCAGGAAGAATCAGCATAGGTTCTGGTCAAATTTTTGGAAGAGGGCTGTTTCAGCCAGACCACAACTGGGTTCCTGAGGGCAGAAACGATTTTATTTTCAGCTATATGGCAGAAGGTATCGGCTTTGTGGG
Organism: uncultured Anaerofilum sp.; assembly: GCA_944385935.1. GTDB lineage: Bacteria > Bacillota > Clostridia > Oscillospirales > Ruminococcaceae > Anaerofilum. The sequence goes on from CALWZC010000001.1 coordinate 41,394, forward strand.
TTGTGTGATTGTACTGGTTGTGTTGTTTAGCATTGCCTTTAAAACCCTTGGTACAGCTTTGCGCAGCAAAGACCCCCTAGGTGCCTATATCTGTGCTGGAGTTTTTGCCTCTCTCATTTTCCAGATTATTGTAAATTTGGGTATGAATTTGCGGCTATTGCCGGTAATTGGCGTTACCTTGCCGTTTTTCTCTTCTGGAGGAAGTTCTGCCCTAATGATGTATTTGTGTATGGGCTTGGTGCTTAGTGTGTATGCCCATAACCCGAAGGCGGATGATATGTTTGAAGAACGATAAAACAACATTGACAGAGGCATTGAAGGCATACAGCCAAAAAGGAGTATGCCCCATGCACATGCCCGGCCATAAACGGCAGCCACTGCCTATAGGACAGCTGCCTTTGCAGTTGGATATTACCGAGATTTCCGGCTTTGACAATTTCCATCAGCCGGAAGGTATTCTAAAGGAAAGTATGCAACGGGCTGCAAGGCTCTATGGTGCCGAAAGGTCTTTTTATTTGGTCAATGGCTCCACAGGAGGTATTTTAGCAGGCATTGCTGCCGCTACAAAACCAGGGGATACTATTATTATGGTAAGGGGATGCCATAAATCGGTGTATCATGGGCTAGAGATAAGGCAGCTTACCCCGGTATATTTACAGCCTGCCTTGGATGATTCTTTTTCAGTGGCAGCGTCCATTTCTCCCCAACAGGTAGAGCAGGCACTGGAAGAACATCCCCATGCAAAATTAGTGCTGATTACCAGCCCTACCTATGAAGGAGTTATCAGCGATATTGCATCTATAGGGGAGGTTTGCCATAAGAGGGGGGTTCCTTTAATGGTAGATGAGGCCCATGGGGCACATTTGGGATTTTCTCCATGGTTTTCTGGTGGAGCAGTGCAGGCAGGGGCGGATATTGTTATCCAAAGTTTACACAAAACTTTGCCAAGCCCTACCCAGACAGCCATTGCCCATTGGCAGGGGGGGCGGATTTCTGTGGAAGAATTTGCCCGACAGCTTTCTATTTTTCAAACCAGTAGCCCCTCTTATCTATTCATGGCAGCCATAGATGATTGTATCCATTGGATGGAGGAACACTCTGCCACAGCTTTTGCAGAGTATCAAAAGCGGATGGAGCAATTTTCTTTCAAGATGGAACAACTGCAACGCCTTCGGGTTTTGTGCTATGGAAAGGACAAGTTGGACTATCATTGTAATTTTTTTGGATTTGATAGGGGAAAGGTTGTAATTTCTACAAAGGGCACCAACTTTACAGGAAACCAACTAAAGGATATTCTAAGGGAAGAATATGCCATAGAGTTAGAGATGGCCATGGGGGATTATGCCCTTGCTATGACTTCGGTGTTGGATACTTCTGTTATGCTAGAACAATTAGCAGAAGCAATCTTGCAAATAGACAGGCAGGCAGAGCCAGCCCCAATGCAAACCATACAGCAGTTGCCTTTGCCCAAAATGGCATTGCCACCATGGAAAGCACGATTGCAATCCTACAAAGAAATTGACATACCAGAAAGCGAGGGGAAAGTATCTGCCGAAAGTGTTTGGGCATATCCGCCGGGGGTTCCTTTGGTAACAGCAGGAGAATGTATAGATGTAGAGTTGCTGCAACAGTTGCAAACATTGCAGAATCAAGGCGTAGAATTGCACAGCGAAAGCGATAGTTTGCCTTATAAAATTCGGGTGCTGCAAGGAGAGCTGTGAGGGCATTTGCTGCTATTGACAGACAGCAAAGATTATGGTTCAATATAAAGAGCGAAAGGGTGAGGTTTGCAGGCAATTTTTGTCCATATACCTAACTTTTTGCCCCAAAATCACAGGGGTGCCCTGTGATATCTTTCCAATAAGGAGGCTGTGAACCATGACTAGAATCCAGACTTTGGATACCCGCAATCTGGCTGAAACCGTTCAGCACGGTGGCTGCGGCGAATGCCAGACTTCCTGCCAGTCTGCATGCAAAACTTCCTGCGGTGTTGCAAACCAACAGTGCGAGAAGTGCAGCGAGAGCAAGTAATTTGCATTGAATCGGAAAAAGTCGCTGCCCTGCCATGCCATTGGTGTGGTCGAGCAGCGGCTTTTCTGTGTTCTTTTTTATGGATAACAGCCCATATACCCCAAAACCAAAATTATAATGCACAGAAACGGAGAAAACTATGATTCATCGCTATAAGCTCAATGGATATAATATTGTACTGGATGTGTACAGCGGCTCGGTTCATGTGGTAGACCCTTTGGCTTATGACATCATTGGAATGTATGAAACTTCCTCTAAGGAGGAAATTACCAAAGCCATGCTGGAAAAATATGCCCATCAGCCCGATGTAACTCCCCAAGAAATTGCAGAGGTGCTGGACAGTGTAGAGCAGTTGAAAGCAGCTGGTAAGCTCTTTGCCCCGGATAAGTATGAGGGCATGGCATTTGACTTTAAGAATCGCAATACCGTGATTAAAGCTTTGTGTATGCATGTTGCCCACACCTGCAACCTGACCTGTGATTACTGCTTTGCTAGCCAAGGAAAGTACCAAGGAGAACGGGCATTGATGAGCTTTGAAGTAGGCAAACAGGCATTGGATTTCTTGATTGCCAACTCTGGAAGCCGCAAAAATTTGGAAGTAGACTTTTTCGGCGGCGAACCTCTCATGAACTGGGAGGTAGTAAAGCAGTTGGTGGCATACGGACGGGAGCAGGAAAAAATCCACAACAAGAATTTCCGTTTTACCCTAACAACCAATGGTGTATTGCTCAATGATGAGGTAATTGAATTTGCTAACAAAGAGATGCACAATGTGGTGTTGAGTTTGGACGGACGAAAGGAAGTTCACGACCGTTTGCGCCGCACAGTGAACGGAAAGGGCAGCTATGACATCATTGTGCCCAAGTTCCAAAAGCTGGTGGAAAGCCGTGGAGGAAAAGGGTATTATGTTCGTGGAACCTTTACCAAGGACAATGTAGACTTTACCAATGATATTTTCCATATGGCAGATTTGGGCTTTACTGAGCTTTCTATGGAGCCGGTAGTCAGTGCCCCTGACGAGCCCTATGCACTTACAGAGGAAGATTTGCCCAAGCTCTTTGAGCAATACGAGATTTTGGCAAAAGAAATGATTCGCCGCAAAGAGGCTGGCAATGGGTTTACCTTCTACCACTATATGATTGATTTGCAGGGAGGCCCTTGCATTTACAAGCGGATTTCTGGTTGCGGCAGTGGTACCGAGTATTTGGCAGTTACCCCATGGGGTGAGCTGTTCCCCTGCCATCAGTTTGTTGGTGACCCTAAATACAGCATGGGTGATGTATGGCGTGGTGTTACTAACACCGAGATGCGGGAGGAGTTTAAGACCTGCAACGCCTATGCTCGTCCTGATTGTAAAGACTGCTGGGCAAGGTTGTACTGCTCTGGTGGTTGTGCTGCCAATGCCTACCATGCTACTGGTAGCATTCGTGGCATTTATGACTATGGTTGTCAGTTGTTCCGCAAGCGTATGGAGTGTGCCATTATGATTCAGGTTGCTGAGGCAGGTATGGCGAAAAGCTCTACCTAAAATATTCCACCTTTTGAAAAAGGTGGACGAAAACTTTTTCATACAAAAGCAAAGGAGAGGGGAATTTTCCCCTCTCCTTTGCTTTTGTGGGTGAATTTTTACAAAGAAATTTAAAGGTCATCTACCAAAGCGGTACTTTTGGCATAGGCGGTACTTTTTGCCTCGAAAAAGTCGGTTTTTACCATATTTGCATTGGAGTACTGTCCAACCCATTCCATGCCCGCTGGTTCTTGTTGGTTGTCCTCAAACAGACTGCCATAGCCCAAACCAGACCAGCGCAGATTTCCCAAATAGCGGATATAGTCGGTTACTAGCTGTTGAGTAAGGCCGGGGATTTTGTCACCAATGACATAGCAGCCCCACGCAATTTCCTGATTGACTCCTTCAATGAGCATTTCTTTTAACATTTCAATGGTTTCTTGGTTGAAAAGTTCCGGTTGTTCCTTTTGCAGTTCCAAAAGGATTTTACGGAACAACCACAAATGTGTATTTTCATCTCGGTTGATGTAGCGGATTTCCTGAGCAGAGCCGGGCATTTTGCCGTTTCGGGCAAGATTGTAGAAAAACATAAAGCCGCTGTAGAAATAGACACCTTCCAAAATGTAGTTTGCCATCATTACTTTTAGCAATGTGTGGGCATCCTTTTTTAGTTGAAATTCGTTGTACAAATCCCCAATAAAGGTGTTTCGGCGCAAAAGATGGGGGTCTGTCTGCCACTGATAAAGGATGTCGTTTCGCTCTGTGGGGCTGCAAATGCTATCTAACATATAGCTGTAGCTTTGACTGTGAACACATTCTTGAAAGGATTGAATTGACAGACACAAATTGATTTCATTGGCAGTGATATACTCGCCAATGTGGGGCAGGTTGGCTGTTTGGATGGAGTCCAAAAATACCAAAAAGCTAAGAATTTTGTCATAGGCAGTTCGCTCTGCCTCGGTAAGGCGGCGGTAGTCCTTCACATCCTGATTGAGGTTGATTTCTTCTGGAATCCAGAAGTTATTCATAGCTTGCCGATACCAGTCACTTACCCAAGAATAGCGCATATTGTTAAAATCGTTTAGATTGGTGGTGTTGCCGCCAATCATCCGGCGCAGCCGTACCTCAGTATCTCCCTGAGGGTTAAACAGCGGCTTTTTTTTCAAATCGCTCATAGTGAAAAAATCCTTTCCATGGTTTTGGTGTGGGAATTAAGAAGAACAGCTTTCACATTCCTCCACCTCTAGGGACTTGCTGCGAATATAGTAAATGGTTTTTACACCACATTCCCACGCCTGCAAATAGAGGTTTAGTACCCCTCGCATGGTATATTCATTGGTAATATACAAATTCATGCTTTGGGCTTGGTCAATGTGTCGCTGGCGGATTCCAGCGGCACGAATGCTCCAGCTTTGGTCAATGAGATGGGCATTTTTATACAGCCAATAGGTGGAGGGAGAAAGGTCAGGAGCCACACGGGGCAGCATGCTTCCTTTCTTTTCCTCTAAAAAGAAGTGCTTCATAATGGGGTCTATGCCGGCGGTGGTTCCGGCCAAAATGCTGGTGCTGCTGGTGGGAGCAACTGCCAACAAGTAGGCATTTCGCATACCAGTTTGTGCTACTTTAGAGGCCAATGCCTTCCAGCGGTCACTGGTATATTGCCGGTTGCGGAAATACTCTCCACTTTCCCATTGGCTGCCTGCAAAGGTATCACAGCGGCCTTTTTCGGCGGCAAGATTGCAGCTTGCAGAAATGGCGGCAAAATTGATGGTTTCAAAGAGTTTGTCTGCGAATTGCAGGTGTTCTTCACTTTCCCAGCGGATACCCTGCTTTGCCAACATATGGTGATAGCCGCTAACGCCCAAGCCGATGCTTCTGTAGCGGCGGTTGGTTAATTTGGCATAGGGCAAAGGATAGAAGTTTAGGTCAATTACATTATCCAAAGCACGAACAGCAGTAGCTACAATTTCCTCTATTACCACAGAATCTTGCACAGGGATATTCCCAAGGGAGAGGCTGGCAAGATTGCACACAACAAATTCTCCGGGTTTTACGGTATTTACCACCACGGTATCGCCGTTTTCGGTGCGAATTTCGGTGTTTAGCTGTTGAATCTCTGCCATATTTTGAGCGATTTCTGTACAGAGGTTGGAACAATAAATCATACCCAAATGGGGGTTGGGATTGGCTCGGTTTACAATGTCACGATTAAAAATAAAGGGAGTGCCAGTTTCTACAGCACTTTTTAGAATCAATCGTACCAAATCCTTAATGGAAACGGTGCGTTTTTCAATGCGGTTGTCAGCTACACAGTCTAAATACCGCCGTTGCCATTCTTCTCCCCAAAAGTCCTCCAAAGAGTAACCTTTTACACACAAAATTTGATGGGGGCACATCAAATGCCATGGGGCATCTAAATTGGTCTTTGCCAATTTCCAGAACAAATCGGGAAAGCACACAGCGGGGAAAATATCGTGTGCCTTCATGCGGTCATCGCCGTTATTGGTGCGAAGCTGCAAAAATTCCGGCAAATCTTTGTGCCAAGCATCCAAGTATACAGCAACTGCACCTTGACGCATGCCCAACTGGTCTACCGCTACAGCAGTATCATTGACAAGTTTAATCCAGCGGATAATTCCTCCTGCTGCCCCTTCAAATCCTCGAATACTGCTGCCACAGGCCCGCACTTTACCAAAGTACATACCCATACCGCCGCCATATTTGCTAACCTGTGCAAAATTGTCAATGCTGCGGTAAATGCCCTCCAAACTGTCGGGAACAGTGTCAATAAAGCAACTGGAAAGCTGGTGGAAGGGCTTGCGTGCATTGGAAAGGGTTGGGGTTGCCATGGTTACTTGTAACTGGCTTAACATATCATAGAATTTTTTTACCCAGCCCATACGGTCGGTGGTTTCGTTGAGGGCAAGATGTAGGGCAATGCCTAAAAACATTTCCTGCGGGGTTTCTAGAGGAATGTGGTTTCGGGTGTGAATGACATACCGCTTTAACAGCAAATCCAAACCGGAATAGGTAAACAGATGGTCACGCTCAGGAACCAAAAAAGTTTCGGCTTGTGCAATTTCTTGGGGAGAATATCGCTCTAAAATATAGCTTCCATATAGATTTTCGTCGGTAAGCCAGCGGATTTTTTCGTAAAGAGAGGAGATGCCCCGTTTTTTTAGATGGGGCTGTAAAGCTGTATGAAAAGAAGTAGACAAAATCCGTGCTGCCACAAATTCCCATTTAGGTGCTTCGGGGCAGGTAAGCTCTACAGCGGCTTTGGTCAAGGCGGCAAATAGTTCCTTTTGGTTCATGCCGGGCTTGGCAAAGGAAAAAAACTTTGCTCCTAAGGTTTGCAAAGAATAAAGGTTGTTGTCAAAATCCTGTTGAATTTGGCATAGACATTCCTCCAAAGCAGCGCAACCAATGGTGTCAGAAATAGAACGGCGTACAGCCCGCAATTCAGAACGCTTTTGGCGATACAAAATATATTGTTTGGCAACATCAAAAAAGCCCTGTTCCATAAGGGTGCGTTCTACCAAGTCTTGCACCTGCTCTACAGTAGGGCAGGGTGGGAGATGGCTTTCTACAGAAAAAAGCAACTGTTCTAAAGTGTTTCGGCAGGGGCATTGTCCCATTTCTGAAAATGCCTTTTGAATAGCGGTGATAATCTTTTCACCATTGTATGGTTCTGTTTCTCCGCTTCGTTTGATAATTTGCATAGAAAATCCTCACTTTTATTAGGATAGTTATTCTCTGTTAGAATTATATATTAAATATATAGGAAATACAATTGACAGACACTTCGAAAAGACTGTTAATTCATGGCAGTATTTTGTTCAAATAACTGTTGTACCTCATTAGCCAAAACAGGAAGATTATCCAGCCGTGGGTCATCATGGAGAAGTGCAAGGGCATCCTGTTGGGCAGCTTTTAAGGCACGGGTATCGGTCATTAGATCGGCAAGTTTTAGGGCAGGCAAACCATGCTGCCGTTTGCCAAAGAAATCCCCCGGCCCACGGTGTTCTAAGTCATAGCGTGCAATGGCGAAACCGTCGGTGGTATGGCATAAAAAACGCAATCGTTCCCGAACATTTTCCCCTGTATGGTCACTAACAAGAATACACCAGCTTTCTCCACCACCACGGCCAACCCGCCCGCGAAGTTGATGTAAAGCAGAAAGGCCATATCGCTCGGCATTTTCTATCACCATCACTGTGGCATTGGGCACATCTACTCCTACTTCAATGACAGTAGTAGACACCAAAACATCTAGCAGCCCCTCTTTGAATTCCTGCATAACAGCTTCCTTTTCCTTTGGCTTTAATTTGCCGTGCATAAGTCCAATGCGTCGATTGGGGAGAAGGGGCTGAACAATCTCCTCTAAATATCGTTTGACGGATTTTAACTGTGAGGAAGTGTTTTCTTTTTCTTCAATGAGAGGGCATACCAGATATACCTGTCTGCCCTGTGCAATTTGCTGTTCCAAAAAGCCAAACATATCCCCACGTTTTTTGGAGGTGATGGAAAAGGTTTTCACGGGAGTGCGTCCGGGAGGAAGTTCATCCAATACCGAAATATCCAATTCTCCATAAAGCAGCAATGCCAAGGTGCGAGGAATGGGGGTGGCACTCATTACAAGAAGATGAGGCGTTTTGCCTTTTTGGGCGAGAATTTGCCGTTGGCGTACTCCAAAGCGGTGCTGTTCGTCGGTAATAGCCACCGCTAAATTGGAAAATTCTACCCCGTCCGACAAAACCGCATGGGTTCCCACCACAAGGTTTGCTTGTCCACTGGCAATGGCTGCTAGGGTTTCCCGTTTTTGTACAACTCGCATTCCTCCTGTAAGCAGGGCGGTTTGTACCCCAAAGGGTTCCAGCATTTTTTGCAATGTGGAAGCGTGCTGAGTTGCCAAAATTTCAGTAGGTGCCATAAGCACACTTTGCAATCCATTTTGAAAAGCGGCATAGATAGCGGCGGCGGCCACAAGGGTTTTGCCGCTACCAACATCCCCTTGCAATAGCCGATTCATAGGAATGGGTTTGGTAAAATCCTGCAAAATTTCGTTGCATGCCCGTTGTTGGGCAGAAGTAGGAGAAAAGGGAAGATTTTCAAAGAATGGGGTCAAATCTATGGGTTTCATTACAGGGGCGGTGGTGTGTTTGTCACGACTGCGCAACAGCAAAAGCCCCAGTTGCAGCACCAGCAATTCCTCAAAAATCAGCCGCCGCCGTGCCGATAAAGCTTGTTCTAGGTTGGCAGGAAAATGAATGGCACGGATGGCAGCATCCTTTTGGGGTAAGCGGTAACGAGTGAGCATATCCGCTGGCAAAGGCTCTGGCAAAGGCTGTTCCATTTCCTCTAGTACACGAGCAACACAACGCCCAATAAAGGTAGAGTTTAACCCTTCTGTTTGGGGATAGATAGGGGTAATGGGTGGGGCTCCTGTGAGAGGGTGTACCACAGGGGCTATCATTTGCCGTTTTTGAAAGCTGCCTCCAGCTTTTCCATAAAATAAATATTCCTGCCCAATTTGCAATTTTTCTGCTGTGTAAGGGTTATTGAACCACACCAATTCCAAGGTGGCGGAATTATCGCCAGCTAACACCTTTACCATCCGTTTGCCTCCTTTTACAAGGGTTTCCCCCTGTTTGGAGTATACTTCTGCCCGAATAACACAGGTATGGTCAAAGGGAGCAGAGGCCACAGAATAGGGCTGAGAGTAGTCTACATAATCTCTGGGGTAAAAGGAAAGCAAGTCTGCCGCAGTTTCTACCCCCAAACGGGAAAAACGCTGGGCTGTTTTGGGGCCAATTCCTTTGATAAATTGAACAGGTGTGGAGAGGTTCATGGAAAAAATCTCCTTTATCGTGGTGATAGAACAGCAATTATATGGGTTTTATTATAGCAAATTTTTAGAAAAAATTCATCTTGCCACCAAAAGGACAGAGGGGGTATAATGGTCCTAAAGGGGGAAAGATACACATGTTACTTTTATCGTCACTTCCAATTCTTCTATTCACATTGCTTCCAGTCATTCTAGCTGTTGTTTTTTTGGTATGGTTTGGTAAAAATTGGAATAAAACTTCAAAAATGCGGAAGAAAAATGCAGAGGAACACAAATGGCGCAATGGTGGACAAACTGTTTTGGAGTGGGATTACGCAAAACCAGAGGAACCAAGAGATTATGAATACGGGGAAATGCTGGTGCGCATTTATGGAGAGAGAAATACCGTGTGTTTCTATGAAAAAGGTATGACCATAGGACAAAGTAGAATTTCCTATGAAGATTTAGAAGATGTTTATGTGTTGCGAGAGGGCTCCCGAACAGGAACAAAAGCCCGACAAGAAGCAGATAAAAGTAGTACGGGGCTATTTTTGAAATTAAAAAACAAACAAACGTTTTGTATCAATCAGTCAAATTATAGTATTGATATTCGGGTTGCTAATATGATTCGCAAAGGATTGGGCTACTGCACTGATGAAGAAGCATATGGACCGGGAGTTCAACTGTAATACTTACAAAAAGAATGCACCACAGCAAGGGCTGCGGTGCATTTTTGCATTATTAAGAAAAGATTACTCTACACTGATGATATAGTAGTAAACAGGTTGGCCGCCATTTAGATGGCTGACCTCAATTCCAGAGGGAATTTTGCTGCGGATAATTTCGGTGGTGCGCTCGGCATCCTCGTTATCTACCTCACAGCCAGAAATTACAGTGACAAAGCTGGTATCTTTTTTGCACATACTGCGAACTAGACGGTAAGTGGTCTTAGTAATATCTGTGCCGGTGGATACCAGTTTTCCGTTTTCCAATGCGAGAATTTCGCCTTGCTTGATTTTCTTGCCATCAAAATCACTGTTGCGGGCGGCAAAGGTAATCAGGCCGGTGCTTACACGCTCGGCAGCCTGCATCATATTGATGGTGTTGGCATCCACAGCAGAATCAGGGTCAAAATTCAACATGGCAGTAATACCCTGTGGAATCGTGCGGGTGGGCAGTACAACAATGCGGCGGTCGGCAATTTTTTGTGCCATTTCTGCTGCCATAATAATGTTTTTGTTGTTGGGCAGAACAAAAACAGTCTGGGCAGGAACACTGTGTACAGCACTGACAATGTCCTCGGTAGAGGGGTTCATAGTCTGTCCTCCAGAAACCACTGCATCGGCTCCCAAGTCGGTGAAAATATCTTTTAGACCTTCGCCGGCAGCAATGGCAACAAAGCCATAGGGACGCTGTGGGTCTACAGCAGCATAGACAAACTCGCTTTTTTGCTGTTGTTGTGCAGCTTCAGCTTTTGCCTGCTTCTTCAAACCTTCGCCCTGTTTTTGCCGTGCGAGGAATTGCTCGTGCATATTTTCAATTTTAAAGTTGGTGAGATAGCCATATTTAATGGCTTCAGAAAGGATTTTGCCGGGGTCGGCTGTGTGCACATGGAGATTGATAACATCATCATCTTCAATGCATACAACAGAATCGCCGTTGCTCTCTGCAAAGGCACGAAGCTTTTCTACACTTACTTCACCAGTTTTGTTTACAAGGAACTGGGTACAATAACCGTTTGTAATGTCTTCAACCTTCATAAGGTCATCGGTGAAAACACCTTTACCAGCAGCATCGCTGGACAATTTTGCTTTGTTGGCAGGCACTTCCTGATTTTCTACCATAGGTTTACCAGCAAACACCTGACCCATACCAGTAAAGATAACAACTAAGCCCTGTCCACCAGCATCTACTACACCGGCCTTTTTCAGTACAGGCAGTTGATTTGGGGTGTCCTCCAAGGCTTTTTGTGCAGCCTCCAACACAATGCCCCACAGCTCAACAACATCTTCTGTATCGCTTTGGGCAGCAGCCTCGGCGGCAAGACGTGCTACAGTCAAAATGGTACCTTCAGTAGGCTTCATAACAGCCTTATAGGCAGCATCAACACCTTGTTTCAAAGCGGCTGTAATATCTGCGGCGCAAGCAGTTTGTTTTCCTGCCAGTGCTTTGGAAAAACCACGGAACAACAGGCTAGTGATAACGCCGGAATTTCCTCTTGCACCTCGCAGCATGGCAGAGGCAGCACAGGAAGCCGCCTCTTCAACAGTGCAGTCATCCTCTAACAATGCCAATTCCTTTCCAGCTGCGCCTACAGTCATACTCATGTTAGTGCCGGTGTCACCATCGGGAACAGGGAATACATTCAGCTCGTCCACTTGAGCCCGCTGGTTTGCAATATTGTTGGAGCCAGAAATCATGGCATCTCGTAAAATTTTACCTGTAATCATCAATTTTTCACCTCAAAAGAAAATACATGTTTGGGGCACCGAAACAACAGGTGCATAAAGAAAAAATTAGTCGGTGAGAATGTCATCCACTGCAACATCAATGCGTGCCACCGAAAGCCCAGTGAAGCTTTCTACAATATAGCGAACTTTGTGGGTAATGCTGCTAACAATGGCGGAAATATTTAGACCATAGGCAACTTTGATATGCAATTCAATGACCAATTTTCCAGCTTCGCTAGTGACACGAACACCTTTCTCAGAGAATTTGCTGCCCAGCACAAGACTTTTCAGGTTGTCTGCTGTGCCAGAAGGTGCCATAGCTGCCACACCGTAACAGCTTTGGGCAGCGGCGTTTACAAGTCCGGCAAAATAATCGTTGGTCATACTGATGGTGCCAAGAGTATTGTGAAACTTAATCAAACCAATTCACTCCTTACTGAAAAAGATAGTTGCCGGCAACCGCCGGAAATTATGCCTGCGGGGCAGAATCCAACAGGCTGGACTGCATGGAATAGAATATGTTGGAACAGCTGGGAATCATGCCGGTTACTTGTTTGTTTACCACCAAAGTGCCAGTACGCCAGCACAAAGGAATCCAAGGCAACTGCTGTGCAAACATAGACTCAAAGGCTTCCGCAGTAGAAGAATCTGCTAAAAAGTTGTTGTAAGCGGTAGCCAGTTCAGGGGATTGCACAATTCCATAGCGAACAGCTCCATTTTCTAAAAAGGGGCTGATGTCCATATTATTATACAACTTTACCTCTCCAATGTACAGGTCAAAATCCCCATTTGCAATTTTATCGGTATATCCTGCGGCAAAATCATCGGTTTCTTCTAAAACCACCAAAAAACCTGCTTCGGAAAGCTGCTCTTTGATAAGTGTGGCTGCACTGCGTTTTAGAGCACTGTCGGAGTACACCAAAAGCCGCAGTTCGGGGCGGTAGCCATTGGCATGCCGATAATATCCATCGGATGCTGAGCGTGTATATCCTAGTTGTTCCATTTGTTGCTCACAGGCAGCAATATTGGAAACAGTGGAGAGGGTTTGCACACCCGTTACACAAGGATATAGGGGGTGGAATGCACCTCTGGCAGGTAAGGCCCCGCCATAATAGGCGCGGTCACACAATACTTGCCTATCCAAAGCGGCACTAATAGCAGAACGAACCTCGGGTTGTGCCAAAAAACCAGAACGGCTGCTGTTTACCCCTAAAAATACCAGATGGTTCATATTGTATGAAGTGGAACGACTGGTGTAGGCAGAGGTGGTAATAGATTCTTTGGTGGTAGCATATAAGTCAATGCTACCCACAGAAAGGCCGCTGACCAGTGCATCAAAATTGGATATGTCCACCAATTCAATGGTTTTGGGAGCATGCTCCTCAGCAAATGCACTATAAGGATTGGGTGTAAGGGTATTGTCGGATTGGTAGGTATATCGCCCACTGGCGGTGGGCTGTGCAGCAGCAATGTCAGCTTCTTTTAGGATAGGAATATCACAAAGATAGGCAAATAGACTATCTGGGCGGGAAAGGGTTACAACTACCTGTTCCCCCGCAGGCTGCACATCTGTCACATGGGCAAAAGCTGCCCCATAGGTGGCACTGGTTCGGGCTGCATTTAGACTTGCTACCACATCTTGAGCAGTGATGGCAACCCCATCTGCAAAGGAAAGTCCCTGTCGAAGCTGTATAGTCACAGAAAGTCCAGAAGATGTAATAGAGGATGCCACACGGTAGTCAATGTCCATTTCTGGCGTTATTTCTATGAGTTTTTCACTAACAAGCCCGCTGATTTGTAAAACAAGGCTGTCGTTGACTAAATAAGGGTTGAATCCATTTGCCTTGGAATAACCTACCTTTAGTACACTGGGGTCTGGCGTGGGGGTAGGAGTGGGCTGAACCTGTGAGGAAACAGCCACAGAAGAACTGCTGGAAGATGGTGCACAACCAACCATACCTATGGCCACCAACAGAACCAGCAGGATAGAGAGCACAATACGAGCCATACAAACCTTCCTTTTACTGTTAGGCTAAAATCTGTTCTACAGATATGCAACGGCCTGTGGAGTCATCCAAGGTAAACAAAACACCATTCAGGCAACATTCTCCTTGTGCTACCGAAAAACGAACAGGTGTATGGCATTTTTGCTTTTGGATTGCTTGTTCAGGCTCTACGCCAATAACACTATTTATAGGGCCACACATGCCAACATCTGTGATGTACCCGCAACCACCGGGCAAAATGCAGCCATCTGCTGTGGGAACATGGGTGTGTGTGCCAAACACTGCACTTGCTCGCTGGGCTACATAATAGCCAAAGGCCTTTTTTTCAGCAGTGGACTCTGCATGAAAATCCACAATGGTAAAGCGGCAACTGGGGTCATACAAGCGGTCAAAGCAGATAAAAGGATTGTCCAGAGGTTCCATAAAGGCAACGCCAGAAAGATTGATAACTTGTAGCTGTGCTCTCCCTAAATCTAGCTGACAGCGACCTGCTTGTGAAGGTAAAAAGGGAAAGTTGGCAGGGCAGAGCAGGTATTCTTGTTCTTCAAAGGTTTCCTGTTTGGTGCGCTGAAAACAATGGTTTCCTGTGGTGATAACATCCGCCCCATGGGAAAAAATTGCTTCTGCACCATTTCGACTAATTCCCCTGCCACAGGCATCGGAATTTTCTCCATTAACAATGCAGACATCTACACCCAAACTCTTTTTAAGAGAAGGGAGAGTATTGCAAAGATATTCCAGTCCGTTTTGGCCTACTACATCACCAATGCAAAAAATATTCATATCATTTATTCTCCTGATTGAAAGGTTTACCAACAATGTTTTAGATAAAAATTCAACTTGTTGAGTAAAAAGTATAGCATATTTTTATGAAAAAATAAATTGTGCATAAAAATAGGAACCATTTTCCAAACGCATACATAGAATGGCACAGAAGGAGGGATGAATATATGGCATCCATAGCATTACCGGTATATCCGGGAGTTGCCCTGAGAAGGGGCGCAGTAGGTGTAGACACCGCATTGATTCAAACAGAGCTAACCGCATTTGGATTTGTGGTGACAGTAGACGGAATTTATGGAAACGGAACTACCAAAGCAGTGGTAGCATATCAGGCTACCCGAGGTTTGGAAGCAGATGGAGTTGTGGGAAAAATCACATGGGATAAAATGATTGGGGAATATGCCGCAAAATTTCCATCCAATCCAGTACCCTATCCGGGAATTGTGATGAATCCCGGTGCTTTGGGAAGCTGTGTAAAATGGTTCCAGACCAATCAAAATGGTTTGAGAACACTGTATCCTGCCCAACCCCAGTTGGCAGGAGATGGCGTGTATGGCAGCGGAACCACCCAAGCAGCCCGCTTGTTCCAGCGTCAGTTTGGACTGGGCATTGATGGTCAGGTGGGAAAAAACACATGGACCACATTTAGCAGTGTTTTGATGGCACAAGCCCAAGGAAGCCCCGCAAAGGTAAAACCTGTATATCCGGGAAGTCCCTTGCAGCAGGGTTCCAGTGGCGACTCTGTACGCTGCGTACAAAGCTATCTGGCAGTGGTAAAACAAAAAAATGGCTTGAACTATCCCACACCTTCCATTGATGGTATTTTTGGTTCTGTAACCAAGAGTGCTGTCATTGGATTCCAAGCTGCATACAATTTAAAAATTGATGGAATTGTGGGCAGCGGCACATGGCAAAAGCTGGTGCAGGAGTTTAACATGACCCTGTAGATAAGCACAAAAAAACTGTGGAGAAAAAGAAGCTGCAAGGCGGTTTCACGATTTTTGCCCGAAGTCTTGAAAGACTTCGGGCAAAGCCTTACAATGGGGGCTACAGAGCAGGGAAGCTGTGAGGAGTTTCTCTGGATTATCTGCAAGTGAGGAGGACAACCCCATGGTAATGGAAAACGATTTAGGAAAAGACAATGTCTGGAAATTGGTGTGGCGAATTGCCATTCCCAGCATGTTGGGGCAATTTGTCAGCGTGTTTTACAGCATTGTAGACAGGATGTACGTTGGTAATATTCCCAATGTAGGAGATTTGGCACTAGCTGGTGTAGGGGTGTGCGGCCCAGTGGTCACTATGGTAGGCTCAGTAGCATTCCTTGTAGGGGTAGGCGGTTCCCCTTTAATGAGTATCAGCATGGGCGAAAACAATATGGAAAAGGCGCGGAAAATTCTTGCCAACTGCTTTTTGATGATATGTGTATTTTCGGTATTGCTCATGGCAGTGGTGCTTCCTTTGCGGCGGCCAATGCTTATGTTATTTGGTGCCAGTGAGGCCACCTATCCCTATGCAGATGCCTACTTTACCACATACATGTTTGGAACCCTGTTTGCCTTGATAGCCAATGGCATGAATCAATTTGTCATCTGCCAAGGCTTTGCAAAGGTGGGTATGAAGTCGGTAATTTTGGGAGCAGTGTTAAACATTGTATTAGACCCTATTTTTATCTTTGGGTTAAAAATGGGCGTCACAGGCGGTGCTTTGGCAACTGTAATTTCTCAGATGGCAAGTGCAGCCTATGTATTGCGGTTTTTATTTAGCTATTTGGTTCCTGTTCGTATCACCTTTGGTGGGTATGATTGGAAAATCGTTGGCAAAGTTCTTACTATGGGATTTACTCCCTTTGTGATTATTGCCATTGACAATGTGATGATTATTGCCATGAATGCGGTACTTCAAAAATATGGTGGTGCTGCAAATGGAGATATGTTGGTTACCTGTGCAACCATTGTGCAAAGTTTTATGCTGATTGTTACCATGCCTTTGGGAGGAATCAGCGGAGGAACCCAAACTATTTTGGGCTACAATTATGGCGCAAGGCAAACCCAAAGGGTAAAAGATGCCCAAAAGTATATTGTTATGTTGTGTGCTGGATATACTGCCATTATGTTTGTATTGGCAAGGCTGGTAGGCCCCTTGTTTGTTCGGTTGTTTACACAAGATGCCATGCTAGCAGAAAAAGCTGTGTGGGCCATTGGGGTATGTACATTGGCCATTATTCCTTTGGGTGTGCAATATGAATTAGTAGATGGATTCACTGCCATTGGAAAGGTGAATATTTCTCTTCCTTTATCCTTCTGGAGAAAATTGGTGTATTTTGTAGCATTGTTTATCTTGCCAGCTATTTGGGGAGCAGAGGCCATTTTTTACGCAGAACCTATTTCGGATGTTTTTACTACTATGGCAGTGTATGGTCTGACTATGAATAAAATTTTGAAGAGAAGACAAGTGACACAGTAAAAAGGAGGGCAGACCATGGAAGATTGGGAGGTTGGTGCGCAAGCAATGGAAGTGCGCCTACAACAGGAGCTATTTCGACAGCAAGAGCAAGGCCAGCCCCATTCCCCTTATGAACATGAGCTGCCTATTTTGGATTGTGTGCGCCGTGGAAGTTACAAAGTGTTGGAGGGAGAAGTTTGGGCAATTCCTCCAATGGGCAGAATAGGAACCATGTCCCTGGATGCTACACAACAACGGTTGTATGAATTTGTCACATGGGCAACTATGGTTACCCGTTTTGCTGTGGAGGGTGGTCTAGATGTAGAAACTGCCTACATCAATCAGTTACACTGTCTATGGTGGCGGAGTATTGTTCACTTAGTCCACAATATTTGTGCTCATTATTTGAAAAGGAAACAGGAAGCACCATAGTAGAATTTTTAAACAGCCAACGAGTGGCACAGGCTTGTGTTTTGTTAAACTGTTCGGAAATGCAGGGGGTAGACATTGGCAATTATTTGGGGTTTGGAAGCCAAAGTTATTTTATTCAGGTGTTTAAAAAGCAAACGGGCTGTACTCCCCATCAATATCGCAGAAAGAATTTTTGCAAGCATTGGACAAGCAAACCACAATAAGAATCATTGCAATAGTTTATCTTGTTGGCATGGAACGGGCTTTTTTTGGCATGGAACGGGCTTTTTTTGCATACAGTAGCAAAAAAGCATGGAGGCGAGCAACATGCAGCAATGGACAGACTACATTAAGCCAGAACTTCTTATTTTGGTGCCTGTATTATATATTGTGGGTGTTTTTCTCAAGGGCAGCAAAAAAGTGGATGACCGCAATATTCCCCTGTATTTGGGAGTGGTTGGTATTGTGTTGGCAGCAGTATTTGTGTCCACCACGGTGGATGGTACCTTGTCGGGATGGATTCAGGGCTTGTTTGCCTCGGTGACACAAGGGGTTTTGCTGGCAGGAATGGCAGTGTATAGCAACCAGATTATTAAACAATCATCTAAGGAACAATAAACCCTTGTAAACAAAAAATAAAATCTCTTAAAAAATCTCTGTCTAATGGCAAAAATGTGGTATAATACAAACCAAACTGGTTATACCATTTTTGCAGATAGGAAGTATATGCCTTGTATGCCAAGGCAGCTTTCTTGTTAGGGAGAGGAAAAGAGGAATGAAAAAACATCAGCAATGGCTCTTGAGCAGCCGAACATTATCCAACCTGTTTGTAGTGTGTGTGGGAATTGCCTTTTATCTGTTCTGGTCGAATTTTGACAGTGTATTTCGACAGTTAAGTGGATTGAGCAAAATTCTCAGCCCCTTTATCATTGGCTTTGCAGTGGCGTATTTGTTAAATATCCCTGTGCGCTATATGGAAGAAAAGGTTTTTGCAAAGTTTAAAGCAAAACGGGGTCTTTCCATTCTTACAGTATATGTAATTGCACTAGCCCTTTTGGGAATTTTGCTAGGAGCTGTTATACCACAAGTGGTGCAAAGTGTTGTAGACTTGGTAAATAACACAGAATCATATTTGAATAATCTAAATGCAGTTATGCTATGGGCAACAGATAGATTTGGACTAGACCAATCCGAGTTGGAACCTCTATTTTTGTCTTATAAAGATTTGCTAGGCAAAGCCACAGCCATGCTTAGCACAGCTTTACCTCAGGTGTTGAATTTTGGTATGGCAGTGGGCAATGGATTGGTTACAACCTTAACCGCCTTAATTGCCTCCATCTATATGTTGGGTAGCAAGCATTCTTTGATTTCTCAGCTAAAACGCCTGACATACGCATTTTTTCCTAAAAATCGGGCAGATGAACTATTGCGAGTGAGTCGCCATGCCAATGAAATTTTTTCTGGGTTTATTGGCGGAAAAATTATTGATAGTGCCATCATTGGGGTACTGTGCTTTATTGGAATGAATATTTTGGGTATGCAATACGCCTTGCTTATTAGCATTGTGGTGGGCGTAACCAATGTGATTCCCTTTTTTGGCCCCTTCATTGGAGCTATCCCCAGTGTAATGATTTTGCTCATTGTAGACCCATGGGATGCTGTCTACTTTGCCATTTTTGTATTGGCATTGCAGCAGTTTGATGGCAATATTCTTGGCCCCAAAATTTTGGGAGATAGCACAGGACTTTCTGCTATTTGGGTGTTGGTATCCATCATTGTGGGTGGTGGCTTGTTTGGCTTTACAGGAATGTTGTTGGGCGTGCCCACCTTTGCTGTATTGTATTCCCTCACAAAAGAATGGGTTACCAAAAAGTTGGCAGAAAAAGGGCTGGACGAAAACGGCAATCTTATTCCGAAAAAGCAAGAAGAACCCAAACAAGAACAAACTTCTTCTCCACAACCTATCCAGTAAAAACGAAAAGCAGACCGGCGGTAAGTCGGTCTGCTTTTTGTTTGGGAAAGATATTTATTCTTCTGTTTGTTCCAAAGAGAGGGGTTCCGCAGTTTCCACAGCACGAAGTCGGCGTTGAATCTGTCTTGTTCTTACACCAACTAGATTTTCCAGTTCCTTGCTGGCTTGGTTCAGGCGGTTTTGTGCTTGGGTAAGGGCAGAAGCAAAGGTATCAAACTCTGCTTTTACTCCACTGAGCACCTGCCATACCTCACCAGAACGCTTTTGGATGGCAAGGGTACGGAATCCCATTTGCAAGCTGTTGAGTAAGGCAGCCATAGTGGTGGGGCCTGCTACCACGATTTTATATTCTCGTTGTATCTGCTCGCTAAATCCTCGGCGCACTACCTCGGCATACAGCCCCTCGGTTGGTAAAAACATAATGCCAAAATCTGTGGTATGGGGAGGATGGATGTATTTTGTACGGATATCTTTGGCAAAGCCTTTGATGCGTTTTTCCAGCACCGAGGCGGCTGCCTGTACAGCAGAGGTGTCACCGCTTTCATAGGCTTGTTGCAAAGTAGCATAGGCATCACCGGGAAATTTGGCATCCACAGGAAGCCAAACAGGTGTTTCTCCATCTCCCGGCAGTTTGATGGCAAATTCCACCCGTTCACTGCTAGCCGGAATGGTGGCAATGTTTTCGGCATACTGGGAGGGGGAAAGAATCTCCTGCAAAATAGCACCTAGTTGAATTTCTCCCAAAATGCCACGGGTTTTGACATTGCTCAAAACCTTTTTCAAATCTCCTACACCGTTGGCGAGGGTTTGCATTTCTCCCAATCCACGGCTAACCTGTTCCAGTTGTTGGCTTACAAGACTAAAACTTTTGTGTAGCCGTTCCTCTAAGGTTTTTTGCAGCTTTTCATCCACAGTTTCCCGAATTTCTCCAAGGCATCGGTCATTTTCTGCCTGCATACTGGAAATGCGGCTTTCCATAGTAGTGCGAATGTTTTCTAGTTTTTGCTCATTTTGTACCGCTTGATTGGAAAATTGCTGTTGTAACTGAGAAAGCTGTTCAGCTACGGTTTTTTGTAAATTTTCCTGCCGTACTCCCAGTTGTTGCGCCATCTGCCGCAAGGACAAATCTTGCATTTCAGCGGTTTGGCGTAGCCCTATTCCTTGGGATTCCTGCACAGCCGAAAGGCTGCGGTCAACGGACAAAGCCAACTCCCGCCGAGTTGCCCGAATTTCTGCCAAAAGGTCTTGGCGAACTTTTTCCAAATCGTCGCCGGAAATATTTTGTCTGCGGCTGGAAATCCATGCCGCCATTGCAAACACAGCCGCAAGAGCAGCCAGTATCATGCAAGCAAATTGAAGCCATTCCATAGCTTGTTTCCTCCTGTTTTGGGGTTCTTCATTGAAAAAGTGTCACATAGTATTCAGTATAAGGCCATCTGAAACACAAATCAATGGTTTTGCGGAAAGGGGAGTTATGGATTTTATGAAGGTTAAAAAACAATGGCTCTATGGTGTTGCTTTTTGCATGGCGGCAATGGTAGGGTTTGCAGGCTGGAAATACCTTTCTTCTCCAAAGGCTGTTTGCCGTGTGGAGGATTTTTCTCCATGGGCAGCCATAGAAACAGCTGTCCATCCCATTGGCAAGGAGAAACCAGAGGAAAAGCGGGTATTCCTCACTTTTGATGACGGGCCTTCCAGCACCACAGAAGAAATTTTAAAAATTTTACAGCAAGAGCAGGTGCCGGCCAGCTTTTTTGTAATTGCCGCAGAAAACAACCAAGAATATCTGCCCCTTTTGTCTCAAATGGAAAAAGAAGGGCATACTATCGCATTGCATACCTGTACCCATGAATATTCTAAAATTTACAGCAGCACAGTGGCTTACTGGGAGGATATTGAGGCATTAAAGGAAAAAATTTCTCCATACATTACTAGCCAACCCCAATGGCTGCGGTTTCCCGGTGGAAGCACAAACACAGTTAGTCGGAAATATGGTGGAAGTGGATTGATGGAAAAATTGATGAATCAGGCAGAGGAAAAGGGCTATAAGGCTTTGGATTGGAATGTAAGCGCAGAGGATGCCGTAGGAGGAACCAAAAGCCCAGAAAGCATTGTGCAACGAGTAATAAAGGACAGCAAAGGACACAATACCTGTGTGGTTTTGATGCACGACAGCAAAGAAACCAAGACCACAGCCAAAGCATTGCCCGACATCATTGCATGGTATAAACAAGAAGGGTACAGATTTTGTAGCTTGCAACAGGAGAACCCTTAATTGTAGAAGGTAAGGAATATATATAAACTGTGAATTTTGTTTAAAAAAACTGCTTTCTTTTTGCAAAAGAATTGCCATCCTACAAAAAATGGGATATGATAACATAGTATCTACCTATAAAATTGTAAAAGCTGCAAAAGGAGAAATGTGGATGTTTGGCTATTTGCTGCCATACAAACCAGAATTAAAAATGCGGGAGTTTGAGTGCTACCGTGCTGTGTATTGTGGGCTGTGTAAACAATTAGCAAAGGACTATGGTTTTTCCAGTCGAATGCTGCTGAACTATGACATGGTGTTGTTAAGTTTGATGGCAGATGGACTTGCAAACCAGCCCGGAAGTGCTACCCTACAAAGGTGTATGGTGAACCCCAAAAGGCGGCCTATGCTAAACCAAACCTCCGGCCTACAGTTGGCGGCAGACTGCACAGTGTTGGCCTCTTGGTACAAGGTGCTAGATGACCGACAGGATGAGCCTGTTTTGCAAGGGGTTGCAGCGGGAGGACTTGGAATTCTCCTAAAGAGAGCTTTCCACAAAGCGGCAGCCCGACTGCCAGAAGTAAATACAGTTTTGGCAGATGCCACCCATCAACAAAGCTCCTTGGAAAAAGAAAGAACAACCAGTTATGACAAAGCCGCCCATCCTACCGCCTGTATGACAGGGGCAATGTTTGCAGAGTGTAGCACTCAGCCCCAACAGCGGCAGCTACTGCACCGGATGGGGCTTTTTCTTGGAAAAATTATCTATTATTTGGATGCTGCGGAGGACTACACAAAGGATAAAGAAAAAGGGCGGTACAATGTCTTTTTGGAAAATGGGCTGTCCCTCTCTCAGACAGTGGAAACTGCAAAAATACAGTGTTCTATGGCCGCAGCAGGTGCAGCAGAATGTTACACACAATTATCTTTGCAACTCAATAAACCCCTATGGGATAATATTTTATATTTGGGTATTCCCCAAGCCATTGCAAATGCAGGAATGCCCCGTAGAAAACTACAAAAACACCCCGGATAAACAACAAAGGAGAACACAAATTTATGAATGCCTATGAAATTTTGGGAGTACAACCCAATGCAACAGAAGAAGAAGTAAAAAATGCTTACCGAAAGCTAGCACAAAAGTACAGTGGCCCAGAATATGAAGAAAGCCCCATGAAAGAGCAAGCAGAGGCAGAAATGGAAAAAATCAATGCTGCCTTTGATGAAATTATGGCAAATCTGCGAGCAGGGCAACAAGGAACCACTGACAGTGACTTTCAGGCAAAATCCCAACAGGGGCAAACAGGTGGCACTGTGGGTAAATGGGCGGAAATTCGTGGCTTAATCAACGCTGGCCGAGTAGATGAGGCAATGGCACAACTCAATGCCATCCCCAACGGAGCTGCACAGGCAGAATGGAATTTTTTGATGGGAAGTGCCTTTTATTATAAGGGATGGATGAACGAGGCATTTCAATATTTTTCAGCGGCTTGTCGTTTGGCTCCTGGCAATCGGGAATATGAGGCAGCCTTGCGCAATCTGCAAAATGCCCAAAGTGGACGGATGCCCGGCAATCCCTATGGCTCTTATGGTGCCCCCGGCGGGCAGGCTATGAGTTGCAGTTGTTGTGATATCTGCGCAGCATGGATGTGCATGGATGCTTGTTGTAGCTGCTGTGGAGGATTTTAAGCTATGGCACCAACAAATGCAAGAAAAACAGCCCTATGTGGGCTGTTTTGTGGTCTTTCGGTGGTAGTGTTGTCCTTGGGAAGTGTGCTTCCCTTGGCAACTTTTTGTGCTCCCGCATTGGCAGGGTTGTGTATCTTTCCCATTGGTGTAGAATTTGGTTTGAAAACAGGGCTGCTTTCCTATTTGGTTAGCAGTCTGCTTTCTGCGTTTTTTTGTCCAGACAGGGAGGCAATGTGTATTTTTGTTTTCCTTTTGGGGTATTATCCACTTGTTAAGCCTTGGTTGGACAAGCTCAAAAACAAACCTATACAACTATTGACAAAAATACTACTTTGCAATGGGTCTTTGGCCATTTGTTATGGAATTTTATTGCTTTTAGTGGGTGCCCCCACTCTACGGAAAGAGTTAGCAGATGCAGGAATAATTTTGCTTTTCGCCACAATTCTACTGGGAAATATTGCTTTTTTGGTGTATGATAAAGCATTAGTAAATCTATTTCGGGTATATCTCTGCCAATTTCGTCCCAAAATTTTTCCCCACTCACCAAGATGATAGGTGGAAAAGAGCAAAAAACAAGCACAACCAATGCGGAAAGCCGGTGAAAAACAATGGAATTAAAAACACAAGTAAAAGCGTTGAATTATACAAAAAAGCTGCTGACAGGGGATACAGCCTCTATTTTGTCTTGGCCGGCTTATCCTCAAAAACCAATTTTTCGGCAAAGTGGACGAACTATGGTGCCTTTGCCTAGAGCTGTGCCGGAGGAAATGGGAGTAGATAGTTCTCGATTGGAAGAATTTATAAAAAAATTAGCAAATATTCCTGCGGCACAGGCTCATTGTGTCCTTGTGGTACGGGATGGAAAGCTGATAATGGAAGGAGATTTTTCTCCTTATACAGCAAAACTATGGCATGTTTCCCATAGTTTGTGTAAATCTGTGGTTGGTATTGCAGTGGGATTGTTGGTGGACAAGCAGCTTTTGAAATTAGACACCCCCTTGTCAGAAATTTTTCCAGAATACTTCAATTTGTTTACCCCTCGTCGAACCCGCAGTATCACAGTGCGCCATCTGCTTACTATGTCCAGCGGCATCAACTTTCGAGAGATAGGTTCTTTACTGGAAAAGGACTGGCTGCGTTCATACTTTGAGGCAGATGTTCTTTTTGAACCGGGAACACAATTTGACTACAACAGCATGAATACCTATGTATTGGGCTGCATTGTGGCAAAACTTGCGCAAAAGAGCCTCACTGAACTTTTGACAGAGGAAGTATTTGGCCCCTTGGGCTTTGGGCCTTTTGAGTGGGAAATTTGTCCCATGGGTAGAGAAAAAGCAGGATGGGGCTTGTATCTGCTGCCGGAAGATATGGCAAAATTAGGGCTTTTGTTGCTCAATGATGGTGTGTGGAAGTCCACACAGGGGCAGGAAAAAAGAATCCTTAGCCAACAATGGGTAGAGCAGATGACTACAACCCAAATGGAAGGGATACAGGGTACCTATGGAATGCAAATTTGGACCCTTGCTACAGGTGCTTTTGCTATGAATGGAATGTTTGGACAATATGTCTACTGTATTCCTCAAAACAATACCGTAATTGTGCTATGTTCTGGTAGCAACAATGTATTCGCCCAAAGCCCGGTGTTGCAGTTGCTACAAGAGTATTTTGCATCGGAACAAATGCCTGCTACCCTTCCACTTCAGCCAGAGAAAAACAGCCATTTGGAAGAAGTTTTGCAACGGCTTGAGTTTGGAAAAGCTCT
Source organism: uncultured Anaerofilum sp. (assembly GCA_944385935.1). Classification (GTDB taxonomy): domain Bacteria; phylum Bacillota; class Clostridia; order Oscillospirales; family Ruminococcaceae; genus Anaerofilum. Next base: position 66,525 of record CALWZC010000001.1, read on the forward strand.
AAAAGAACTGCCCGTTGTTCAGCCACAACCATGGTACAAAAGTTTGCTGCAAAAATTTGTGTCAACTCCCCAAGAACCACAGTGCAACCCCATGGAGCAAACTATTTTGCAACAAATTGAAAATAAAACCTTTTATCCCGAAAAAAATCATGTGGGCATTTTGCCTATTTTGGTGCAGTGTATGCAAGGAAATTATACTGCTGGTGTAGACCAAATGAAATTTGTGTCCACAGAAGAAGGAATAAAACTGCTATGGACAGAGGGCAAAGAAACCATTGAAATGCCTTTGCATTTTTCTACCCCTCAATCCTTTGGCTTGGCCATTGGGGGAGAGAAGTGGAAAATGGCATCGGTTGCCACAGCTACCAGCAATGAAGATGATGTGCCTGTATTAAAAATTCTTCTTTGCTTTTTGGAGCATACCGCAGTGCGCCGAATGAAATTTTTCTTTTATCCCGAAAAAACTATCCTGCGCATGGAGGAAACTCCTTCTTTGATGGAATCCTTGTTCCAAATGCGAGGAACACCACAAGCAGACCTGATTCTGGATATTTTCAAGGATGCTGGATATGCTCGCTATCGGTTTGAACGTTTTAGCGGCCCAGAAATGGAACTTTTTTTACAGCCACCTGAAAACAAGTAATATATTATCCCTGTACCAATTCTTTTGGACAGGGATATTTTTTTGCAAAATGTGTTGACACTATCACACAATCCTACTATAATGACATAAAGTAGTAAAATATACTACAAAAAAGGTAGTCTACAATACACGGAAAAGGAGGGGTTTTGTGGAGCAAAATCAACTGCGAAACAAACAAGGTCTTACAGAGGAAGAATTTTTGGCACAGTACAAACCTTCGGATTATCCCAGACCCTCGGTGACAGTGGATATGCTACTGTTTACCATTGAAAACAATGCCCTAAAACTACTTTTGATTCGTCGAAAAAACCACCCCTATATGCACTGTTGGGCATTGCCCGGCGGATTTGTAGGCATTGAGGAAAGCATAGAGCAAGCTGTATACCGAGAGTTGGCAGAGGAAACCAATTTGACACAGGATGTCTACTTTGAACAACTGTACACCTTTGGAGAGGTAAACCGTGACCCTCGTATGCGAGTCATTACCTGTGCCTACATTAGCCTAACACCTAGTTCTAATATCAAAAATACCCGTGCCGGTGATGATGCAGAGGACGCTGCATGGTTTACGGTGGAATTGGTAGAAGCATACCAAAACCAACAAGAAAATTGCTATGAACTAACCTTGTGCAATGCAGAGAAAAATCTGCGGTTGAAATACACTGTAAAAGAAAAAGCGGAGGGAATGCGCAAGGTATATGATATTGCAGTAAACCCAGCCAGCGGCGGGAAACTAGCCTTTGACCATGCTCATAGCATTCACATGGCTTTACAGAGAATGAAAAACAAGGTGAATTATACCCCCATTGCTTTCTGTTTGGTGCCCAAACAATTTACCTTGGGGCAACTGCAAAAGGTGTATGAGGTGCTACTGGGAGAAAAGCTAGACCGTGCCAATTTCCGCAAGGCTGTGCGCCATATGGTGCGACAGGTGGGGCAGGGCACAGCCCAAGGTTCCCGCCGACAAGCCATGTTGTTTGAATATAATCCCCTCGGTCATACTGACTGACATCAAAAGGAGGAATTTTTTATGTCTACATCCTTTACCCCAAACCCCAAATATAGCAACAATGCCATGATGATGGATTTTTATGAAATGACCATGGCAAATGCCTATTTTCTGACCGGACAAAAAGACACCCGTGTGTTGTATGATATGTTTTTCCGCCGTGTGCCTGATGGTGGTGGTTATGCCATTGCTTGCGGACTGGAAAGTTTAGTAGACTACATCCGAAACTTTCAATTTTATCCAGAAGATATTGAATATTTCCGTTCCAAAGGAATTTTTGATGAACAATTTTTGCAGTATCTTTCTACCTATCGTTTCAAAGGGGATATTTATGCCATCCCAGAGGGTACTGTAGTATATCCCAATGAGCCATTGGTTCGGGTAGAGGCGGATGCCATTGGTGCCACCTTGATTGAAACCCAGCTTTTAACCTTTATGAATCATCAATCCCGCATTGCAACCAAAGCCAGCCGCATTTGTCGTGGTGGTCGTGTTATCATGGAGTTTGGTAGCCGCCGTGCTATGGGAAATGATGCTGCCAACTTAGGGGCAAGAGCTGCCTATATTGCCGGTGCTGTGGGAACAGCCAACTGCTTAGCGGACCAAAAATATGGTGTTCCTGCTTTGGGCACAATGGCACATGCCTTTGTAGAGATGTTCCCCACTGAATACGAGGCATTTGCTGCCTATGCTCGCATTTATCCAGATAGCTGCACCTTGCTCATTGATACCTATGATGTATTGCATAGCGGTTTGCCCAATGCTATCCGTGTGCAAAAGGAAATTTTGGAGCCCATGGGCAAACGCATGAAGGGAATTCGACTGGACAGCGGCGACTTGTCTTATCTGTCCAAAAAGGTGCGCAAAATTTTGGATGCTGCCGGCATGGAGGACTGCAAAATTTGCGTGTCCAATGGCTTGGATGAGTTTACCATGGCAGATTTGGTATTGCAGGGGGCAGCCATTGACAGTTTTGGTATTGGAGAAAGGCTGATTACTGCCGCTTCTGACCCTGTTTTTGGTGGTGTATACAAATTGGCTGCTGTGGAAGAAAATGGCACAATGGTACCCCGCATTAAGGTGAGCGAAAACGAAGTAAAAACCACCAATCCCGGCAAAAAAATGGTATGGAGATTGTATAACAAGGATACTGGATTTGCAATTTGTGATGTCATTACCATGGATGACGAAACAATTCCCGAAGAAGTTCCCTATAGCTGTGTAGACCCACGGAAACCGTGGAAAAATATTGTGATTGAAAATTTCCGTGCGGTGCGTATCCTAAAGCCTGTTATCTTAAAAGGCGAACTTGCTCAGCCCCTGCCCTCTTTGGAGGAAATTCGCAGCTATACCCGCCATCAACTGGAAAATGAGGTATGGGAGGAAGAACAGCGTTTGTACAATCCTCATCAGCATTATGTAAACATGAGCCATACTGCCTATGCCCTGAAAATGCGGCTGCGGGATGAACACCACACTTGATAAAAAAGGAGAATTTCCATGCAGGATTACATCAAGGTAGCCTGTGCTACCCCAAAAGTGGCCATTGCTGCCCCTTTTAAAAATGCAAAAGCTGCGTTGCAACTGGCAACACAGCACACAGATTGTGAAATTGTAGTATTTCCTGAATTGTCCATCACTGGTTATACTTGTGCAGACCTGTTTGCACAAAGCTACCTGATACAACAGGCAATGGAGGCAACTCTGTGGTTGGCAGAGCAGCTTCCACAACAGGGCTTTGCTGGAATGGCTGTGGTAGGGCTTCCCGTACAGGCAGACAACCAACTGTTTAACTGTGCAGCTTTTTTACAAGATGGAAAAATTTTGGCATTGGTTCCAAAGCGGTATTTGCCCAATTATAGAGAATTTTATGAAAAGCGATGGTTTGCACCTGCTTTCTCTCGCTACAGTGAAGAAATTATCCTTTCCACAACCAAAGGCATACAGCACATTCCGTTTGGTGAAAATCTGTTAATAAGCAACCCCGAAGGAACCATTGTTGTTGCTGCTGATATTTGCGAAGATTTGTGGTCACCCGTTCCCCCCAGCAGTTTGGCAGCCTTGGCAGGGGCCAATGTGATTGTAAACCTTTCTGCAAGCAACGAAACCATATCAAAGCAGGATTTCCGCCGGGATTTGGTTCGGATGCAGTCTGCTCGCTGCGTGTGTGGCTATTTATATGCCAGTGCAGGACAGGAGGAAAGTACCACTGATGTAGTATTCTCCGGCCATGATATTATTTGTTGCAATGGCAGCATAAAAGCGGAATCCATCTACCCTGAACAAGGGGAAGGTGTTATCACTGCTGTATTGGATTTGGAAATTCTAAAAAATCAACGGCAGGTATTAAACAGCTTTATGACAGAGGCAAAGGAATTTGCCCCTTGGAAAACCATTGTTGCCCCCACACTGGGCAAAGCTGCTCCAGTGATTACAGCCAGCCAGCAACACCCCAACCCCATGCCCTTTGTACCATCTACACCAGAAAAAATTCATCGCCGCTGTACCGAGATTGCCAAAATACAAGCAACCGGATTGGCACAGCGGTTGAAAAAAACCGGCATGAAACACTTGGTCATTGGAATGTCGGGAGGACTGGATAGCACACTGGCATTTTTGGTGGCAGTGGATGCTATGGAGCAACTACAGCTACCCTTGTCCAACATTTTTGGAATTACTATGCCTTGTGTAGGAACCAGCAGCCGAACCCGTTCCAATGCCCAAGCTTTGGTGGAGGGATATGGCGCAACCTTCCAACAAATTGATATTAAAGAAGCCTGTATGCTCCATTTGCGAGATATCGACCATCCTGAAGATGTCTATGATGTTGCCTTTGAAAATACACAGGCAAGAGAACGCACCCAAATTTTGATGGATATTGCCAACATGCACAATGCCCTTGTGGTGGGTACGGGAGATTTGTCTGAGTTGGCTCTGGGCTGGTGCACCTATAATGGCGACCATATGAGTATGTACGGTGTCAATGGTTCCATCCCCAAAACCCTTGTAAAAACTTTGGTGCAATGGCACGCAGATACAAAACAAGGAACCTTCCCCAACCTGAAAGAAATTCTCTATGATATTTTGGACACCCCCATCAGTCCCGAATTGCTGCCATTGTCAGAAAGTGGGGAAATGCAACAAAAAACAGAAGAAACCATCGGCAAATATGACCTCCATGATTTCTTCCTGTTCTATATGGTTCGCCATGGATTTGCCCCAGCCAAAATTTTTGCATTGGCAAAACAAGCCTATCCCCAACTTTCTCCCGAATATATTCAAAATACCTTGCAAACCTTCTACCGCCGGTTCTTTACCCAGCAGTTCAAGAGAAGCTGTTTGCCCGACGGCGTAAAAGTCGGTTCCGTTGCCCTGTCCCCCCGTGGGGATTGGCGTATGCCTAGCGATGCCGACGGTTCTGAATTTTTATCCAATATTCCCACTGTATAAAAGTTTCGGTCAAGCCTTTTCAAAGGCTTGCAGGGTATGGGACAGCGTCCCATAAAAAATCCCCTGTGTGGTTACAGTTCCACACAGGGGACATTTTCTGTCTGAAATCAACAAAAACCTTAGAACAACCCAGTAATCCGACCTTCTTTGTCCACATCAATGTTTTCTGCGGCGGGCTTTTTGGGCAAGCCGGGCATGGTCATAATAGCTCCCATAATTACAACCACAAAGCCTGCACCAGCAGACAACCGGACATCCCGTACAGTCATCTCAAAGCCTTCTGGTGCTGCCAACAACTTGGCATTGTCCGAGAAGGAATATTGTGTTTTGGCAATGCAAACAGGCAGATTGCCATATCCCATTGCCTCAATCTCTGCCAACGCCTTTTTGGTAGCAGGGGAGTAGTTGACCTTTCCGGCACGATATACCTTTGTACATACCGCCTCAATTTTCTCACAAAGAGGTGCTTCCAAAGGATAAGCACACTGTAAGGGCTTTTGCTCCATTACATCCAGCACAGCCTGTGCAAGGGCTTTTCCGCCCTCAGAGCCTTTTGCAAATACCTCACTCAAGGCACAAGGTACATTTAGCTTTTTGCACAACTCCGTTAAAAATTCATGCTCCTCGCTGGAATCTGTGGGGAAAGCATTGATAGCAACACAAACAGGCAAACCATACACATTTTGCAGATTTTCAATGTGGCGCACAAGGTTGGCACTGCCCTTTTCCAAATAGGAAAGACTGGGAACAGACAGCTCCTCTTTGGGACAACCGCCATGATGCTTCAGTGCCCGAACAGTTGCAACCAAAACCACAGCTTCAGGAGCAAGGTCTGCTTTGCGGCATTTAATGTCGAGGAACTTTTCAGCACCCAAGTCAGCACCAAAGCCAGCCTCTGTAACCACATAGTCTGCCAAGGATAGGCTGAGCCGTGTTGCCATAACACTGTTGCAACCATGGGCAATGTTAGCAAAGGGGCCACCGTGAATAATAGCAGGATTGCCCTCCAAGGTTTGTACAAGGTTGGGGTCAAAGGCATCTTTTAGCAAAGCGGTCATGGCTCCCGCAGCGTTGAGCTGGCCAGCTGTTACAGGCTCTCCACCATAAGTATACCCAATGACAATTTGAGAAAGACGCTGCTTCATGTCCTCTAGGTCGGTGGCCAAACAGAATACAGCCATAACCTCACTGGCAACTGTAATATCAAAGCCATCTTCACGGGGAGTGCCATTGACCTTTCCGCCCAGACCATCAGTGATAAACCGAAGCTGGCGGTCGTTCATGTCCACACAACGCTTCCAAGTAATGCGGCGAGGGTCAATGCCCAAAGCATTCCCTTGAAAAATGTGGTTGTCAATCATAGCAGCCAAAAGGTTGTTGGCAGCTCCAATGGCGTGCAAATCTCCGGTGAAATGTAGGTTGATGTCCTCCATGGGAACTACCTGTGCGTATCCACCACCAGCGGCACCACCCTTGACACCAAACACAGGGCCAAGGCTAGGCTCTCGCAGACAAAGCATAGTGGACTTGCCCAATGCACACAAAGCATCTGCAAGACCAACGCTTGTGGTGGTTTTTCCCTCCCCAGCGGGGGTAGGGCTGATGGCAGTGACCAAAATCAATTTTCCTTTGGGCTGTTTTTTTGCAGCCAGACGGTGGTCAATTTTTGCCTTGTATTTGCCATAAAGAGAAATTTCCTCTGCGCCAAGACCCAGTTTTTCGGCAACTGCCGCAATGGGTTGTAGGGTGGCTTCCTGAGCAATTTGAATATCGGATTTCATGGGAAAACATCCTTTCTGTAAGGTGCAGGCAAAATGCCTTTGGCACACAGTTACTTTCCCTTCCATAGTACCATCCCTGTTTGTCAATTACAAGCAGAATCGCTCCAAAGGGGACAGGATTGCAAAAAAATGAACACAAAAGGGCGAAAAATCTATAGGATGGGACATGCCCCTTATGCTTTACTTTTCAAGGGCAAACAGGTACAATAAAGAGAAATACAGGATTTTGCCACACAGCAAACAGATAGCTGAGGGCGTTTGTTGAAAGAGAGGTTTTGGATATGAGCATCCAAATTATTGTAGATAGCTGTTGTGACACTACACCAGCTTTGCGCCATGCAATGGAATTTCAGATTGCACCTTTGACTGTGAGTGCAGGGCAAAGCAGCTTTGTGGATGATGGTGACCTGCCCATTGCAGCACTGCTTGCAGCTATGAAGTCCACAAAGGAACCGGCTGCCAGTGCTTGTCCCTCCCCCGAAAGCTATGCTGCTTTAATGCGCCAGCAACAACAGAGCATTGTGGTAACACTTTCTTCCAAACTGTCCGGCAGCTATAACGCTGCCATGGTGGCAAAAGAGATGGTGCTAGAAGAATCCCCAGACAAAAATATCTATGTGCTGGATTCTCGCAGTGCCTCAGCGGGTCAACTGCGTATTGCTTTATTGCTACGGCAATGGATAGACGGTGGCATGGATTTTGATGCGCTTGTGCAAAAAGCAGAGGAATTTACCAGCGGAATGAAAACCTATTTTGTGCTGGAGGATTTATCCAATCTGGTGAAAAACGGAAGAATTTCCCGTGTGGCTGGTTTAATGGGCACTATGCTTAGTATTCGCCCTATTATGGGGGAAAACGGCAAGGGAGAGATTATCCAGCTAGATAAAGTCCGTGGTACACAAAATGCTATGAACCGTTTGGTGGAAATTGTGTCAGAGCATTTGAAAAAAATGAAACCTGCCAGCCAAACTTTGATTATCAGCTATTGTAACTGTGCCCAACGGGCCATGGACTTAAAGGAAGCCTTTTTGAAGGCTTGCCCTGCTTTGCAAGATGTGGTAATGGTGCCCGCTGGTGGTGTTTCTACAGTGTATGCCAATGATGGAGGCATTGTTTTAGCAGTATAAATCAGTGTGATTAAAACACAAGAAATGGAGAAATATAATGCACTACTTGGACAATGCCGCCACCACAAAAGTGGATTTACAGGTGGCTGACCATATCCGCAAAGTAATGGAGCAATCCTTTGCAAATCCTTCCTCTTTATATAAACCAGGTCTGGATAGTGAACTAATTTTGCGCCAAAGTCGGGCAAAGGTGGCCTCTGCTATGGGCTGTACTCCCGCGGAAGTCTATTTTACCGGGTGTGGCACCGAAAGCAACAATATTGCAATTTTGGGGGCTGTGGAGGCTAGAAAAGAATGGGCAGACCACATTATTTGCACAGGCTACGAACATCCCTCTGTGCAACAGCCCATTGAAAAATTGCAGCAACAGGGCTGGAAAGTAACCCTTGTAACCCCCAATGAACAGGGAGTTATCCAGCCAGAACAGCTTGCAGACTTGGTGACAAGCAAAACAGCTTTGGTAACTGCTATGCAGGTAAATAACGAAACAGGTGCGATACTGGATGTACAAAAGCTGTCAAAATTGGTGAAAGAGAAAAATGCAAGAACCTTTGTTCATGTGGATGGGGTGCAGGGATGGCTGCGGCTGCCCATAAAGTTATCTGCTACACAAATTGACAGCTATGCTGTGTCGGGGCATAAAATCCATGCTCCAAAGGGTATTGGTGCCCTCTATCTGAAAAAGAATAGCAACATCATTCCCCCTTTTTTAGGAGGAGGACAGGAAAAGGGTATCCGCCCCGGTACAGAGAATCTACCCTATATTGCTGGTTTGGCTATGGCTGCCGAAATGATGCAAAAAAATATGCCTCAGAGAAAAAAACAAATTGCCCACTGTAACGAGCTTCTTCGCAGCCAGTTGGAAAACATGGATGGAATTGTGCTAAACAGCCCACAAGATGCAGCACCAGAAGTGTTGAATTTTAGCGTGATGGGCATTCGCAGTGAAACCATGTTGCATTTTTTGGAGCAAAAAGAAGTGTATGTGTCCAGTGGGTCGGCTTGTAGTAAGGGGGCAGCTAGTCATACCTTGGCAGCCATGGGACTGCCTTCCCAAAGAATTGACAGTGCCCTTCGTGTGAGCTTTTCTAAGGACAGTACACAAGAGGATGTGCAAGCCTTGCTGGAAGGTCTTGCAGAAGGAATGGCAAGTCTTGCACGAGTGAAATAAACGAGAGAGGAACTAGAACTACCATGAACGAAATTATTATGGCTTTTCAAGGGGAAATGGTCTTGAAAGGCTTGAACCGCAATGCCTTTGAATCTACCCTGATGAAAATTCTCCGCCGTCGGCTGGAAAATGTGGGGGAATTTCAGGTAAGCAAAGCACAAAGTACCATTTATGTGCAACCCAAAGACGAGTTTGCAGATATGGACACAGCCTTTGAAAAGGTGGGCAAGGTCTTTGGTTTGGCGGCTGTGTGCCGTGCAGCAGTATGTGAAAAGAGTTTTGAGGCTATTTGCAATACAGCAGAGGAGTATATGGGGCAACAGCTTCGGGAGTGCCGTACCTTTAAGGTAGAGGCTCGCCGTGCGGATAAAAATTTTCCCATGAAAAGCCCGGAGATTGCCAAGGAGCTGGGGGGCTTTTTGCTGAGCAAGCATCCCCATTTGCGAGTCAATGTAAAAAATCCCGATACTATCGTATATGTAGAGGTGCGGGATTTTGGAGCCTATGTTCACGGCCCAAAACTTCCTGGTGCTGGTGGTTTACCTGTGTCTACCAGTGGGCGAGCTGTGACCATGTTGTCTGGGGGAATTGACAGCCCTGTGGCTGCATGGATGATGGCAAAGCGGGGATTGAGTTTGCACCACATCCATTTTGCCAGCCCTCCCTATACCAGCGAGCGTGCAAAGCTAAAGGTGCAAAGTTTGGGGCAACTGTTGACAGACTATACAGGAAGCTGCAACCTGTATGTAGTGCCCTATACAAAACCACAAGAGTACATCCGTGATAATGCGCCAGATGTGTTGTTCACCGTGTTAATGCGTCGCAGCATGATGCGAATTGCACGGAAAATTGCGGACAGAATAGAGTGTGAAGGCATTATTACAGGAGAAAGTTTGGCACAGGTGGCGAGCCAAACTCTAAAGGCTTTGATGTGTACCGATTTGGCACAAGACCTCCCTGTTTTACGCCCGTTGATTGGTATGGACAAAACCGAAATTGTAGAGATTGCCCGAAAAATCGGAACCTTTGAAACAAGCATTATGCCATATGAGGATTGCTGCACCATCTTTACTCCTCCCCATCCCAAAACCAAACCTACCATGGAGGAGATTTTGCAGGCAGAATCCAAAATGCCCCAGTTGGAACAACTGGAGGAACAAGCTGCTCAAGAAGTGGAAACCATTCGTCTGCGCATGGGCGAAGAGCCACCACTAGCGGCAGAAATTTAATAGAAGAAAGAAGGCGAATGGCCAATGAATGCCGAAATTATTGCTGTAGGTACAGAATTGTTGTTAGGGGATATTTTAAACACCAATGCCCAATATCTTTCTCAAAAGCTGGCAGAGCTGGGCTTTACAGTGCATTTTCAAAGCGTTGTGGGGGATAACCCTCAACGACTGGAACAACTAGCAACCCAAGCAAAGCAGCGCAGTGATATTGTAATTTACAGTGGCGGGCTTGGCCCAACAGCCGACGACCTGACCAAAGAAACTGTCGCTAAGGTGTATGGTGACCCCTTGCAGTTCGACCAACAGCAATTTGAACGGATTCGGGGATTTTTTCATGCTTGCAGCCGTAATATGCCGGAAAATAATCGAAAGCAAGCCATGGTGCCAGCCTTCGGTGAAACCTTAGACAATGCCAATGGCACCGCCCCCGGCGCATTGTTCCGAGATGGAGAAAAAATCGCCATCCTACTGCCCGGCCCACCCAAAGAGATGATTCCCATGTTTGAACAGCAAGCCATTCCACGTCTGCAAAAATTGCAAAAGGCTGTGTTGGTGTCCCGTGTTCTTCGTGTGTATGGTGTGGGGGAAAGTGCTTTAGAAGATATGGTAGGCCATTTGCTGGAGGGAGAGAATCCCACCGCCGCCCTATATGCCAAACCTGCTGAGGTGATTATTCGCATTACGGCGAAGGCTGCCACTAGCCAACAAGCTGAAGAAATGTGTGGAAAAACAGCCCAACAGTTCTATGACATTTTGGGTGATTGTATTTACGCAGAGGCAGACCAAACCTTGCAACAAACGGTAGTACAGGTTCTTGCTGAAAAAGGGTTAAAGGTATCCACTGCCGAAAGCTGTACAGGAGGTTTGCTCAGTCAGCGCATTACAGCCGTACCAGGTAGTAGTCAAGTGTTTGAATGTGGTGTGTGCAGCTATGCAAATACCATCAAGGAGAAATTGCTAGGTGTCCCTGCTGATGTATTAGAGCAGTATGGGGCAGTTAGCCCACAAACTGCCATAGCAATGGCAAGGGGAAGCAAAGCCCTTTCTGGTGCAGATATTGCTGTGGGAATTACCGGAATTGCGGGCCCTGACGGTGGAACCCCAGAGAAGCCAGTAGGTTTGGTGTATATCTCGGTGGCAAATGGGGAAACAATATGGGTATACAAATTGTTGCTTGCCCATCGAAATCGGGAAACAGTTCGTTTTGCAGCAAGCCAAAAGGCACTGGATATGGTGCGCAGGGTTGCCCTTGGCTTAGAAATGAAAGATTGCCAATGCTTTGAGATGTGAAACATTTCTCCAATTTTTGTCGGTAGAATTTGACAAAATGTGAATAACCTGTAAAAAAAATGCCGTCCATTTGCAAAGGGGGGCATTTTTTGCTATTATATAGCATGGTTACAAAAGTTTTACAGCAATTTTGGCTGTTTTACTGGAAACTAAATTAAGAATTTGAAAATCAGGAGTTGGAATGTATGTCTTCTCAACCAAACCAAAAACATAACTGGGGTTTGTGGGCAGTGGTGGCAGTTGCAGTGGTAGCATTGCTGGCAGTGCTGGGATATGGCGTAAAGACCTATTTAGAGTTGGAATCGCTATTAGACACAAAAGATGCAGGAAACCTTCCCGAAAGCTATGAATCCATGGAAGCAGAGGGTGGAGTAGACCTGTCTACTGTGCAGGAAAAAGATGTGTATACCATTCTGGTGGCAGTTACAGATGAAGGTGTGCAGGAAGAAGAACGAGATGGAGCAAACACAGATGTATTGATGTATATTCGTTTGGACAATAAAAATCATAAAATGAATATTCTTCAAATTCCCCGTGATACCTATGTGGGGGATATTAGTGTAGACTGTGGAACCTACCATAGAATCAACGGTGCTTATAGCAATGGAGAAAACAAAGAAAATCCCATTGCTAACACAGCCACAGCCATCTACGAGTTGCTTGGTTTAAAAGCTGATAACTATGCTGTAATGGATGTAGAAGGTTTCCGCACAATGTTGAACACCATGGGCGGAATCTGGATGCATATTCCCCGTGATTTGTACGACAAAGAAACTGGAAAGTTGATGTTTGAAGCAGGGGATAAAAAAATCAATGGAGATACCGCTGAGGTGATTTTGCGCAATCGTGCCACAACCTTGGGTGACTATGAACGTTTGGAATTGCAGCAAAGTTTCTATGCTGCTGTATTCCGCACCTTTATGGAGCAATACCCCATAGGAGATGCTTTGCAGGTGGCAAAAAATACTGCCGTTTATCTGAAAACAGACTTTTCTGTGCCAGATTTGGTAGGGGTATATTTGGCCTTGAAGGAATTGAAACCAGAGGATATTTATGTGGTGCGGTGCAGCGGTGGCCCTGTGAATGTTGAGGGAACCAACGGAAAAATGGCAGCTTTGTATGGAGTGGAAAAGGAAAATACAGCTCGAATTTTAAACGAGCATTTCCGACCAGAAGGAGTTGTTGTCACAGAAGACCAGTTAGGTTTGCCAGATATAGAGTTTGAACTGGGCTACAATGTGGACGAAGGAAAGTACTTGAGTGATGTACAAACTGCGGAAATTAAAGATTAAGGCGTAAAAAAGCAAAATTTGAACTTTGTGTATTTTTAGCATTGAAAAAATGTGTCGGATAAGGGTATAATAGTAGCCGTATGATTTTAGTGTGTGCCAAAAGTTGGCTTTTGGCGTAGAAAGTAGGGACAAGTATGGAAAGAATGATTGGTACAGTATCTCGTGGTGTTCGTGCTCCCATTATTCGGGAGGGCGATGATATTGCTCAGATTGTAGTAGATTGTGTTTTGAAGGCTTCCGAAGGAAACTTCACCATTCAAGATAAGGATGTTGTTGCAGTTACTGAGGCAGTAGTTGCCCGTGCACAAGGAAACTATGCCAGTGTAGATGCCATTGCAAAGGATGTAAGCGGCAAGTTTGGCAATGAAACTGTAGGTGTAATCTTCCCCATCCTCAGCCGTAACCGTTTTGCTATCTGTTTGCGTGGCATTGCCAAAGGCTGCAAAAAGATTGTGTTGATGCTGAGCTATCCCTCTGATGAGGTTGGTAACCATCTGATTGATTTGGACAAATTGGATGAAAAGGGCGTAAACCCATGGACTGACGTTCTCAGCGAGGAAAAATATCGGGAACTGTTTGGATATGAAAAGCATGTGTTCACTGGTGTGGACTATGTGGAGTATTACAAACAGCTGATTGAGGAAGCAGGCGCAGAAGTAGAGGTTGTTTTTGCAAACAATCCCAAAGCAATTTTGGACTACACAAAGTTTGTGCTGAACTGCGATATCCATACCCGTGCTCGTACCAAACGCTTATTGTTGCAGGCAGGTGCTGAAAAGGTATACAGCTTGGATGAAATTATGACCCAAAGCATTGATGGAAGCGGTTACAATGACAAGTATGGTTTGCTGGGTTCCAACAAGGCAACAGAAGATACTGTAAAGCTGTTCCCTGTAAATGGTCAACCTGTAGTAGACCGTATCCATGATATGTTGAAAGAGAAAACCGGCAAAAATGTGGAGGTTATGATTTACGGCGATGGTGCCTTCAAAGACCCTGTAGGAAAGATTTGGGAGCTGGCAGACCCTGTGGTTTCTCCTGCTTATACTCCCGGTTTGGAGGGCACTCCCAACGAGGTAAAGCTGAAGTATTTGGCTGACAATGATTTTAGCGACCTGAAGGGCGAAGAGCTGAAAAATGCTATCTCTGACTATATCCGCAAAAAGGATGAAAAGGCAGCCAGCTTGGTGGGTAGCATGGTAACACAGGGCACCACCCCCCGCCGCTTGACTGATTTGATTGGTTCTTTGTGTGATTTGACCAGCGGTAGTGGCGATAAGGGTACCCCTATTATCTACATTCAAGGATATTTTGATAACTACACAAAATAAAAATTTTTCTGCTCTCTGCTTTTGCAGAGGGCAGTTTCTTTTTCCACCGAAACCTACAAATATGTGGAAAAGTATTTGACTTTTTTGTCAAAACACCATACAATAAACAGAAGTATGGAAAAGGGGGGCAACAGATGGACAGAACCGAACGGGTAGAGTTGGCAACCATCTGCCTTGTGTATAAAAATAATAAAGTTTTGCTGCAAAATCGTGTAAAAGAGGACTGGAAGGGCTACGCCTTGCCGGGGGGACATATTGAGCCGGGAGAATCTGTGGTAGAATCGGTGATACGGGAAGTAAAGGAAGAAACCGGTCTGGATATACAAAACCCTGTGCTTTGTGGTATAAAACAGTTTCCCATTGAAGGTGGAAGATACCTGATATTCTTGTTTAAAACCACTGAATTTTCAGGGGAATTGGTGTCCTCTCCCGAGGGAGAAATGGTTTGGGTAGACCGTGACCAGCTTTCGGTTTTGGACACGGTAGAGGATTTTGAAGAACTTTTGCAGGTGATGGAACGGGATGACCTGTGTGAGTTTCAGTATGTTCCCCAAGAAAATCAATGGAAATTATATTTGCACTAATACAAAACCGCACTCCTTGGCCGGTGGCAACAGGGAGTGCGGTTTTTATGCAAAAATCTGATTTTGTTTTATAAATTTTTCATCCACTGGGCAGCAAGGGGGCCGCTGTCCGACAAAGCTGCCAGCATGATTTTGTAAAAATCGGCACCTTTTTCGATAAAGGTATCCCGTGCAAACTCGGCAGTGGAACGGTCGGGCATAAGTAATGTGAGATGAAAAACATCCTGCCCCAACTCTTGGATACGGCAATCTAGCTGATACCCTCCAGCAACTGGCAGTACTACCGCTTTGTTTTCGGCGGCTTTTCGTGCCCATTGTTGTGCCAAAACAGCCGCTTGTACTGCTTGCTCCCGAATACTGCGGGGAAGGTCGGTGAGAAGAAGGTCAGCCACATGGCGTCCTTTTTCTGTGATGTGGTAGCGGTCGTTTTCCACAGTGACAAGTTCCTGTTGCTCCAAATCGGAAAGCCCATCTGCCAGTTCAAAGTAGTTTATCAACTCTTTTTCTAGCATGGCCTGTTCCAGTTCAGAACGGGAGAGAGGGTGTGCCACTGTACGGATAACATAGCAAAGCAAAATGCGAATCTGTGTGGTAGTGGTAAGTCCGCCGGGCTTTACCCCAGCAGTAAAAGCTTCACGAGACATTGCATATTCACATCCTTTAACAAGATGGGGGCTGTAAAAACAGCACTGTTTTTATTATATAACAGCCATATAGATTTTGCAATTAAGGGGTGGCGGAAAAATCTGTCTGAATGATTCTACGGGCACCAGGGCAGGAATAAACCCAGTGGTCTAAATGTCCTTCTTTGATAAAATAGCGAGGTGGGATAAAATATTCCTCCTCTAAAGCGGACAAGATGACCAACTTTACCTTCATTTTATCTTGCAAAATACTTTTAATGTATACGCTGACCACCTGCCCAGGTGCCACTGGTTTTCCTCCCGGTTCCGCAAGACCAGCCAAATTAGGGGCAAGTTCTACAAATACTCCATAGTCCTCTACACTGCGAACAATGCCTAGAACCGTTTCGCCAGCAGAAAAAAGGGCAGCGTTCTCCTGCCATGTACCCATTAACTCCCGCAAGGAAAGAACTAACCTGCCTTGTGGGTCAATGCTACGAATGGCACAGAATAATTGGTCGCCTACGGCTACTCGGTCAAAAGGAGAGGAAATGCGAGAAACCGAAAGGCAATCAATGGGTAGTAAAGCGGCAATGCCACAGCCTACATCGCAAAATGCCCCAAAGGGCTCAATATGTGTAACTGTACAGGGGAGAATATCCCCCGGCGATAGGGTGGATAGGTATTGCTTTCGACAACGCTGTTGGGCTTTGGTGCGGCTAAGCAAAGCCACAGGGCCATTGGGCCCAGCAGTAAAGCCTGTAACCACAAAGCAAACAGGTCTGCCAACTCGGGTGAGAATTGCAATTTGTCGTACTGTGCCTTGTGCAATTCCATCAGCACATTCTTCGTAGGGCATTACCCCTTCACAGCCAGAAAAGGTAAAGCGTAGTTGCTTTTGGGCATCAAAGGCACGGGCCCGCCCTTCCAGAATTTGTCCAGTAAGCATGGCAGCACGCAACTGCTCACAGCCATACTCCATGGCGGAAATCCCGTTTCCTTCGGTTTCAAATGCCGTCATTTTGGATTCCTCCTTATTTGTACAGTATCGCTTTTTTCACAAAGTCGATTCTTTACCACTATATGCAGCCATGCCCTAAGATAGAGCAGCAAAATAAAAACTGTGTGAAAACATTTGCTTGCAGGAATTGCGAAAAATCCCCCTGCGTACTATAATATAAAGAGTATGTGCTGAAAAGGTGTGCAAAAGGAGGATGGAAAAATGGATGTTCAAGTAAATGATACTATCCAAACCCGAAAACCCCACCCTTGTGGAAACAGCAGCTTTTTGGTGCTGCGTGTGGGGATGGACTTTCGCATCCGCTGCACCAAGTGCGGCAGAGAAGTGATGGTTCCCCGTGGGAAAATTGAAAAAAATATCAAAAAGGTAATACGCCCGGAAGAGGTACAAGAATAAATATGTTTGATAAACTCTATGATGTACAACGGAGATTTGAAGAAATCAATCAGCGATTGCAAGACCCTGCTACGGTACAAAATAATCAACTGTATCGGGATTTGATGAAGGAATATCACAGCTTGGAACCTGTGGTAGAAAAGCTGGCAGAATATACCCACGCTAAACAGGAAAATCAAGAGGCAAAAGAACTGTTGGAAGAAGGGGGATTAGACCCAGATTTTCGAGAGATGGTTCAGCAACAGTTGAACCATAGCAAAGAGCAACTGGAAGTGTTTGCACAAGAATTAAAGGTGCTGTTGCTGCCTAAAGACCCTCGTGATGAAAAAAATGTCATTTTGGAAATTCGAGGAGGTGCTGGCGGCGAAGAAGCAGCACTCTTTGCTAATAGCTTGTTGCGGATGTACTCCATGTATGCCGATAGTCGTGGCTGGAAAACCGAAACATTAAGCCTAAATGCCACCGAGTTGGGAGGTGTAAAGGAAGTAAGCCTTGCCATAGAGGGGCAAGGTGCTTACAGCCGACTAAAGTTTGAAAGTGGTGTCCATCGGGTGCAGCGTGTGCCGGAAACCGAAACTCAAGGACGGGTACACACTTCTACTGTAACTGTGGCAGTGATGGCAGAGGCAGAAGAGGTGGATTTTCAACTGGATATGAATGACCTACGGATTGACACTTTCCGTTCTTCTGGTGCCGGTGGTCAGCATATCAACAAAACTTCCAGTGCTATCCGTGTAACCCACTTGCCCACTGGCATGGTAGTAGAATGTCAAGATGAGCGCAGTCAGTTGAAAAATAAAGATAAGGCTTTGAAGGTGCTTCGCAGCCGATTACTGGCACAAAAGCAGGCAGAACAAAAGGATGCCATTGATGCTGCCCGAAAAAGCCAAGTGGGAACCGGTGACCGCAGCGAGCGAATCCGTACCTATAACTTTCCACAGGGTCGCTTAACTGACCATCGAGTGGGTTTGACCATCTACCGGTTGGATAGTGTAATGGATGGAGATTTAGACGAAATTATTGACACACTGATTACAGCAGACCAAGCGGAAAAGCTGCGCAATGCGGAGGAATAAGCCCATGAATACAAAATTGGTGCAGTCAGATGAAAAAGGAATCCAACAAGCTGTGGAATTGCTGCAACAGGGCGAAGTAGTTGCCATTCCCACCGAAACAGTATATGGACTTGCTGCCAATGCTTTGGATGGAAAAGCTGTGGAAAAAATTTTTGCTGCAAAGGGTCGCCCTCAAGATAACCCTTTGATTGTTCACATCGATAGCATGGAAATGTGGAAAACCTTGGTAGACCCATTGCCACCGGAGGCGGTGCAGTTGGCGCAAGCCTTTTGGCCAGGACCATTGACTATTATTTTACGCCATAAGGGAACCGCTGCCCCAGAGGTATGTGGCGGGTTGGACACCATTGCTGTGAGAATGCCCTCTCATCCCATTGCAAAAGAAATTATTGCAAAAAGTGGTTTGCCTTTGGCAGCACCCTCTGCCAATTTGTCTGGAAGCCCCAGCCCTACCGAGGCAAAGTATGTATGGCAGGATATGCAGGGGAGAATCCCCCTTGTGGTAGACGGCGGAAGCTGTCAGGTGGGTGTAGAATCCACAGTAGTGAGCCTTGCTGAAGAAAGTCTGGTGCTCCTTCGTCCGGGATATATTACAAAAGAGCAGATGGAGCAGATATTAGGAAAACCGGTGAAGGTTGCCGGAGCCGTTACCCGTATGTTGGAGCAGGGAGAAACTGCCCTAAGCCCCGGTATGAAATACAAACACTATGCCCCAAACGCGGAAATTACCATCCTAAAAGGGGATGCTGACCAGTATAGGAATTATATAAACCAACACAAAGAAGAAGGGGTTGCGGCTTTGTGCTTTGAGGAAGATTGTCGAGATTTGTCTGTACCTGTTGTGGTGTATGGCAAAGAAAAAGATTTTGATTCCCAAGCCAGAGAGTTGTTTTCTGCATTGCGCCATCTGGACGAGATGGGCGCAAAAAAGGTATATGCCCGTTGCCCTGAGGTTCATGGTGTAGCGTTAGCTGTGTATAATCGGTTGCTACGTGCGGCGGCTTTTCGGGTGGTGGAACTATGAATACGCCCATGATTGCCATTACTGGAACCAGCGGAAGTGGGAAATCTACTGTATCAAAGCTGTACCGCAACTGGGGATATGAAGTGTGTGATGCAGATATAGTGGCAAGGCAGGTGCTGGAAAAAGGAAGCAACTGCCTTGTAAAATTGGTGGAGCAATTTGGAAAAGACATTTTGGATGAGCAGGGAAATCTGCGCCGCAGATTGTTGGCAGACCGTGCCTTTGCTACCAGCAAGGGCACAGAAATTTTGACTGAAATTACTCATCCCGAAATTATTCGACGAATTGTAGCCCAGTGGCAAAATACTAAAAGCAGTTTGTTTTTTGTGGATGGTGCTGTCATTGTTGGGCATCCATTGCAAAAAATGTGCAGCAAAATTATTGTGGTGCAAACCAGCCCACAAATTGCTGTGGAGCGCATTTGCCAGAGGGATGGAATTTCTGCGGAAATGGCAGAGCGTAGACTGAAAGCGCAAATTTCTCAGGAGGAACTGGAAAAAGCTGCGGACTATATCATTTGGAACAACAGCCACCCTACTGCTTTGGAGCAACAGGCAAAAACTGTGCTGCAAAGGCTGACAGAAGAGGATTTTTTATGAAAAAAACACACAGAAAAATCTGGATTTTGCCGGTAGTCATTGTGTTGGCACTGCTGCTTCCTTTTGCAGTGCGACAAATCAATCTGTTGCGCTACCCCCAAAAATATCAGATGTTCATTGAAAAATGGGCGGAAGAATATGACATGGACCCCTATATTTTGTATGCTGTTATCAAAACAGAAAGTGGCTTTGACAGCAATGCACAATCCAATGTTGGGGCAAGAGGATTGATGCAGATTACAGAAGAAACCTTTGCATGGATAAAGCTGAAATCTGCACCCTATGAGGAAATTGCTTTTGAAGATTTGTATGATGCAAACACCAATATTCGTTTTGGTGCGTATTTTATGAATCGTTGTCTAGAACGGTACAATGGTGACCTTGCCACTGCTGCCGCTGCCTATCATAGCGGATGGGGTACCGTGGATGAACTGCTAGAAGACCCCGCCTATTCATCCGATGGAAAAACCCTTCAAGAATATCCTTATCCCCAGATGAACCGCTATGTCTACAAGGTGACAAAAAATTACAAAGGATACAATGACCTTTACGGAGAGCAGTAGCGCAAGCTGTGCTGTCTGCTATGCCGAGGGATAGATAGGGCAACATTCTCTTTGAAAGGTTGCCCAATAGAAAAGGAGAGATAACAACCATGGAAAAGAAAACCGCAAAGGAACTGGCTGAGGAGCTGTTGTATAAGGCACCCCATGCCGCAGATGCAGATTTTGACTGCATTGCAAAAGCACAAGAATTCTGTGAAGGATATAAAGAATTTTTGGATAAAGGCAAGACCGAGCGTGAAGCCGTGTTGACCGGAGAAAAATTGCTGTTGGATGCAGGCTATCGCAAATTTGAGCGTGGAATGCAGTTGAATCCCGGGGATAAAATTTATTATGTAAACCGTGAAAAATGCTTGTTGGCCTCTACCATTGGTACCAAACATTTGGAAGAAGGTTTGCACATCAATGCTGCACACATTGATGCTCCCCGTTTGGACTTAAAGCCCCTTCCTTTGTATGAGAAGGATGGTCTAGCTCTGTTCAAAACTCACTATTACGGCGGAATCCGTAAATATCAGTGGGTAGCCACTCCTTTGGCTTTGCATGGTGTGGTTTACAAAAAGGATGGTCAACGGGTAGAAATTTGCGTTGGTGAGCAGGCTGGTGAGCCTGTATTCTGCATTACCGACCTGTTGCCCCATTTGTCGGCTGACCAGAACAAACGCACCTTGGCAGACGGCATTAAGGGCGAGGAATTGAATGTGTTGGTAGGTAGCCTGCCCTTTATGGATGAGGAAGCAACCGACCGCATTAAGTTGTATACTATGCAGCTTTTGAATGAAAAGTATGGCATTACCGAGCGTGATTTTATCCGTGCAGAAATTGAGGTTGTGCCTGCTGCAAAGGCTGCTGATATTGGCTTTGACCGTGGTCTTGTAGGTGGCTATGGGCAGGATGACCGCAGTTGTGCTTATACTGCACTGATGGCAGAAATTGAGTGTAAAGCCCCTGCATTTACTACCCTCTGTGTACTGACTGACAAAGAGGAAATTGGTAGCGTAGGGTATACTGGTTTGTCCAGTGACTTTATGCTGAACTATATCCGCAAGTTGGCAGCCTCCATGAAAGCAGATATTGTGGAGGTATTGGAGCACTCTCGTTGCTTGTCTGCCGATGTAAGCGCAGCCTATGACCCCACATTCCCCGATGCTTACGACCCCCGCAACAGTGCCTATGTAAACAAGGGTGTAACACTGACCAAATACACCGGTAGTCGTGGCAAGGGTGGCACCAACGATGCAAACGCCGAAATGATGGAGTATACCATGCGTATGCTGGACAATGCTGGTGTTGTATGGCAGACCGGTGAACTGGGTAAGGTAGACCAAGGCGGCGGCGGAACCGTTGCTTTGATGATTGCTTCTCTGGGTGTGGACACTGTAGATATTGGTGTTCCTGTATTGGCAATGCACTCTCCTTTTGAGATTACCTCCAAAGCAGATGTATACAATACCTATCGTGCTTTTGCTGCTTTTGCAAATAGTGCAGAATAAAACTATATTATGTTGAAGAAAGCCCATTCTGGCAAGTATGTCAGAATGGGCTTTGTGCTTTATGGAGAGAGTAAAATTTTATAGAAAAACAATTTTATATCATGGTTTTTGGAAATGGAATAAGGGTATTTGGCTGAGGTTTTTCATTTTTAGGTAAAATTTATCGGGTTATCTTGACAAACCAATGCCGAAAAGAATACACTGTGATAAGGGAGAGTTTTTTCTGCCTAAAAGAAGTTTTAAAAATGCCTTTTAAGGAGAGTGAGTACGCATGGACGGCGACCCTAGTAGAACCAAAGAAAAACTCCAAAGCACCACCGCCCACGTACAGGCTCTTTCTTTTTGCTGCCTGACAGTGGGTTCCTGTGGTTTGCCTATTTTCAGGAAAGCAGGTGTAAAATATGATTTCTATTTATCAATCTGAGGACGGAAAAGTAACCGAAAAAAATGAGATGTTGCCAGGCACATGGATTCATCTGTGTGAACCCGAAGAAGATGAAATTCAGCAGGTATGCGACCAACTTCATCTAGACCCGGATTTTGTGCGGGCAGCATTGGACGAAGAAGAACGAAGCCGTATTGAAGTAGAAGATGGTGTCACTTTGATTTTGGTGGATACTCCCACTGTAGAAGCAGAAGGGCGTAGTTTTGTATATTCTACCATTCCTTTTGGAATTATTTTGGCACCAGAAAATATTGTTACTGTTTGCCTAAAGGAAACTTCTTTGCCACGAGCCTTTTCCGAAGGTTTGGTGAAGGGGATTTCCACCAAAAAGCGCAATCGAATGACTTTGCAAATGCTCTACCGCAATGCCACTCTGTTCCTGTTTTATCTGCGCCAAGTGGATAAAGCAAGTAGCCGAGTGGAAAATGAGTTGCATATTTCTATGAAAAATAAAGAGTTGATTCAGATGCTGGGCCTTGAAAAAAGTCTAGTGTATTTTTCCACCAGCTTAAAGGGCAATGAACTTGTGCTGGAGAAATTGTTGCGGATGGATTTTGTAAAGAATTATCCCGATGATACTGAGCTGTTGGAAGATGTTATTGTAGAAAATAAGCAGGCTATTGAAATGAGCAACATTTACCGTGATATTCTTAGCGGTACAATGGATGCTTTTGCTTCGGTTATTTCCAACAACCTCAATATTGTTATGAAATTGTTGGCGGCACTGACCATTATTTTAACAGTGCCTACCATTGTCTTTGGACTTTGGGGAACAAATGTGCCTGTTCCCTTTGAAAATACCCCCTATGGTTTTTGGCTGGTATTGTTGATTGCAGTTGTGCTCACTGGTGTTTCGGTGTGGTTTATGCAGCGCAAAAAATGGCTTTAATAGAATATCCCCCTTTGCGAAAAATATTTTTCGCAAAGGGGGATATTTACTTTTTTCTTTTTGAAAGGCAAAAAACTACACTAAATTGATGAAAAATGGCCGATACCCTTGAATGTTGGTGAAAACTTGCTAAATAGATTAAAAAAATAAAAACTTTTTTAGTATAAAATAACAGAAAAAGGGTTGAAAAAATATCAAAAAATGATAGTATATATATATGAATAGTTCAGCGGGATAAAGGAGGAGTTATACGTGGCAAAGAAAAAGAATGTTGAAACGGATTTGCCCATATACTTGTTTAAGCAAGGGACAAACTTTGAAGCATACCGCTTCTTTGGTGCACACTTCGCACAAGAAAACGGAGAAAGCGGCGTAAAGTTTCGTGTGTGGGCACCCAATGCCAAAGAAATGTCGGTAGTGGGTGAGTTTAATAGTTGGGTGCCGGGAGATGCTCCCATGAAAAAAATTTCCGAAAGTGGCATTTGGGAGTGCTTTATTCCGGGACTAAATGAATATGATATTTATAAATATTGTGTTACCACTCCTTCGGATGAGCTGATTTTTAAAACAGACCCCTACGCATTTCATACAGAAACCCGCCCCTCAAATTGCTCTAAAATTTATTCCTTAGAGGGCTATGAGTGGAAGGATGGGGAATGGTATCAAAACCAACAGAATACCGATACCATCAATAGCCCCATGAATATTTACGAAATGCATGCAGGTAGTTGGCGCACATATCCCGATGGCAATCCATTTAGCTATAGCCAATTAGCAGATGAATTGATTCCTTACATAAAGGATATGGGCTACACTCATATTGAATTGATGCCGCTGACAGAGTATCCCTATGATGGAAGCTGGGGATATCAGGTAACAGGATATTATGCCCCCACTAGCCGGTATGGGACACCAAAGGACTTTATGTACTTTGTGGATAGATGCCATCAGGCAGGCATTGGTGTAATTATGGACTGGGTGCCTGCTCATTTCCCCAAAGACCAACATGGCCTGTATAAATTTGATGGCACCAACTGTTATGAGGACCAGAATCCCTTGCGTGCAGAGCACCGGGAATGGGGCACTATGGTGTTTGATTTTGGTCGCCCAGAGGTGCAAAGTTTCTTAATTTCCTCCGCCTTGTTCTGGTTAGAGCAATACCACATTGATGGTTTGCGGGTAGATGCAGTGGCAAGTATGCTCTATCTAGACTATAACCGCAGAGATGGCGAGTGGCAGCCAAACATTCATGGCAAGAACGAAAACTTGGAAGCAGTGGACTTTTTGCAAAAACTGAATACTGCTGTATTCCAACGACATCCCCATGCCCTGATGATTGCCGAAGAGTCCACAGCTTGGCCATTGGTAACAAAGCCTGTATCCGATGGAGGGCTAGGGTTTAACTTCAAGTGGAATATGGGATGGATGAATGACATGCTCAGTTATATGAGCACCGACCCCCTGTTCCGTTCGGGTAATCACAACAAAGTCACATTTAGCTTTTTCTATGCTTTCAGCGAGAACTTTGTTCTTCCTATCAGCCATGATGAAGTTGTCCATGGAAAGTGTAGTCTTATCAATAAAATGCCCGGGGAGTATGATGACAAATTCAACAGTTTGCGTACATTCTATGGCTATATGATGGCACATCCCGGTAAAAAGCTGCTGTTTATGGGACAAGAGTTTGCACAGTTTAGCGAGTGGACAGAAGAACACCAACTGGATTGGATGTTGCTGGGCTATGACAAACATGCACAAATGCAAAGCTATGTAAGAGATTTGAACCATTTTTATCGGAGCAATCCGGCATTTTGGCAGATAGATTACAGTTGGGAGGGATTCCAATGGATTGTGCCAGATGACAACCAGCAAAGCGTGATAGTATTTCTGCGCAAAGATGGCAAAGGTGGTCAAATTCTGGTGGTTTGCAACTTTAATCCAGTATTGCGAGAGGGATATCAAATTGGTGTACCCTATGCAGGATGGTACAAGGAAGTATTTTCTAGTGATGATGTAAAATATGGAGGAAAGGGAATTCATAATAAGACCCTACGCAGTAAAAAGGGTCATATGCATGGATTTGATAATACCATAAGCCTGACAATCCCCCCTATGAGCACCCTCTACTTTCAGGTACCACAGCCAAAACCCGTGAAGGAAACAAAGCCAAAATCTGTGAAAGAACCAAAGCAACCCACCAAAGACAAAGAAGAAAAACCAAAAGAACCAAAGGCAAAGAAAACAACTGCTGCTAAGCCCAAAAAAGAACCAGAGAAAAAGGCAGCAGATACAACCACAACAAAAAAGACAACCAGAAAACGGTCAAAAGCAGAGTAAAAAGTCTCTGTTTTTAGATAGATAAAGTGCATTGGATGTCCAATGCAAACAAGGGGAGAAAATTATGAAAGAATGTATTGCTATGTTGCTGGCTGGTGGACAGGGCTCTCGTTTGTATGCTCTGACCCAACGGTTGGCAAAGCCCGCAGTTCCGTTTGGAGGAAAGTATCGAATCATTGATTTTCCTCTCTCCAACTGCGTCAACTCTGGAATTGATACCGTAGGTATTTTGACACAATATCAGCCCTTGGTGCTGAATGATTACATAGGAAATGGTCAGCCTTGGGACTTGGATAGATTGTATGGTGGTGTTCATGTATTACCTCCTTACCAGACCGCTACTGGTTCCGACTGGTACAAGGGAACCGCCAATGCCATCTATCAAAATATCAACTTTATTCAACGGTATAGTCCAGAATATGTGGTAATTCTTTCTGGTGACCACATCTACAAGATGGATTACAGCAAAATGCTGGAATTCCATAAGCAACACAACGCCGATTGTACCATCGCTGTTATGGAAGTGCCATGGGAAGAGGCCAGCCGTTTTGGTATCATGACTGCTGAAGAGGATGGAACTATCACCCGTTTTGCAGAGAAGCCCAAAAATCCAGAGTCTAACCTAGCTTCTATGGGAATTTATATCTTCACATGGAGTAAGCTGAAAAAGTATCTGGAAGAAGATGAGGCAGATGCAACTTCTGACAACGATTTTGGTAAAAACATCATTCCCAATATGTTGGCTGCAAAGGAGCACATGGTAGCATATCCCTTTGAGGGCTACTGGAAAGATGTGGGTACCATTGATAGTTTGTGGGAAGCAAATATGGACTTGCTAGACCCCGCTGTTCCTCTGGATGTACGGGATGACGATTGGCGCATCTATAGCCGAAATTCTGGTAGAGCTGGTCACTATTTAGGTAGCAATGCTTCTGTAAGCAACAGCATGATTACAGAAGGTTGTTATGTAGATGGCGAAGTAACAAAGAGTGTGCTGTTTGCTGGTGTAAAAGTTGGAAAAGGTGCAGTGGTAGAAGACTCTATCATTATGCCCGGTGCTGTTATTGAGGAGGGAGCCAAGGTTTCCTATTCCATAGTGGCAGAAAATGTAGTTATTAAGAAAAATGCAAAAGTAGGTTGCGCCAAAGAGCAAGCAGAGGATGCCGCAAAATGGGGCATTACTGTAATTGGTGAGGGAATCACTGTGGGCGAAAATGCAACCGTAGCACCCAAAGCAATGGTGGTAAAAAATGTTGAGGATGGTGGTAACCAATGGTAAATGTAAATGCAAATGCACTGGGAATCATTTTCCCCAATTCGTATGATAATTTGATACCTGAAATGGTACAAAAACGCACCATGGCAAGTGTTCCTTTTGCAAGTCGATACCGCTTGATTGACTTTACCCTTTCTGGAATGGTGAATGCTGGTGTGGATAATGTAACCATTATGACTCGCCAGAACTATTACTCCTTGATGGACCATCTGGGAAGTGGTAGAGAGTGGGATTTAGCTCGAAAATTGGGCGGATTGCAGATTATTCCTCCCTATGCACGTGCAGGCAGTAAGCAGTATCATGGCCGCGTAGAAGCACTGCATAGCATTGTAGGAATGCTAGAACGGCAAAGAGAAAAATATGTTATCATCAGCGACTGCAACACTGCCAATAATTTTGACTACGCTGCTTTTATTGAAGCACATATGCAGTCTGGTGCAGATGTTACTGTTGTTTATCAAAAATCTATCATTCCCGAAAGTGCCAAAGAGGATAACTATACCTTCACTTTGGACAGCAATGGCCGTGTAACCGAGATTTTAACCAATGATTACCGCAATGGTGTACAAAACCTGTCCATGAACATCTATATTATGGAACGGGAATCCTTGGTTACTATGGTAAAGGATGCTATGGTACGAAACCTGATGCTGTTTGAACGGGATATCCTTGGCCGGAATTTGCAACTGCTCCACGTACAAAGTTATGAGTATACCGGATATTGTGCTCGTATCAGTGATATCACCAGCTATTTTGAGGAAAATATGCGGTTGTTAAATCCTGATAATCTCAAGCAGTTGATTGATGAAAAACGCCCTGTTTACACCAAAATTCGTGATGATGCACCTACTTGCTATGTGGCAGGCAGCAGCGTAAAAAATACCATGGCAGCAGATGGATGTATCATTGAAGGCGAAGTTGAGAACTGTGTTTTGTTCCGTGGTGTAAAGATTGCCGCTGGCGCAAAAGTAAAGAATTGTGTTTTGATGCAAGATACTATTGTGGAAAGCGGAGCAGAGCTAGACCATGTAATTACGGATAAAAACGTAACCATTACTGCTGGCAAAAATCTTACCAGTGACAGCTTCCCTGTTTATGTGGGAAAAGGACACACTGTATAAAGATTCCAAAAGCAAGTGGACAGTATAAATTTTACAGGCAGAGCAAAACCTGCTTTGCCTGTAAGGTTTTTGAGGAGAAAAGAATATGAAAATTTTATATTGTGCAAGTGAAGTAAAACCTTTTGCTGCTTCTGGCGGATTGGGAGATGTTGCAGGCAGTTTGCCCATTGATTTGGTGCGCTCTGGTGCCGATTGCCGTGTGGTAATGCCTTTGTATGGTGACATTAAAGAGGAACTGCGCAGTCAGTTTACTTATTTAACCAATTTTACAGTGCCAGTGGGCTGGCGCAATCAGTATTGTGGATTATTTGAGTATGAGCATAAGGGTGTAAAATTTTACTTCTTGGATAATGAGTATTATTTTAAACGCAGCGGATTGTATGGCTTCTATGATGATGGTGAACGGTTCTCCTTCTTTAGCCGTGCTATTTTGGAAATGCTGTTTTACACCGAGTTTACCCCCGATGTAATCCATGCCAACGATTGGCAAACAGCACTAGTGCCCGTATATCTCAACTTGTATTACAGGCACTTAGAAAAGTTTTCTGCCATCAAAACTGTGTTTACTATCCACAACATTCAATACCAAGGTAAATATGGCTTGGAGATGTTGGAAGATACTTGTGGAATTGGTGTGAGAGATGCTCACATTGTGGAGTATGATGGCTGCACTAACTTTATGAAGGGTGCCATTGAAATGGCAGACCGTGTTTCCACAGTAAGCCCCAGCTATGCAGGAGAGATTTTAGACCCATGGTTTAGCCATGGATTGGATGACCTCTTGCGCCAAAAGCAATATAAACTTTGTGGTATTCTCAATGGTATTGATGTAGAAAGCTACAATCCCGAGACTGATAAAAATATTGCAAAGAATTTTAATGCAAAAACTTTGCAAAAAGGAAAACCTGAGTGTAAAAAGGAACTGCGGGAAATTTTTGGACTGGAGCAGGACGAAAGCCCCGTTATGGCAATGGTAACCCGTTTGGTAGCCCATAAGGGTTTGGATTTGGTTCGTGCTGTGGCAGAAAATATTATTTCTGAGGGTATCCAGTTGGTTATTCTGGGCACTGGAGAATATGCCTATGAAAGTTTCTTTAGTGAGTTGGCTGCTCGTCATCCCGGCAGATGTGGCGTGAAAATTGCCTTTATTCCTTCCTTGGCAAGCAAAATCTATGCAGGTGCAGACATGTTCCTGATGCCTTCTAAGTCGGAGCCCTGTGGCCTTGCACAGATGATTTCTCTCCGCTATGGTACCATTCCTATTGTTCGTGAAACCGGTGGCCTGCGTGATTCTATCACCGATTCTGGCGACGGACAGGGTAATGGATTTACCTTCAAGAGTTACAATGCACATGATATGATGCATGCTTGCTGGAGAGCAAAAGAGGGCTATTATAACCATGATGGATGGTTGCAGTTGGTGCGTCGTGCTATGGCTTGTGACTTTAGCTGGAAGGCAAGTGCTGCAAAGCATATGGAGATGTATGAGCAGGTTTGCCATCTGTGGTAATACATAAGTATGGAAAAATGATTTGTTTTTGAAAAACAAAATGTCTCCCCTTTGGCGGTTGGTCGATTTTTTCGACTGACTGCCAATTTTTATGTTTAAAAATCCAACCTTGACCACATAAGGGACAGGGGGTATAATGAGAAAAATACATTTATGGCTACAAAACAATCAGTAGTTTTGTGCAAGGGAAAGGCATAAAAATATCCATTTGTAGTTATGAAAATTAGGAGGGGTTTTTTGTGAATTTAAAAAGTGATAACGTGAAAAAAGGGCCAGAACGTGCCCCCAATCGCAGCCTGTTTTATGCTTTGGGCTATACCAAAGAAGAATTGGAGCGTCCATTGATTGGTGTAGTAAGTGCCTACAGTGAAATTGTACCTGGTCACCAACATCTAAAACAACTTGCAGAAGCAGTGATGGCAGGGGTACGTATGGCAGGAGGAACCCCCATTTTGGTTCCATCCATTGGTGTATGTGATGGAATTGCTATGGGGCATATTGGTATGAAATACTCTTTGCCCAGCCGTGAACTAATTTGTGACAGTGTGGAAACTATGGCCATTGCCCACGGATTTGATGGTTTGGTATTGGTTCCCAACTGTGACAAAATTGTGCCTGGTATGGTTATGGCGGCCTTGCGTTTGAATATTCCTTCCATTGTTTGCTCTGGAGGCCCTATGTTGGCAGGAAAGGTACAAGGAGAAAGTGCAACCTTGTCCAAAATGTTCGAGGCAGTGGGAAGCTATAAAGCTGGACTAATTGACCAGAATCAACTGGAAGAATTTGAACAAAACACCTGCCCCGGCTGTGGAAGCTGTGCAGGAATGTACACTGCAAACAGCATGAACTGCCTATGTGAAGCTGTGGGAATTGCTTTGCCCGGAAATGGAACCATTCCAGCCGTATATTCTGCCCGTACACAGCTTGCCAAAAAGGCAGGTATGCAAATTATGCAGCTAGTAGAAAAGGATATCAAGCCCAGAGATATTCTGACAGCCGATGCCTTTGGAAATGCTCTTGCCACTGATATGGCTTTAGGATGTAGTACAAATACAGTATTGCACTTGTTGGCACTGGCCAATGAAGCAGGAGTAGAAATTGATTTAAACACCATCAATGAGGTAAGCAGTAAAGTACCGAATTTGTGTCATTTGGCTCCCGCTGGCCCCACACATATGCAGGACTTGTATGCAGCGGGAGGTGTGCAAGCAGTGATGGCAGAGCTTGCCAAAGGTGGACACTTGAACACCTCTTTGCCCACTGTTACAGGCAAGACAGTGGCAGAAAATCTACAGGGTGTTTGCAATAAAAATCATAATGCCATTCGTCCTTTGGAAAATCCTTATTCTGCTACTGGTGGATTGGCGGTATTATTTGGAAATATTGCAAAGAATGGCTGTGTAGTAAAGCGTAGTGCTGTGGCTGAGGAAATGTTGTGCCATACTGGGCCTGCTCGCTGTTTCGATAGTGAAGAAGAAGCCATTGAGGCAATTTATAACGGAAAAATTCACCATGGAGATGTGGTTGTCATTCGCTATGAAGGGCCTAAGGGAGGGCCTGGTATGCGGGAAATGCTCAACCCTACCAGTGCTTTGGCAGGAATGAAACTGGATAAGACAGTAGCCTTGATTACAGACGGGCGTTTTTCTGGTGCATCCCGTGGTGCATCCATTGGCCATGTAAGCCCAGAGGCGGCAGCAGGGGGAGAGATTGCCCTCATTCAAGAAGGCGATTCTATTACCATCAATATTCCTGCCTATTCCATTCATTTGGAAGTATCCAATGAGGAATTGGAGGAGAGAAGGAAAAACTTTGTGGCTCCTGCTCCAAAGCCAGTGTCTGGATGGCTTGCACGCTATGCAAAACTTGTTACCAGTGCTAACACAGGGGCAGTGTTGGAAAAGTAAACTTTGTGTGAAAACTTTTTCTATTCTCTTGTAAAATGGCTTTACATTTGGTAGCATTGTGCCAGATACCATTGTGAATATTTGGATAAAATGGTAATTTTATAGTAGAAAGGAAGAACGGGAACACACAGATGGATATGGATTCAGACGAAGAAACTGCGTGTGAAAGGCGTTCTGTACAAAAGATAGAATAGAAATTTAGGACACAGTCCGTTTTGGAAAATCCATACGGGCGGTGTCCTTTTGTGTTTTTTTCATCTATTTGTATCAGAATAAGAAAAAGGGGATTTTCCCCCGCAGGAGGAAATAATGTTAAGTTCTATCGGATTATTACTTGTGCTTACCGCCCTAAATGCAGTATTTGCCAGTGCAGAAATTGCGGTAATCTCTACCAGCGAGGCACGACTGAAAATGTTGGAGCAACAGGGCAGCAAGCCCGCAAAGCGGCTACTTTCCCTCACAAAACAACCAGCAAAATTTTTGGCAACGATACAGGTGGCAATTACCTTGGCTGGATTGTTAAGTAGTGCCTTTGCAGCAGAAAATTTTGCAGGGCCATTGACAACCTACTTGCTTCAAGCAGGAGTGCCTGTTTCGGAAAGTGTGCTACGACCAGTATCCTTATTGGTAATTACAGTGATTTTGGCATATTTTAACCTGATTTTTGGAGAATTGGTGCCAAAACGAGTGGCAATGAAAAAAGCCGAACCCTTGGCTCTGGGGATTTCTGGTGTACTGTATTTGGTGTCAAAATGTTTTGCTCCTTTGGTATTTTTGTTGACAGTTTCCACGAATCTGGTTTTGCGTTTAATGGGCATTGACCCCGAACAGGAGGACGAGGAAGTTTCTGAGGAAGAAATTCGTATGATGGTAGCACAAGGAAGGCTACAAGGAAAAATAAAACCTCACGAAACGGAAATTATTGAAAACATCTTTGAATTTGATGACATAACAGCAGACCAACTCTGTACCCACCGCACCGATTTGTGTATGTTGGATGTGCAAGAATTTGAACAATGGGAGCACCTTATCTGCAACAGTCGTTATACCTACTATCCTGTATACAACAAGGAAAAAGATAACGTTGTGGGAATTTTAAGTGCAAAAAAATATTTTCGCCTGACGAATCGCAAAAATAAGCAAAGGGTTTTATATGAAACTATGGTAAAGCCAATATTTTTGCTAAAGAGTATGAAAGCAGACAAGGTTTTTGCAGCACTGCAAAAGCAACATCAAGGTTTAGCATTGTTAGTAGATGAACATGGTGGATTGTATGGCATGGTTACCCTCCATGACCTGTTGGAAGCGTTGGTAGGAAATTTGGATTATGAGGGTGAACACAGTGATGATGAACCCCTGCGAAAAATAGGGGATAATCTATGGCGCGTAGGAGGAATGACCAGCCTTTCAGTAATAGCAAGGGCTTTGGATGTAAAGTTGCCACAAGATGAATATGAAACATTGAATGGTTTTATCTACCATTTGTTGGGCTATGTGCCACAAGATGGCCAAACTCCAAAATGTAGCGGATATGGAATAGAAATTCAAGTAAAAGAAGTACAACGGCATAGAATACAATATGTGCTGATTAGCAAAGAGCATATTTAATTGCACTTCAATAAAAAATAAGGGGCTGTATAGCACAGTCCCTTATTTTTTTAGTTGTTGATATTGAGTTATATCAATGATTTAGATTATTGCTCTTTTTTGCGGCGAAATACTAGGATTGCCAAGCAAACACCAGCAGAAATGAACATCAACATTACAAATACGCCAACAGACTGGTCTCCAGTTGTAGGAGTAGAACTATTTGTTGTGTTGCTGTTGTTGTTTGTGGTGGTGTTTCCAGTAGAGGAACTTCCATTGTTGGAATTGCTGTTATTGCCATTGTTTCCAGTATTTCCGGTATTTCCACCATTTCCAGTGTTTCCGCCGTTTCCGGTATTATTGCCAGAACCATCAGAAATTGCAGTGTAAACTGCTTCAATGCTAATGTTGCCAGTGATGGGGTCAACTACTTGTTTCCAAGAGCCAACATAGCCAGCCTTTTCGGGCACTGTGGGATAGTCTGCTTGTGTCAAGGTTTGTCCATACTCTTTTTCTATGGTAGCAATTACCTGTCCATCTGCCACAAAGCTAACAGTATACTTGTTAATTTGGTATTGAGCAGTGATAACCAAATTTTCGGTAATATTGTTGTATTCCTTATCCCATCCAATGAAGGTGTAGCCTTCTCGTTGAGGTGCATCCGGTGCAATTGCATTGCTGCCGTGAGGTACTTCTACAGATTTGAGGATGGTGCCGTCAAAGTTTACAAATTGCACAGTGTGCATTGCAGTAGATACATGAACAATTGCGTAACTGGAAATTTTGTTATTGGTAGCACTGGACAATTTAATGTAGGCATAGCCTTCTTTTACAGCTGTAACAATGCCATTTTCGTCTACTGTAGCCACATCAGGATTGAAGCTAGTGTAGGAGATTTTTCCGTCCTCAGGTAAAGTAGGTTGAGGATTGAGGGTAGGAGCAAGGGTAGCAGTTTCTCCTGTTTGTAGATTCAGCTCATGATTATCCAGATTGATGCTTTCGGGTAAAATTCCCTCACAAACTACAGTAAACTGGAGAGAGTATTGACCATCCTTAGTGGAAGCGGTAATGGTGCTTACACCGGGCTGGGAGGGAGTGTACAAAGCAGTTGGTACAGTTTCGCCCCATTGCTCTTTGGTTCCCTCAGCAAGTTGGCCTTCGCCGGAATTCAGGGTCCAGTTAAAGGGACCATAGGTTCCATCTGGACGGGTATACTCTTGACCAGACAGGGTGCCAGCCTGTGCATCAGGATTTTCCTTGCCTTCTGCACGAATAACCAGTACATTGGTTGCCCCAGTAGGAGCAAAATTCAGAGTGATTTTTCCGGTAGTGGGGTCATAGGTATAGGGCTTGTAGAAATCATAGTTTACAATTTCTACTTCGGAACCATCAGAATAGCGAGTCCACAGACTTACTGTGTCGGGCAGGTCGTAACCAGCCTCATTAACTAGAGTGCACTCATATTGACCACCAACATAGAAGAAGCTGGGGCCATCCAGTTGTAATCCAACAAGTTCGCTTACTACATCGCTTGTTTGATGCAAGGAAGTGTTACGATATTTAGCAACCAGCTCAGCGGTTTCACCTTGCTTTACATAGAGTACTTGGTCGCCCATATAAGCATCAGAAATCAAATCATCTTGGTCTTTGGTTTGGTACAAATCTGTCCAAGTAAAGTCCATAGTGCGGGTAACACCGTTTAGAGTTACTTCCAGATAGCCAGAGCCAGCAGGCAGCAATACATCAGAAGTGCCCACAGACAGATAAATGGCACCGCTTAGAGCATCATTAGAATATTGCTGAACATCTACCAGACCCATGCCGTAGTCGTTAGCGTATTCTTCATCTTCGTATACTTTCCAACTAATTTCTTCCAGTTTTACATCAGCAGGTTGCAGATTATCTACCTTTACCAAAATTTGACCATCTGGTTTCAGTCCATCAAAACGCTCCAAAGACAGGTCGAAATCTTCTACAACGGTATTGGTATTTTCAACTGCTACTACACAAACAGCACTAGCAGAGCCTTTGGACACAGTGATAACAGCTTGTCCCGGAGCGACTGCCTGTACCATTCCCATTTCATCAACGGTGGCTACTTCAGGGTTGCTGGAAGTGCGAACAATGGTACCTTCCTGATTGGTGTTATCAATTACACTCAATTCAAATGTGCTACCAGTGTGCAGAAGTGCAGAAGTCTGGGAAAGAACCAAACCTTGAGAGCTATTTACTGTAATTGCATAGCTGCGGTCGTTGGCACCATAGTCGCCACAAGACAGCAGTACATTTCCATTCCAAACGAAATTATAGGTATCGTTTTCGCCAGGGAATGCCTCGTTGTTATGTACATACTCAGTAACATCAGCCTTGAAGGTATAGGTCTTTTTGGCTGGGTCATAGAAGTTCTCTAGCAAGAAGGGATTGTTGCGGTCAACACCAACCTCCGCATAGTTGGGGTCACCAACGCCTTCTTTATAGGTACGGGTAACATAGGGAACAATTTCCAAAGAAGCCAGAGAGCCATCTGCATCTTTTACGGTTCCGGTCATGTAAACACGACCATTTTCTTCGTATACACTTACAGTATGATTTTCCAGTGTAGGTGCTTCAGTATCCACAGTAATGGGGAACTGGATAACGTCCCCATTCATATCCATAGCGTGTCCGTTGAAGGTGGGGACAACGCTGCCAGAAGCTACGCCGTCAAAGTTGGTGTAGTAGTTTCCGCTCTCGGGGTCTAAAACCTTATCGCCATATTCGCCTTCGCCATAAGCGATAATCTCATAGTTACATTGTGTACCGCTGGGAAGGGGATTGCCTTGGGTATCGGTGCCATCCCAGATGGGAATTAAGCCGTAATAGTAGGCACTAATAGGAACAGGCACGCCCACACTGCTGTTGAAAAGGGTACGGGTAATGTATGGAGTCCAATCAGAGAAGTAAACCTCTCCAGTTTCTGCATCTGTTACACGAACAACAATCACTTTTGCATCACGAAGCTGATACAAGATGTAGTCGTCTACTCGGTCAAAATATTGGTCTCCATTGGGGGAGATGGTGATATTTTCGGAATGGTATGTATTCTGGTTCATTACTGCGTTAGAGTCAAAGGGATTTTGACCTAAGTTGTAATAGCCCAAAATTTCACCTGTACCGCCATTGATAACGGCACTGCCCAAAAGGCTTACACCCCATGTAGATTCGTTGTTAGCAACATTTTCTCCATCGGTTGCCTCATCGGTCCAAATGCCAGCATCAAAAATGGGAGCAGAAGTCCAGTCACCATAAAATGCCAACATAGGCAGTCCCAAGGTAGGTGCTTTGGCTGCGGTATCAGTCAAACTTACAAAACCTTCTACATATACACCATTGGTAAACAAGGAATCCAATGTAGCTTTTTCCTCTGCGGTAAGAGATACGTTAGAAGTAAAGGTAGTAGTCTCATTGGCTTTGGAAGTAATTGTGCCTAGGTTTACAGTTTTGATTACTACGTCCTGATGCATCATGGTGGTACGGGTACCCCATTGGCTTTCTACATCTTCGGTTTGAGGACGCATCAAGGTTACATTTACATCATAGGTTACATCTTGGTCAGAGATATTATGGATATCAAACTTGATATCATAGGAGCCGGTACGATTGGGGTCATCTTTTAACTCCAATTTACCAACAGGTTGACCTTCAACAGTTAAATATGCAGGAGTATCAACAGCATTGGCTGCATTTACCAAACCAGCACCCTGCTGGCGGGGAGAATAGAACACACCATTGGTATCCTTTTGAGGAATAGCGGTGCTTACCATTAGCTGGTTGACAATCTCGCCAACCTGTTTAGAGCTAAGACCAGCAAATGTGCTGTCTGCCTGCACTCTCTGACGTACCAAAGCAGCAATACCACTCATGTGAGGAGCTGCCATAGAGGTACCACTCATCATGCCATAGCTTCCGGTGTAGCCTTCATCAGAGGTGTTGATTTGGTCTATAATACTAGACCAAATATTGCCGCCGGGAGCAGTGATTTCGGGCTTTAACTCCAAAGCAGGGCCCGCACCCCAAGAGGAGAAGCTGGACATCTGTCCGTCGGTTTCGCTGGCACTTGCTTTGTCCTCTGGTTGTACAACAATGTTTACATTGCCATTCTTTTTGAGAACCTCTTCCATGGCAGCGCCATCTTTACCAGAGATAAAAGCAGAGGACAAACTGGTATTTGCTACACTCATGTTAATGAGTTCGGTAGAATTGGCATCGCTGTCATATACCAATACGCCAAGAATACCCTTACGCTCTCCATGTACCACAGTGGAGAAGTACTGTGCATTTTGAACCTTTTCCTCAAAGGAAATTTCTCCACGCATAACCAGTGCAAAGCCAGTTTTACCATTTGGATTGCTGTACTCGTTGTACCAACCCGCTTTGTTGTAATCGTCGTAGGTTCCCACACCATCTACCAAATACACAGGATATTCTTTTCCATCTGCAAAGGTAGCTTTCATGCCAACACTCCATGGGTCAGCATACTTCACTTCATTCTGAGTGCCATCGGCGTTTTTCCAAGTGAGGTAGGGCTGTACTTGGATAGCATTTTCCAAAGAAGCAACACTTAGATTGCTGGAATAAATGGCAGGGGAAGACATCATAGAGGTGTCTACACTGGAACTCAAGGGATTATTGCCATAGTGATTGCTGGCAGAGGAATAGCTGCTGTTACCAGCAGAAGTCATTAGAACAATGCCAGCGTTTTCTACTGTTTCATACAAGTCGTTTTGTACAGTATCATCATCAGCAAAGCCGTTGTCAGAGCCAAGGCTCAAGTTGATGACATCAGCACCCAATTTCAAGGTATCTTCCAGAGCATTGATGATGGAATACTCGGCAGCACCGCCATCCTCATCTGGGAAAACCTTCATAATCAAAAGCTGGGCATCAGGGGCAATACCAGAAAATGCAACCTGACCTTCGCTATC
This sequence comes from uncultured Anaerofilum sp., assembly GCA_944385935.1. Taxonomy (GTDB): domain Bacteria; phylum Bacillota; class Clostridia; order Oscillospirales; family Ruminococcaceae; genus Anaerofilum. Next base: position 104,260 of record CALWZC010000001.1, read on the forward strand.
TTCTGCATAGCCAGCTATGGTACCGGCAACATGAGTGCCGTGGTCGCTATTGGTAGGAAGTACGTTGATATCTCCGTCTGCATAGTCACAAGCATAGGGAACCTTCAAGTTTTTGTATAGACCATTGTAGTCATAAACAATTTGTCCGCCATCCGCACCAGTGGTGGAGTTTAACTGATTATCTTCCAAGAAGGCAGCCAAACTTTCCGAGGTGTAGCGCAATTCCCAATCATCGGTTCCATCTGCGGGATTGCCGCTGACGAAGGAATCGTTGCGAAATGCCTCATGGGTTCGGGTAACCTGCATGGTTTGGTTGCCTTCCTCATCATAGCTGTAACTCCATTTTAGGTCAAGACCAGTATCCAACACAGCTACTAACAAGCCTTTACCAGTATAGCCTTCCTGCCATACGTTCTCTACATCTACCTTGTCATAGCTGTAAGAATACCAAGGAGCATCGCCCACTTCTGCTTGCTCGTCGGGGCGGTCGTATACATGCTCTACATAAGCACGCTTTACCCCATCCAGTTGTTGAATTTGGCCTAGAATGCCATAGGGCACACGTACAGCCATACCATTCAGCAAGTTAGACCAACGGGCAACTACACCAGCTCCATTGCCATCCTCCGCAGAGGCGACAGCAACACCTGCATTGCTGGATAATGCAGAAATTTGGTCAATAATGCTTTGTTGTCCATCCAGAATTTGTTGAGAGGCTTGTTGGCTTTCCTCAGAGGACAAAAATTCAGACACAGCTTGTCCAGCACTACTGTCTTCGCTGATGGCAGCATAGCTGCTGACCTGATATTGTGCCATTACTGCTGGAGCATCCAGCTCTACAATGACAGTAACCAGTTCATTGTCATCGTATACTTTTTGTTCTACGGATTGTTGTTTTCCGGTTTCTGGGTTTAGCCTAGATTCTACTTCTACCTCTTGAGCAGAAACCTGTTTGCTTTGGTCGGAACTGGTTTCTGCAAATGCAGTGGCAGGAAAAGCAGATGCTGCCATTACCAGTGCAACCAATGTGGCTAAACACCGTTTTAATGTATTCATGCCATTTCTCCTTTCTTTTCATACCCATTGGGAACTTTATTGACTTATCGCCCCTCTATGCTATAATACAATTATCGTTCGTTTTGTCCAATGGGTATGTTATGACAAAAATAGTAACTCTCTGTTACACTTTTGTCAAGTAAAGAATGAAATTATAAATACATTTTTGTCGTTTCCTACTGTTTAGAGATAAAAAATAAGAAAATAAGAAAGATTTTGTACAAAAATTTTTAGAAAGGACACAAAAGTACATTTATGGAATTTGAAAATAATTTTGACCTACTACTGGAGGCCATGGCATATTTTGGACGCCGTGCCGCTGGAAAAAGTTGGAATGAAATGGAGCAAAGAATTGCACAACAAAAGATGATTCCCTCCACTTCCTTTATAGAAGTATTAGAACAACTGAAAGCACTGACCAACATATTGAATGAAAATTGTCTATTTGAAATGGATAGGATAGAAACCCTCTTTGGAAATTTAGAAGGGTTTCCTTACAATACCATTGGTTCCAGCTCCAGAGCCTTTTTTGTGTTATACCCAATGTTGAAAAGATACCAAGGAAATCCAAAGGAATTTGTAAAAGAAATTTGTGCTATGCCTAGGGAAGAAATTGCATGGGGTATTGCCAGCATTTTTGAGGATGACCTCCCAGCTTCCCATCGTTTGGAACTGGGAGAATTTACAGATTTGGTATTGGGATTGTCCACCCCTGATAGTACAAAGGTAGCACTTTTAGAGCTTTCCAAAGAATATGTACAAGTAGCCAAAGAAGCTATGGAATGTTTGATATCTGCCTTAAAAATATTAGAAACACACAAGAATTTATTGCAGAAAGCCATAGAACCCTTTGCAAGTCATTGCAAAACCATGAGTCAATCTGATTTTTTTGCCCAATTTTCTCTTATGCGTCCTGACCCTGACACAGTGTATACCATTCAACCCTTTGTGTTTGGTGCGGATACCAACTTGACCTTTGGGGTAGGTTCTGCTCAAGTGCACTTTTATGGAGGAATTTTACGCATGGAATTGATGGAATTGGTCAATGGAAGAACCTCTGCCCAAAACCAAGTGTGCGAAATCTACCGTCTTTTAGGAGATTCTACCCGGTTTGATATTTTTTGTTATCTGCGAAACCATACTGCCTATGTACAAGACCTATCCAGCCGGTTTGGACTAAGCCGAAATACCATTCACCACCATATGAACAAGTTGATAGATTGCGGACTGGTGCAATGCACTGTAAAAGGAAATCGTATGTATTATTCCTTAAACAAAAAAACAGTAGAACAGTTTTTGCAAAGACAAGCCTTTTTATTTCAAAAAGAGGAGAGATAATGCAAAACAGCGGACTATACCTTTTGGTGCAGTCCGCTGTTTTTCTATATTATTTTGTCATTGGTTTAAAAATCGGTGGTTTCGCTGGCTTCACCCAAATGACTGGCAACACGACGTACCAGCATTTCCAAAGCCACTTGGTTTTTGCCACCCTCAGGGATAATAATATCCGCCCTGCGTTTGCTGGGCTCTACAAATTGTTCGTGCATAGGTTTTACAGTGGTTAGATATTGATTGACCACACTTTCCAATGTACGACCACGCTTGTTTACATCCCGAATAATCCGCCGCAAAATCCGAACATCTGCATCTGTATCTACAAATACTTTAATATCCATCTGCTCGCATAAGGAAAGGCTTGCAAAAATCAAAATGCCCTCCACGATAATCACAGGGGCAGGATGTACAACGGTTGTTTGGTCTGTACGGTTATGAATGGTGTAGTCATATACAGGACATTCTACGGATTTTCCGCTTTTTAGCTGAATAAGGTGTTCTAAAAATAGTTTGTTATCAATGGCATCGGGATGGTCATAGTTGAGTAAACAACGCTCCTCGTAGGGCATTTCGTCATGACGTTTATAGTAGTTGTCATGATAAATTACACTGACATCCCGACCAAAACGCTCCTTTAAACGTCGTGTCAAGGTGGTTTTTCCGCTGCCGGTTCCGCCGGCAATACCAATTACCATAGTATTCATTGTTCACCCTCCTTTTGTTCAGGGGCAGGCAGGGGACAGGTGTAGCCATTGGGAACATCCTGCAAAAACTCCTGCTTTGCCAATGCTAATTGTTCAGGACTGCTGGCAGCTTTGGCCGCAGCCAAAGCCATAACCTTTGCAGCCTGTATAGTTCCTTTTTTGCCAATACTGCTGTTGGATTGGGCGGTAAACTGCCAAGTGTGGCCGCCGGTTCCCAGTGCACAACAAGCCAGATAGCACTGGGCAGTAGGTGCACAATAGCTGGCATCCCCCACATCAGTGCTGCCCATTTCAGCATGCTGAGGCTGATGGATATAAGCAGGTGTATGGTTGTCCAGTGCAAGACCTTGATAGTCAGCATAGCGCAAGCCACTGGAAAGGCAGGAATTGGAAAGATTCTCTTGTTGTTGCCTCTCTGGAATGGTAGCTTGGAATTTTTTTGCCAGTTGTTGGTCTTGCTCATCAAAAGCAGGGGCACCCAGTTCGGCAAGAGATTCTGCAAGCAGTTGGCTCAATGGGCGATTGGGAATAAAATCACTACAAGCATCAATAACCTTCCATTTTACCTGTGTTTCGGTCATCAAAGCAGCACCTTGTGCAACTTTATTTACCCGCTGGAATAACTCCAACATTTGGGAAACCTTTGGTGCACGAATATAGTAATGCAATGCAGCATGAGCAGGTACTACATTGGGAGCAGTTCCCCCTGTATCTCGATAGGCATAATGTAACTTTGCCTCAGGAATCATGTGCTCTCTTAGGTAATTACAACCTACGTTCATCAGCTCCGCAGCATCCAAAGCACTGCGGCCAGCGTAGGGAGCACCGGCGGCATGGGCGGTAATTCCGGTGAAGGAATATTCTACCCCCATTACAGCAAGGGTACTGGTGCCCATCACATGGTTAGCACTATCAGGATGCCATGTAAAAATGGCATCCAAATGTTGAAAAAGTCCCTCTCGTGCCATATGTGCTTTGCCAGCACCATCTTCCTCCGCTGGACATCCGAAAAATTCTACCTGTGCAGTAATTGTACCATTGGCAATGAGTTCCTTGAGTAATACTGCTGCCCCAAAGGCTCCAGCACCTAACATACTATGCCCACAACCATGGCCAGCAGCACCAGTTTCTAGAACCTGATGTTCTGGGCAACCAGCCTGTTGGGAAAGCCCGGGCAGAGCATCATATTCTCCCAAAAATCCAATGGTGGGGCCTTGGGTGCCATAGTGTGCCACGATGGCAGTGGGCAGGTTGGCAGCATTGCGGGTAACGGTAAAACCCTCTTCCTCTAATGCTAGGGCAGTAGCTTCTGCACTGCGAAACTCCTGCCAATTCAACTCGGCATATTCCCAAACCTTTTGGTTTAGCTGCCAGATTTTTTCTTCCTTTTGTTGTGCAAGAAGCTGTATTTGTTCTACAAGTGTCATGATTTGCACATCCTCCCTTGGTTGATTTGCACAATGCCCACAATCATGCAATGGGAAATATGCAACATCCACCAAAAGATTGTGAGGATTGAATTTTCTATGTTCATTATAGCCCTTTTGCAGGGCAGGGGCAAGGAGAATCTATTGCTCCCCAGAAAAGTTTGAACACTTTTTTTTCATCTGTTGATATTTTTCTTTGGTGGCTGCGCCTCCTCGTAAATGCCGCTGGGATTTGTTTACAGCCAACACCTTGGCAACCTGCTTTGCTAGGGCAGGATTTATTTTTTTTAGTTTGGTGGTGACATCCTTATGTATGGTACTTTTGGAAATGCAAAATACCTGTGCAGCTTTGCGCACAGTGGCATTGTTTTCTACAATATACTCTCCTAATAGAACAGCTCGTTCTTCGGGATTGCCTTTCACACAAATTCCCCCAATGTTCTTGTTTTGTTTGTAATGTGTATGAGTTTGTGGGGAATTTTATGAGCAAAGCTATCCCAAGGGCTTGCCTTGATTTTTTGCAGCAAAGTCAATACAATAGAGGTAGACTACACCAGAAAAATAGATAAAATGCTAGATGTGGGAGTGGTAAAACAATGAGAAAAAGCGGAATTTTAATGCCAGTGTTCTCTTTGCCGGGGGAATATGGCATAGGAACCTTTGGCAAGGAGGCGTACCAATGGGTAGACTTTTTAAAACAGGCAAAGCAATCCTGTTGGCAAGTGTTACCTTTGGGGCCTACCAGTTATGGAGATAGCCCATACCAGAGTTTTTCTGCCTTTGCAGGAAACCCTTATTTCATTGATTTAGAAATATTGCAGCAAGAAGGGCTTTTGACGGAAGAAGAATTGCAGCAAAGCCAGCAACCTATGGGCAATATAGATTATGGCAATTTGTATCAAACACGCTTTTTGGTGCTAAAAAAAGCCTTTTCTCGATTTGCCCAATGGGATGAATTGGAGGAATATTCCACAAACAATGCCCAATGGTTGAAAGATTATGCCTTGTATATGGCAATTAAGCAAGCCAATGGGCAACGCAGTTGGGCAGAATGGCCACAGCCTTTGCGTATGCGGCAACCACAAGCATTGCAGCAGGCAGAACAAGAGTTGAAACAAGAAATACAATTCTATTGCTTTTTGCAGTATGAATTTTCTCGCCAATGGGGTTGCTTAAAAGCCTACGCCAACCAAAATGGCATTTCCATTATTGGAGATATGCCCATTTATGTGGCTATGGATTCGGCAGATGTGTGGGCAAATCCGGAATATTTTTTGCTAGACGAAAACAACCAGCCCATTGAAGTGGCAGGATGCCCCCCAGATGCTTTTTCGGAGGATGGGCAGCTATGGGGCAATCCCTTGTACCGCTGGGATGTTTTGGCACAGACAGGGTATGATTGGTGGCTGCGCCGTGTAAAAGCGGGATTTGAGATGTATGATACCATCCGCATTGACCATTTTCGAGGATTGGAAAGTTACTATGCAATTCCCTATGGGGAAACAACAGCACGCAATGGTCAATGGCGCAAAGGCCCAGATTGGGATTTTGTAAAAACATTGCACCAGCATTTTGGCAAAAAGGGAATTATTGCGGAGGACTTGGGTTTTTTGACACCAGCGGTTCACAAGTTGCTGAAAAAAAGCGGCTATCCCGGAATGAAGGTGCTACAATTTGCATTCGATAGCCGAGAAGAGAGCGACTATCTACCCCACAACTATGACAAAAATTGTGTAGTGTATACAGGCACACATGACAATGATACAGTGGTAAGTTGGTTCCACACTGTCTCCAAAAGGGATGTGGCCTTTGCAAAAAACTATATGGGGATAAGAGGAACAAAAGGCGGTTGTCAAGGTATGATTCGCTTAGCAATGGCAAGTGTGGCAGATTTGGCTGTAATTCCCATACAGGATTATTTAGAACTGGGTAGCGAGGCAAGAATCAACACTCCTTCCACATTGGGAAATAACTGGATGTGGAGAATGGAATCACAGTTGTTAACAGATACATTGGCACAACACATTACCCAACTGACCCAACTATATGGCAGAGCACCAAAAACAAACAAGAAACAGAAACGAGGAAAAAACAATGCTGAATGAAAAAGTGCAACACCTCTGGAACAAGGAACTTTCCCAATGCAGTTATGAAGAAATTTATCTGGCAATCCAACAGCTTTGCAAGGAGAAAATGCAAGCCCTGCCTTTGGTGCAGGGAAAGCGGAAATTGTATTATATCTCCGCTGAATTTTTGATTGGACGATTGCTTACCTGTAACCTGATAAATTTGGGCATATACCAACAGGTTGCCCAAGAAATGGAGCAGGCAGGAAAAAGCATGGCATTGCTGGAAGATGCAGAGCCAGAACCCAGCCTTGGAAATGGTGGATTGGGAAGATTGGCAGCCTGTTTTTTGGATTCCATTGCTACATTGCAACTTCGTGGCGATGGAGTGGGTCTGTGCTATCACTATGGTCTGTTTCAACAAAAATTTCATGACAATAAACAGTGGGAGCAACCCAATCCATGGCTTCAACCCAACAGTTGGCTTACAAAAGAGAATATAACCTTCACTGTACCCTTTGGAAAATTTACAGTAGAGGGCGAATTGTATTCCATTGACATTCCCGGATGTGATACCAATAGTAAGAACCGTCTACGACTCTTTGACCTGAAAAGTGTACAAGAAAATATTGTGCAGGATGGAATTCAATTTGATAAAGAGGATATCCGCCAAAACCTGACCTTGTTCCTATATCCCGATGATTCTGACCAAGCCGGCCGACTGTTGCGTGTATATCAACAATATTTTATGGTGTCCTGTGCAGCGCAGTTGATTCTAAAAGAATTGGAGGAGGCAGGTCATGCCCCTACAGAGTTGGCAGAGTATGCTGTAGTACAAATCAATGATACACACCCCTCTATGATAATTCCCGAACTGATTCGGTTGCTTATGGAAAAGGGTGTAGGTTTTACAGAGGCCACTGACATTGTTTCTCGTACCTGTGCTTATACCAACCATACCATTTTGGCAGAGGCTTTGGAGAAATGGCCTATATCTTCTTTGGAAATTGTTGCCCCTCGTATTGTGGCAATTATCCGAGAATTAGACCGTCTAGCAAAAGAAGCCTATCCACAAAAAGGTCTTGGCATTATTGAGGATGGGCTGGTGCATATGGCAAGAATGGATATCCATTATGGCTTTTCGGTCAATGGAGTGGCACAGCTACACACCGAGATTTTGGAGCAGTCAGAACTGAAAAACTTCTTTGAAATTTATCCCGAAAAGTTCAACAACAAAACCAATGGTATCACCTTCCGCCGTTGGATTACTGCCTGCAACCCTTGGTTGGATGAATTTGTTACCAAAAAGCTAGGGCAAGGCTGGAAACAAGATGCCAATCTGCTGGAAGGCTTAGAAAAATTTGAAGATGAAGAAAGCCTTTCTCGCCTTTTGGAGATAAAACAAACCTGCAAAGAACAGTTGGCGGAGTATGTACTGCATCAACAGGGCATAGAGTTGGACACAAATAGCATTTTTGATATTCAAATCAAACGCTTGCATGAATACAAGCGGCAACAAATGAACTTGTTGTATATTATTTGGAAGTACCAACAAATCAAAGGGGGTAAGATTCCGCCCCGTCCCATCACCTTTTTGTTTGGTGCAAAGGCAGCACCAGCCTATATTTTAGCAAAGGACATTATTCATGCCCTCCTTTGCATGGCAAAGGTAATTGAAAATGACCCACAAGTTTCCCCGTGGTTAAAATTGGTGTTTGTAGAAAATTATAATGTGACCAAAGCGGAAAAACTTATCCCAGCAGCAGATATTTCGGAACAGATTAGTCTAGCTTCCAAAGAGGCTTCAGGCACAGGAAATATGAAATTGATGTTGAATGGAGCTATAACACTGGGCACATTGGATGGTGCCAATGTGGAGATTGCCCAGCGAGTGGGAGAGGATAACATCTATCTATTTGGCAAAAAAAGCCCAGAGGTTATAGGATTGTATGAGTCTAGGGGATATTGCAGCCGAGAGTATTACCAACGCCCCGAAATTGAACCATTGGTAGATTTTCTGTTGCAAAAACCAATGTTGGCACAGGGAGATGCTGAGTGTTTGGGAAGGCTGTATCAGGATTTGACCCACAAAGACTGGTTTATGACCTTGTTGGATTTGGAAGAATATATTGAGGTAAAAGAAAAAGCCTTTGCAGACTATGAAAACCGAACCGAGTGGGCTAAAAAAATGCTTCACAACATTGCACAAGCTGGTTTCTTCTCCTCTGATAGAACCATTGCCCAGTATGAGCAGGATATTTGGAAATTAAAATCTATTTGATTGACAGAAAGGTCACTCCTGTGAGTGACCTTTTCCACAAAGAAAAGCCCCACAGTGTTTTTCACTGTGGGGCTTTTTGGTGCGCTCGGCGGGATTCGAACCCACGGCCTTCAGAGTCGGAGTCTGACACGCTATCCAACTGCGCTACGAGCGCATAACTTTCGCAGAGTACAAGGGACATTATATCATATACCAGCGCATTTGAAAAGGGGTTAGACAGAAAAATTTATAGGAGCAAAGATTTTACCGGCTATTTTTACGATAAATCAAAAGTAAGCCTCGCAGAATAAGGTTTTGCTGATAGTGCATAGAAGTGGTGCATGCAGAGCGAACAGCTCCGGGAATTCGTCCTGTACAAACCACCAAGGCATTCCCGTTTAATTCCTGTTGAAATTTTGCAATCATTCCATCTAACATACAAGCAGTGCCCCAAATGAAGCCAGATTGCATACTGGAGATTGTGTTTGTACCAATGATAGAGTTGGGGCAACTATCCAAATCCACTTGGGACAGTTGGGCAGTCTTTTGGATAAGAGCATCAAAAGAAAGAATAGGCCCGGGAAAAATAGAGCCCCCCAGTAGTTGTTGGTTTTCGTTAATTGCCATCATAGAGATGGCAGTATCCATTGTAATAACAATCAGTGGCGGGGAAAAACTTTCCAATGCTGCCACAGCGGCACATACCAACTCAGCTCCCAGTTGAGCAGGGTTATCAATGCGGATGGAAAGCCCGCTTTTGAGCCCTGGGCCAACGGTGAAAAATTTTGTATGACATACCTGCTGTATGGCACTGCGAATCCGTCCTGTAAGGGATGGAACCACCGAACTAATAATACCGCCAGAAATTTCTGACAAAGAAATTTGATGCAAGGACAAGATAGAATGCAGTTGGATGGCATATTCATCTGTACTGCGGTTTAGGTCGCTGGAAATGGTAGAGCGAAAAAGCAAGCAGTCCTCCTGCCAGACACCAAATAAAATATGACTGTTTCCAATATTGATGGTGACAACCATAAAAAATCTCTCCATAGCAAAATATACTTTTCCTTCATTATAGGGCATAATGGTTGATTTTACAACTACAAGCCATGGACAGTTGTGTTTTGCTCATGGTGATTGTTCTTTGTTCATCAGAAATAATACTGTGATAAAATGAAAAAGAAATTTTAGAAAAAATTTTTTTGTGGTAAATGCAACAGATTTTTTGAAGAAATAGGGGTATACTATAGGCAACGCTAAGGAATTTAGCAGTAGAAAAGAAATTGATAAAAGGGTGAAAAATATGAAGCGTTATGTTTGTGTAGTATGTGGTTATATTTACGACGAGCAGGCAGGCGAGCCTGAAAACGGTATCGCTCCTGGCACCAAGTGGGAGGACGTTCCTGAGGATTATGTATGCCCCCTGTGTGCAGTTGGTAAAGACCAATTTACAGAGGAGTAATTAGGGCACCTCTCTTTTGTAAGAAGCAAAAGGATAACATTTCCCCCAAATACAGCAAGATAAAGCTGCATTTGGGGGAATTTTGTATTTTTTGATAAAAGTTTTTTCGTCATTCATGTAAATTTTTTGACAAAGTTATTGACAAATTCAACAATTCTCGTTATACTTCAAACAGTCATGTGATATGAGAAGTTTCGGAGTATCCATGCAAATATTTTCTCTGACCACCCATCTGGGGTAAAGGCCATACGGACAGCCGGGTCAACTGCCGAAGGGCAACGCATAGTTGCCACGATTGATTGAGTTAAAAGCTCAATTTTATAAGTTGGTTACTTTATAACCGGATACGCAGCAGCGTGCATCAACTTGTAAAACGGTCAATACGAGTAGTAAAAGTAAGTATTTGCTATATAGACTCTGAAACAATTCTTAAAGGAGAAGCAAGGGAATCTTGTGGTTCTGGGTTCTCCGCAAGAATAAAATGGATTGCCGACAGGTGGTGTACAATGTACACTGCCTGTTTTTTGTTTTCCAAGGAAGAAGGAGTGTGTGGTATGAGCGAAAAGCTAAAATTGTATGGATTTAATAACCTAACAAAGGCCCTGAGTTTTAACATTTATGATGTGTGCTATGCCAAAACAGCACGAGAGCAAAGCGACTATATTGCCTATATCGACAAACAGTATAACTCTGAGCGTTTAACAAAAATTCTTACCACACTTACCGATATGATTGGAGCAAAGGTGTTGAACATTGCCTGTCAGGATTATGACCCACAAGGTGCCTCAGTAACAATTTTGATTGCAGAGGAAACCATGGTGCCTGTGGGGGAAACCCAATTGGCACACTTGGACAAAAGTCATGTAACTGTACATACCTATCCTGAATATCACCCCGAAACCTGCCTTGCCACCTTCCGTGTAGATATTGATGTGGCAACCTGTGGAGAAATTACCCCTCTTTCTACCTTGGATTATTTGATAGGCTCTTTTGATTCGGACATTATTACCATGGACTATCGGGTACGAGGGTTTACCCGTGATATTAACGGCAAAAAATTATTTTTAGACCATCCGGTGGCCTCTATCCAAAATTATATTTCACCAGAAATTTTGCGCCGTTATGATGCAGTAGATGTGAATGTATATGAAGCAAATCTTTTCCATACTCGGATGATGTTGAAAGAAGTGGATTTGCAAAACTATCTGTTTAAAACCGATGCCTATGAGCTTCCACCCACTACACGGTTGAAAATTATGGAAAATTTGCGCCGTGAGATGATTGAAATTTTCAGTGGAAGAAATATTTATTGATAGGGAGGGAAATAAAAATGCTTTCACAAGAACATGCCCCAATCTATGAGGCATTGGAGGAATTTGACAAAAAGCGAGTGGTACCCTTTGATGTACCCGGCCATAAACGAGGAAGGGGAAACCCAGAATTGGTGGCATTGCTGGGACAAAAATGTGTTTCCATTGATGTAAACTCTATGAAGCCACTGGACAACCTGTGTCATCCCATCTCGGTTATTCGACAAGCAGAGGAGCTGGCGGCGGAAGCATTTGGGGCAGCCCATGCCTTTTTGATGGTGGGGGGAACTACCAGCGCAGTGCAAAGCATGATTCTTTCTGTGGCAAAGCGTGGGGAAAAAATTATTTTGCCCCGCAATGTTCACCGCAGTGTCATGGGGGCAATGGTGCTGTGTGGTGCTGTTCCGGTATATGTAGACCCTGCTTGTGATGAACGGCTGGGCATTCCTTTGGGAATGCGGCTGTCTGATGTGAAAGAAGCCATCCGAAAAAACCCTGATGCAAAGGCGGTTTTGGTAAACAATCCCACCTACTATGGTGTTTGTTCTGACCTGCGAGGAATTGTGAAACTTGCTCATGAACATGGAATGTACTGCCTTGCTGATGAAGCCCATGGAACCCACTTCTATTTTGGAGAAAATCTCCCTGTTTCTGCTATGGCAGCCGGAGCAGATATGGCGGCTGTATCTATGCACAAATCTGGAGGAAGCCTAACCCAAAGTTCTCTACTATTGGCAGGACCTTCCATGTCCGAGGGGCATATTCGCCAAATTATTAACCTAACGCAAACTACCAGTGGTTCCTATTTGCTGTTGTCCAGTTTGGATATTTCCCGCCGTAATTTGGCATTGAGAGGAAAAGAAGCCTTTCGGCAGGTGGTGGAGTTGGCAGAGTACGCCCGAAAGGAAATCAATGCCATTGGGGGTTACTATGCCTTTTCCAGAGAATTGGTAAACGGGGATAGCATTTTTGATTTTGATGTGACAAAATTGTCCATCAATACCTTGGATATTGGGCTGGCTGGCATTGAGGTATATGACCTGCTGCGTGATGAATACGATATCCAAATTGAATTTGGTGATTTGGGTAATATCTTGGCATACTTGTCCATTGGTGACCGCCCCAGAGAGGTGGAGCGTTTGGTAGGTGCCTTAGCGGAAATCCGCCGCCGCTTTGGAAAAAGCAAAGCTGGATTAATGCAACAGGAATACATTGAACCAGAGGTAGTGGTATCTCCACAGGATGCCTTTTATGCAGAAAAAGAGTCCTTGCCCATTGAACAAACAGAGGGCAAGGTATGCAGCGAATTTGTTATGTGTTATCCTCCGGGGATTCCCATTTTAACCCCCGGGGAGCGCATTACCCGCCGCATTTTGGACTATATCCAATATGCCAAAGAAAAGGGATGCAGTATGACAGGCCCAGAAGATGCAGATATTTTGCGATTGAATGTATTGAAAGGGGAGGTTTGAAATGGAGTTTTGGTTTTCAGAGGCGCATACCCCCAATGTAAAACTGTCTATTCGTGTGGATAAACAGCTTTACAGCGGAAAAAGTGAATTTCAGCGGATTGATGTGTTTGAATCCCCAGAGTTTGGGCGATTCCTCGCCTTGGATGGGTATATGATGCTCACCGAAAAGGATGAGTTTATCTACCATGAAATGATTGTCCATGTGCCTATGGCAGTGCACCCCAATGTGAAAAAAGTGTTGGTCATTGGTGCAGGAGATGGGGGAGTGGTGCGAGAATTGGTGCAATACCCCGAAATTGAAACCATTGACATGGTGGAAATTGACCCCTTGGTGGTGGAGGTTTGCCGAAAATATTTGCCACAGACAGCTTGTCGCTTTGATGACCCTCGGTTGACTATCCATTATGAGGACGGATTGAAGTTTGTCCGCTCCCGCAAGGATGAATATGATTTGATTATTGTGGATTCCACCGACCCCTTTGGCCCGGGAGAAGGATTGTTTACCATGGAATTCTACGGCAATTGCTACAATGCTTTGAAAGAAGATGGCATTATGGTAAATCAGCATGAAAGCCCCTTCTATCAGGAAGATGCAGTTGCTTGTCAACGTGCCCACAAACGGATTGTAGATTCCTTCCCCATCAGTCGAGTGTATCAGGCACATATTCCCACCTATCCATCCGGCCATTGGTTGTTTGGTTTTGCAAGTAAAAAATATCACCCATTAAAGGATTTGAACGAAACCCGTTGGAATATGCGTGGCATTACTACCCGCTATTACACCACCACATTGCATAAGGGAGCTTTTTATATCCCGGCTTATGTAGAGGAGTTGCTGAAAAATGTTGAACACCAACCTTGAAACCTTTTTGGCCTGTGATACTTTGCCTCAACAGGCAAAAATTGTGTTGTTTGGAGCACCTTTTGACTCCACAACATCATTCCGTCCTGGTACTCGCTTTGGTAGTGGTGCTATTCGGCGGGAATCTTATGGGCTGGAAAGCTATAGCCCTTATCAGGATAAAGATTTGACCGATTGCGCAGTTGCAGATACTGGGGATTTGGAACTGTGCATTGGAGACACCAAAGCTGTACTGGAGCAGATTCAACAGTATACCACAGAGATTTTGCAAACAGGTGCTCTGCCCTTTATGCTGGGGGGAGAACATCTGGTGACTTTGGGAGCATTTCGGGCAGTGTTTGAGCAATATTCTGATGTGCATATTATCCACTTCGATGCTCACGCCGATTTGCGTCAGGACTATCTGGGAGTGCAGCTTTCTCATGCCAGTGTACTCCGCCGTTGCTGGGAATTGGTGGGAGATGGAAAAATCTTTCAGTTTGGCATTCGCTCTGGTGACCGTGAGGAATTTGCATGGGGAAAAGACCATGTTTCCACCCATCGGTTTGACTTGGAGGGATTGGAAGAAACCTTGCAAAAACTTGCAGGGAAACCAGTCTATTTTACAGTAGACTTGGATGTGTTGGACCCCAGTGTATTCCCGGGAACCGGAACCCCAGAGCCGGGGGGAGTAACCTTTGAGCAGTTGCGGAAAGCGGTCACATTGGTTTGCCAAAAGGCAAATGTTGTAGGCTGTGATGTAAATGAACTCAGCCCCCACTATGACCAAAGTGGTGTGTCCACTGCGGTGGCTTGTAAAGTAGTGCGAGAAATGCTGTTAGCATTGCACCCATAACCATGATATAAAGGAGTTGGAACAAATGAGCAAAGTATTGGTAATCGGCTGCGGCGGTGTGGCCAGTGTAGCAATTCAAAAGTGTTGTCAAAACAGTGAGGTATTTACCGAAATCTGCATTGCCAGCCGTACAAAATCTAAATGTGATGCCCTGAAAGCAAAGCTAGAAGGCAAAACAAAAACCATCATCACCACAGAGCAGGTGGACGCAGATAAGGTGGAAGAACTGGTTGCTTTGATTCGCAAGGTACAGCCTGACTTGGTTATGAATATCGCTTTGCCCTATCAGGATTTAACCATTATGGATGCTTGCCTAGAATGTAGTGTAAACTATATGGACACTGCAAACTATGAGCCAGAAGATTTGAACGACCCAGAATGGAAAGCCGCCTACGAAAAACGCTGCAAGGAGGAAGGCTTCTCCGCTTACTTTGATTATTCATGGCAGTGGGCATATAAAGAGAAGTTTGAAAAGGCTGGCTTGACTGCATTGTTGGGTTCTGGTTTTGACCCGGGTGTAACACAGGCATATTGTGCCTATGCACAAAAGCACCTGTTTGATGAAATCCATACCATTGATATTTTGGACTGCAACGGCGGTGACCATGGTTATCCCTTTGCTACCAACTTTAACCCCGAAATCAACCTAAGAGAGGTTTCTGCTCCCGGCTCCTACTGGGAAAATGGCAAGTGGGTGGAAATTCCTGCCATGAGCATCAAGCGGGAATATAACTTTGATGGTGTGGGACAAAAGGATATGTACCTGTTGCACCACGAGGAAATTGAATCTTTGGCAAAAAATATTCCCAATGTGCAACGGATTCGCTTCTTTATGACCTTCGGACAAAGCTATCTCACACACATGAAGTGTTTGGAAAATGTGGGTATGCTGTCTACCGAGCCTATGGAGTTTGATGGTAAAGAGATTGTGCCTATCCAGTTCTTGAAGGCATTGTTGCCCGACCCTGCAACCCTTGGCCCTCGTACTGTTGGAAAAACCAACATTGGCTGTATTTTTACTGGCATAAAAGATGGAAAAGAGAAAACTGCTTATATTTACAACATTTGCGACCATCAGGAGTGCTACAAAGAGGTAGAATCCCAGGCAATCTCCTACACAACAGGCGTGCCTGCCATGATTGGTGCCATGATGTTGTTGACCAAAGAGTGGGACAAACCCGGGGTATATACCGTAGAGGAGTTTAATCCCGACCCATATATGGACGCATTGAACAAGTGGGGTTTGCCTTGGCAGATTGACAACAACCCTGTATTGGTGGACTAATGAGAGAGCAAGATTTACAAACCCCTTATTTTGTGGTAGATGAGGGGCTGTTAGAAAAAAAATTGCAGCTATTGCAACAGGTGGCACAACAAGCAGGCTGCAAAATTTTGTTGGCACAAAAGGCATTTTCTATGTTTGCTTGCTATCCTCTAATTCGCAAATATTTGGCAGGTACAACTGCCAGCGGATTGTATGAGGCACGGCTAGGAAAAGAGGAGTTCGGGGGGGAAACCCATGTGTTTTCCCCTGCCTACAAAGAGCAAGATTTTGTAGAACTGCTGGAATATGCCGACCACTTTGTATTTAATTCTCCCACACAAGTGAAAAAATATGCCGCCCGTGCAAAACAGGCAGGAAAGCAGGTGGGGCTGCGGGTAAATCCTGAGTGCTCTACACAAGAGGGGCATGCTATTTATGACCCTTGTGCTGTGGGCTCTCGGTTGGGAACCACCTTGGAAAATTTTGATGAAGATATTTTGCCTTTGTTAGATGGGTTGCACTTTCACACCTTATGCGAGCAAAATTCCGATGATTTGGAAACCACTCTTAAAACCTTTGAGGAAAAATTTGGAAAATGTTTAAAAGGTATGAAGTGGCTGAACATGGGTGGAGGCCATCACATTACCCGCAAAGATTATGATGTAGATAGATTGATTACCCTTATACAACATGTAAAAGAAAAATATGGTGTTGAAGTATATCTGGAGCCGGGGGAAGCTGTGGTGCTAAACAGTGGCTTTTTGGTATGTTCTGTGCTGGAAACTTTCCGCAATGGCATAGATGTGGCAATTTTGGATACTTCTGCTGCCTGCCATATGCCCGATGTAATAGAAATGCCTTACCGCCCGCCGCTGCAACACAGCGGCCAACCCAATGAAAAGCCATACACTTACCGCTTGGGTGGTCCCACCTGTTTGGCTGGTGATATCATTGGCGATTATTCTTTTGATTCCCCTTTGCAAGAAGGCCAGCGTCTGACCTTTGAAGATATGGCATTGTATACCATGGTAAAGACAAACACATTTAATGGTATGCCCCTGCCCAATATTGTGCTGCGCAACAAAAATGGTGATTGCCAGATTGTGCGGCAGTTTGGCTACGAAGATTTTAAAAATCGGCTTTCTTAAGGGAAAAAGAGAATATGGCAATTTTTGTAAATACTATAAAAGTTTGGGATATTTTTATTTAGGCATTCTGCTTTTTGTGGAAAAATTGTTGAAACTGTTGTGTAAAAGCAATAGAATTTGTGGATAATTTCCCCTTGCAGATGGAGAAAAGAATGTGCTATAATCTGAGACAGGGAATAGATGAAAAACTTTATAAAAAATTTTTTAAAAAGTACTTTCATTTTTCCAAAACCATTGGATAATGGTTATTGTATGGAGTGCGACACAGCAATGTGAAGTGCTGCCGCCCCTGATGTGGACAAGTTTTCCACGTATCCACAGAAGGGTTTTACAGTTTGATTTTCTGCACCGGCAACGGATGTGCGAGGGCCCGCGTGTCGTTTGGTGCTCGGTGCTGAAAATATTTTGTGACTATGGTCACAGATAAAAAAATAAAATTTTAACGCTGGACAAAAGGATTGTCCGGCACAATGTCTAAGGAGGCATTTATTATGGGAATGGTAGTTAGAACTAATACCATGGCCAACAACGCTTTCCGTCAGTTGGGCATGAACAACAGCGCAGTTTCTAAGAGCTTGGAGAAATTGTCTTCTGGTTTCCGCATCAACCGTGCAGGTGATGATGCTGCTGGTTTGGCAATCAGCGAGCGCATGAAGGCTCAGATTAAGGGCTTGGATGCAGCTTCTGCCAACGCACAGGATGGTATCTCTCTGGTACAGACCGCTGAGGGTGCTTTGAACGAAGTACATGACATGCTGAACCGTATGGTTGAGCTGGCAACCAAAGCTGCTAACGGCGTTTACACCGACAGCCAGCGTGCAAACTACGCTGATGAGGTTACTCAGCTGAAGAGCGAAATCAACCGTATCGCTGATTCCACCAACTTCAACAGCTTGAACCTGTTGGATGGTACTATGTCCGGCAACAAGACTGGTACTCCTATTGATATGGCTGGTGACGGCAAGACCCGTAACTTTGGTGGTATCACTGGTGTTACTTTTGAGACCGGTTTGGATGAGAATATTAAGAAGGCTTTCAACCAGGCTGTAGCAGATGCTTTCAACGCTGGCAATACCGTTTCTTTGGATGCTGCTGCTAGTGGTGCTAATGTTACCTTGAGCCTGAGCAACTTGACTGGTTACAGTGTAGTAGTTCAGTTGAGCAATAACACAACTACAACTACAGTTGCAAATGTAACTTCTGCTTCTATTTCTAAAGTATGGATTACTGATAAAGCAGGTAACAAGATTGCTACAGTAAATGGTGACTGGACCAAGACTGGTAGCGTTGAGTTTGCTGCTCCCGGTCAGTCTTTTGTTCCAGATACTACCGGTAAGGCTACTATTGAAATGGATTTGACAGGCATTACCGCCGCTTTGGGTGGTAATGCTGCTGCCGTTACTCTGAATATTGGTGGTGTTGACATCACTACCGGTAAGAACTTCTCTACTGGTGACAATGCTACCGATGCTGACATCTTGAAGGAGTTGGCAAAGGCAAGCCAGACTGGTGTTCAGATTGGTGACACTACTTACAAGGCATATTTGAATGATGCAGGTACTGGCCTAATCCTCGTTGCTGATAAAGCTGGCGAGCAGACAAACTTTGCAAATACAGTTTATGCTACTGTAAAAGGAAATGCAGCAAATGCTATTGACGTTACCGCTACTGGTAAGAACGGCACAAACGTTCAGCAGGATGTAACCTTGCAAGTTGGCGATACCGATGCAGATTACAACAAGTTGACCTTGAAAATTGGCAACATGCACACTGATAAGCTGGGCAATGGTACTGACACTATCGAGGGTATCGATATTACCAGCCAGAGCACTGCTGGTGCTGCTATTGATGTAATCAATGGTGCTATCGACCAAGTATCTAAGGAGCGTTCTAACTTGGGTGCTATCCAGAACCGTCTGGAGCACACCATCAACAACCTGGATACCACCAGTGAGAACTTGAGCGCAGCTAACAGCCGTATTCGTGATACTGATATGGCTAAAGAGATGATGAACTATACCAAGATGAATGTTTTGGTACAGTCTGCACAGGCTATGCTGGCACAGGCTAACCAGCAGCCCCAGAGCGTGCTGCAGTTGCTGCAGTAAGTTTTGGTTTAGTTGGTCAACCAATCAGCTAAATAAACAGCAAAATGGTGGGTGTGCCCTTTGTGGCACGCCCATTTTTTAGTTTAGTCCAATCAATCAAAGCAAGGAAAGTGATAAAAATGAAGGCAATAAATGCAAAAAAAAGGCTATTAGATGTTGGTATTATCACAAAAAATGAGGCAGAAAACTTAGAAAGGTGTTTGCAGTGTTTACGACCATTACAAGAGGCACTGAATTGTAAAATTATTGTGGCAGACACAGGTTCTACCGACAATAGTATTGAAGTAGCAGAACAGTATGCTGATGAAGTATTTTCTATTGAATGGACCAACAATTTTGCAGAAGCACGCAACAAGGTTTTGGATAGAAGTGATGCACAGTGGTTTTTAACAGTAGATACTGATGAATTTTTGCAAGACCCCAAAGAACTAATTCACTTTTTTAAATCTGGACTATATAAAAAATATAAAAGTGCTTTTATTATTCAATCAAATGCAATGTATTACGATGATTTAATCAATCATGAGCGAATTGAAGATCAGGAAGTACCACGTTTATTTTATGCAGCTGGGGGAAATCGATACTCTGGAGCAGTACATGAATGTGTAGAAATTGAGTCGCCGGTTGTTAGATTATTGGATACAAAGCTCCTCCACTATGGTTATTATTATACGCACTCTGATGAAGACCAGAAAAGAAAAGCAAATAGAAATGCGCGAAACAGTGCCATTATGGAAAAATTATTAGAAGAAACTCCAGATGATTTGCGCTTATTAAGTTTGGCCATGGATTCTGGTGTAGATAAGAAAAAATGCTGTGATTTGGCAGATACTATGGTAGAAGTCCTAAACACAAAAGAAGGTGCATGGGATGAGCCTTTTGCTTCACCAGGATTGATGAGAGTAATGAAAATGTACATCAATGGAGAACGGTATGAAGATTGTATAAAGCAATCGGATATTTTTATCCAGCATTTTCCAAAATCCATCCTTCTGTGTGATGTTTGGTACATGCGATTTTTGGCTGAGTCGGCATTAAAAAAAGACTATGAGACTTTAAAAAAGGATTTTTTTCAGTATATCCATTATAAAAATTTTACCATCAAAGACAAGTATAATAGTTTAGAGTGGGTATTTACTGGAGCGGTTGAGTTTACCAATGCTTCTGTAATGAGATTAGCTGTTCGGCTGTGTGAAAAATTATGTGGTGAAGTAACAGAAGAATCAACAGAACAGCAGAAACAAGAATTACAAAATGATTTGGATGCAATTTTGTCTGAAGTAAAATTGGAAAATATTTCTGTAGACACACTAAAAAATTGGATAGCACTTGCTCTACTTGTGAATGAAAAATATTTAGATGCCTCAAAGATTTGGAAAATGTGTTTTGCATATAGAGCCGATTCAACTTATGAAGATGTCTTTGACACCATTTGGATTCATATGTTCTATTATCGGCCGTTGTATGTAATAAAAAGTGTAACAAAATTAAAATTAGAACAAAGCTGGAAAGCAGATTGTTGTATGCTGATAGCAAATGATGCAACCGATGAAAACAAACTGAAATTTTATCAAATGGTAGATAGTGTAAGTGAATGGAATGGAGAAAAGGATGTTTGTATGCTATATGCTATATCGCTACGACATAACTGGCCCCTTCCATTGAATGCTTTTGCTTTGCGTCCACCTTTAATGTCTAATGCCATAGAAAGTGCAACCATACGTACAGTAAACAAGTTGGACGATATAGATTTTATCTATACTTATATGACAGAGGGTAAATTTAAAAATACTATTTATGAGAACAGGTGGGCGATTTTTGTATTACGTACCCTTTTCCAGTCAAAACGTTTGGATGAGTTAAAACAGGATGGACGGATGTTGAAATTGTGCACATTGTACAAAGAGTTGACAAACGAGTACTGGAAACGCATGATTTCTGTGGATAACCTGACAGAAGAGGAATTGTTAGTAGCTCCGGCAGAATTTGTATCAGACTATTATTTTGTACAAGCTATGGAAGCGGTAGAAAGTAAAGATTGGGTAGAAGCAATGAAGCGGATGAAAGCTGCTTTAGAGCAAGGTGCTATTCTGAAAAATATTGTGGTTGCCCTTAGTGATTATGTAGAGGAGCAAGTAGAAAATCAACAAGAAGAACAAGTGCAAGTTGCAGATGAAATGTACCAATTGGCAGAGCAAATGAAAGCGCAAATAAAGAATTTAGTTGCATGGGGCGAAACTGAACAGGCTAAAAAAGCATTGCAACAATTGATTACCTTCTGCCCCAACGATGAAGAAGCAAAAAGTTTATTGTGGGTTCTAGGAGCAGAATAACAGAAAAAGGGGAAAAATACATATGGCCATAATACAAAATCCAATGGAAACCTGTGCAACCATTCAGGAAGCCATTGCTTATCTGCTTACTACAGAAAGAGAAGATAAAGATTTTTATAATACTTTATACCAACTAGCAGAGCAATGGGGACAAAGTGTTGGCTGTCCTCCTCCTCAACCAGATACAGGTTTAGGATATTTATTTGATTTGAATGAATGGATAGGTTATACAAAAGCACTATTGGAGCAAAGATGTCCTTTACCCCCTCTGGGAGAGGTGGGAATAAATTTAGATGGGCAATTTTTCAATTTGATGAAATTAATAGAAAGTACTAGTGTACATCAAATTGAAGAATATATGGTAGATAGTTTTAAAAAGATTGACGAAATAAATCGTAGAGAAATTCAAAACTATGCGAGACGTTTTCCTATGTGGGGCGATATCGACTATCGTACAGGAAGAGGCAGCATGGTGATAGAACGAGCTAATTGCTTAAAAGAACATAGAGAAGATTTTATTTGGTTGTACAATCGTTTGTGTGATCATAGAAGTAGATACACACTGGTAGCAATACTAAAATATTGGATAGGGTATAATTTTGAATTTTTGGGTAGATGTAAAGAAATGCTATTCCCAGATTATTTTGACCCGGATATTCTTCCTATTTCTAAAGATGAGGTCATTGCAGATGTAGGGGCTTATATTGGTGATACTGCATTTCAATTTGCTCAGTTATACGAAAAATGTAAAAAAATGTATTGCTATGAAATAGACCCTAGCAATGCTGAAAAAGCAAGAAAAAATACACAAAAGTTTCCTTTTGTGGAAATTCGGCAAAAGGCTGTATCTGACCACAATGGAACTTTGTGTTTAAACTTGAATTCAAGTGATTCTTCTGCTAGCCAAGTAACAGATGAAGGAAATACTGAAGTGCCAGCAGTAACTTTGGATGATGATATTAAAGAACCACTTACATTGATAAAAATGGACATTGAAGGAGCAGAACAATCTGCTTTGCGTGGTTGCAAACGTCATATTGTGCAAGACAAACCTAAGCTAGCAATTTGTACCTATCATGGAAATCAAGATATTTGGCAGATTCCTCGTATGATTGATGCAATAAGAAACGACTATAAATTTTATATGCGTTTTAATGGAGGAAATTTGTTCCCAACAGAGTATGTATTTTTTGCAATTTAAAAAAGGGGGCATTAGATATGAATGAAGGAATGATGATTGAATGTCTTCCTAAATTATATGAAATTGGTGAGACTATTGAACAAGCATGTCTTTATGCACAAAGTGATTTTAAAGCCCGTAAAGCACAAGTTTTGCCAGTAATACAAGCAGGAATTACAGCTATTTACGCAAAAACAAAAGAGTTGTTTGGTACTTTGTCAAATGAAGTAGAGCAAAGTGGAGAAAATCTTTCCCATAATCCTATTATGGGAAACTATGAAAATTGGAAGCAAAACTACTGGGTTTTTACAATAACAAAAGTATCAGAAAAATTAAGAACTGTTTTACAAAGAAATGACATATGTGTAGAACAGTATCAAGAGGAAAGCATATATAAATTTTTAGAAATATTTCAGAAGCTGAAAGTAGACTCCCATACATATGCTGTAATTGAACTATTTTTATCTGAATTTTGTCGTACATCTTGTCCAAAGTTAGCATACGATTTAATTATAGAAGCTTTTTCAATGTATCCTGATATTGTTAAACTTCCACATATAAAGTCTTCCTTTGAAAAAAAAATAATTAACGAACAACAGCAGTTAAATAATTGTCCTGTTTGTAGTGGTAAAGGATTTCCATACCATACAGCTCCTGCTTATTTGATAAATACATTTCAAAGTGATTTTTTACCAGCAAAACTTTGGATGAAGTGTGAGTGTTGTGGAAACTTGTATACTCGCTACTTTCCTAAAAAGTTCTTTAATAGAAAGAATCAGTTAAAAGTAATTACTCCCCATCAAAATATAGAACAAAAGCTGGCATCAGATGTTTCAATAAGAATGCTTCGTACATGGTGTGATATGTTGCAAAATATGAAGCAATATACAAAAGGGAAAAATATTCTAGAAATTGGTGTAGGCAAAGGAGCACTGATTGCTACTGCCATTGAGATGGGATATCCTATTGATTGTGTAGAAATTGAAGAGGATGTAGCACAAAATATTGCAGACCTTTTGCAGCATCCGGTAATCTGTTGTGACTTTTTAGATTTACCAGAAGAAAAAACCTATGACATTATTTCTATGGGTGATGTGATTGAGCATCTAGATGACCCACGTAAAGGACTAGAAAAGGCAAGAAGATTGCTAAAAGAGGATGGTGTAATTTGGATTTCTACTCCCAACTATAACAGTGCATTTAACCAGCTAAACCGCAACTGCACTGCTATGTGGGATGAGCCTTGGCATATTACATATTTTAGTCGAGAAGGACTGGAAAAACTTCTAAGTGAAGTGGGTTTTGATGTGTTGGATTATCGAATTAGCAATCATTATAACGGTTCTATGGAAATGATTGTACAAAAAAAGAAAAATTGATTTTTTTACAAAAATGGCTATAGTTACTTTTTATGCAAAGAATCATTTTTCTGGCCAATAGGACAAAAGTCTTTTTATACAAGAACACAGCACAATAGTTTTATTGTGCTGTGTTTGTTTGTAAAAAAATACAAAGAAAAATTTTTTCATAGCTGTACAAATTGTCACAATATACTGTATAATAGATAGAAATAGAACTGCGTTTTGGGTGTCTGTATTTGGTATTAAAAATGCAAAGGTGTGAAATAGATGCTGGACAATTACGAAACGGAATTGAAAAAACAAGTATCTAAATTATTGAACTCCATATATGTACAGCGAGATGCAAAAGCCGTGATGCAGATGTACAGCCATGAACATGCGGCCTTGAAAGGAATGACCAGTAGTAAAAGGTTGAAGGGCCATGAGGAAATTACCCATTGGCTAGAGGAGATACTGCCTTATCTGCCAATCTATTCTGTGGAAAACCAAGACTTTGAAATCATGCGTATGTCGGAGCATGAATATGCCGTGTGGGGAGAGATGATTTTAGCCAGAGAAGGTAGAAGCCAACGGCACACAGTTACCATGTTGTGGCGCAAAAGAGAGGCATGGGAATTGTGTACTTTGACAGTGTCTGCACCAGAATTGTTAGAAAAAGATTTTGGACAGATGATAGGCAGGGAGGTATACAATAGTTATCAGCATTTAGATGAGAAATACCATGAGAAAAGTTTGCAGCTGGAAATGCTTTTAAAAAGCTCAGGCGGTGGACTAGCTATTATGGAATGTACTGAGGATTATCCCTTTGTGTATGTTAGTGAAAGTCTGTGTAAAATGTTAGGGTATACTCGAAAAGAATTTTTGGAAAAATGTGATAACTGTTTTTTTAAAATAGAAGGTATTTCCAAAGAAAATCTTATTAGCCAATTACAAGAACAAACAAAAGAAAATAGTACCTATCAATGTGAGTATAAAGCTACCCACAAAAATGGGGATACTATCTGGATTTATAGCCGTGGCCAAACATTGCAAGACAACAACGGAAAGTACCATTTATATGGTATTTTTATGGATGTGACCAAGCAGCGAAATGCAATGCTTCAACTTCAGGTGGAGCATTTGCACAATCAGATTGTGCTGGAAATGAGCGGCGATATTGTTTTAGAATATAATTGTCAAAAGGATACAGTGCTGTTTCGTTCCTATCCAATCAATGGTGTACCCAAAACACACCATGTTGAAAATCTGCGAAAAAACTTTCGCAAGTTGCTGCGAAAATACATCTATCATGATGACCGCAAGGCAGTGCTTCGCTTTTTGTTCCGTTCTGACCTGCAAGGCTCTGTGGAGTTTCAAGGCTTTGGAGAGAATGGCGAATTGGTATGGTATCGCCTGACCACCCGAAAGCTGGTTGTAGAAAATGAGCAATTGGAAGTTGTTGGTCGAATTCACAACATTGACAAACAAAAATGGCTGGAAAACGAAGCGAACTTAGACGATTTAACACGGTTGTATAATCGCAGATACATGAACGAGAAAATGCAACAAATTCTTGATGAAGAAGATGGTGGTGCCTTGATTATGATGGACATTGATTCTTTCAAGGCGATAAATGATAATTTTGGGCATGAAGAGGGAGATAAAGTCCTTGCAATGCTGGCAAATTTGTTGGTAGACCATTTCCGAAAAGAAGACCTTATCTGTCGTGTGGGTGGCGATGAATTTTTAGTGTTTATGCGGTATATTTGTAATGAATCCATTATTCATACCCGTTGCGAACGGCTGTTGAAAGCCTTTTGCAAAAAGACAAGAAAATACCGCCCCACAGCAAAGCCATCTTTGAGTATAGGAGTAGCTATGGTGCATCCAAATTGCTCTACAGTAGAACAATTATATCGTCGAGCAGATGAAATGCTATACCAAGTAAAACGTTCAGGAAAAAATGGAATAAAAATTCAGCCTTAGCAGAATAAGATGTAAATACCATCCTGTGATAGAAATTTACAGGATGATATTTTTCTTTAAAAATGTTCTGTATATAAAGCAAGAACAAATGTTTTTTGAAAGCTGGTATTTTGTGCAAAAATTAACTTGCATGATGTAGCAAGATTCACTATAATAGGTGTATCGGAAAAAACCGATATCCAACAAAATGTGGTTGGATGGTGGAAAAGTATTATGAGAAAGGCAGGAGAGTTTTATGTCCTATGTAAGTGAAGTATTGGAAGGTTTGAAGGTTAAATTTGCCGGCCAGTCAGAGTTTTTGCAGGCAGTGGAGGAAGTGCTCACTTCTTTGGCACCTGTAATTGAGGCAAACGAGGAAAAATATCGCAAAGCGGCTCTATTGGAACGCTTGACTGAGCCAGACCGTCAAATTTTGTTCCGTGTGCCTTGGCTGGATGACCAAGGACAGGTTCATGTAAACACTGGCTATCGTGTGCAATTTAACAATGCAATTGGCCCTTACAAGGGAGGCTTGCGCTTCCATCCTTCCGTAAACTTAAGCATTATTAAGTTTTTGGGATTTGAACAAATTTTCAAAAACAGCTTGACTGGTCTTCCCATTGGAGGTGGCAAAGGTGGTTCCGACTTTGACCCAAAAGGTCGCTCTGACAATGAGATTATGAACTTCTGCCAAAGTTTTATGAATGAACTGTACAAGCATATTGGTGCTGACCGTGATGTTCCTGCTGGTGATATTGGTGTAGGTGGCAGAGAAATTGGTTATTTGTTTGGCCAGTATAAAAAGTTGAATGGCAACTATAGCGGTGTTCTCACTGGTAAGGGTCTGACCTTTGGTGGCAGTCTGGTTCGTACACAAGCTACTGGTTATGGCTTGCTGTATTTTGTACAGGCAATGTTGAAGGCAAATGGACATGATATGGCTGGCAAGGTGGCAGCAGTGTCTGGTTCTGGTAATGTTGCTATCTATGCAGCAGAAAAGGCTGTACAGTTGGGTGCAAAGGTTGTTACTATGAGCGATTCCACCGGTTGGGTATATGATGCTGAAGGAATCGACTTGGACGCTGTAAAAGAAATTAAGGAAGTAAAGCGTGGACGCCTAGCAGACTACAAAAATTACCGCCCCAATGCAGAATATCATACAGATGGTAGCGTATGGAGTGTAAAATGTGATGTGGCTTTGCCCTGTGCCACTCAGAATGAGCTTCATCTGGAGGATGCAAAAGCCTTGGTTGCCAATGGCTGCATTGCTGTGGCAGAGGGTGCTAATATGCCCACTACTATGGATGCCACAGAGTATCTGCAAAAAGCAGGTGTTCTGTTTGCTCCCGGCAAGGCTTCCAATGCAGGCGGCGTGGCTACCAGTGCTTTGGAAATGAGCCAGAACAGTGAGCGTTTGTCTTGGTCTTTTGAAGAAGTAGACCAAAAGTTGAAGGATATTATGGAAAATATCTTTGCAAAGTTGGATGATGCAGCTCGCCGTTATGGTATGGAAGGCAACTATGTTGCTGGTGCAAATATCGCAGGCTTTGAGAAGGTAGCAGAGGCTACCTTAGCACAAGGCATTTAATCTCACTTTTTTGTAAGACAACACCTCTTTCCCTGTGCGGAAAGAGGTGTTGTCTTTTATTCTTTTATTTTAATACCCAGCAGACCAGCAAGTTCAGCGGCTTGATAGGTATTTACTACCATCCCTGCTAGGTCTTTGATATCTACCGCAATGCCTTCTATGTTGCAATCAGAAAAATCCAACTGTTTCAGGCTAGTATGAAAAAAACTTGCTTTGGTAAAGTTACATTTGGAAAAGGAAAGGTCTTTCCATTTGCATTCTGCAAGCCAACTTTGAGAAAAGTTGCTTTGTGATAATACAACAGAAAATAGGCGAGACTCATCCCAAGCGGAAAGTTCAAAATTGCAGCAAGAAAAACTGACATTTTTAAATGTGCAATCTTGTAGCTGTGTACCAATGCCTTTGCAGTCTTCAAACTGGCAACGAGAAAAATAACTGCCCTGTAAAAAACAGGAAGAAAAATCACAACGCTGAAAACGAACATCCACAAATTCAGATTGTCCCATTTGGCAGCCGGGAAAGCGGCATCCCTCTAAAATACACTGGGAAAAAGATGCTTTTTCCAATCTCTCTCCTGTGAAATACTGGTTTTTTAAATGGAGCCCAGCAAGGGTTTCTTCTTCTGCCAAAGCAGAAGGCAAAATTTCGTTCAAAGAACAATTTTCTTCTAGAGTAGAGGGTAGTCGAGGAAGTATCTGTTTCATATTCTGCTCCTTTCTATGTAGAGAATAATATGCTGTTTGTAGTTTAACAAATTTTTACAGTTCTGTGTAGGATAAAAATAAAAATTACTCTATTGTATAAGGAAAATATATTGTCTGTTGCCCCATTGCATTGCTAAATGGTGCAAAATACAGATTATTCAGTTGTACAAATATAAGTACTCTTTTCACTTTTGTGTCTACCCAAGAATAGCATGGAGTATCTCACATTTGAAAGGAGAATGTACAATGGATTCTTATCGTTGCAAAGACAATGGATGCCATCATCCAGACCATGGGTGCCATCACCCTTGTACCGACCACGGCCCAAAGCCCTACTGTGCCAACATTATGTGTGAGGCATGGCAAAACCAAAACTTCCGTACAGCGTTTTGGACTGGTTGCTATCTGCAAATGACATTGATGAATATTCCTGTTTGCGGAGAAGTTGGGCTAGAAATGCACCCTGATACCGACCAATATATCCGAGTAGAGGGAGGTCAGGCTGTAGTGACCATGGGACGCTGCAAGGAACATATGAACCTACAATATAGGCTTACTATGGGGGATGCAATTTTTGTTCCAGCAGGCACATGGCATAATGTGCGCAATGGCGGCCGTTGTCCTTTGAAGCTCTCCTCTGTGTATGCACCTCCACACCACCCATGGGGAACAGTGCAACATACCAAAGAGGATGCAGAGCAAGGCGAGCATTAAAAAGCATATAAAGGATGCACAATAAAAGTCCCCCGTTTTCCTTTATTTGGGAAACGGGGAACTTTTTCATTATGCCAGCCAGTTGAAAACCTTGTCGCCGATAAAATATCCAGCACCAATTAAAACCAAATTCCACAAAAAAACACCTGCGGCAGAGGCAATGGTATAGCGTAAAAAATTCATTCGGATAATGCCAGCAGGAATGCAAATTAGTGTGCGTACCATGGGCAACAGCTTACAAATAAATACTCCAGCGGCTCCTTTTTCTCGTAAAAGTTGGCATTTCTCTTCGATAAGTTTTTGTTGATTGGGCCATCGGCGGTAGATTTTAGGCAAAAGCCAATCTCCTGCAAAGCGGCTAATCCAGTACATAATCCAGCTTCCCAAAAGACCAGCCAACAAACAAATAAGCAAAGTAAAAGGAAGGCTCAATCCGCCACCTCTTGCCCAAATGCCTGCTAAGGGCATAATAATTCCTGCCGGAAAACCGGGCAAATTAAGGTATTCCAAAAATACCATAGTAAACACAGCAATGGCTCCATACTCTGCTAAGTAATATTGAATCAGTTCCCCACTCAAGAGCACGCTCTCCTTTTTAAAATGATTGTATGGTACAGAATATCTTGTATTTTGTACATTTTCAGTATAATCCAAAGAAAAAAATCCTTCAATAAATAAACTGTAAACAATGACCTCTTGCACAGTGAAAGATAGAGAAGTATAATCAAAGTACAATACACAAATTTTGCATAAAAATCCTGCTGGGAGGCATTGATGATGGAAATGGTACTGATACGCCATGGCGAACCAGATGCAGCAGCCTGTGACAGCAGAAATTTTGCAGGGCAGGGATATGAATTAGCTCCCTTAACTCAAAAAGGTGTGGCACAGGCAAAAGAAGCGGCCCACAGCC
Source organism: uncultured Anaerofilum sp. (assembly GCA_944385935.1). Taxonomy (GTDB): domain Bacteria; phylum Bacillota; class Clostridia; order Oscillospirales; family Ruminococcaceae; genus Anaerofilum. Next base: position 134,306 of record CALWZC010000001.1, read on the forward strand.
CTTTGTTGCAAGGTGCACAAATGATTCTATCCTCTCCATATACTCGTGCTTTGCAAACGGCTGCGGAAATTTCTCGCGTTACAGGCTTGGAAATTCGGGTGGAGATGGATTTGAGAGAATTGGAAAAAGACTTACAACATCGCAGTTTTTCCAAAGCCCAGTTGGACCAACAACATCAAGAATTTTTGCTGCATAAAGGTTCATATCCCCAAAATCAACCATGTTGTTGGGAAACTGTGGAGCAGCTTTCTCAAAGAGTATTGCCCGTTCTGGAACAATATACCTCCTATAAAAAAATTATTGTGGTGACCCATGGAGGAGTAATCCGCAGATTTGTGGAAAAAGGAAAAATTGAATATGCAAAACCATATTTGGTGCAGGTTTCCTCGCCTATTAAATGTTTTGGATGGTGTGAATAAAAAAATATCCTTCGGTACTGATGGCCGAAGGATATTTTTTATTAGGTGGTAGACAAATCCATAAAATATCGGGATAAAAATAGGTTGTGGCTGGTGGAGGAGATGGGAGAAAGAGGATTGCGGGCTATAGCTGTCAGGCTACCTGCTTGCCATCCAGCCATATATCCACAATGGCTTTCGGCGGTAAGTAGGTCGTCTTCTGCCTCCAAATAGGCAGAAAGTACATTTTGTAGTGTAGGGGAAAGAGATTTTTTCATGTTGTTTTCCAATGATAAAATATGTCCTCTTTGATTCCAATATTCAGCGGCCTCGGAACCTTTTTGACGACTGCACAAAGCAGGCAAGAAAGCATCAAAGTGAGAAATAGTTATGCCTTGGTTTGCATAAGCAGCGGAACGAATGCCCTGTTGAAAGCCGTATGATACAGCGGTTTTTCTGGAACAGGCACACACCTGAACCAAATGAAGCAAAGCGGAGCGAGAAACCTGCTGATTGGCATACAAAATTGCCAGCATACGACTGCGTTGGCGGCGTGCCTGTTGGTAGCTTCCATTGCAGTGTTTGGCAGCCAAACGGGAGGCGGTTTGATAAAGGTGTTGGAAATTACTGGGTTTAGAAATTTGTTTGCGAGCAATCTGTTCCATGTTTAATCCTCTTTTCTGTAATGGTGTGGGGGCAATGGGGCAGATTTTTGAATCCAACAAAAATATTTTTTTAAAGAAAACACAAGAATTTTGTTGAATTTTGCAGCATTGCCAAAGCGTGTTTTTGCTTTCGTAAATAATTTATCATAAAAGTAGTGTCTTATTTCGTCGAACAAACGCAGGAAACCTAAAAAAGAGCATAATAACCAAAAAAAGAAAAGATATTTTCGACTTTTGGCAAAAAATACAGAAAACCGTTGGATTGCTGTAAAAAACCTACGATTTTTTAACTGATGGATAAATAAAAAACTCCCCTTCTCACTACGAGAAGGGGAGAAATGTTCTGTAAAATTATTTTACTTCGGGAAGGCTTGCAGCAGCGGCACTCTGACCTACACGGCGAGTCTTCTCATCGGGAGCTTCGGGACGGAACTTGATTTCGGGATATTCCTCGTCCATTACCTTAGAAGCAACTTCCATGATAATGTCGCCGCCCTTGCCACTCATAACACGACCCATCATCTGTACATGATGGATGTCGTAGAATTTAGCATACAAAGCCAAGGTATGGCCCAGATATACACCAATGCTCTCGTATACCTTAACAGCACGCTCGTCGCCCTCTGCCATCAAAGCCTGAACTTCCTTCAGCTTTTCAGCGGGGGAGTCACCCTTCAGCTCGATGCCTGCACGGGGAGCCAGTTTGATAACGCTGTCTTGGCTGAAATATTTTACGCCACAGCCGATATCACCACTCCACTCATCTTCCATAGCTTCGGGTTGGCAGTCAACAGGAGCAAAAGCCAACTCGTTCAGCCAGCCACAGATGTTGCCGTCGCCATCTACATAGCCAACAGCCTCACTGGTGCCCATAGCAATACCCATGATGCCGTTTTCGCCAAGACCCATAGCACCAGCCAATGCAGAGACGTCACCGTCATTTGCAACAACAACGGGGATTTCATAACCCAGAGTGTCACCCAGAGCCTTAGCAGCACGCAGGTAGATGTTCTTTACCTTTTTGTCAAAGTCCTCTTTACCTACCTTAATAAACAGGCTTGCAACCATGCACTTGTTGTCAATGTATACACCAGCGGAGGAAATACCAATGCCCTCAACACGGCCGCCTTTTTCCAAGATTTTGGCAGCAGCAGTATGGAAAGCAGCCAAAATTCCTTGGTAGTGGTAGTCAGGGTCAGAGATGATTTTGGGGAACCAAACAACTTCCTCGCTGTAGATGGGCTCACCATCGATTACAGCACTTACTTTACGGTCAGAACCACCAGCATCAAAACCAATGCGTCCGCCATTGGTATGACGGCCAATGCTTTCAGCACGATGTACAGCAGTGGGCTTTTTGTCGTAGGGCAGGCTTTCTACAACAAACTCGGTTTCATATACTTGCTCCATAAAGCCTTTATCAAAAGCACGAGAACCAGTTTCGCTGTAAGCAGCCTTGATGCTAGCAGCAACAGTGTCATCGCCGCAGATGCTTACCTTAAAGCCGCCCCAGCTCCACAGCAAGAACTTTACCAAACGGTCTACATAGTAGGCATCAGTTTCTGCCATTTCAGCGGTGCCGTAGATTTTGGTTTCCCATGTGCCAATCTGTCCACCGCTGCGCTCTACAGCGATACAGATAGGCTTGGTTGCGCCAGCCTCATAGGTGGAAAAAAACTTGCCCAGAGGTACAAAGCCCTCGTCCAGAACGGGTAGGTTTTTCACAGGGATATCCAGATTTAGAAACTTCATGGGAAAAACATCCTTTCCTTTTGTTTGTAAAATTTTCGACAAAGCACCCAAAACAGCTCTGTGGTGCATTTCTGCTTTCATTGTACCATAACACCCAATGGAATACAGCACAAATAGGTGGATGTTTTTTGTACAAAAATCCACAAATTTTCGTGTTTGAAGCGGTTAAAATGCAAGATAAGCCAATTTTCAAGAGGAAAAATGCACAAAGAACTTTACAGAGTTATCCAATTACGAGTATAATAATAACGAAAAAGGCAAATTGTGCAAATATATCTGACTATCCTTGCAAGGGGCATATTGTGCCCTGCGGAACCTATAGCCACATAAAAGGAGAAGAAACAATGGCATATATACCCACAAGTATCCAACGACCCATTCAAATCCAGCAGGTGGTAACAGTACACTATTTCGAGTATTCAAGCAATTATGCATTTGTGGGAGAAAGCCACGATTTTTGGGAGTTTGTCTATGTAGACAAAGGAGAAATTGTGGTGACCGCAGAAGATAAGGAACTACCACTGAAAAAGGGAGAAATGGTGTTCCATCGCCCTGGGGAATTTCATAGCTTGCGTGCCAACGGAGTGGTGGCACCCAACCTTGTTATTGCTAGTTTTTACTGTCATAGCCCTGCCATGGAGTTTTTTGAAAACAGAATCCTTACCATTGGCGACAAGGAAAGAAGCTTGATGGCAAAAATGGTAGAAGAAGCGGCAGATGCTTTCTGCTCTCCTTTGGATGACCCCATGTTGTTGCAAATGGAACGAAATGAAAATGCTCCCTTTGCTGCGGAACAAATTGTTGCAATGTGTTTGGAATGGATGTTGATTGAACTGCTCCGCCGTGGGGGAGAGCAAACCACCGAAAAGCCCTCTAGTCTCATTCGGGAAAAGAGCCAAAATGAATTTATTGATAGAGTTTGCCAGTACTTAGAGGATAATATTAGCCGACGTTTAACCCTCAGCGATGTTTGCCGAGATAATCTGGTGGGAAGAAGCTATCTGCAAAAAATCTTCCGTGAAAAGACTGGTGGCGGAGCCATGGAATATTTTGGCATCCTAAAAATAAAAAAAGCCAAGGAAATGATTCGTGAGGGAAGCCATAATTTTACCGAGATTTCTACATTTTTGGGGTATAACTCCATCCATTATTTTTCCCGCCACTTTAAAAAGGTTACTGGTATGACTCCCTCTGAATATGCTTCCTCTGTAAAGGTATTGGCACAGAAAAATGGACTGCGATAATGAATAGATTTTTGTGGCAAAAGCACAATTGTGCAAACCAAACCGCTAAAAATCTATTGATGGAATGGCTTTGCCGCAGTACAATGAAAACAAGAACAGCAGGCCAAAAGGCCGGCAACGTAAATGAAAAATGGGAGTGTGACTCTGTATGTCTATTTTGGTATGTGGTGGCGCAGGTTATATCGGCAGCCATACCTGTGTGGAACTTCTGGAGGCTGGCTACGAGATTATTGTAGCAGACAACCTGTACAATTCCTGTGAGGAAGCTGTACGCCGTGTAAAGCAGATTACTGGTAAGGATTTTAAATTTATCAATGTTGACTTGACCGACCGTGCAGCTACTGAAAAGCTGTTTGACGAAAACCCCGGCATTGAAACTGTAATCCAGTTTGCAGCATACAAGGCTGTAGGCGAGAGCGTTTCTAAGCCCATTGAGTACTACACCAACAACCTGAACACCACTTTGGTGATTTTGGATGCAATGCGTCACCATGGTGTACATAACATTGTATTCTCTTCTTCTGCTACCGTATACGGCGACCCCGCTACTGTGCCCATCACAGAGGATTTCCCTGTAGGCGGCGACCGTACCACCAACCCCTATGGTACCAGCAAGGCATTTAATGAGCAGATTCTCACCGATTGCTGTGTAGCAGACCCTGAGTTGAATGTAGCTTTGTTGCGCTACTTCAACCCCATTGGTGCACACAAAAGCGGCTTGATTGGTGAAGACCCCAACGGCATTCCCAACAACTTGGTACCCTACATTGCAAAGGTAGCTGTTGGTAAGTTGGAGAAGGTTCATGTATTTGGCAACGATTATCCCACCACCGATGGCACCGGTGTTCGTGACTATATCCATGTAGTAGATTTGGCTCGTGGTCATGTTGCAGCTATCAAAAAGTTGGAAACCAAACCCGGCCTGTTTATCTGCAACTTGGGTACTGGCCATGGTTACAGCGTGTTGGACGTTATCAAAGCATACAGCAAGGCTTGTGGAAAAGACCTGCCCTATGTAATTGACCCCCGCCGTCCTGGTGACATTGCAGAATGCTATGCAAACCCTGCAAAGGCAAAGGAAGAGCTGGGCTGGGAGGCTGAATACGGCATCGAAGATATGTGTGCTGATAGCTGGAACTGGCAGAGCAAAAACCCCGACGGTTACAATAGTTAATTTCATAGTTTTTAGCAAGGCTGTGAGCGAGATTTTCGCTTGCAGCCTTTTTCTTTTCAACCAAAAATAAAAAATAGGTGGAAAAAGCCCCCTTTCTTATGCCAAAGAAAGGGGGCAGATAGTTTTATTCTACTGGAACAACAGTGCCTTTGTAGGTATCTTGGATATATTCCTTGATGGTTTCCGAGTTGAGCACTTCAATCAGGGCTTGCACAGCTTTGCTGTTTTCGTTGCCTTCTTTTACTGCAAGCACATTTGCAAAAACTTGTGCAGTTTCTGGGGTTTCGGTGGTGAGAACTTGGTCAGCAATTCCAGCACCCAAAGCGTAGTTGCCATTGATAACAGCTAAATCTAAATCGGGCAAAGAGGGAGGCAGATTGGCGGCTTCCAAAGCTACAAATTGGATATTTTTGGGGTTTTCGGCGATTCCGTCATATTCGGAAAAATTCAAAGCACCCTCAGCATTGCGGAAGTAATCCAAATCCAGCCCATCTTTTAGGGTAATCAGCCCTAAATCTGCCAGCAACAGAAGGGCACGGCCGCCGTTGGTGTTGTCGTTGGGAATACCAATTTTTGCACCATCGGGCAGGGCTTCAATAGAGGAAGTTTTTCCGGGGTACACACCCAAAGGCTCATAGTGCACATAGGCAGCAGTGGCAAGATGGGTGTTGTTTTGTGCATTAAAATCCTTCAAGTAAGGCTCATGCTGGAAGTAGTTGGCACCCAAATCGCCATTTTCCAAGGCGGTGTTTGGTACAACATAATCATCAAATTCCTGAATTTCCAACTTAATTCCCTTTTCCTCCAACAATGGTTGGGCTTGGCGGAGAATATCTGCATGGGGGGCAGGGGATGCGCCCACCTTAATGTAGGTATCGGTTAAATTTTTATTAGCACCACCACAAGCGGCAAGACCTGCACACAAAGCGGCAGCACATACAACAGCAATGAATTTTTTCATGGTTTTGTTCCTCCCTATAAAACATACTTATCGGTTTCGTTTATCTGCATGGCGTGCGACTACTTCAAAAATACTTTGAATGATGCAAACCAGCAAAATTAACAACAAGATGGTGGCATACATAACATCACTTTGATAGCGTTGATAACCAAAGCGCAATGCTAGATTTCCCAATCCACCGGCACCAACTGCACCAGTAATGGTGGTATATCCTAAGATGGTGATGGTGGAAATGGACATCCCTCGCAGTAGGCTGGGAATGCTTTCCACCAGCATAACACGGGTAACAATCTGCCAGTTGGTAGCCCCCATACTCTTGACTGCTTCTACCACACCTTTGTCCACTTCCTCTAGACTGCTTTCTACCATGCGTGCCACAAAGGGGGCAGCCGACAGCGTAAGGGGAATGATAGCAGCAGTACAGCCTATGGAAGTTCCCACCACAGCACGGGTAAAGGGGATAATAAAAATCATCAAGATAATGAAAGGCAAACTTCGGAGAATGCTAACAATCCAACTGAAAATTCCATTAAAACGAGGGCAGGCAGCCAAAGCACCGGGCTTTGTGATGGTGAGAAGTACCCCCATAGGAGTGCCAATCAAATAAGCAAGTAGGGTAGATACTAAGGTCATGTAAAGGGTTTCTAAGGTGCCTTGTACCAGCAAGGAACCGTTTTGTGCAAGAAATTCTGTCATATTAGCAATTCTCCTTTCCCAGCAACAACTTTGCAATGGGGCTTTGGGGACATTCAAAAATGGCTTTGGTATCCCCTTGCTCCACAATGCGGCTTTCGTCAATAACAGCCATACGGTTGCAAATACTGTGTACAACCTCCAATTCATGGGTAATGATAATAATGGTTACACCCAATTTGTGGTTGATATCCGAAAGAAGTTTTAGAACGGATTGTGTGGTTAAGGCATCCAATGCACTGGTGGGTTCGTCGCACAAAAGAACAGAAGGCTGGCTTGCAAGGGCACGAGCCAAAGCCACACGCTGTTTTTGTCCTCCCGAAAGTTGCGCTGGATATGCAGAAGCCCTATCTGCAAGCCCCACCAAAGAAAGCAACTCTTGCACACGGCTTTCCACTGCTTTGGGGTCATATTTTTCTAGTTTCAGAGGAAAAGCCACATTTTCGGCCACGGTTTTTTGCATCAAAAGATTGTATCCTTGAAAGACAACCCCCATTTTTTTGCGAGCTTGTCGTTGGGCTGCACCTTTCAGTGTGGAAATATCCTGTCCATCCAATAAAATTTTGCCTGATGTGGGTTCCTCCAGCATGGATAGACAACGCAAAAGGGTAGACTTTCCAGCACCAGACATACCAATAATGCCAAAAATATCCTTGTCTTGGATGGTTGTGGATACATCTTGTAAAGCGGTGACAGTTCCAGTTTTATCATGGAAAATTTTTGTAAGATTTTGAATTTCAATCATATAATTTCATCCTTGCATTGTAATTGATGGGCTACAAAGGCACAAAAAAACTCTCGTCCTTTGGAATTTTTCCATAGGACGAGAGCGTATGACACTTTCGTGGTACCACCTAGGTTTGTGTTTTCCTCACAGAAAACACCTCGACAACTGCGGCAAAATGCTTACAGTCTAACGCGGTAACGGGCGCACCCGACCTGAACTAATATTCCCACAAGGGAGAACACTCGCCCAGACAGCTCAGAGACCATCTTCCATGTGGGTTCCTTTGTTCCTTTTCACCAGCCAGAACTCTCTGTAAAAGGTCTGCACATGTACTCTTCTCATCGTTGCTTTTTGATATTGGTTATTATTATAATGCTTTTCGTTTATTTGTCAAGCAAAGGATATAAAAATTGTAGAAAAAACCATCAAACACAAAAAACAAAAAGAAAAAATTTTGTTTTTTGCACAAAAAAGTGCAAAGCTAGAAAAAATTTCAATAAAAAACAGCCCTGAATCCACAGGGCTGCAAAGAAGCATTATTGATTGCGAGGATTTCCCAAGTAGGCAATAGCAATGGCATCAGGGCCAGTATTGCTAGCAACAGCAGCACCTAATTTAAACACACAAATAGGTGCCACACCAAATTCTTTTTTGCAAAGACGAGTAAGCTCCTCGGCTTTGGCATCATCAGTGGTGCCAATCATATATTCAAAAGGCTCTGCCTTGTGTGCAGCAGCATAAGAAACCAATGCAGGAAGTACCCCTGCATCTCCACGAACCTTGCTTTGTACTTTTGTCACACCATCAATTAGGCTGATAACAGGACGCAAACCCAACAGTTCTCCTGCAAAGGCAGCAGCGGCAGAAATACGACCGCTCTTTTTCATTACCTTTAGGCTGTAGGCGGCAAGAATGATTTCTCCACGAGAGAATACATCCCGTAGCCAATCTACAATGGGTGCTACCTCTGCACCATTGCGGATTTTTCTTGCAGCTTCACACACATACCAGCCATAGAGCATGGAATAGGTGTGGCTGTCAATGAGGTGAATCCGCAGGGTATTTCCGGGACGTTCCTCAGCAAGAAAGTTCATTGCCATACGAGCAGCATCATAAGTGGCACTACCAGTGGAATTGATACTTACATGGATTACATCTGTGTAGCCCTCATCCACATATTTGCAATATTGCTGACAAAATTGCAGATGGGTAATGTGTGCAGTGCTGGGGGTTCCTTTTGCATTGCGCAAAATATCATAATACTGGTCAAAGGTAAAATCCTTACGCTCGGTGTAACTGGTTCCATCTAGGGTAATGGTAAAGGACATAATATCAATGCCATATTTTTTTTCTAGTTCCGGTGGAATATCACAGGCAGAATCGGTGAGGATGGCAATTTTACTCAGGCTCACAATTTTCACTTCCATTCATAATTTTGCAGATGCCCAGAGGTGCACAAACCGGGAAAATCCCATTGACGCAATACTTCATATACGCCAATGGCAACGGTATTGGATAAATTCAGACTGCGAGCCTCTGCCTGCATGGGCATCCGTACACAGGAGGGCTGGTTTTGTGCCAGAAGTTCCTCGGGCAGGCCAGCGTCTTCCCGACCAAATACCAAGTAGGAACCATCTGGATAAGAAATGTCGCAATACCTTGCAGGTGCTTTTGTGGTAAAGTAGTAAAAGGGGCCATGATTTTTCTCAAAAAATTCTGCAAGGTTCTCGTAATATGTTATATCAAGAAGGTGCCAGTAGTCAAGCCCTGCCCGCTTTAATTTCTTATCATCAATGGTAAAGCCCATAGGCCCTACCAAATGCAGTTTTGCACCAGTAGCGGCACAGGTACGGGCAATGTTGCCGGTATTTTGCGGAATGCGAGGCTCAACCAGTACAATATTAAGGGTGTTTTCCGAAATATCAGGAGCAAGCATGGACAAAAATGGCTCATACCACACACCATAACGAGTTTCGGAAGGGCTGGCTAGGGCGGCTTTGCTTACAAAACTACCAGCCATAGAAACAGCAGCAGGTAAGTCGCTACCTGTTAATAGCTTGCCCAGTGTAGCTGCTGCAAATAAGTCACCAGTTCCCGGATAATTTCTTTCACAACGAACACTGGGAACACAAAAAACATCTTGGTGATGACCACATATGTTAGCAATCTTATTGTGTTCTGTTAGAATACCTGTAAGAACCACATGACATCCATAGGTTTGAACTAACTCTAAAGCGGTTTCTTCTGCTTGCTTTCGTTGCAAACAGTGCTGCTCTGGTTCCCTATTCAATAAGAAAGCGGCCTCGGTGCTATTGGGAAAAATGATTTGTGCTTGCTGGCACAATTTTTTCATAATTTCACACATTTCAGAAGAAACACCACTGTATAAGCGTCCATGGTCTCCCAGAACAGGGTCTACTGCATGAAGGGCATGGGGCCATAAATCAAATGCACGCTGTACCAAAGCGGCTTGTTTGGAATCTGCCAAATATCCAGAATAGATACAGTCAAATTCTTCTCCCATTTGGGAATAGCGTTCCAAGGTTTGCAAGCAATATTCATAGATATCTTGCTGTACCGGTTCTCCCAATCCACCCGTATGAACCGAAAAAATAGACACTGGCAACATAACTGGTTGGCAACCAGTGGCCGCTAAAGTGGGAACAATTACCGAAAGGCTTGCTCTCCCCAATGCGGAAAGGTCATGGATGCACAGCACCCGCTTTGGCTTTAACATAAAAATAGAATCCTCCTTCAAAAGCAAAAGACATAAGGAACCTTCTTTTGCCATGAACCTGCAAATTTTATAATGCTTATTATACCATAAAAATATAAAATTGACCAAAAGGACAAAAATATTTTCTATTCTGGAATCTTAGAAAATATGGATAATTTTGGTTGAAGGCAAGATTGGATAAATCTTCACTATTTTGTGAATACTGATACCAAACTACAAAAAGGAGGCGTTTTGGATGAACCATTCAAAACAAATGGCTACCGGTTTGGCAATGGGGGCTGCTGCTATTGCAGCTATGGGAGCTGGTGCCTATATGGCTTATAACAATCCCAAGCAGATGAAAAAGATGATGAAAAAGGCTGCCCAAAATACAGAGAAAGCCTTAGGAGCCGTAGACAAAATGATGTCCCATTACTTTTGAGAGAATGGCTGTTCGGTTGATTTTTATGGGAACTACCCTATAAACACCAAAAGAAAAAATGCCTGTGGAGCAAAGAGAAATATCTCGTTGCCTTCCACAGGCATTTTGTTATATAAGCAATTTATTTTTTGTTGCAATGAAAATTACATCCCTGGCAATTTCCACAGCAACCCTTAGAAGATTTTTTTAGGCGGTGCATCCAATACAATGCCCCAACCACTGCCAAGGCTACCAGCCCCAGCAAAATATAATCTGCTGTATGTAGCATCTATGTTCCCCCTTTATGCCAAGCCCAAAGCCATACCAATTAGGCGGACAACAAAGGCAATAACCCATGCAATGGCACATTGAGAAAGTGCTACCAATGCCGCAGATTTTCCGCTATTCATCTCTCGCTTTACAGCAGCAATGGCTGCCACACAAGGAGTATACAGCAAAGTGAATACCAAAAATACAAAAGCAGTAAAAGGAGTGAACAAAGTTCCCAATGTTTCAGGTAGGTTTGCCATAGAGGAGCCGGTCAACACTGCCAAGGTGCTGACAACAGCCTCCTTTGCAGAAAAACCAGTAATCAAAGCAGTGGAGGCTCTCCAATCTCCAAAGCCCAAAGGAGCAAACAAGGGAGCAATGAAACCACCCAATGCAGCCAGCAGACTATCCGCAGAATCCGAAACTACATTCAAGCGGGCATCAAAGTTTTGCAGGAACCAAATGAGAATGGTGGCGATAAAAATAACAGTAAAAGCACGGGTTAAAAAGTCCTTTGCCTTATCCCAAATCAACCGCCCCACACTGGTAGCACTGGGCAAACGGTAGTTGGGCAATTCCATAACAAAGGGAACAGGTTCCCCCTTGAACAGGCTATTTTTCAACAACAAACCATACACAATGCCCACCAGCATACCAAAGAGATAGAGGAAAATCATCACTAAGGGGCGGTACTGTCTGGGAAAAAATGCTTGTGTAAACATGGCATAGATGGGCAGTTTTGCGCTGCAACTCATAAATGGAGTGAGCAAAATGGTCATTTTTCGGTCACGCTCAGAGGAGAGGGTTCGAGTTGCCATAATAGCAGGGACACTACAACCAAATCCCACAAGCATAGGAACAAAACTACGACCAGAAAGCCCGATTTTCCGCAGCAATTTGTCCATCACAAAGGCAACGCGTGCCATATAACCGGAATCTTCCAAAATGGACAGGAAGAAAAATAGGGTAACAATGGTGGGCAAAAATCCTAGAACACTGCCTACACCAGCAAAGACACCATCAATCAAAAGACTGTGTACCACTGGATTAATTCCATATTGTGTTAGAGCAGAATCACACAAACCAGTAAACCAATCAATGCCTAAACCTAATAGGTCACTGAGGGCGGAACCAATCAACCCAAATGTTAACCAGAACACCAGCCCCATAATACCAAGAAAAATGGGAATAGCCCAAATTCGGTGGGTCAACAGGGAATCCGCTTTGACACTGCGTGCTTTTTCTTTGCTTTCCCCGTTGCGAATAACACTGCATTGACAGAGCTGTTCAATAAAACTGTATCGCATATCTGCAAGAACGGCTTCTTTGTCAGTGCCACATTCCTGTTCCAACTCGGTGATGGCGTGTTGAATCAAATCCTCTTCGTTGGGGGACAATGCCAGTTGCTGCTGAATGATGGAATCTCCCTCCACCAGTTTGGTGGCAGCAAAGCGGCAAGGAATCCCAGCCCGCTGGGCGTGGTCTTCAATTAAATGGCTAACCGCATGAATACAGCGGTGGACAGCACCTGTACAAAAGTCTTGGCGGATGGGTTTTTCTTGAAAGCGCGCCACCTGCAAGGCATGAGCAATCAACTCATCAATGCCTTCATTTTTTGCCGCAGAAATGGGAACCACAGGGATGCCTAGTTCAGCCTCCAACTGGTTGACATGAATGGTGTTGCCGTTGGCCCGCATTTCATCCATCATATTCAATGCCAGTACCATGGGGATATCCAATTCCAGCATTTGCATGGTTAGATAAAGGTTTCGTTCAATATTGGTGGCATCTACAATATTGATAATTGCGTTGGGTTTGGTCTGTAAAAGAAAATCCCGTGTGACAATTTCTTCATTGGAGTAGGGGGAGAGGGAGTAAATTCCCGGCAGGTCTACAACCGTGGCTTCTGGGTGCTTGCGGATTTGACCATCTTTTCTATCCACAGTTACACCGGGGAAATTTCCCACATGCTGATTGGAGCCAGTAAGCTGATTAAACAAAGTAGTCTTGCCACAGTTTTGGTTTCCAGCCAGAGCGAACACAAGGGGAGCCCCTTCTGCAATTACTGGGGCGGTGCGTTTACGGGTGGTGCCTTCTCCATGTCCGGGATGGGGAATGGGGCGAGAAGCTGGGCAGACTGTAGGATTTTTCTCTAAGGCATGAGGACGGCTGATGGAAATACTTTTTGCATCCTCCAAACGCAAGGTAAGCTCATAGCCTCGAAGTTCCAATTCAATGGGGTCGCCCATGGGTGCCACTTTTCGCAAGGTTACAGGGGTGTTGGGAGTGAGGCCCATATCCAAAAAGTGCCGTCGCAGAGCACCACTGCCCCCCACAGCAGTGATGGTGGCACTTTGTCCAATGGGCAGTTGGTCTAGTGTCATATAATTCTCCTTTTGCAAAGTATAAAGCAACATTTAATTTCTTATTTATAAATGTAAAAAGCATATCTTATGAATGCTCCATAAGTGTAGCATTGTGATATAGGGATGTCAAGAAAAAGGAAGGCGAAAGGTCATGACAACAAGGATATTTTGAAGAAATATGCAAAATATCCATAAAAAATGAATAAAGAGAACCTATCAATGAAAGAAAATTTGCAAGAAAAAATAAGCGAAAGAAAAAACACATGTAAATATATGGTGAAAATATATTGATATATTCGACTGTTTCCAGTAGAGTTTGTGCAAAAAGTTAAAAAGAAAAAATATGTATAAAAATACATTGACAAAACATAAATATGCATTTATACTAGTCACATAAGATAGATACTTTCCAGCGAATTATTTGGTATCCATCAAGAATATGGGTCTTAAAAATGTGTTATGTAAGGAGAAATTATAATGAAATTGAAAAAAATGATGACAGCCGCTGTTGCTGCTTTATTGGCACTGTCTATGGCAGCTTGTGGCGGTGCAAATTCTTCCAGCACATCTACTGATACTTCCAGCACAGGGTCTTCTAGTGCAGAATCCTCCAGCACTGTGGTAGCAGGTAACCCCGACGAGCACACTGTAGAAGCCATCAAAGAAAAAGGCAAACTGGTAGTAACCACTGAGGCAACTTACCCTCCTTTTGAGTTCCAGAATAAAAATGGTGAGTTGGTTGGTCTGGATGTTTCTGTTGCCAAAGCATTGGCTGAGGATTTGGGTGTAGAACTGGATTTGCAGAACATCGACTTTAAAATGGTAGTTGCTGAGGTGCAAGCAGGCAACGCAGATATTGCGCTGGCAGGTCTTTCTCCCACCAAGGATAGAAAAGAAAATGTTGACATGAGCGAACTGTACTATGGCGGCGGCCAGGTGATGATGGTTCTGGAGGAGAATGTAGATAAATTTGCTACCAAAGAGAGCCTTGCATCTGCAACCATTGCTACCCAAAAGGGTGCCATTCAGGAAACCTTGATGAGTGAGCAATTCCCCGATAGCACTCCCTTGCTGTTGCCCAAATTCCCCCAGTGCATTCAGGAACTGAAAACTGGTGGCTGTGACGCTGTAATGATTGATGAGGAAAGTGCCAAAAACTATATGAAAACCACTCCTGGTTTGGCAATTGGTAAAGTTCCTGTAGAAACCAATCCTGAAGAAAATGGCAATGCTGCGGCTGTTATGAAGGGCAATAAAGACCTGTTGGATTGGGTAAATGGCAAGTTGGCAGAGTATGCAGAAAGCGGCAAAATTGAAGAGTGGTACAACGCAGCAGTGGAAGAAGCAGAGGCCGCTGGTGTTATGTAAATAAAATTTCTATGAAACCATACCGGCGGGGGCAGCAATGCCTTTCGCCGGCATTTGTGTGAAAGCAACTAGTTGATAAAAACAAGGAAAGAGGAGGAATAACATGATTTCCCTTGAAACAATGGGCAAAATCTGGAATAGTTACAGCTCATTTTATTGGAAAGGTCTGGGCAATACCCTTTGGCTTTCGGTGGTAGCCGTGGTATTGGGTGTTATTTTGGGACTTATTGTTGCATCTGGAAGAATGCTCACCATCAAAAAAGATGAAAACATCATTTTACAATTACTGAAATATGCAGCAAAATTTATTGCTGTTGCCTATGTAGAAGTGCTCCGTGCTACCCCTTTGCTGGTGCAAGTAATGGTTATTTATTTTGGAGCTACTTCAGCGGGTCTAAAGTTTGAAGATTCTACTGCTACCCGTATGTTTTGGTGTTTGATTGCGGTGGCTCTCAACTCTGGAGCATATCTGAGCGAGGTTATCCGAAGCGGAATCAATGCGGTGCCCTCTGGACAGATGGAGGCTGCTCGCTGTGTCGGTATGAATCACTGGCAGGCAATGCAATATGTCATTTTGCCCCAAGCAGTACGAAATATTCTTCCCGCCTTGTGCAATGAATTTGTAACCATCATCAAGGAAACCAGCGTTTTGAGCATGGTAGGTACAGCAGAATTGATGTTCCAAGCCCAAACCGTTGCATCTGCTACTTACATCTTTGTAGAGCCCTATATTATCGCAGCTATCATGTATTTTGTTATCGTATTTACTCTGTCTAAATTGATTTCTGCTTTTGAGAGGAGGCTGAGCCGCAGTGTCACAAGATAAAAAAGAGGTTATCATTCAGGTAAAAAACCTGAAAAAGCAATTTAAGCACATTGAAGTGCTCAAGGGCATTGACATTGAAATTCGCAAAGGAGAGGTAGTAGCTGTCATTGGCCCCTCTGGTAGCGGAAAATCTACCTTTTTGCGCTGCCTAAATTTATTGGAACAACCTACCAGTGGACAAATTATCTTTGAAGGTTCTGACCTCACAGACAAGCGAACCAACATCAACCAACTGCGCCAAAAGATGGGTATGGTGTTCCAAAGTTTTAATTTGTTTGCCAACATGACTGTGTTGAAAAACTTGACTATTGGCCCCATGAAAATAAAAGGCATGAAGCAGCCCGAAGCCGAAAAACTTGCCCTCAGCTTGTTGCAACGTGTGGGACTGGGCGACCGTGGGGATGCTTATCCCATCCAAATGTCTGGCGGACAGCAACAACGTGTTGCCATTGCTCGTGCTCTTGCCATGCAGCCAGATGTAATGCTGTTTGATGAGCCTACCAGCGCACTAGACCCCGAAATGGTATCGGAAGTTTTGGACGTTATGAAACAACTTGCCGCAGAGCATATGACCATGGTAGTAGTTACCCACGAAATGGGCTTTGCCCGTGAAGTTGCTGACCGTGTGATATTCATTGACCAAGGCGTCATTCAGGAAGAGGGAACCCCAGAAGAATTTTTTGGCAATCCCAAAAACCAACGCCTCAAAGACTTCCTCAGCAAAGTGTTATAAAAAATCCCCCGACACTGGACACCCAGTATCGGGGGATTTCCTTTTATAATAAAAAAGTAAAGTTTCGCTCAAGCCTTTTCAAAGGCTTGCAGGGCGTGGGACAGAGTCCCACAAATCAATATGCCTTACCCCAGTATACCATGGTCTTTGCAGGCTTTCCACAGCAGGGGCAAACATCCCCGATAACTTCCTGTTCAAAGGGCATACAACGGCTGGACAAGCCTGCTTCTTCTTTCATCTTTTCCTCACAGACTTGGTCACCACACCACATAGTCTTGATGTAACCATTGTTTTCAGAAGCCAATTTGATAACCTCTTCCATGGTAGTGGCACTAAAGGTACGATTTTCACGGTTATTCAGTGCACGCTGGAAGATGCCTTGTGCCAAAGCGTCCAACTGCTGAGGAATTGCACTCTCCAAATCATCCAAACTAGTGAAGGTCTTTTCCCGATTGTCACGGCGAACCAATACACACTGGTTTTTCTCAATGTCCTTGGGGCCAATTTCCAATCGCAGGGGAACACCCTTCATTTCCCATTGGGCAAACTTCCAGCCGGGGCTGTTGTCGGAAGCATCCAGTTTTACACGGCAGAATTTGCTCAAACGCTGGGCAAGTTCCTCTGCCTTTTCCATTACGCCGGGCTTGTGGGAAGCAACAGGCACAATAACCACCTGATAGGGAGCAATAGCAGGAGGCAAAATCAAGCCCTCATCATCGCCATGGGTCATGATAATAGCACCAACCAAACGGGTAGAAACACCCCAACTTGTCTGGAAAGGATGTTGTAAGGTGTTGTCACGGCCTGCAAACTGCACACCAAAAGCCTTAGAGAATCCATCTCCAAAATAGTGGCTGGTTCCGCTTTGCAGTGCCTTTCCGTCGTGCATCATTGCCTCAATGGTATAGGTTGCCTCTGCGCCGGCAAATTTCTCCTTATCGGTCTTTTTGCCCTTTACCACGGGAATCATCAAATATTTTTCACACAGCTCTGCATAGGTGTTCAACTGTTGCTCGGTTTCTTCAATGGCCTCCTGTGCAGTTTCATGGATGGTGTGGCCCTCTTGCCACCAGAATTCCCGGCTGCGCAGGAAAGGACGGGTGGTTTTTTCCCACCGAACCACACTACACCATTGGTTGTACTTCATAGGCAGGTCACGCCAAGAATGCAACACATGAGCAAAGTGGTCACAGAACAGGGTTTCGCTAGTAGGACGAACACACAGCCTGTCCTCTAGCTTTTCCTCTCCGCCATGGGTAACCCATGCCACCTCGGGAGCAAAGCCCTCTACATGGTCTTTTTCCTTTTGTAGCAGGCTTTCAGGAATAAACAAAGGCATAGCAACATTTTCGTGGCCAGTCTTTTTAAACATCCCATCCAAAATATGGGTAATATTTTCCCAAATGGCATAGCCATAGGGACGCAAAATAACGCAGCCTTTTACAGTGGAATAGTCCACAAGCTCTGCTTTCAAACAAATATCGGTGTACCATTGTGCGAAATCTTCATCAATGGGAGTGATGGCCTCTACCATCTTCTTTTTATCGCTCATTGTATTTTTCATCCTCCGTTTCTCGGCAGGGAATCCCTACCGTAAAAAACAGCCCCCACAACAAGGTGTTTGCATAAAAAAACAAAATCGCCTTGTGTTCCGCAGACAACCACCCTTTTGTCTGTGTAGCCATCTGCGGAAACACCTTGCCATTTTGTGCCTTAGACAAACCCCTGCAATGGGAGCTGTGCAAATGCCTTTGCTTTAGCTGTTTTCCTCGACATAGCGAACAACATCCCCAACGGTGCGCAGGTTCTCTACCTCTTCGTCTGGGATTTCTACGCCAAACTCATCCTCAAGGCTCATTACCATATCAACAATATCCAAGCTGTCGGCCTCAAAGTCCTCCATGATATTGCTGTCCATAGTGATTTTGTCCTCTTCGATATCCAGCTGTTCAGCCAGCACTGCACGAATGCGCTCAAAAACGTCCATTGAAACTACTCTCCTCTTGTGGATTGATAACTATAACTTTTATAGCTTTTTTTAAACCACTTGTCAAGGGGCAGAAAGAAAAAATTTCCTTTTAGGGCGCATTCTGCCCATAAAAAGCCTTTTTATCATAGAAATGCCCCCTTGTGGCAGCCCATACAGTTGAGTATAATAAAGGTACAGCATTCTTTACAAAGGAGCAACAATATGGAAATCCATTTTACAAAAATGCAGGGCTGTGGCAACGACTATCTATATGTGGACTGTCGAGATGAGCTGCCCCAACAGCTTGTGGAAGCCATTCCTTTTTTGTCCCATCGCAACTTTGGTGTAGGTGGGGATGGCGTTATCTGCATTTGTTCTTCCCAACAGGCAGATGCTACCATGCGTATGTTCAACGCTGATGGAAGTGAAGGCAAAATGTGTGGCAATGGCATTCGTTGTGTAGCGCAATGGCTATATGAACATGGTATGAAACTGGACACTATCACCATCGAAACCCTGTCTGGACGAAAAACCCTTCACAGAATGGGGGAAGGAATGTGGCAAGTGGATATGGGAAAAGCCAATCTTTCTCCAAAAAGTTTGCCTGCTGTGGGCTTTGCAGAAGGGCAAGCAGTACATCCACTGGATGCAGCCTCAAAACAATGGCAGGTGACACTGGTTAGTATGGGCAATCCACATTGTGTGGTACAGGTGGAGGATACCAAACAACTGCCATTGCCTACACTGGGGCCTGCTTTTGAGCACCATCCAGCTTTTCCCGAGGGAGTGAATACCGAGTTTATTCGTCAGGTTTCCCCCACAAAGCTGGAAATGCGTGTATGGGAGAGAGGCAGCGGAGAAACTCTTGCTTGTGGAACAGGAGCTTGTGCCGCCGCTGCTGCCTTTGTGGCAAGGGGATTGTGTCCCAAAAACACAGATATTACAGTTCAACTGTTGGGCGGAGAGTTGAAAATTTGTGTCACTGACCAAACTGTGTGGATGACTGGCCCTGCTGTTTCTGTGTTTGAAGGAACCGTGCAAATATAACATAACTAAACCAAAAATGGATTTGTAGAAAGAAGGCTCTTTTTATGGTAACAAAACAGCTTTATGGAACCACCAGTACAGGACAGCCAGTGTATAGCTATTTGCTAACCAATGCCCAGAATACACAAATTTTGCTAATCGAATATGGTTGCCGCATTGTAAAATGGATGGTGCCCAATCAAGAAGGCAAAGCCACAGATATTGTTCTGGGTTGCAAAGATTTGGCAGGCTATGAAAAGGACAGCTTTTTTCTGGGCAGCTTTGTGGGACGATTTGCCAACCGTATAGAAAAGGCACAATTTGAACTGGATGGCAAAACCTACACACTCTCTGCAAACAATGGCCCCAACCATAACCATGGTGTATGGCACCAAAAGGTATTTGCAGGGCATATTTTGCCGGAAAACGGAGTAGAATTTTGTTACACCAGCCCTGACGGAGAGGATGGTTTTCCCGGCAATGTAGAGGTATCTGTACGCTGTATTCTCACAGAGGAAAATCAACTGATTTTGGATTATACAGCCACCAGCGATGGTGCTACCCCCATCAATCTGACCAATCATAGCTATTTTAATTTGGATGGCCCAGAAAGCGAAAGTGTATTGAATCACCAGTTGCAGCTTTGGGCAGACCATTACACCCCATCGGATGCCAACTCTTGCCCCTTTGGGACAGTGGAACCTGTAACAGGTACCCCCATGGATTTTAGCACGCTACATACCATTGGAGAGCAGATTGACCAGCCTTTCCAACAACTGGAATGGGGAAAAGGCTATGACCACAACTATGTGGTAAACCGTACAGAAGAAAAGCAACTTGCAAAAGCTGCCTATCTAAAAGGAGAAAAAAGCGGTATCTGGCTAGAATGTTACACCACTCAGCCGGGAATGCAGCTATACACAGCCAACTGGTTGCAAGAGGAGGGAATTTCCAAAGAAGGATTTACCCATGGTGAACGAAAAGCAGTGTGCTTAGAAACCCAAAATTTCCCCTGTGCGCCTAACCGTCCGCAGTTTCCCGATTCTATTTTGCGTCCGGGGAAATTGCTTCGACAAACTACCATGTATGCCTTTGGCTGTGAAAACTAATGTTACTTGCTGAAAGGAGCGATTGTCATGGAAGAACTTATGCAATTTTTAAAGGAAAATCCTGTGTTTTATTTTGCCACAGTAGAGGGTTATCTGCCCCGTGTGCGGCCTTTTGGATTTGCTATGGAATACAATGGTCGGCTATACTTCGCCATTGGCAAGCACAAAGCCGCCTATAAACAAATTCTGGACAACACCAACATTGAGGTATGTACTGCAAACAGCAAAGGGGAATGGATTCGTATTCGTGGCACAGTGGACTTTGACAACAGCCCAGAAGTGCAGGAAAAAGCCTTTGCCTATATGCCCCAACTAAAGGAGCTGTATGCCCCTGAAACAGGCAAAAAACTTGCTATGGTATATATGGACCGTATTAGTGCCCGTTTGTTCTCTATGGATGGCACAGAAAAAGAGTTGTACCGTCAGGGAATGTAATAGAATTTAGAATATACATGGATAGAAAAAGAGGGAGAAATTTTACTTTCTCCCTCTTTTTTATACTCTCTATGGAGTTTTATTCAATAATGCTCTTTCCGGTCATTTCGGAAGGTTGCTCCAAGCCCATCAGCTTCAGCATGGTGGGAGCAATATCTGCCAAAACGCCGCCCTCACGCAGGGTTACATCTCCAGCACCTGCAACCAAGAAGGGAACAGGGTTGGTGGTGTGTGCAGTGAAGGGATGCTCTGGGTCTGGGTCATACATTTGGTCAGCGTTGCCATGGTCAGCGGTGAGCAGAACTTTACCACCTGCTGCCAGTACAGCGTCAATTACTTTGCCAGCACACTGGTCAACAGCTTCAACAGCTTTGACTGCTGCATCAAATACACCGGTGTGACCAACCATATCGCAGTTTGCAAAGTTCAAGATGATAACATCATACTTGCCGCTTTCAATGCGCTTTACGCACTCGTCAGCTACCAAGAAAGCACTCATTTCGGGCTGCATATCATAGGTTGCAACCTTGGGGCTGTTAATAAGAGCACGGTCCTCGCCCTCAAAGGGAGCCTCTACGCCACCATTGAAGAAAAATGTTACATGAGCATATTTCTCGGTTTCAGCAATGCGCAGCTGAGTTTTGCCGCACTTAGCTAGATACTCGCCCATAACATTGGTCAACTCTTGGGGTTTGAAAGCAACCTCTACATTGGGCATAGTTGCATCATACTGGGTGAAGCAAACATAATGTACAGGGAAACGACCGTTGCGACGCTCAAAGCCGCTGAACTCGTCATCTACAAAGGTACGGGTAATTTCACGGGCACGGTCAGGACGGAAGTTGAAGAAGATAAGGCTGTCGCCCTCGCTTACACGGCCACCTTGGCAGGTAACAGCAGGTACAACGAACTCATCGGTAACGCCGTCAGCATAGCTTTTTTCCATTACTTCAACAGGGGTGCCAGTTGCGCCCTCGCCGTATACCATGGCAGCATATGCCTTCTCAACACGCTCCCAGCGGTTGTCACGGTCCATTGCATAGTAGCGGCCGGAAACGGTAGCAATTTTGCCTACACCAATTTCCTGCATTTTCTGCTCCAACTCTACAATGAAATCCTTACCAGAGGAGGGAGGTACATCACGGCCGTCCATGATAGCATGTACATATACTTCAGTCAGACCCATGCGCTTTGCCATCTCCAGCAAACCATACAGATGGGTGTTGTGGCTGTGAACGCCACCGCTAGACAGCAAGCCTACCAAATGCAAAGCCTTGTTGCTGTTCTTTGCGGATTCCATAGCAGACTTCAAAGCGGCATTCTCAAAGAAATCGCCATCCTGAATTGCTTTAGTGATACGGGTCAACTCTTGGTATACAATGCGGCCTGCGCCAATATTGGTGTGGCCAACCTCACTGTTGCCCATCTGTCCATCAGGCAAACCAACATCCATACCAGAAGCGCCGATGGTGGTGTAGGGATAGCTTGCAAAAAGTTTATCCAGATTGGGGGTGTTAGCAGCTACGATTGCATTGCCATAGGTCTGGCCGGGAACCCAGCCGAAACCATCCAGAATACAGAGCATTAAAGGAGTTTTTGCCATAATTTCAGTTCCTTTCTATCCGTGGGCAGCAAATTCTGCCGGACTGTGTATGTTGGTGTATGGAAGGTATCTCCAACATATCTATTATACAAAATTGAAAAAATTTTGCAACAAAAAGGGCGTTTCCGCCATTGCCTGCTCAAAGGCAAAACGGATAAACGCCCCTAAAGCAACAGCTTATTTGCTTGCAGCCTTTACGATGGTGCCAAAATCGGCAGCCTTCAGAGAAGCACCGCCAATCAGACCGCCATCAACATCCAGCTTGCCCAGCAGCTCATCAGCGTTGCCAGCGTTCATGCTGCCGCCGTATTGGATGGTGGAAGCCTCAGCAACTGCCTCGCCATACAGTTCGCCCAGCAGCTTGCGGATAGCAGCACAAACCTCTTGGGCTTGGTCTGCGGTTGCAGTGCGGCCGGTGCCGATTGCCCAAACAGGTTCATAAGCGATGATAACACGGCTCATTTCCTCAGCAGTTACATTTTGCAGAGCAATTTTGGTCTGCATACGAACCAATTCCTCGGTAACACCCTGCTCACGCTGTGACAAACTCTCGCCAACACAAACGATAACCTTCAAACCAGCCTCCAAAGCAGCTTTGGTGCGCTTGTTTACGGTTTCGTCGGTTTCAGCAAAGTACTGGCGACGCTCGGAATGGCCGGTGATAACATACTCAACGCCCAAATCTACCAGCATATCTGCGCTGATTTCACCAGTGAAAGCACCACTTTTCTCAAAATGTACATTCTCTGCACCTACATGGATGTTGGTGCCTTTGGTCTTTTCTACAGCAGCAGCCAAGCTGGTGTAGGGAGTACAGATAACAACTTCACAGTCAGCACCCTCTACAGCAGGAATCAACTGGTCGATAAGAGCAACAGCCTCAGTAGCAGTTTTGTTCATTTTCCAGTTGCCAGCGATTACGGTTTTACGCACACTCTTTTTCATTGGAAACATTCCTCTCTGTCAAAAAATGAAAATGGTCTGTTTACAAGACCAGCGGCCCCACAAAAAGGCCGCTGGAGGGGAAACAAAAATTAGGAATTCTGGATGCAAGCAATGCCGGGCAGCTCTTTGCCTTCCAAGTACTCCAAGGAAGCACCACCACCGGTGGAAATGTGGGTCATCTTGTCTGCATAGCCCAACTGCATTACAGCAGCAGCGGAGTCACCGCCACCGATAACGGTGGTAGCATCTGCCTCAGCCATTGCCTTAGCAACAGCCAAAGTACCAGCAGCCAAAACGGGGTTCTCAAATACACCCATGGGGCCGTTCCAAACAACGGTTTTAGCAGCCTTTACAGCCTCAGCAAACAGAGCCTCGGTCTTGGGGCCAATGTCCAGACCCATTTTGTCAGCGGGCATTGCATCAACACCAACATACTCTACAGGAATTTCTGCGTCGATGGGGTCAGGGAAGGAAGCAGCAACAGCAGTATCAACAGGCAGCAACAGCTTTACGCCCTTTTCCTGTGCCTTTGCAACCATCTCACGGCAGTAGTCCAGCTTCTCGTCATCAACCAAGCTCTTGCCGATTTCATAGCCCTGAGCCTTCAGGAAGGTGTAAGCCATACCACCGCCGATAATCAAGGTATCAACCTTGTTCAGCAGGTTCTCGATAACATTCAGCTTGTCCGCAACCTTTGCGCCGCCCAAAATAGCAACGAAGGGACGAACAGGGTCATTTACAGCATTGCCCAAATAGCGGATTTCCTTCTCCATCAGGTAACCAACAGCGGTATCCTTGATGTAGTCGGTAACACCTGCGGTGGAGCAGTGTGCACGGTGTGCGCTGCCGAAAGCATCGTTTACATAAACATCACAAATGCTTGCCAGCTCTTGGCTGAATTCAGGCAGGTTTTTGGTTTCCTCTTTGCGGAAACGGGTGTTTTGCAGCAGAACAACATCACCATCGTTCATAGCAGCAACAGCAGCCTTTGCGTTCTCGCCAACAACGGTGTCATCATCAGCAAAAACAACATTTTTGCCCAGCAGCTCGCCCAAACGTACAGCAACAGGAGCCAAGCTGAATTTTGCCTCGGGGCCATTCTTGGGTTTGCCCAAGTGGCTGCACAAAATTACCTTGCCGCCGTTCTCAATCAACTTTTTGATGGTGGGCAGAGCAGCAACGATACGATTGTCGTTGGTGATAACGCCATCTTTCATAGGAACATTGAAGTCGCAGCGAACCAGAACGCGCTTGCCCTTTACTTCAATATCTTCAACAGTTTTTTTACCCAAAGTACTCATTTCAAAAAACTCCTTTTCTGCAAAATGCTTTGCATCGGATTTTGGCAGCAAAGCTGCCGATTACCTTTATTATAAACAAAATATACCATTCCTGCAAGAGGGTGAATGACACTTTTTTAACAACTGATGAAAAGCATTGTGGGCAAAATGTAGGAGAACTTTGCCAAACTGCACAAAAAAACGCCCTCCACAAGGGAAGGCGGCAAAGTTTATCCTGTAACAAGGGTGAAAATACGGAATACAAACAGGGCAAATACAATCCACATAACAGGGTGAATATCCTTGAATTTGCCACGGATAATTTTTAAAATCATCCAAGTGAGAATACCGAACATAATGCCATTTGCAATGGAGTAGGTAAAGGGCATCATGATGATGGCAACAAAGGCCCCCAGTACATCGGCAGTATCTCCGTCAAATTTTACCTTTAGCACACTGCTCATCATAAACAGACCCACAACAATCAAGGCAGGGGCAGTGGCAAAGCTGGGAATGGCACCAAAAACAGGCCACAGGAACATGCTCAGCAAGAAGAGTGCACCAGTAGTGACAGCGGTTAGACCAGTGCGGCCGCCCTCGGCAACTCCGGCGGAGCTTTCCACAAAACTGGTTACAGTGGAAGTACCCAAACAGGCACCTGTTACAGTACCAATGGCATCCGCCATCAAAGCTTTACCAACACGGGGGAGCTTG
This sequence comes from uncultured Anaerofilum sp., assembly GCA_944385935.1. GTDB lineage: Bacteria > Bacillota > Clostridia > Oscillospirales > Ruminococcaceae > Anaerofilum. The sequence continues at coordinate 159,701 of CALWZC010000001.1, forward strand.
CCATCTTTGTCCAGCAGGTTTCCTTTGGCTGCAACGCCAATCAAGGTGCCTACAGTGTCGAACAAATCCACAAACAAGAATGCAAACACAATTACGGCAAACTGTGCAAAATGACTTGCTACAAAGGCAAAATCAAATTTGAAAGCAGTTTCGCCCAAAGCGGCAAAATTGGGGAGAAAATCTCCAATGCCTGTAGCTACAGGTAGCACAGAGAAGGTGCCAGCGGCAGGGTCTACCATATACCAGCCGGTAAACTGTGCCACAATGCCCAGTACCCAAGTGGAGAGAATGCCCCAAAGAATGGCACCCTTCACATCAAAATACAGCATAACACCAGTGATGATTACACCAATCATTGCCAATGCAACAGGAGCCTGAGCCAAATCCCCCAGAGCAACCTTAGTGGAAGGGTCGGCTGCCGCAATACCGGCGTTTTGCAAACCAATAAAGGTGATAAACAAACCAATACCAGTGGTAATGCCATATTTGAGATTCTCAGGGATGCAGTTTACCAAAGTTTCACGGAATTTGAAAATAGAAAGAATAATAAAAATAATGCCTTCTACTAAAATGGCAGTAAGGGCAATTTTCCAAGGGTCGGTTTGGTCGGCAAGTTCTCCCAAACAAATGGTATAGGCAAAGTAGGCATTTAAACCCATGCCAGAAGCCAGACCAATGGGATAGTTTGCCAAGAATGCCATAACAAAAGTACCCAAAGCCGCAGCCAAAGCCGTTGCCATAAACACACCTTGGCTGTTCATGCCGGCATCTCCCAACATGGTGGGGTTTACCGCCAAAATATACGCCATTGCCAAAAAGGTGGTGATTCCCGCCATAATTTCAGTTTTCACCGTTGTTCCGTTCTCTTTTAGGTGGAACAAGTTTTCCATATAAAAATCCTCCCAAAACAAAAAACGAAAAGGCACAAAGGAACGTGCCTTTTCAAAAAAGTACAAACTAATTTTAGCCTGTTTATAGGAAAAGATACAAGAGCAGATATTCACAAAGATTATTTTTGTAAAGTTTTAAAAATGTTTAATTTTACAATTTGTACACATTTAGTTTTACAAAATGTACAAAAAATTATTCGTATTTTTTAAACAGGCACAACCGAATGCGATGCTCCTCAACAGAAACATCTGCACTGTCCACCATTTGCCCCACAAGCATCAGTTCGCTGTCCTCTCCAGTGCGGTCACAGCCAACCAATGCCCAGTAGGTTTCCTCAAAGGCGGTGTTACGGACTTCGGGTTTTAAAAAACGGGCTAAATCTTCTACTTTGTTTCGTAAGGCGGGGTCATAATCCGACTCCAAATGGATACTTAATCCATCGTCCCAGCGTTTAATATTCATGGAAATATTTTGGGCACCAGCGGTAAAAAGTGCTGTATAAAGCTCGTCCAAAATACGGCTCATTTTTTCCCGTGTAATAACACTTGTTTGTTTCATACTGTTCTCCTTTCGGTGGTGTTGTGATTGCGGATGGCTTCAATAAGAGGAACAAGAACAATGCATACCAATCCCGCAGCAAAGCCATTATTATACAAATTCATCCATCCATGCAATCCTCCAACATTCAATACAACACAGGAGTGGATGATTCCAGCCACAATGCCCCATTTCCATCCAAACTGTCCAGCAATAGGGGCCAAAGCGGTGCCAAACAAAGCAGCCAAAACCACACTGGGGTCTTGCAAGTTGTGCACCATAATTACAGTAGAAACGAGCACACCGAACATAACAGGAAGGATGTTTTTGGGATGTTTGCCAAAGGCTGCAAAACCGCACATGGTAAAAATACCGCCCATGGTTGGCCCGTTGATTTGGTTTCCAGTCAATAGAGTAGTGGCTAGCCCAATACAACCTACAACACCCATATTGATGAGAGAAAAGCCAATGCCATCCAACAGAACAAAATCAGCAATTAGACGACCGGAATGTCGAAACATACGGGGGTAGTTTTTCCATTTGGGTTCCAACAATAACCCTGCTGCAATGGTGAATAGAAATAAAAAAGCCAGCCACCCACCTAGCAAAAAGTTGTTGCCACTGCTCCATTTGGATTGTGTCTGGAATTCATACCCGAAACTTTTGCACAAAGAGGCAAAAATCATACCTAAGAGTCCAGCAGCAAAGCCTACATTATACAGGTTGTAGCCTTGATGGGCACGAACCGAAAACACTGCAATGGGAGGAATTAAAAAACCAATGGCAACCCCCACAAGCACCATTGCAATTACAGCAACAAATCCATCTAAAATCATGCCCACTTCGCTGGCAACAGGGCATAGGGTAGTGCCAAATAAAGTGGTGTAAATATAGCGGGAAAAGGGTTCCTTTTTATAGCGGGAATAGAGCCATCCACCTAAAATAAAGGGCTGAATATTCCAAATATCTTTTCCAAATAGAGAAAACCCAGCCATTAAAAATAGGCAAGCAATGGAGATACCAGAAAAGGGAACTTTTGCCCATCGTAAAAGAAAAATGGAATAAAGCAAAACCAATCCTGCGTTAAAAAAGGCGGCTCCCAATCCGCCAATTAAAATAGAATCTGTAATAAGGCCTGCTGGAGAAGATATAATTATCCAAAATCCTTGCAATACCTGTAAAGGCGTATCTACACAGAAGGCGAGTGATAGCATGAAAGCAGACAAACACAACGCATAGTAAAAAGGGATATCCTTCTTGTTGGAAGAAAGGGTATCAAAAAATTTCATATAAGCCTCCTTGTTATGGAATATACTTGTATTATATACCACATGTTATAGGAGAGGCAAGGCAAAAAAATCCCCCCAATAGGATTGGAGGGAAGAATTTATTTGTCACTGATAAGCTCCTTGATAGAGGTAACAGTACCAGCAAGATTTTGAATGTCGCTGGGAATAATCAACTTGGTTGCACGACCATCGGCAACCTTTGCCAGTGCTTCCAAACTTTTCAGTGCCAGTACCTTGTCATTGGGGCAGGCCTCATTCAGCACTTTGATGGAGTCTGCCATAGCCTTTTGCACTTCCATAATAGCCTGTGCTTCACCTTGTGCCTCACGAATACGCTGCTCACGAACAGCATCCGCACGCAAAATAGCACTTTCTTTTTCACCTTCAGCAACCAAAATGGCACTTTCTTTTTTACCCTCGGCAACCAAAATAGCTTCACGCTTTTGCCGCTCTGCCTTCATCTGCTTTTCCATAGCGTCTTGAATTTCAGCAGGAGGAATGATGTTCTTTACTTCTACACGGTTCACCTTAATGCCCCACTTGTCGGTGGCTTGGTCTAAGATAGAAGTAATTTTTGTGTTGATAATATCACGGCTGGTAAGGGTGTGGTCTAGTTCCATTTCACCAATGATATTACGCAGAGTAGTGGCAGTAAGGTTCTCAATGGCAGACATGGGACGCTCTACACCATAAGTATACAGCTTGGAGTCAGTAATTTGGAAAAATACTACCGTGTCAATCTGCATAGTAACATTATCCTTGGTAATTACTGGCTGGGGTTTAAAGTCTACAACCTGCTCCTTTAAGCTCACCTTTTTCGCAATGCGGTCTACAAAGGGAATTTTCCAGCGGAAACCGGCTTCCCATGTGGTGTGATAAATACCCATACGCTCTACAACGTATGCAGTAGCTTGGGGAACGATAGCGATGTTCCGTACTACCAGCACCAACAGGAAAATAAAAATGCCCAGAAGAATATAGCCCATAAATGATACCTCCTTTTAAATACACATCTGCATTGTAAAAAACTTTTTGCTTACAATGCAGATGTTGCTACAAAGTAAATCCCTTATCCCTTTACTGGAACAACTTGAGGTTGCACCACCAAAGTAGCACTTTCCACAGCACAAACTGTGCACAACTCACCCTCTGGAATAGGCTCCACGGCACGGGCTGCCCAGTCTACACCTTCCAAACGCACTCTACCAGGTTGGTCGGGGGAGATAGCAACAATAACTTTTGCAGTTTTTCCAATGTTTAAGTCACTGTTGGTGGCTACCTTTGGTTTTTTTATCAGGTGTTTTAGCAATGGACGTGTGAAAATCAATGTGAGGAAAGAAACAGCCGCAAATACAAACAGTTGAATAAGTGCTGAATCTGTGAGGGAGGAAGTTACCAGAGCAGCCAAAGCACCAATAGCAAACCAAACGCTTACCAAATTTACTGTGGCAGCCTCCAAAATCACAAACAAGGCGCATAGGGCCAACCATATCATGGTACTAAATGTGAAATCAAACATAAAAACACCTCGCTTTTAAATCGAAAACAAAGAAGGGACTAAAGTTTATTTTGCACATGGAAACAGGCGTGTATCCTTGCCTTTATTTAAGCATAAAACAGAACAATGGTCAATAGTTTTCATGAAATATAAAAGACTTTTTGTAAAAAAGTGGGGAATATGCAAAAATAAAGGCGTTCATGGTAATAAAAAACATGGTGGATTTTTAGAAAAGAAAAAATTATGACCTCTCTTTTACTGCTGGTTTCCACACATGAACCTTGAAATTCAACGGTTCCACTGAAATTTGCTGCCCATTCACCGAAAAGGAACGCATGGTACAAGAACGGTTGAACATCAAATCCACAGATGTTTTTTTGCCAATGCGGCGGTAGTGCAAAATTTCTGATTCTGCATGAATTATCTCCAGCTTTCCCTGTGCAAAGGCATCGTTTTCTCTGCGCAATTTAGAAAGGTAGGAGATTAACGTTTTCAACCGATTTTCGGTGAAATCCCAACGGAAATAGCCACGGTTGAAAGGGTCTCGATAGCCCTGCATAGCAATTTCATCCCCATAATAAATACTGGGCACTCCGGGCAAAGTGAAAATCATGGCAAATGCCATCCGCATCAAGGTAATACCATGTTGATATTGGTGGGGATTTAATAGTCTGTTGCTCTGCCAGAAACGGTCTCTGCCATTGGCTGGTTCTCCCACAAGATAGGTGATGGCACGCTCGGTGTCATGGGTAGAGATAAAATTCATCAGGGTATGCAAAGCGGGGGCGGGGTAATTTTCACAGATGGACATAATTTGATTAGCAATAGAAATACCATCTTCTCCCTTTAAAAAGTTCAATACTGCATTACGGAAGGGATAGTTCATTACTGCATCTAAGCCTTTTCCTAACAGATATCGCCGCCTTGTGCCATAGCTCCATTTGGTGGTAGCGTCCTCCCATACTTCACCCAACAGGTATTTGTCATCTCCATGGCGTTTCACCGCCTGACGGATTGCCTCAATAAAATCATCTGGCAGTTCATCTGCCACATCCAGTCGGAACCCAGAGGCTCCACGCTGCAACCAGTAGTCAATGACACCATTTTCACCACAAATAAAATCACGATAATTTACATCGTTTTCATTTACTTCTGGCAAGGTTTCAAAGCCCCACCAACTGCGATACCCACAACGATAATTGGGAGAAAAGTCGTACCATGTGCGATAGGGACTGTACGGGTCATGATAGGCACCACCTACCCCGTAACGACCTTCACGGTTGAAGTACAAACTATCTGAACCAGTATGGCTAAATACACCATCTAAAATAATAGAAATACCCATACTTTTGGCTTGAGAGCAGAGCCGGACAAAATCTTCCTCATCTCCCAAAACAGGGTCAATTTTCATATAGTTGGCAGTGTTATAGCGATGGTTGGAATGTGCTTCAAAAATGGGGTTAAAATAAATACAAGTAACTCCCAAATGCCTTAGGTAGGGAAGTTTTTGGCGCACTCCCTCTAAATCGCCGCCAAAATAATCCATGTTCAGGTAGCCTTCAGGGTTTTCATTGGGCCAGAAATAGGGTTCGCCGTCCTTGTCCTCTCTGTACAAACGGTCAGCAAAGGGCATACCTTGCTTTTTGACTCCTTCAAAAAAACGGTCTGGGAAAATTTGATAGATGACACCGCCCTTTAGAAAGTCGGGAGTAGAAAAGTCTTTTTCGTATACTGTAATTTGCCAAGAATCCTCCTCTTCCCAAGAAAGATACCCGTTTCCGCAAGAATCCCGAAAAACCTTTGTATAGTCTTTCCAAAGGTCAAAATAGTAGAAGTATAGCCCCGGTTCTCCTGCCTGCAAAGACACCGAAAAACACCGGTAGTCTTCTTGTTGAGCAGTTTGCTTCATAATATGGTATTCAATGGGGCAGCCATCTTGAAAAAATACCAAGCGTGGTTGTTGGATGTCCATTTCCAAAGGGGTAAACAGGGTGAGGGTAACGGTTTCTCCTTGGCGCACTGCACCAGAAGGGGATTTGCAGCCGTCGAAAAGGCTGTTGAAAAATTGTGGTCGCTCCAGAAAACTCACTCCTCTTTTTTACAGTAGCCCAGCAAACATAGGGCTGCTTTTACAAAAATATGCACAGGGAACCAGATTGTTTCCCTGTGCATGACAAAATATTTTGGGAAGGGCAGTGCTGCTTATGCAGGAGCCAACACTGCAAAATGGCTTATTAGAGCACAGGTTTTGTATGCCAGATATCTCGTGCATAGTCCTGTACAGCACGGTCAGCAGAGAATACACCACTGTTGGCAATATTCATCAAGCTCATGCGATTCCATACCTCCGGCTTGAGGTATAGCTCGCTAATTTTTGCCTGTGCTTCTCGGTAAGCGCGGAAATCGGCAAGAACCATATAGGGGTCACTGGAACGTAGGTTGTTAACAATTTCATGGAAACTATCGCCATTAAAGCCCTTTTCCAAGAAGTCCAAAACCTCTTGTGCAATATCATCGGTATGCAAGAAGCTGTTAGGATGGTAGCCCAGCTCTTTGAGATGCTCTACTTCTTCAGTGCGCATACCAAAGATAATTTCATTTTCCATGCCGGCAGCCTGTGCAATTTCCACGTTGGCACCATCCAATGTGCCCAAAGTAATAGCACCGTTTAACATAAACTTCATGTTTCCTGTACCAGAAGCCTCGGTTCCTGCCAAGCTGATTTGTTCGCTAATCTCGCTGGCGGGCATTAGGCGTTCACTGGTGGTTACACAGTAATCTTCCAAGTATACCACACGCAGTTTTTCACGGATAATGGGGTCGGAATCAATCAATGCACCCAATTTGCAGATAAGGCGAATCATCTGTTTAGCCATATAATAGCCGGGGGCAGCCTTTGCACCAAAGATATAGGTCTTGGGCAAGAAGTCAGCATTGGGGTTTTCTTTCAAGTACAGATATTGTGCAGCAATGTTCAGTGCATTGAGGTGCTGACGTTTATACTCGTGCATGCGCTTTACTTGCACATCGAATATCGAGTTGGGGTCGATAATTTGACCGGTGGTTTTTTCCAAATGGGCAGCAAAACGCTGCTTGTTTTCCAATTTGGATTTTGCCAAGGCTTCCAAAACGGTGGAATCATTCTTGTACTTTTCAAACTCTTTCAGCTTGCAAGCATCCTGCTTGAAACCATCTCCAATGGTGCTGCTCAACAACTTTGTCAAAGAGGGGTTGGAAGCCAGCAACCAGCGGCGGTAAGCAATGCCGTTGGTAACATTGGTGAACTTTTTGGGCTCATACAGGTAGTAATCGTGGAATACACTGTCCTTAATGATTTCGCTGTGCAGCTTTGATACACCATTGATGGTGTGGCATACATAACAGCAGATGTTGGCCATGCGTACCTGACCATCACCCAAAATTGCCATATAGTTGATTTTTCCTTCGTCGCCGGGGAACTTCTTTTCAAAGTCCTCTCGACAACGGCGGTTCATCTCGCAAACGATGGAGTAGATGCGGGGCAGAGTGCGACGGAAAATATCTTCATTCCATTTTTCCAGTGCCTCGCTCATAACAGTGTGGTTGGTATAGGCAAAGGTGCGGCAAGTGATGTCAAAGGCCTTGTCCCAGCTATAACCACACTCATCCAACAAAATGCGCATCAGTTCGGGAATTGCCAAGGTTGGATGGGTATCGTTGATGTGGATAGCGATTTTATCAGGTAGGCTGTCCATAGTGCCATACTGAGCCAAATGGTTGTGTACAATATCACCAACAGAAGCAGCAGAGAGGAAGTATTGCTGACGCAAACGCAGAATTTTTCCCTCGGTGTGGTTATCGTTGGGATAGAGGATTTTACTGATTAGCTCGGCGGAAGCATTTTTGTGCAAAGCAGAACCGTAGTCGCCTCCGTTGAAGCTGTCCATGTCAAATCCGGGAGCCTTTGCCTGCCACAAACGCAGCTTGGAAACGCCCTTAGAATTGTAGCCAGAAACATACATATCACTGGGCACGGCGATAACACTGTTGTAGTTGTGATGGCTTACATGGTGGAATCCATCTTCCCAGCTTTCAGAAATTTCTCCATCAAATTTTACTTCAATGGACTGGTCGGGATGGCTTTTCAGCCATACGCCACCACCGGGAAGCCAGTTGTCGGCGCGCTCTTGCTGCCAACCATCCACAATTTTCTGACGGAAAATACCATACTCGTACAAAATGGAATAGCCAGTCATGGGCAGGCATTCGGTAGCTGCACCGTCCAAATAGCAAGCGGCCAAACGGCCAAGGCCGCCATTGCCCAGTCCAGCATCTGGCTCTAAATCGTACAGATTCTCTAGTTTAAACTCATATTCTGCAAGTACCTGTTCAGCAACCTCATTCAATCCCAAGTTGAACAAGTTTGTTTTCAGGCTGCGTCCCATCAAGAACTCCATGCACAGGTAATACACCTGCTTGGAATTGGAACCATAGGTACGGCTGAGGAATTTTTTGTGGCGACTGCTGAGAATGCGTCGGCATACCAATGCTAAAGCACGGTAAATCTGGTCGGCTGTGGCGGTGAGAAAATCTACCGCAAATTCCTTGTACAGGGTATCCGCCAGAAGTTTTTCAAATTCTTTTTTGCTGTATGCTGTGTTCAAGAAACTCAACTCCTAAAATTGAAATTTGGAATACGCTCACGGAAAGGGAAACTGCACACCGAACATGGCAACAATATTACAAATTGCCCAAAGAAAGCACTGAAATATTGTTAAAAAAATACCAACGGTTATTTTCTATTATAAGCACTCAAAAGGCTTTTTTCAAGGAAAAATCCAGTTTTTTATCTTTCATCTGCCACTTCATAAACAAAACTAACATGACATCAGAAAAAATTTAGAGAAAGTAAAAAATATTTTAAAAAAGCACTTTTTCTTTCAAGGCGTATCCACTATAATAGTGTAAGGTACTTTTGAAAGATATAAACCAGCGGGTTGCTGAAAAATGCAAGGATAAAAGCAAAAGCATTTTTGTGAAAATAGAACAAAAATGATAGTTTTGTCTGTTTGATGTTTACAAGATATTTATGAGTAGTTTGCTTTTGAAAGTGCCAAGGAATGAGAAAGAAAAGAGGTTTTTTATAATGCCTGCAAATAAAATACGCTTAGAAATTTGTGGAACTACATATGTGGTGTCATCTACAGATACAGAACCCTATGTGACCGAGTTGGCAGAGAGAATAGACAAAAATATGAATGAAATTTTGGCAGGAAACCCCTCTGCCAGTGTGACCACTGCCGCTGTATTGTGTGCATTGGAATATTTGGATGAGTGGCAAAAGTCTACCATGGGCGCAGAGAATATGCGTGCTCAGATTAAAGATTATTTAGAAGATGCTGCCCGTGCTAAGATGGCAGCAGAGGAAAGCCGTAGGGAATTGGAGCGAGTGCGCAAGGAATTGGATGAATTGAAAATGCAATATGCTTCTGTGCAACAGGCTAGTCAAACAGCCGAAGTAGAGCAACAGGAAGCAGAGCAAGAAACAGAAGAGGAGCAATAATGGCACAATGGGAAATTCTTGCCCCAGCAGGAAATGAGGAAATGTTGAGGGCAGCCGTATTTAGTGGGGCAGATGCGGTATATTTGGGGCTTACCTCCTTTAACGCTCGTCGCAGTGCCGGAAACTTTACGCCAGAGGCATTGAAAGAGGCTGTTTCCTTTTGCCATGCCAGAGGGGTAAAGGTCTATGTGACACTAAATACAACCATCTACACTGACGAGTTGCCTGCCATGGAGCAGACAATCAAGGATATTGCAAAGGCTGGTGCTGATGCTGCCATTGTGCAGGATTTGGGTGTGGCAAAATTGGTGAAGCTATGCGCACCAGAATTGCCATTGCATGGAAGTACCCAGATGAGCATTCATAGCTTGGCAGGTGCAAAACAACTTGCTAAGATGGGATTTTCTAGAGTGATTCCAGCAAGGGAACTTTCCTTAGAGGAAATTCAAGTTATTGCGCAAAATTGTGGCATTGAAGTGGAATGCTTTGTTCATGGTGCCATGTGTATGAGCATTAGCGGTCAGTGCATGATGAGTGCTTTTCTAGGTGGACGAAGTGGCAACAGGGGAAGCTGTGCAGGCCCTTGCCGGTTGCCTTTTGCTGCGGACGGAAGTGGACAAGCACATTTGTCTTTAAAAGATATGTCTTTGTTAGACCATGTGCAGGAAATGCACAAAGCTGGTGTTTGCAGCTTTAAAATAGAGGGGAGAATGCGTACCCCAGAATATGTAGCTGCTGTTGTTACTGCCTGTCGTGCAGCACGAGAGGGGGAAACCTTTGACCGCCAACTGGTGAAGGGTGTGTTTTCCCGTTCTGGTTTTACAGATGGATATTTGACAGGGCAAAGAGATGGGCGAATGTTTGGAGTTCGCACAAAAGCAGACACAGAGGAAGGCAAAAAGGCTTTGCCCCAAGCAAGGGAGGCCTATCGGCGAGAACTTGGACGCATTGCTGTGGACATGACCTTGACCATAGAGGAGGAAGGAGCAAAGCTGAAATGCACCGATGGAACTGCAACAGCAGTGGTATATTTAGAACAACTTCCTGAACCCGCTCAAAAAGAACAGACCGCCGCCATAGAACGTTGCCTTTCCAAAACAGGAGGTACTCCCTTTGTTGTAGGAAAAATCATGGTGCAAAGTGAAAAAAGTTGGTATTTGCCTGCCAATGCTTTGAACGAAGCAAGGCGGCAGGTATTGGACCAGCTTTTGCAAAAACGTAGCAAGGTGGAACCATGGGAGTATCATTCTGTGCCATTGGAGCAGGTTCGGCATACTATGCCTGCTAAAAAACAGCTTTGGGCAAGGTTTGCTGCTTTTGAACAACTTGACTTAGAGCAAAGCGATAGGTTTGAAAAAATTATTTTGCCCATTGCACAGGCGGAAAAAGTTCCTCCTTCTCTGCGAGAGAAAACCATTTTGGAGCTGCCTCGCGCCATGTTTGGGGTTTTGGAGCAAGACACAAAAAACAGAATCCAGAAGGCAGCCAAAGAGGGATTTGCTGGCTTTGAGGCACAAAATCTTGCCCATTTTTTCCTGTGTCAAGGGCTTCCTGTTTTTGCAGGGTTTGGCATGAATCTTACAAACCAACTTTCCGCACAAGCTGCCGCCGATTTGGGAGCAAAGGCAGTAACACTATTGCCGGAACTTTCAGCACAGCAAATAGAAGAAATTTCCCCAACAGTGCCTACAGGTGCCATTGGTTATGGCCATTTGCCTTTGATGCTTACTCGTGCTTGCCCCATGCACAACGTTCGTTCTTGTCAAGGCTGCCCCAAACGAGGGGAACTGACCGACCGAAAAAATAGGCAATTTCCAGTGCGCTGTGGCTTAGGTGTTCGTACCATCTTCAATCCAGTGCCTTTGTATTTGGGGGATAAACCCAAAGCCTTAAACTGTGACTATGAAATCCTCTACTTTAGCATTGAATCTCCCGATAGAATTCGGCAGGTAGTGGAGTTGTACACAAATAACCAGCCTTTTGATAAGGAATTGACCAGAGGATTGTATTTTAAGGGAACAGATTGAGTTTGTTGCTGGATTATCAAATTTTAAGAAGGAGAGAATGGAATGCAAATTCCCTTTCAGATATTTCATCCTGATGCAAAGCCTCCTGTTTATGGGTCGGATGGAGCAGCGGCAGCGGATTTGTGCGCCATCTGCCCACCAGAAGGTATAGAGATTTCTCCGGGACAGCGTGTGCTAATCCCCACAGGGATTGGAGTGGAATTGCCCCAAGGCTATGTGGGGTTGGTATTTGCTCGCAGTAGTATGGGGATAAAGCATGGAATTGCATTGTCCAATGGTGTGGGAGTAATTGACTGGGACTATCGGGGGGCTATCTCGGTGGGACTGGTAAATTTGTCAGATAAAAGCTATCGAATTTTGCCGGGGGAACGAATTGCACAACTGGCTGTGATGCCAGTGTGTACCCCACAATTTGTAGAGGTACAGCAACTTTCTCAGACAGAACGGGGACAAGGGGGCTTTGGCTCCACTGGTCGGGTGGAATTGACCACAAAGGAGGAAATACAATGAAACAAGGCCTACTTCTCTGCTTTTATATTCTAGGTGGCATTGTGGTGGGAGCCATGTTTGCTGGCATTTGTGAAGAAATTCCAATGCTGAAGTGGCTTGCCTATTCCCACAGCATTGGTATCAGTAAAGGCAACCCTTTGGTGTTGGACTTATCTGTGTTGAAAATTACCTTTGCTTTTTCTATGGGAATTAGTGTGGCACAGATTGTCACCATTGCAGGGGCTTTGTTTTTGTATAACCGTTCCTCTTTTCGGTAACTGGTTGTAGAAAAATAACCCGGTTTTTGAAAAATGTGAAATAAAAAAAGAGGTTTATTCGTTATGAACATTGTATTGGCTTCTGGCAGCCCTAGACGAAAAGAATTGTTGGCAATGATTACCCCAGACTTTGAGGTGATTTGCAGCGATGTGGACGAATCTGCCATTTCTGCCCCAACCCCTGCCTTGTTGGCACAAGAGCTTGCAAAAGCAAAGTGCCTTGCAGTAGCAAGCAACCATCCACAGCAGGTTGTAATTGGATGTGATACTGTGGTGGAGCAAAATGGCACAGTGTATGGAAAGCCTTCCAATGCAGCACATGCTGTGCAAATGCTTACCTCTCTTTCGGGAGCAAGCCATCAGGTACACACAGGGGTGTGCATTGCACAAGGGGACAAAGTGGAATCCTTTGTAGTGACAAGCATTGTGAAATTTTATCCCCTTACTTTGCAACAAATTGAAGCCTATGTACAAACAGGAGAGCCATTTGACAAAGCCGGAGGATATGGAATCCAAGGGGGAGCCGCCCTATTCTGCGAAGGGATTGAGGGTTGTTACTACAACATTATGGGTTTTCCTGTTTCAAGAGTTGCCCGCGCTTTGGAGCATTTTTTGTGAATTTTGGAAAAAACTGCAAAGAAAGTCTGTTTTTTTTCACTTTACGTTGAGAATAGTCGTACTTATGGTTATAATATAAAAGAATGACTTATTGAATGAAGCGGATGGTATTTAGCATACAATATCCGTGGGAGATAGATTGTGGCGAAGGAGTATAAAAATAATGGGTCTGTTTGATTTTGATAAAAGTATTGGTATTGATTTGGGAACTGCAAACACATTGGTGTACTTGAAAGGAAAAGGAATCATTCTGCGTGAGCCCTCGGTAGTAGCTGTGGATACAAAGGCAGAGCGTGTGCGCAGCGTTGGCCATGAGGCAAAGGCTGTGATTGGTCGTACCCCTGGCAGCATTGTGGCTGTTCGTCCTTTGAAAGATGGTGTTATTGCCGATTTTGACATTACCACCAATATGTTGGAATATTTTATCAAGAAGGTCTGCGGAAGCAGCCGTTTTGTAAAGCCCCGTGTGGTTATCTGCATCCCCTCTGGTGTTACTGAGGTAGAAAAGAGAGCTGTAAAAACTGCAAGCATGAACGCTGGTGCTCGTCAGGTAAGTGTAATCGAAGAACCCATGGCGGCAGCTATCGGTGCAGGTTTGCCTGTAAGTGAGCCTTCTGGTAGCATGGTTGTAGATATTGGTGGCGGTACCAGTGAAGTGGCTGTTATCAGTTTGGGCGGTATTGTAGCAGCCCAGAGTGAACGTGTGGGAGGCGATGCCTTTGACCGTGCTATCATCGACTATATCAAGCGTAAATATAACCTGCTGATTGGTGAGCGTACCGCCGAGCAGATTAAAATTGAAATTGGCAGTGCTTATGTTTTGGATGAAGAATTGACCATGGACATCAAGGGTCGAAATTTGGCAGATGGTCTACCCAAAAATATTACCATTCGTTCCGAGGAAGTGCGTGAGGCATTGAGCGAGGCTTTGAGCCGTGTGGTTCGTGCTGTAAAAGAAACTTTGGAGCACACTCCCCCAGAACTGAGCGCGGATATTATCGACCATGGCATTACCCTTACTGGTGGCGGTGCATTGCTGCGTGGATTGGACAGACTCATTCAGTCTGCTACTGGTATTGATGTTCATGTTGCCGAAAACCCACTAGACTGTGTTGCCGCAGGTACTGGCGCAGTGCTGGATAACATCGAGCTGTTGCGCAGCTTGGAGGATGAAAGCGGCCGGCTGTAACAGTAAAACCAACCACGGGCGGCCCCACAAAAGGGCTGCCCGTTTTGCTTTATTTTCATAACAGAAGGGGGAAAGGGGATTGAAGGATTTTTTCCAAACAGCAAGATTTAAGGCATTGCTGACCGCTTGTGTTGTGTTGGCAGGAATCATGGCATATGCAGGAGCCAATGGACGGTTGCAGTCTGCTCCACAGGAAGTGCTTTCTGCTGCCTTGGTGCCGCTGCAAAGAATTACTGCTATTTTTTCTAATGGAATTTCTGGGGTAGCAGACCATTTTGTTCATTTGGATAGTGTGGTGAAAGAAAACGAAGAACTGAAGGAAGAAAATGCCCAACTGAGAGAACAACTGGTAGAGCTAGACCAATACAAGGCCGAAAATGAAATGTTTCGTAGTGCAAACAATCTAAAAGAGGAACATCCAGACTACACATTGCTTCCGGGCTTTGTAATTGGTCGTGACCCGCTGGACCAATTTTATTCCTTTACCATTGATGTGGGAACCAAACACGGAGTGGAAAAAGGCAATGTAGTAGTTAGTGAGCATGGCTATCTTGTGGGTATGGTATTGGATTCTACCTATACTTCTGCAAAGGTTGTTACCATCTTAAATCCTACCTTGAATGTTTCGGGTATGGTCAGCCGTACTCGTGATAATGGTCTGGTAACAGGTCATGACCAACTGGCTGGGGAAGGGCTTTGTTTGATGAATAATCTCCCTCGCAGTACACAGGCTGCTGTGGGTGATGAGGTAATTACCACAGGTATGGGCGAGGTATTCCCGGCAGACTTACTGATTGGAAGAATTACCGATATTGAAACAGAAGCCAGTGGACAGTCTATGCAAGCCAAAATTCAGCCCGGGGAGGATATTGCAAGTATCCGCCAGGTTTTGGTATTGCTGGATACCGGTGAAGCTGTGGCACAGTCCTCAGAGGGCAACAACCAAAGCGGTGAGGAGTGAAAAATATGGAATCTCGATACCGTTTACAGAAACTTCTAGTGCTAAAATGGTTGTGCTACACACTGGTGCTTTTGCTGGGGGCAGCTCTACAAAGTACACCCAATTTTTTAACCATCGGAACAGTGAAACCAATTTTTATTTTGCCCATTTGTATGGCGGTTGCTTGTATAGAGGACCCCTATCAAGGGGCATGGTTTGGCATGGTAGGAGGACTTTTGTGGGACTGGACAGCAGGACGGGTACCGGGCTTGTTAGCCATTGGGGTAGCGGTGATATGCTTTTTTGCAGGCATTATAGTGGTGTTGATTTTGCGAATCAATCACATGAATTTTATTTTATTGGCATTGGCAGGCACATGGCTGGTTGTGAGCATGGATTTTGTGTTTAACTATTGGATGAGGCGATACTCCCATCCAGAGGTGGAATATTTAGTCCGAGTATTACCCACAGTAGTATTTACAGCCGCCATTTCTCCGGCTGCTATGATGCTATTGAAAAAAATTCAAAAGAAATTCCAGCCCGAAGAATAACCAAAGGGCTGGAATATATTGCGGAAATCTTAGGAAAGGAGTTCCGTTTTTGTGAAACCCAAAAATCAAACAAAACGACTTGTACCTCGTATATGGACAATGATTGCCTTTTGTGGCGGTGTAATGGGGGTGTTTATCCTCCAACTCATCAATTTCCAATTGGTAAATGGAGAGGAATATCTGCAAAAGGCCCAAAGTACACAAACCTATCAATTTAATGTCAGTGCTGCCCGTGGAGATATTGTAGACCGCTACGGCCGCAGCATTGCTACCAACCGCACCGGTTACAAGGTAGAACTAAGCAAGGGCATGATGACCGGCGACCTAAATGAAACCCTAAAAGAATTGGTGGAAATTTTGCAAAGTTCAGGAGAAAGCTGGAATGACACCCTGCCTATTACCACCACAGAACCCTTTGAGTTTACAGTAGATTCTACTGCTGATTCTTCGGAAGATAGTACCTTAGCAAGACAGCAAAAACGACTTGCCCAGCTAAAGACAGATTTTGATAAACAAAGCTATGCCACAGCACAAGAAGTGCTAGACAGTATGGTGGAAAAATATGAGCTGGAAGAATATTCCCCCCAGTGGCAGAGAACCTTGGCAGGAATCCGCTATCAAATGCAGCTAGAAGGATTTGGCGAGCGAAATAACTTCACTTTTGCTGATGAAGTTTCCATGAAAACTGTTTCGATTATCAAAGAGCGCAGTCTGACACTCACTGGTGTGGAAATTGTGGAAACTAGTACCCGTGTATACCCTGATGGAACCATTTTGCCCCATGTGTTGGGCACTGTTGGCCCCATTTATGCCGAGGACTGGGAAAAGGACAAGGCAGAAATGAAAGAGAAGGGCTACGAAATGGATGACCTAATTGGTCATGGTGGACTAGAGGAAGCCCTAGAAGATGCCTTGCGGGGAGAAGATGGGGTAAAAATGGTAGAATACAGCAAGGATGGCACCATCCACCGAAGCTGGATGCAGGAACAACCCAGCCCCGGAAATACGGCTGTTCTCACTGTGAATATGGATTTTCAAAAAAAGGTAGATGCAGCACTGGCAAACCGTATTTTGACATTGCAGCAAAACGCTCCTGGACAGGGTAGAGAGGCAAATGCTGGTTCCGCAGTGGTGATTGATGTAAAAACAGGGGGTATTTTAGCATTAAGCAATTACCCCAGTTATGACCTAAATTTGTATAATACAAACTATACCCAATATGCCCAAGACCCAAACAAGCCTTTGGTTAACCGTGCATTGCAGGGATTGTATACCCCAGGTTCTACCTTTAAGCCTGTGGTGGGATTAAAAGGCATTTTGGATGGCATTATGACACCTACTTCCACGGTAAACTGTGTTATGCAATACACCTTAATTCCGGGAATGCGTCCCCCCAGTTGTTTGCACCGACATGGCCCTACTAACATCTACTATGCCTTGGAGCAAAGCTGTAACTGGTATTTCTTTGATGTGGGTAGACGCCTTGGCATTGATAATTTTGGCGACTTTGCCAAGCGTATGGGCCTTGGTGTAAAAACCGGTGTAGAAGTATCTGAGGCAGAAGGTCATATCACCTCCAGCAAGGATGAAAACTACACCTATGGCTATGTGCTTATGTCTGCCATTGGCCAACAGGATACCTTGGTAACTCCTGTACAGTTGGCTACCTATGCGGCAACCATTGCAAACAAAGGGGTTCGCTATCGTACCCACTTGGTAGCAGGCTTGCGAGATTCTGCAACAGGAGAGTTGGTAGAAAACTATGATGCAGAAGTGGTAGATGTAATTGATGACCCCAACGGTGCCTTTGATGCCATTGAACAGGGCATGGTTCAGATGGCACAAAATAATAGTCGTGCATTGGAGGATTATCCTATCACATTAGCTGCCAAAACCGGAACTCCCGAACGTGGTGTGACCAATGAATATGGAAAAGCCTTGTACAATGGTGCTTTGATTGTATATGCACCAGTAGAAGACCCAGAAATTGCCATTGGCATTATATTGGAAAACTCTGGAAGTGGTGCCGCTGCTGCATATTTGGCCAAAGACATTTTGGACGCCTACTTCTTTGATAATAGTGGAAGTTTGCAGCCAGAACAGGCAGGAACATTGTTGCCCTAAGCCTTCTTGTGGTAAGTGAATAAAAATACAAAATGTAGTTGTTTTTTTAGTGAAAATATGGTACAATGACCAATAAGCAGAAAAAACTGCTTTGGTGGGGAGGAACCTATGAGCGCTGAAGTTTGGATGGTTGCATCGGGAAAAGGCGGAACGGGTAAAAGTACCACAGCGGTGTTTTGTGCCGCTGCTTTGGCGGAAAGAGGAAAACAAGTTTTGGTGATAGAGCTGGACTGTGGCCTGAGGAGCGTGGATTTGCTTGCAGGTGTGGCAGAACAGGTGGTATTTGATATTGAAGATGTGCTTTCTGGGTGGTGTCCCCCTCAGAAAGCCATTTGCCAAAGCCCGTTTTATCCGGGAGTTTCTATTATTGCTGCGCCTTATAGCGGGCAGCAATTACATATAGATACTCTTGGAGAGGTGCTGGATTCTCTAAAAGATTGCTACGATTTTATTTTGTTGGATGTTGCCGCAGGTATGGGACAAGCATTTCAAGGTGCGGCGACAGTTAGCACAGGGGCACTGTTGGTATTAACCGCTGACCCTGTTGCTTTGCGAGATGGTCGGCTTGTATCAGAATGGTTGTATAACAATAGTTCCGTAGTACCTCGGTTGGTGCTAAATCGTATTTCTCTCACTGCTACTACCATGGATTTGGATGTATGCATTGATACAGTGGCTGCCCAGTTGATTGCAGTGATTCCCGAAAGTCCACAGTTGCAACAGACGGTGTTGGAACAAAAAACCGTGAATAAACAAAGCCGTTTATGGCTTGCCTACAGCAATTTGGCGGGAAGAATTTGTAAAGAGGATATTCCACTTTTGATGGAATGAAAGAGTAAGGCTGAAAAGATAGAGGAGGCGCAAGCCCATGAATATTGCATTGATTGCACATGATTCCAAAAAGGAATTGATGGTTCAGTTTTGCATTGCATATTGCCGTGTTCTGAGCCAACATACTTTGGTTGCCACAGGCACAACTGGAAAATTGGTGAGTGAGGCCACTGGGTTGGAAATTCAGCGGTTTCTTTCTGGCACCCATGGCGGTGACCAGCAGATTGCAGCTCGCATTGCCTGCAACGAAATTGACCTATTGTTGTTTTTCCGTGACCCTATTACAGCAAAGCCACATGAGCCAAATGAAATGAACCTGCTTCGGCTTTGCGATGTACACAATATCCCCTTGGCCACAAACATTGCCACAGCAGAGGTATTGATTCACGGCTTGGAGCGTGGAGATTTGGAATGGAGAAACATTGTAAATCCCACACATAATGGATGATGAACAAACGACAGAATGAGAGTATCACTCTCATTCTGTCGTTGTTTTTTGCGTTATAAAGCATAAAAGTTGCTTTTTCAAGGGATTTTTCCTTTTCAGACCTTTGCAGGGCAAGGAATGCTGTGCTATAATGGTCTGTAAAGCAGTGAAAATAAAGGGATATTGCCCTTTGTTGTCATTCATTGCACACCAGTATTTTTAGGAGGGATTTTGATGGAAACAATGGGCAGCTTGCGCCGTACCCACTATTGTGGGGGGCTGCGTCTGACCGATGCAGGCACCGAAATTGTCGTTGCCGGTTCCATTGCAAAATGTCGTGATAAAGGCGGCATTGTGTTTGCTGATTTGCGTGATACCACTGGAATTTTACAGTTGGTGTTTGATGATTCTAGTGACAAAGATGTATTTGAAAAAGCCAGCGGTCTGAGAAGTGAATATGTAGTAATTGCAAAGGGCACTTTGCGGGAACGTGCAGCAAAAACCGATAAGATTCCCACAGGCGATATAGAATTGTTTGTAACAGAACTTCGTGTGCTGAGTGGTGCTGAAACAACTCCTTTTGAGATTCGTGATGAAATCAACGTAAAAGATGAATTGCGTTTAAAATATCGCTATTTGGATTTGCGCCGTCCCGGTATGCACCAGCCTCTTGTTATGCGTAGCAAGGTTGCAAAATTGGTGCGTGATTATTATTGTGACCACGATTTTTGCGAGATTGAAACCCCCATGCTTATTAAATCCACCCCAGAAGGTGCCCGTGACTATCTGGTTCCCAGCCGTGTGCAACCCGGCCATTTTTACGCTTTGCCCCAAAGCCCTCAGTTGTACAAGCAACTTTTGATGTTGTCCGGCTTTGATAAGTATTTCCAGATTGCCCGTTGCTTCCGTGATGAGGATTTGCGTGCAGACCGTCAACCAGAATTTACCCAGATTGATATGGAAATGGCATTTGTCACCGAGGACGATGTTATGACCATGAACGAAGGCTTGGTAAAATATGTATTCCAAAAGGCATTGGGTGTGGAGATTGCTACTCCTTTCCGTAGAATGCCCTATACTGAGGCAATGAACCGTTTTGGCAGCGACAAACCTGACACTCGTTTTGGTTTGGAATTGCAGGATGTAAGCCAAACAGTGGCCGGATGTGAGTTTGCTCCCTTTAAAGCTGCTTTGGAAAATGGTGGTAGTGTTCGCCTGATTAACTGCAAAGGAATGGCGGAACAACTGACCCGCAAGACCATTGACAAGTTGACCGATGTAGTAAAGACCTATGGTGCAAAGGGTCTGGCATATACTCGTTTAACTGCGGATAGTGAAACTTCCAGCTTTGAAAAGTTCTTGACTGAGGAGGAAAAAGCTGCTTTGCGTTCTGCTTGTGGAGCAGAAACCGGAGATGTGCTGCTGGTAGTAGCTGACGGGGATAATGATGTAGTATATGCTGCTTTGGGTGCTTTGCGTTTGGAGATTGGCAAAAAATATAATCTTATTGACCAAAGTGTCTTTGATTTCCTCTGGGTAACAGATTTCCCATTGTTTGAGTATGACAAAGAGGAACAGCGGTATGTAGCAAAGCACCATCCCTTCACTATGCCTAAGGATGAAGATTTAGACAAAGTAGAAACTGACCCGGGTGCTTGC
This sequence comes from uncultured Anaerofilum sp., assembly GCA_944385935.1. Taxonomy (GTDB): domain Bacteria; phylum Bacillota; class Clostridia; order Oscillospirales; family Ruminococcaceae; genus Anaerofilum. The sequence continues at coordinate 180,591 of CALWZC010000001.1, forward strand.
CGTGCAAAGGCATATGATATGATTTTGAACGGCTGCGAGTTGGGCGGCGGTTCCATTCGTATCAATGACCCTGTTTTGCAGGATAGAATGTTCCATGCTTTGGGCTTTACTGAAGAAAGCGCAAGGGAGAGCTTTGGTTTCTTGATGGATGCTTACCGCTATGGTGCACCTCCTCACGGTGGTATGGCATTTGGTTTTGACCGCATGATTATGTTGATGTTGGGCAGAGAGTCCATCCGAGATGTAATCGCTTTCCCCAAGGTGCAGAATGCTGGCGAGGTAATGTCCGGTTGTCCCGAAACTGTAGAGGAAAAGCAGCTTCGAGAGTTGTGCATTCGCTATGTACCCGAAGAAAAATAATCTATATTGCTGGCGTTGTGGCTTGTTTGCTGCAACGCCTTTTCTTTTTGGTATAAAGTTTGCCTTTCTTACCCATAGTACAGATAAAATGAGAAAAGGGATGAACTATGAAACAAACCAAAGATAAACCAGCAAAAAATTGGCTGGTGGCAATAACAGGCTGTGTTATGCTGCTATTTTCTGGGGTGCCTTCTGCATGGGGAATTTTTCGCAAGGAGGTTTGTGAGCAGTATTCCTTTACAGAGGAAAGCAGTGCTTTTGTGTTAAATGTAACTGTTGCAGCTTTTGGCATTGGCTGTGTCATTGGGGGATATTTGCAGGATAAAAAAGGCTCCTTTTTGGTGAGCATTATGGGAAGTATTCTGCTATCTTCTGGTTTTGGAATCGCCGCTATTTTACCAGAAAACAATATCTGGCTGTTCTATCTGGGCTTTTGCATTCCTGCTGGTTTGGGCTGTGCTTTTTTATATCCCGCTGTAATGAGCTGTATTCAAAAATGCAATCCTAACCACAAGGGCTTTGCAACAGGAATTGCAGGGTTAGGGTTTGGGCTTTCGGGATTGGTGCTCACTGTAATAAAATTGTTTACTGTGAAACTTTGGGGGGTGCGAGGCAGCTTTTTGTTTTTGGCAGCAAGCATTGCCATTCTTTGTACAGCAGGCAGTTTTTTGATGAAATGCCCTCCTATGAAGGATTCTCATGCAAAAAAAGAAGATGTAACCCCCCGCCAATTGATAAAAACAAAGGCATATTGGTGGTTGACCTTTGCGGTGTTTTTCACAGCTCCAGCAGTGCTGTTGTTTAGTCCCAAAATTGTGGAGATGGCACAGGAAAGAAATCTTGCACCAGAAATTGCTGTATGGATTGTTGCTTTTGGAGGGGCATTAAATGCAGCCGGTCGGCTCTTGTTGCCTGCCCTTAGCGACAAATGGGGTAGAAAGCCCACAGCCATTGGAGGAATTTTGCTCCTTGGCTTGGTTTCGGTGGGATTTGCCTTTGCACAAAGCTGGCTGGTATTTTTGGGATATGGGGTGCTGTGCTTTTTTTATTCTGGTGTTTCGGCGTTGTTGCCCAGCTTCTGCACAGATTTGTTTGGTACTCGATGGGCGGGGGCAAACTATGGGCTGGTTGCCTTGGGCATGACCGCAGGAAGCCTATTGTTTCCTCCATTGGTGGGGGCTTTAGGTGGCAAAACTCTTGCCCATTGGGTGGCTGTTTTATGTTGCGGGTTGGCGGCATTTTGTTATTTTCGAGTTCCTATGAATCAGCAAAAAAATCAGCATTTTTTATAAAAAACAGGTTGCACTTTTGTATGGAAAAGCGTATCATAACAAAAGTATTTAAAAAATTTCCATAGAAAAGAGGCAATGTGCAATGGAAACGGTTCAACAGGTAAAACCACAAGCACCACCATTGTTTACAAACAAAGAACTTACCCGCTTAATTGTGCCCTTGGTAATAGAACAATTTTTGGCGGTAACAGTTGGAATGGTAGACACAATTATGGTAGCAACAGTGGGTGAAGCTGCTGTTTCGGGTATTTCTTTGGTGGATGCTATCAATGTGTTGCTAATTCAGGTGTTTGCTGCTTTGGCAACAGGGGGCGCAGTGGTTGCCAGCCAGTTTTTGGGCAGACGAGATAGAGAAAAAGCTTGTGCCTCTGCAAAGCAGCTTTTGTGGGTAACAACGGGTATGGCAATTCTTCTTGCTGTGGTGGCATTGGTGGGGAATCGGCATATACTAAGCCTATGTTTTGGGCGGTTAGAGCCTGCTGTATTGGAAAATGCAGCCACTTATTTTTGGCTTTCTGCCTTGTCCTATCCCTTTTTAGGCATTTATAATGCAGGGGCGGCATTGTTCCGCAGCATGGGCAACAGCAAGGTGTCTATGGCCATTGCCTTTGTGGTAAACTGCATCAACATTGGCGGAAATGCCATTTTGATTTATGGGCTTAACTGGGGTGTAGCAGGTGCAGGCACTGCTACACTGGTGAGCCGAGCAGTGGCAGCCATTGTTATTTTGATTTTGCTTCATCACCAAAACAACCCTATCTATGTCACAAATCTCCTTTCTTTCCGACCAGATAAACACCTGATACAAAGCATTTTGCGTGTGGGTATTCCAAACGGTGTGGAAAACGGTGTTTTTCAGGTGGGAAAATTGCTGGTGGCAAGTCTGATTTCTACCTTTGGAACGGCTGCTATTGCTGCAAATGCAATCTGTAATAATTTAGGCTCCATTAGCAATATACCCGGTGCAGCCATTGGCTTGGGATTGGTCACTGTGGTGGGGCAATGTGTTGGAGCAGGGGACTACAAACAAGCCCGCCGCTATACAAAAGAACTGACTTTAGTTGCCTATGGAGTTATGCTGTTTACCAATATTGCAGTGGCATTGTTGGTAAAGCCTCTGATTGCCTTCTACAATGTAAGCCCAGAGGCAAGCCAGATGGCTTGGGAAGTTATTATGGTATATTCCATTACCTGTATCATTGCATGGCCTTCTTCCTTTACTGTGCCCAATGCTTTGCGTGCAGCAGGTGACGCAAAGTTTACCATGTTGGTTGCGCTGTTTTCTATGTGGATTTTCCGTATTGGCTTTTCCTATGTGCTGGGCAGTTGGCTGCAAATGGGGCTGTTTGGTACATGGCTTGCTATGGAGATTGACTGGGTGGTTCGGTCGGCATTTTTCTTGGTGCGGTTCCGTGGCACAAAGTGGCAAAAAGCAAAGGTCATTGATTAAAGAATTTGTAACCATGTGCAAAAAATGCGAAAGGCAAGTTGCCTTTCGCATTTTTTGTGTATAAAAGTTTTCGTCCACCTTTTTCAAAAGGTGGAAAAATAAGGGTGAAAAGTGATAAAAATGTTAAAAAAAGAATGGAAAAGTTTGGATACTATGTGAATTGTGCATTTTTTTTTTTTTTTTTTTTTTTTTTTTTTTTTTTTTTTTTTTGTATAATTTTTGTGAATAATGCCGAAATAATACCCTTCTTTTGGCAGAAAAAATGGAGGAATACAAATCATGAAAAAGCTATGTAGCGTAATTTGTGCAGCAAGTGTTGCCCTTTCGCTGGCAGTGCCTGCCTTTGCAACAGAGCAAACCAGCATTTTGGGCAGTACCCCCGGCGAGGTTGCAGTAGTGGAAGAACTGTTGAAAAACCCAGAGGCAACCGCAACCCCAGCCCCCAGTGAGGCAACCCCCGGCGAAGTGGAAACCAGCGAGGAAGACAGCAACACAGCAGAGATAACCGAAAGCGTGGAAATTAACGAAACCAATTTTCCCGACCCCATTTTCCGCCAGTATATAGCAGATAACTTCGATACTGACAAGGATGGTGTGCTTTCCAAAGAGGAGATTGCAAGGGTTACAACTATAAGAGTGAATGGCAATTATAGTGAGCTGAAAAGTCTAAAGGGAATTGAGTTTTTTACAGAGTTGACAATGTTAGATTGCGGCAACACCCAAATTAGTGAGTTGGATGTGAGCAAGAATGTGCTACTCGAAAGTTTGAATTGCTACAATAGCCAAATTAGTGAGTTAGATGTGAGCAAGAATGTGAACCTGCAGAGTTTGTCTTGTGGCGATACCCAAATTAGTAAGTTGGATTTGAGCAAGAATGTGCTACTCGAAAGTTTGGATTGCTACAATAGCCAAATTAGTGAGTTAGATGTGACCAAGAATGTGAACCTGCAGATTTTGTATTGTTCCAACACTCAAATTAGTGAGTTGGATGTAAGCAAGAATGTGAACTTGCAGAGTTTGAGTTGCCACAGCACCCAAATCAGTGAATTAAACCTGAGCAACAATAAGGAATTGCGGTCTTTGACATGTTATGGTACATTGTTGAACCAACTTGATTTGACTCAGCAAAAATCTATATCGGATGTTGCTCAAAGCGTATTTGCGGTAAAATTGGAAGGTGAAATAAAACCGAGTGGTATGCCTTTTGTTAGGATTGACTATTCAACATATAGTTATAATCCAGAAACTGGAAAAGGTGAGTGGTTTGACCATAGCAAAACATATGATGTGTATACAGATACTTTTTCCATTAAGGAAAAAGCCCCCATGTTTGATGCAACAAAGGTGCAAAATATAAAGGTAAGTAATGGGGCAATATGGAATCCAGAAACCGGAGCCATTGAGAATATTAAAAATGGCAAAACAGAGGTAAGCTACCAGTATGTTGCTAGTGGTGTAATAGTAGGAGCCTCTGAAACAACACCTGTTTTAGCAAGTATTAAGTTTACATTGGAGAAGAAAGAAGCACCAGCCCCCACTGCAACTCCAGCCCCCACAGCACAACCCACCGCAACACCAGCACCTACTGCGCAGCCCAGCGCAACCCCTGCCCCCACCAGTGCACCTGTGCCTACTGCAACCCCAGCCCCCACAGCACAACCTACTGCAACCCCTGTGCCTACTGGCGCACCTGTACCCACTGCTACCCCAGTACCCGGAACCCCCGGCGAGATTACTGGCGATAAGGCAGACCAACTGTTGAAAGACCCCAACAATACCCAGTTGGCAAATGAGATTGTTACCCAGATTAACTACGAAAGATACATGAATGTAACCAGCAAGGTTGCCACTGCTGTGGCAAATGCCATCAGATACAACCCCATGAACTTGGGAGCAAGCAAAGATGGCATTCAGTTTGGTGCAACCCTGCACAAGGACAACAGCGGCTTTGTTTTGGTACCCGAAAGCGCAGCCATTGAGGGCAACCGTGCACAGGTATCCTTGCACTTTGAAGATGGTAAGGGCAATGTTGTACAGCCAAAACTGGGCGGTTTGGTTACTGTAAAAATTGCCGGAAAAACCATGCCTGCCGGTGATTATGTACTGGTAGGAGAGGGCAACCGCATGATTGACAGTGTAACTGTAACCACCGTAGGCAATGACACTGTGATTAGCTTCTGGGCACCTCACTTTAGTACCTATGCTATCGTTCCCCGTTCTGCTTATGTAGCCCCCTCGGATAACAACAATGGTGGCGGCACAGTAGGCAACCCCATTAAAGCAACCGGCTTGGATATGAGCATGGCTTTGATGGGTGTAGTGGCAATGGCTGGCGTGGCTGTAGTTGGCGGCGCAGCAGTTGCAAAAAAAGCGAAAAAAGACTAATCCCCATTTTTGAAGAATATCCCCTTAAAAAAATGCGAAAGGCAAGCCGCCTTTCGCATTTTTTGTGTATAAAAGTTTTCGTCCACCTTTTTCAAAAGGTGGAAAAAAGAAACTTATTTTTGCTCCAGTTTCAAAGCTCGTGTGGCATTGAGAATGGCAATCACTGCTACGCCTACATCAGCAAAAACAGCCTCCCACATATTGGCAAGACCAAAAGCACCCATCAGCAAAAACAAGCCTTTGATACCCAAAGCAAACACAATATTTTGGTGAACAATCCTCAATGTTTTGCGGGAAATGTGGATTGCCTGCGAAATTTTGGAGGGGGAATCATCCATCAATACAACATCAGCCGCCTCAATAGCTGCATCGGAACCCATAGCTCCCATAGCAATGCCAATATCCGAACGGGACAGAACAGGCGCATCATTGACACCATCGCCTACAAAAGCAAGGTGTTTCCCTTGCTGCCGCTGCAACAAGAGTGCTTCCACAACCTCTACCTTATCCGCCGGCAATAGTTGGGTGTGTACCTCGTCTAAGCCAAGTTGTTTGGCTACTGCCTCGCCAGTGGCTTTGGTGTCGCCGGTGAGCATTACCATCTTCCGAACCCCTGCTTGACGCAAGGAGGAAATTGCAGAAGTGGCATCCTCTTTTACTTCGTCGGAAATAATCAGATAGCCCAAATAGTTGCCCTCTTTTGCCACATGAACAACCGTTCCTGTTTGGGTGGGAGCCTGTACCGAAAGATGGAACTGTTCCATCAACTTGCTGTTGCCCACTACCACATTGCAGCCATCCACTGAGGCCGTAACCCCATAGCCAGCCAATTCTTTTACTTGGTCAACTCGGTTGGAATCTAGCTCTTTTGCCCATGCAGAGCGCAAAGATTGGGAAATTGGATGGTTGGAATAGCACTCCGCTAAAGCTGCAACCTCTAACAACTCTTGTGGAGAAACGCCCTCTTGTGGCTGTATGTGAGATACCGAAAAACTGCCCTTGGTAAGAGTACCAGTTTTATCAAATACCATAATGTCTGTACGGGCTAGAGCCTCTAAGTAGTTGCCACCCTTGACCAAAATACCACAGCGAGAGGCTGCCCCAATGCCTCCAAAAAAGCTGAGAGGCACCGAAATAACCAAAGCACAAGGACAGGAGATAACCAAGAAAATCAAAGCACGTTCTAGCCAAATTTGCCATTGACCTGTGATAAGGGAAGGAACCAACGCCAGCACACAGGCAGAAATAACCACAGCCGGGGTATACCAGCGGGCAAAACGGGTGATAAAGTTTTCGGCTTTGGCCTTTTTTGCGCTGGAGTTTTCTACCAAATCCAAAATTTTGGAAACGGTAGATTGCTCAAAGGCTTTGGTTACCTGTACTTTCAAAAGTCCAGAGAGATTAACACAGCCACTAATTACTTCATTGCCTTGCTGTATGTCACGGGGGACAGATTCTCCTGTTAAGGCTGCGGTGTCCAAAGTGGAACTGCCCTCTAAAACAATGCCATCCAAGGGGATTTTTTCTCCCGGTTGCACAACAATGGTTTGCCCAACCTCAATTTCTTCAGGGTCTACCTGTACCAGTTTGCCATCTTGCAGAATGTTGGCATAGTCGGGGCGAATATCCATCAAGGCAGCAATGGACTTTCTGGAGCGACCAACGGCATAGCTTTGGAACAGCTCGCCCACCTGATAAAAGAGCATAACCCCACAGGCTTCTGTAAAATCACCCAGCACAATTGCCCCTATGGTGGCGATTGCCATTAGAAAGTTTTCGTCAAATATTTGTCCGTTCAAAATGTTGCGGATGGCTTTCCAGAGTACATCCCAACCAATAAAAAGGTACACTGCCAGAAATAAGATGGTCTTTGCCAAAGGAAATAGGGGAAGAAGGGACACGCCTACAAGACCAACCGCCGCAATAAGAATGCGCACAAGTTCTCGTTTTTGCTTTTTACTCATATAAAATTGCTCCTCACATCACAGGATGTTGCAGATTAGTGAATAATGCGGCAATCCGGCTCGATTTTTTTGCAGATTTTTTCCGCTTGCAGCAAAATTTCTTCCATCTGCTCTTGTGGGGCTTCTAGGGTCATCTTTTGGGTAAGAAAATTGATGGTCACTTTTTCTACACCGGGCAGTTTTTCAATGGCATCTTGCATTTTTTGGGCGCAATGTGCACAGTCTAATTCTTCCATTTTAAATACCTTTTTCATACTTGATACACCTCATATTGTTATTTTTTAGGGCTTATAGCCCTTTGTTACTCTGTTACATGTTCCATGCCTTGCCCAATAATGCGGCGAACATGGTCATCGGCAAGGGAATAAAATACGGTTTTTCCATCTCGACGAAACTTCACCAGCTTGGAGTTTTTTAGCACTCGCAGCTGATGAGAGATAGCCGTTTGACTAACCCCCAACAACTGGGCAATATCACATACACAAAGCTCAGCTTCAAAGAGAGCATATAAAATTTTGATACGGGTGGAATCTCCGAATACTTTAAATAATTCCGCCAAATCGTACAAGGTTTCATCGGGAGGCATTTCGCTTAGAACTTTGTGTACGGCTTCTTCATGAAGATGTAAAAAGCCACAACATTCAGCTACAGGCTCTTTTGCCATTGGTATCACCTCTATATATGAATATCTGTTCATATGTTAATACTTTTGTAGGGGAATGTCAAGAGGAAAGTGGAATTTTTTGCAACAAAAAGGCTCTGCAATGTTGCAGAGCCTTTGGAAAGATTGATGTATTAAGAAAAATTACTCACGCACATAGGCAATTTCGCCATTACACAACACATAGCATACAATGCTTTCCACAGAGAAGGGAGAACCGTCTGTGATAACAATATCCGCATCTTTGCCGGGTTCCAAGCTGCCCACACGCTGAGAGATTCCCAAGTGGCGAGCGGGATTGATGGTAATTGCCTGCAAAGCAGCAAAGGAGTCCATACCTGCTTTAATTGCCATACCGGCACACAAAGGAAGATGTTGCTGTGGGATAACAGGAGAATCGGTGATGATGGATACAGCACAGCCAGCCTCTGCCAAAATGCCGGGAGTTTGCCAGCATTTGTATTGTAGCTCGTATTTGGAGGGGTGGCCAAGGGTGGGGCCTACAGCCAAAGGAACATTTTCTTTTGCCAATTCCTGTGCAATCAAGTGGCCTTCGGTTACATGCTCTAAGGTAATATCTACATCAAATTCTTTGGCAATGCGCAAAGCGGTGAAGATATCGTTGGCTTGATGAGCATGGGCCTTTAGGGGGATTTCTTTCTTTAGAACAGGAATCAAAGCCTCCATTTTTGCATCGTATGCAGGAGCCTTCAACACATCATCGCCAGCAGCTTCTTTCTTTGCCAAATACTGCTTTGCTTTGAACAGTGCTTCCCGAATCAGGGCGGCGTTGGTCATACGGCTGCTAATGCCTTTGTCTTTGTATACCCGCTTTGGATTTTCGCCAAAGGCACACTTCATGGCAGTGGTTTCCTTTACAATCATGGAATCCACGCGAATGCCGTTGGTTTTGATGGCGGTGAAGGTTCCACCAAGAGCGTTAGAGCTTCCCGGGCCGGTAGAAACACAGGTAACACCACCTTCTAGTGCATGGCGCAGGGAAACATCCATAGGATTGATACCATCGATGGCACGCAAATGGGGGGTAACGGGGTCGTTGTACTCGTTGTAATCCTTGCCTTCATATCCAATGGCACTTCCATCCAATCCAATGTGGCAATGTGCCTCTACAAACCCGGGATAGACAGACAAACCACTGGCATCAATAATTTGACAGCCAGCAGGTGCCTCTACATCTGGGCCAATTTTTTGGATGGTTGTTCCTTCCACCAAAATGCTGCCCACAAAAGGTTGGGGAGAAAGCGCGGTGTGGATAAGACCATTTTTAATACAAATCATAAAAAACACTCCTCTATTATGTATAAAATTAATTATTAGAACAATTTGCTGCATCAATGGATAATAGAATCATTAAACACAGCAAAGCGTTTTCTTCCTTTACAATCTCTACGCTGTATGTATCAGAAAAATGGAACAATTCACGGTCTACCTGCATGATGAGGTCACCATAGCTGTCTTTTACGGTGTAATTCCATTCCAGCCAATTTCCTTCAATAATCCAATCCTTACAGCTTAGTGTGTATACAGGTTTAAAAAATGTAAATTCCTTTTTTAGCTCCCCAATTTTTCGTTGTTCTTCTCCTAGGTAAAAAGAGAATTTAGGCAAAAAGGTGAGAATTTCTTCTTGCACACGTCCTAAATAGTGGCCAGAAGCATCACTGATTTCCAGCCGATGGCCCCAAGAAAGTTTTCCTTGCACAGTGAAAGCGGTTTCTTCAAATTCGTTGTAGATGTCATAGCTATCAAACCAAGAAAAAATTCGCTGTTTCATCAAAAGTTTCATAACAGTTTTACTCCTTTTCGCAAAGATAAAAAATGTCCCAATGGCTGCGTAAATCGTCCATCCAGTTGAGAATTTTTAGGGTTTCGCTGTGTGGCATGGCAGGGCACTCGCTCCAGCCCTGTTCAATGGCGTGACAGAGTTGTTCTACTTCGTATTCATACCCAGTGATTTTATGAGGGAAGGAATGCTTTGTGGCTCTGCCATCTTCCATTATAACAACAAAATCTTCTGCTTGCCAGAAAGAACGAATAAAAATGTGGCCTTTCTCTCCGTAAATGGTGGCACTGTTGTCTAAAGTACAAAGCATATTGGATTGCAGGCTGGCAATCTGTCCTTGTGCAAATTTTAAGATAATGGAATTGTAAGCATCCACACCCGCAGGAGTTTTGGTACAGGCAGAGGTCATTTCTACAATATCAGTGCCAAAGGCAATGGCTGCCATCGTTAAGGGATAAATGCCCAAATCCAGCAAAGCTCCGCCCGCCAGTTCAGGTTGTGCCATACGAGGACGGTCAGAAACCGGGAACCCAAAGGAACATTTCATAGACAAAGGAGTACCAATCACGCCCTGTTGTAAGACCTCTTGCAAGGCTGCAACAAAAGGCATATAACGTGTCCATGTGGCCTCGGTAAGAATAACCCCGTTTTCCTTTGCCAATGCGAACAGTTCTTCTGCCTGTTTTGCATTTACAGTCATAGGCTTTTCACACAAAACATGTTTTTTGGCTTGGAGGGCTTGTTTTACCTGTTGGTAATGGTGGCTGTGGGGGCTGCCAATATAGACAATATCCACTTTTGGGTCAGAAAAAAGTGATTCATAGTTGTCATACCAACGCTCAAAGCCATAGGTCTGGGCAAATTCTTTTGCACGTTCCCCATCACGGGCAGCAACAGCATAACAATGTACCTGTGGCATTTGGTTTACTGTAGATGCCATTTTTGCGGCAATATTTCCAGCAGTGAGAATTGCAAAATTAAACATGATGTTTCAACTCCTTACTTATTTTGTATTAGATGAATAGGTGTGGGTACAAATTTGCTGAATCTTTTCCCGAATAGCAACATAATCTTCAAATGCAATAGGTTTTTGTATAGGATTGCGCAACAGTGCAGCAGGGTGCAACGTTGCAGTAAAAAAGACACCGTTTTTCTCTACCCATTGTCCATGTTCTTTGCTGACAGAAAAATTGGGGCGAATCATTCTTTGGGCAGCAATTCTTCCTAAACATACCACAATTTTTGGTTGAATAATGGAAAATTGCTGGCGAAGCCAAGGCATACAGGCTTCCCATTCCTCTGCCAAAGGGTCACGGTTGTTGGGTGGGCGACATTTTACAATATTGGCAATAAAAATATTTTTGTCCCGATGGAGCCCAATGGCTTGCAAGTAGCAATCCAATAATTGCCCACTGCGCCCAACAAAGGGCAAACCTTGTTCATCCTCATTTTGACCGGGCCCTTCTCCCACAAACATGACTTCTGCATTTGGTACACCTGTGCCAAATACCACATTGGTGCGAGTTTGGCAAAGTGAGCACCTTTGACATTGTACACATTGCTGTCGTAGCTGTTCCAGTTGCAGCTCCATACAAAACCTCCTTACATAACACAAAGCTATCCTTTTCAGATATTCCTTATTGTAACACAATTAGATAAAAAATACATTACAAAAACAAGAATCAATCCCTTGAAGTTAAAGGAAGATGTGCTACAATAAAAGAAGAATACTGAAGGAATGAAAGGAAGGAAAACGAATTATGAAAATTTTGGTAGAAACTTCCGCACGTCATGTGCATGTAACAAAAGAGGCTTTGGAAACCCTGTTTGGTGCAGGATATGAATTGACCGTTAAGAAGATGTTGAGCCAGCCTGGCCAGTTCGCTTCCAACGAGCGTGTAACTGTTGTTGGCCCCAAAAAGGAAATGGCAAACGTTTCTATTCTTGGCCCCTGCCGTAGCGCAAACCAAGTAGAGCTGAGTGCAACTGATGCCCGTTCCATTGGTTTGGATGCTCCTGTTCGTGAAAGTGGTGATATTGCTGGTTCTGCTGGATGCAAGCTGGTTGGCCCTGCTGGTGAGGTAGAAATTAGCGAAGGCGTAATCGTTGCAAAGCGTCATATCCATATGACTCCTGCCGATGCACAGGCAGCAGGTGTGGCTGATAAGGATGTTGTTAAGGTTGCTTGTGGTGGCGAAGGCCGTAAGCTGGTATTTGATGATGTTGTTATCCGTGTACGGGATGATTTTGCAACTGCTATGCACATTGACACCGACGAGAGCAATGCTGCTGGCGGCCCCAAAGAGGGAGAAATCATTCGCTAAGGAATGGCAGTTCGGAAGCAGACAAGGCTCCTTGAAAGGGGCTTTGCCTGCTTTTTGTGTTTGTATCAAAGAATATCAAGAGGAAAAGCAATGTACGAAACAAAAATATTGCAACTAGACCTAAAAGGAATTGCCCAAAGTGGGCAATGCTTCCGTATGTGGGAAACACCAGATGGTGTGCAGTTGGTAGCAAAGGGAAAATTTTTGCAGGTTTGGGACTTGGGACAGGATATGTTTCGGTTTTCCTGTAGTCAAGAGGAATACGAAACCCTGTGGAAAGAGTATTTTGACCTAAACACAGACTATTCCCAATATCAAGCCTGTATTCTAAAAAAGGACCGCTTTTTACAACAGGCGGCTGCATATGGGCAGGGGCTGCGGATTCTCCACCAAGACCCCTTTGAAATGTTGATAAGTTTTATTATTTCTCAAAGAAAAAGTATCCCTGCCATCCGTACCGCAGTGGAAGAACTTTGTAAAACCTTTGGACAACCCATTGATACACCCCAAGGGCAACTGTGGACATTTCCCACGGCTGACCAGTTGGCTGGTGCAAGAATAGAACAACTAAAGGAATGTGGTTTAGGATATCGGGCGGGCTATGTTCTAGATGCTGCCACAAAAGTTGCTACAGGAGAATTGGATTTAGAACAAATAGCCAACTGCAAAGATGAGGTATTGTTGCAGCGATTACAAACCGTGTCAGGGGTGGGCATTAAAGTTGCAAGTTGCACAGCTTTGTTTGGATATCATAGGTTGCAAGCCTTGCCTGTGGATGTATGGATGCAGCGAGTATTAGAGCAGGAATATGGCGGAACATGGCCTCGTAGCTATAAAAAATATGCAGGGGTGTTGCAACAATATATGTTCTATTATGCAAGGTCGGGAAATTGGAAATTTCGGTAGGGAGAAAGTGGAACAAAAGCCCTTGCTTTTCCTCTTGCATATCAAAAAAAGATATGGTATAATAGCCCTTGCCGGACAAAGGGGCAGAAGTGCGTTGTTCGGCATACGGAGGGCGGGCCCTGTGCGATGGGGCCCCATGAACCATGTCAGGCGGGGAACCGAGCAGCATTAAGTGGTTTGCCCTGTGCGCCGCAGCACTCCTGTCCTCCGTATGCCAAGCAACACAGTGGGCGGTTTTTAGCCGTTGCCTCTATGTCCGGTTTTTGTTTGTAAAAGCTGTGTAACAGAAAGGAGCAGATGGACGATGGCAGCCTATCGGGCATTGTATCGTAAATGGAGACCAACTCGTTTTGAAGATGTTGTAAGCCAACAGTCCATTGTGACTGCACTGCAAAATCAAATTTGCGCTGGGCGGGTAGGACATGCCTACTTGTTTACTGGTACCAGAGGAACCGGAAAAACCACCTGCGCAAAAATTTTTGCTAAGGCGGTCAACTGTATCCACCCCAATCACGGCGACCCTTGTGGAGAGTGCGAAATTTGTCGTGGGGTAGAAGATGGCTCTATTATGGATGTGGTGGAAATTGATGCTGCTTCCAATAACGGTGTAGATAATATCCGTGACTTGCGAGAGGAAACAGCATATACTCCCAGCCTTTGCTGCTATAAAGTGTACATTATTGATGAGGTACATATGTTGTCGCAGGCTGCCTTTAATGCACTGCTGAAAATTATGGAGGAACCTCCGGCACATATTATTTTTATTTTGGCTACTACTGAAATTCACAAGGTGCCTGCGACCATTCGTTCCCGATGCCAGCGGTACGATTTTGGCAGGATTCAACCTTCTGATATTGCAAAGCGGTTGGAGTATGTAGCAGAACAAGAAAACATTGCTCTGACTTCTCAGGCAGCCCAGTTGATTGGACGGTTGGCAGATGGTGCGTTGCGAGATGCTTTATCTATTTTAGATACCTGTGCCAGCGTTTCCAGTGAGGTGGATGAACCACTGGTACGACAGATGGCAGGAGTAACTGATAGAAATTATCTGTTTTCCATCAGTGGAGCAGTAAAAAATCAGCAAACCGTAGAGGCATTAAAAGAGATTGCAGACCTAAGGCAAAAAAGTGTAGACCTGCGCCGTTTGACAGAAGAATTGATTGTACACTATCGAAATTTGTTGTTGGCAGCAGTGGCACCTAAAGGAGAACTTTTGGGTGGAGTTTCTACCCAAGAGGAGGAACAATATTTGCAGCAGGTGAACCAATATGCCCAAAAGGATTGTGTGCGGTGTATTCAGCGGTTAGGCGTAGCCTTAGAACAGATGAGCAAAGGAGCAGACCAGAGGATAGAACTGGAGCTGGCTTTGTTCGAGTTGTGCAGCCCTGCCCAACAAGTGCTAGTAGAAACTGTGCCAAAGGCAAAGGAAACCCCTGTACTTTTCACACCTGTTGGTGGATTTAAAGTGACACAGCCACCCCCAAGTGAACCCAAAACAAATGTGTCAGAGCCAACTACTTTACAACAAGAACAACCAAAAGATACAGCAGTTTTTCCGCCATGTATGCCTAAACAAACTACCACTGAAACAACGCCTTTGGCCTCTTTGCCAGAGCCAGTGCCTTTTGAGCAGTGGAAACAAGTGGTGGAGCTATTGCATAAAAAAGACCCCCTTTTGTATGCAAATCTCAAGGATTCATCAGCGTTTTGTGATGGAAAGCGTATTTTAATTGATGGCACTGAAATGTTTTTGGAGTATATCCGAAGAAATGAATACTCTAAACGAGTGCTAAAACAAACAATCGCAGAGGTGTCCGGTGTGCGCTATGGCATCGGCCCTTACGATAAACCAAAGCAGACACAAACATCCGTGTCTGTGACCACAGAGGACACTTTGCGCCAGTTGGAGGCAATGGGTGTGGATGTGGAAGTTCAGACAACAATATATGAATGTGAAGGAGACGACAAACCATGAAAGCAAGAATGCCCAGAGGATTTGGAAAGCCCGATATGAATGCTCTAATGCGTCAAGCACAAAAAATGCAGGATGACATGAAGGCAAAACAGGAAGAGCTGGAGGCAACTGAGTACACCGGCTCCGCAGCAGGTGGTATGGTAGAAGTAGCCATGATGGGAAATCATCAGCTAAAGTCCATCACCATTAAACCAGAAGCAGTAGACCCTGATGATGTAGAAATGCTGCAAGATATGATTGTTGCTGCCATCAATGAGGTAGTAAACAAGATTGAAGATGCTTCCACAGAGGAGTTGGGCAAAATTACCGGCGGAATGAATATTCCCGGTTTGAACCTGTAAACAATAACACCAATGCAAGCGGCTCTGCCACGCCCCAAAGCGAACAGAGCCGCTTTGTGCAATAGGGGAAAAGGAGAGCAGAGTTTTTATGGCAAAACAGGCAGGGCCATTGGAACAACTGGTAGAACAGTTTAGCAAATTTTCGGGAGTGGGAAAGAAAAATGCCACCCGTATGGCATATCAGGTAATGTCTATGTCAGACAGTGAAGTAAAAGCGTTGGCGGATGCCATTCGTGCTGCACATACAAAGCTCCATCGCTGCAAAGTCTGCCAAGATTACACCGACGAGGAAATTTGCCCCATTTGCCAAAGCAAAAAGCGAGATAGAAGTATTATTTGTGTGGTGGAAAGCCCTAGAGATGTAACAGCCTTTGAACGTACACGGGAATACAATGGGCTATATCATGTTTTGCATGGTTTATTTTCTCCTGTGGATGGCATCGGTGCAGAGCAGCTTTGTATTCGGGAATTGCTGGCTCGTTTGCAAGATGGGGAAGTAAAAGAGGTAATTATGGCAACCAGCCCCACAGTGGAAGGGGAAGTGACTGCCACCTATCTGGCAAGGTTGATAAAACCACTGGGAGTTAAAACAACCCGTTTGGCATACGGTTTGCCCGTGGGCAGTAGTTTGGAATATGCAGATGAAACCACCTTGTATCGGGCATTGTCGGGCAGAGGGGAAATGTAAATGGATACCAAAAGCATTAGTAAATATATGTCTTTAATTTTACGGCATAAACCAGAAACAATTGGCATTGCATTGGATGAACATGGCTGGGCTAGGGTATCGGAACTGATTGAGGGTATATCCAAAACCTACCCCTTTGACAAAGAAATGTTGGAACAAATTGTTGCAACAGACAGCAAGCAGAGATATTCTTTCAATGAGGATAAAACCTTGATTCGAGCCAATCAAGGGCATTCTATCCCCGTGGATGTTGAACTAAAAAAGGCGCAACCCCCAGAATTTTTGTGGCATGGAACAGGAGAAAAATACCTTGCCTCTATTGAAAAAACGGGGCTGATTCCCAAAAGCAGGTTGTATGTGCATTTATCCACCAACGAAAAAACAGCCATAGAAGTAGGCAAGCGACATGGAAAGCCATTTGTTTATAAGGTGTTGAGTGGAAAAATGTTTTTGGATGGGCAGGAGTTTTATCTATCCAAAAACGGTGTATGGTTGACAAAACAGGTTCCTGTGGAATATTTACAGCATCCATAACATGGAATTGATATTTTATTGTATAAATGCTATAATTTGATAAAAATTATAGTTGACAAATACTCTTTTTTGGATGTATAATGAATTACCCACACAAGGGAGAGGAAAGGAGAGGGCAAAATGGCAGCCGAAAAGCAAGCCAATAGAACCATTGCGGCAAACCGAAAAGCACGGCATGACTATTTTGTCATCGAGGCCATGGAAGCCGGAATCGAACTTGTTGGCACCGAGGTAAAAAGTTTGCGAATGGGGCAAGTGAATCTAAAAGATTCTTGGGTAGAAATTGAGGATGGGCAGTTGCTGCTCCATGGAATGCACATCAGCCCCTATGAAAAGGGGAACATCTTCAACAAAGACCCTATGCGCCCCCGTCGATTGCTTATGCATAAGCGGGAAATTCGCAAATTGGCACAAGAAATTAAAACCGAAGGTTATACTTTGGTTCCTCTTGCTCTTTATTTCAAAGGAAGTAAAGTTAAGGTTGATTTAGGATTGTGCAAAGGTAAAAAACTGTATGACAAGCGTGCTTCCATTGCAGAGCGAGATGCCAAGCGTGACATTGACCGAGCAATGAAAAGCCATACAAGATAGTAGCATCTATTGCTTGCCCAATAGAAAACTATGTTGCCAATAAAATCCATTGTTTTGCAAAGGATTTTTGATATATGGGGATGTAAAGGTTTCGACGGGGAGAGGAAGGTGCGAGCAGCGGGCTGTGTTCGGGGGACACACATAAAACGCCTCCAAAGAAATAGCTGATAACAATAAATTGGCTCTTGCTGCCTAATTAAAGGCGGCTGTCCTGCCCACTCAAGTGCCGTGTGGGGTCAGGGCATCATTTAGGCACTGAACGTGAGCAACCCTAAGCTTTGCAGGTTGCCATGAATTTATGAAGCTACCAATGTGTCTGCCTGTTTGTTGGCTTGGCACTGCGGGAATGTTGTAAACAAACTGCGCCCGGAGATACTCTCATTGACTTCTTTTCGGACACGGGTTCGATTCCCGTCATCTCCACCAAACTAATGTAGCCAACTTTGGAGAACCACTCAGTAAGCTATCGAATCTTCCGAATAAACCTTGATTTTATGCGGATTTTTCAGTGCTTTACTTTGATGGTTTACACAAAGTTGGCTACATTTCTAAATACATATTACACAAACTCCTACTTTTCTAAGGGTGGGTTTGCTGTAAGGGTATGAGATTGTGATGTCAAAATATAAGTAAAATATATTTCTTGTCAAGATTTTTATTTTTGTAAGAAAAATTAGCCTTGGAATTAGGAGAGGGCTTATGGTTAAGATAATATGTGTGGATGGATGCAATATCGAAAACAAAGAGCGCATTGCTGCATTTTGTTCTGAAGAGTTAAAAGCTGCTGGAATCTATGAAATATCATCCATAGGTGAAGAGGATCAGCTTACTTTTTGTGTTGATGAAACTAATATTATCAAATTTACAAGTGAGCGTTCATTTGGAATTCTGGCACCAAAAAATTTTGAATACAAAAAAATCGTTGAGAATGGTTTTATCCAGTTGGGGTGGAATCAGTGGCATTTTTTCATTAAAGGTCTAAAAACCCTTCGTACCTATAACAAGTATGACTATATGATTTCTATTTCAGATTATCCCCTTACCTCTTGAATGCCATTTTATGTGGTATGTTGGTACACACAAATGCACCGCAAAAAAGCACGGAAACAAGCCGTTTTTCATTGGCTTACTTTCCGTGCTTTTGGTACAAAAAAGGCACTTTCAATATGAATTCAATATGATATCGATATGGACAGTTGTTTCATGGTTGTTTTGGTACAGAATGGAATATACAATTAAGTACAAAATAGTGTTAAAAATTATCGTTAAGATGAAAAATTATGGAGTGACTCAACATGAACTGGCACTTCGGATTGGAATGAAAGTACACTCAGCCGTTTTCTGAATAATGAAACGCAAAAAGATTGGAAATGAGTATATCGTCCATATTGCCAGAGTTTTTAATGTGTCTATAGATTTTATTCTGGGTCTGACAGTCATACCGGACAGAAAAAATTATGATATTTCTGAACTGAACCTGTCTGTAGAAGCTGCAAAAAAATCTTTATACCAGAAAGGTCAACAGTGAATGTTGTCAACCGTCTGCTGGAAAATCCTCACTTTGCCACGGTTACTTATATGATTGCACAGTATTTGGATGATACCCTCGCCGGAGGATATGCTACATAAAACCAGATGTTTGCTACCCTTGGCTCTCTGCTGTTTGGGCAGAATCAGACTCACGAGGCAGTACAGGCAGCGATTTAGCCGCAGCCAGAGCAATCAGCAAGGAAGCTACTGAATAAACGTTTACTGAGCTGACCAAGGGACAGGGTATGCAGAACCCAACCATTACGCTGGAAGTGATTGCGGATGTTGTCACAGGCAGTATTTCTGGTGTCAATGGAGTCAATCAGGAGCTTCTGGACAACCTTAATCATGTCCTAGTAGGGTTGATGCAGACAATGGGTGCTGCCCAAGGATGATGGACAAGATAACTAACCAGCAGCTCTATATTGCGGCGCAAGACGGCGACAAATGAACAGAAAATGCCCTTGTAGAAAACCAATCTGTGGTTCATCCGAGAAACGGTATACGAGATTTGGAGTGCACAGCGGGAACTGAATTTTACAACACGAGGTTATTTTGATGAAATATAAAATTGCAATCTGCGACGATTCGGACGCAGACGGAGAATATGTTTTTAATATGGTGAACCGCTGGGCGGTGGGAGCTGGTCAGGTGGTACATACTGATACTTTCACGTCTGCTGAAAACTTCCTGTTCCACTATGCTGAGGAAAGTGACTACGATATTCTGCTCCTGGATATTGAAATGGGAGCTATGGACGGCGTGACGATGGCGAAGCAGCTACGGAAAAACAACGACACCGTTCAGATCGTGTTCATCACAGGCTACTCCGACTATATCTCGGAGGGCTATGAAGTGGCAGCACTCCACTATCTGATGAAGCCGGTCAAGGAAGAAAAGTTATGCTCTGTACTGAACCGTGCTGCTGAGAAACTGCAAAAAAATGAAACGGTATTGAATTTTGAGATCGGCGGAGAAATGCTGCGTTTGCCGATTTATCAAATCCGGTACGCAGATGTGATGGGCAATTATGTCACCATACACGCCGTGTCTGATATCACTGTAAAAATGACCCTGGGAGAGTTGGAAAAGCAGCTTGATGAACGCTTCTACCGTGTTGGGCGTTCTGCAATCATCAATCTGACCCAAATCAGCCGTGTCACCAAATCAGAAATTAAGCTTGCTGACGGAACTGCCATTCCTCTGCCAAGAGGAGCCTATGACGGCATCAATCGGGCGATTATAAACTTGAGGTGAAGAAGATGGGATTTTTTTCAAAGCACATAGAAAAACAAATTGAATCCTATCAGCACGAGCTGATTGAAACCCATTATCAGGAAGTGGACAATATGTACCGGCAGATTCGTGGTTGGCGGCATGACTACCGCAATCACATTCAGACGATGAAAGCCTACGCTGCTTCGGGTGATCTTGATGCAATTAGAAACTATCTTGATTTGCTGGACGAAGATCTGACCACGGTTGATGCTGTCATCAAGACAGGCAATCCTATGACGGATGCCATTCTGAACTCCAAAATTTCACTGGCAAAATCCAAGGGCATTGAGGTGATAGCAGATGCCCACATCCCCGTGCGACTGAAATCCTCGGAGATTGAATTGTGCTGCATTATCGGAAATCTTTTTGACAATGCCATCGAAGCAAGTGTGAAGTTGCCAGAGGATAAGCGGCTCATTCGTGTCTATATGGATATGAAGAACACCCAGCTGTATATTTCCTTTACGAATTTTACTGCCGGGAAGAAGTTGCAAAAAGATGGCGGACTTTTCCACACTACCAAGGGTGACGGACACGGTTTTGGGCTTGTTCGCATAGATGCTATCGTTGAACGGCTTGAAGGCTACATCAGCCGCAATAGCGAGGATGGCGCATTCACAACTGAAATATTGCTTCCGCAGATGTAAAATATGCAATTCATCACCCGAAAATAACAATTCGTCCCCAGAAACACTCAGGGACGAATTTTTGTGCTATCCTATGCTTGTGAGGTGAAGAAAAATGAACGCAAAAGAAACCCCAAAATATAGTGTTTTCCAAAATGTTAGCTGGATGGTGAAAATTGCTTGGAAAAACGGCAAACGTGTCTTGGTGTTTTGTGCTCTGACTGCGATTTTGGAAGTGCTGTTTCAATTGGTTCAGTTGTATATTGCTCCACAGGTACTGGCACGAGTTGAGCAGAAAGCTCCTTTATGGGAACTTCTAACCACTATTGGAGTGTTTACGGCGGCACTTTTTATCGTGTGTGGTTTCAGTGAGTATGTAAAGCAGAACACACTATTTCCACGAGTGGATGTGCGTACTGCTATTATTGCAAAAATCGCAAGAAAAAGTAATGTAACGTCATATCCAAATACGTTGGATGTGAATTTTGTTAAGTTGCGTGAAAAAGTGCACGTAGTTTGCGAAGGCAACAGTCAAGCAACGGAGCATATCTGGCAGACAATCACCATGCTGCTCAAAAATATTGGCGGGTTAATTGTCTATTTGGCAATTCTTTCCCGGATAGACGCTTTCCTTTTGCTTATTGTTATTGTTACTTGTCTTGCAGGATTTTTCGTTTCCCGATATACCAACAACTGGCGATCTGCTCGCAGGGATGAAGAAGAAACCTATTTCCAAAAGAAGTATTATCTGCGAAACAAGTCCGAATCCGTGGAACTGGCAAAGGACATCCGCATTTTTGGGTTACAGAATTGGCTGAATGAGCTGCTGGATCAGATTCATAATTGTTATTTGGACTTTATGCTGCGATTCGAGCGTGTTGAGGTTCTTGCGGATATTACAGAAGCGGTACTCACCATGGCTCGTAATGGCATTGCTTATGTGTATCTCATCAATATAGCTCTGAATGAAGGACTTGGTGTATCGGAATTTCTTCTTTATTTTACAGCTGTCACTACCTTTACTACTTGGGTCATGGGTATTTTGCAGGAGATGAGTACACTTCATAAGGAAAGCCTGGATATTTCCAGTGTTCGTGAGTTTTTGGAATATCCGGAACCTTTCAAATTTGACAAGGGCGAGAAGATTCCAGCAGCAGACAGCTATGAGCTGAAGCTTGAATATGTATCTTACCGTTATCCAGGCGCAGAAACCGATACGATTGATGGTTTAAACTTAACAGTGCATTCCGGAGAAAAGCTGGCAATTGTAGGTCTCAATGGTGTAGGTAAGACCACTTTGGTCAAACTGCTCTGTGGATTGTTAGACCCGACAGAGGGTCGTGTTCTGTTAAATGGAAAAGACGTCCGGGACTTCAACCGCAGAAGCTACTACGATCTGTTCAGTGCCGTGTTCCAAGAGTTCTCCGTATTGGATGTCACGATAGCTGAAGAAATCGCTCAAACCGTTGACGGTATCGACTATGACAAAATTGCGGATTGTGTGGAAAAGGCGGGTTTGACAGCCACAATCGAGAAGTTACCCAAAGGTTTACAGACTCATGTGGGACGAGAGGTGCATCTGGATGGCGTTTTGTTCTCCGGTGGTCAGACACAGCGTCTGATGCTGGCAAGAGCACTCTATAAGGATGGACCGATCCTCCTTTTGGACGAACCGACAGCGGCTCTTGATCCCATTGCGGAAAACGATATTTATATGAAATACAACGAGATGACACAGGGCAAAACATCCATATTTATCTCTCACCGTTTGGCATCAACCCGTTTCTGTGATCGAATCATCTTTATTGCCGACGGCTGCATAAAAGAAGAAGGTACACACGAAAGTTTGCTTGCCTTAAACGGCGAATATGCAAACCTATTTGAAGTACAAAGCCGCTACTACCAAGAAGGAAAGGAGTTCTGAGTATGAAAGAAAACATAACCATACTTCATGCAATTTCTTCACATCTGCGTGGCATCAAAGAGATCCACAAGGTATCTCCTAAGTTCTTTCCACTTTTGACAGGATATTGCTTCTTCGGTGCTGTTTTCCCTTATATCACAGTATTCTTTTCTGCTCAAGTCCTAAAAGAGCTTGCAACATTGCGAAGGAGTGACTTTCTTTGGAGGTGGGTGATTGCAGGCGTTGTATGTGTGGGCATTGTATCGATTTTAAAAGCAATCCTTTCCAGGCGATATAATACGCTGCTGAGTGATTTGTGGGGACGAAAAGAAATTCTGTTTATTCACAAGATGTTTTCTCTCGATTTTTCGGAGCTGGACAAACAAGAAAACCACGATCTACGGGCACAGATCCGGCAAAATGAAAACTGGTCGGGTTGGGGGCTAATGCATATTCAAGAAGTTTATATTTATTTTATTACTGGTGTAATTGGCATAGTGAGTGGTATTGCATTGACGGTCACATTGTTCTTGTCTCCTGTGCCGAATGATGCAGGTTGGCTTACGGCATTAAACAATCCGCTGTTTATAATATTTTTTGCAGTGCTTATGATCGGTGTCAGCATAATTGCCGGTAAACTCAGCGCAAGTGTCACAAAGTGCTGGAGTGAGCACGGAGAAGAAGCTACCTTTGCAAATCGTTTGTTTGGGCATTTTGGATTTATCGGAATGGACAAAGAGCGCAGTGTAGACATCCGCATGAATAACCAGCAAAACCTTGTTCGTGCATATTGGAGAACCAATTCCGCTTTTGGGGTGAATAGTCCTGTCAGCAAAGATCTCCAAGGAAAGAAGGGATTCTATGCCAGCTTGGGTGTGTGCATCACTACCCTCATCACCGGCTCTATCTATGTGTTCGCTTGTCTTAAAGCATGGGGTGGCGCATTTGATGTGGGAAGCATTACCCAGTATGTCGGTGCTGCCACAGCTATGGTTTCTAATGTGTTTTCTTTGACCAGCCTGTTTGGAACTTTGGAGACAAATACCGGTTACCTTGATAAGACTTTTGCATTTCTTGATATTCCAAACGCCATGTACCAAGGAAGTCTTACTACGGAAAAAAGAGCTGACCGCAGATATGAGGTGGAGTTCAAAGATGTATCCTTCCAGTATCCTGGCAGCAACATTTGGGCACTTCGTCATGTAAATATGAAGTTCAAGGTCGGCAAGCGGCTTGCCATCGTTGGCGAGAACGGTAGCGGCAAGACTACCTTCATCAAACTGCTATGTCGACTGTACGATCCACAGGAAGGACAAATCCTTCTCAATGGCATTGACATCCGCAAGTACCGTTACGACGATTACAAGAATATCTTCTCTATTGTGTTCCAAGACTTTCAACTTATCAGCCAGCCTTTGGGAAACAATGTTGCGGGAAGCATGAATTATGATCGGGAGCGAGCACGAAAAGCACTGATTGATGCAGGCTTTGGCGAACGGCTCACCACTATGGAAAAGGACTTGGATACTGCTCTCTACAAGGCAATATCCGAAGACGGCGTTGAGATTTCCGGTGGTGAAGCACAGAAGATTGCCATTGCCCGAGCCCTTTATAAGGATGCCCCGTTCATCATCTTGGATGAACCTACCGCTGCTCTTGATCCCATTGCGGAAGCAGAAATCTACTCTAAGTTCAACGATATTGCCGGTGACAAGACGGCCATCTATATTAGTCACCGCTTGTCGAGCTGTAAATTCTGTGACGAAATCGCCGTGTTCCACAAGGGTGCGATTATTCAGCAAGGCACACACGCTGAGCTTGTAGCCGACGAAAACGGCAAATATTATGAGCTTTGGAATGCGCAGGCACAATATTACACCGAATAATTACAAAGATGCCCTTGTCCAACAGATTTGTATCATTGGACAGGGGCATCTGGTTCGTTTTCTTTAGTTTTCAAATGGTTTACAGATTGTGACAGATTTCAAGTGGTTCTCTGGGTCGCCGTTGAAGATTAAATCCGCATAGGCTGCCCGATCATTGTAAATCAGCCAGTCCAGCTCTGACCGCTGATATATTGTCTGCAACCTCATTTTCCTAGACGGTGCAGTCAATGAAAATTATGCTGCCATCAGCAAATTTCAGTTCTACACAGGCAGTGTCGATGTTAAATTCACAGGAAACCATATTTTCCATGGTATTGTCCTCCGATATATGTGTTTTGGAAAGAAAGAACTTCCGGCAAATTCCTGTTAGGAATCAGACGGGAGTTTCGTATGCGCCTGAAACCCGTCAGCTAACAGTTGATAAGTGAATTGGTTCCTTATTACTGTTAAGCCAACGAGCGGTGAGCTTTGCTTTATTATATTTTGGTTGCCTTTACTCTTTGTACTTTTCACAGATTTCGATAAATCTGCGCTTTTCCTCTTTTTGCAATGCTCTTAACTCAGGTGTATCAATAATCCCCCTACTTGGTAGAGTGTGTGTGCGCTTATATTCTTGTACAATGGCCTCTCTTCGCTCAAACATTTCTTGACCAAGCGTGAGAAGCTCTTGCTTTTTTTCTCATTTCCAATCATAACTGCCACCTTCATATTGTGTTATTTCCAAAACTCTTTTACAGATTTTAGCTATAAGAAATGTTGCCGAAGTTCCTTGTAATCTGAATAATCAGGTCTACAAATTACTATCTAATATGAACTTTAATTTGGGTTCAACCTTTCCACGTGCATTTTCCTATTGCTCTCAAGTAAATTAGTCTCTAGTCGTTCAAACTGGTAGCAATATTTATATAGTTAGTCCATAGCTTCCATTAACGCATAGTCATCCCTAAAAGAAGTTTGGCATATTAAAATATTTGTACTAAAAGAGAACTGTGTACTATTAGGAGGGATGAGTATGAATGTTATATAACTATCTTTTTAGTTCATTCCAATTTACACAGATTTTTAGTGCAAAGGGTCTCGCCATCATAATAGCGGAGAACAGCAAGTCATGCTTTTTATCTCTTGCGTTGTTTAAAAAGGTTGAATATTCTCTGGTACTCGCTCTAAGAATGATGATTCAACATTCCCCGTCAAATTGTAAAGATTCTACAGTTATTTTCCGTAATGCCCAGTTGCTTGACCCATAGAGGGGGTAACACTACTAGGACTTTTACCTGTCTTTCCTCCGATATCTCTACTATTGTATCACTTCGTTAAAATATTATATCCATTGGACACCAATAAATCAATATTTTAGAATATGTGAGTTCTGCAATAGAATGATATTTTTCGTTCTAAAAAACAACATCAATTTTCTTGTTTACCAATTGTATGAATTCTTGCTGGTATGCCCAGTCTTTGATATACTGATACTAATTGATACTTTTTTATATCAGAGGTGTTGTTATAATGGATGCCGGTTTATTTACAAGTATGTTATCCGATAAAAATATTCTTAATTTGAAAAAACTAAGTTACAAATACCCACAAGCTGATATGGGGGAATTTATCACATTGCTATCAAATGGATTTTATAAAACCCTACCTCTAAAGGATTTTCATGGTATGAATTTGGTGTATATGGAGAGTACAGTTCAAGTTCATCTTTCAGCAGCAAAGGTATTGTTAACACCTCAAAATAGTAGTCAAATTTATGGCATAAAAGCAATGGAGAATGAAATTCTTTCCACCTTTGCCATTGAGCAGGTAGATACTTCCCGTGAAAGTGTTCGTAGGATTTTATCAGGCTATGCCCCCACTAACGAAACTGAAAGTCGCATTTATGGTATGAAAAAGGGGTTGGAATTTATTGCTAATCCGGAGAACAAAATCAGCGAAGAAACAATCTTTGAACTTTATCAACTTACAATAGGAGCTTTTTTACCGGAGGAAGACCGTTTGTTGTCTGGTGAAAAGTATCGGCATGACAGTGTGTATATTGTGGGAAATCAAGTAGAGCATACAGGCTTGCCATGGCAATTGTTGCCGGAGTATATGAGTAGTCTGGTAAATTTTATCAATCAAGAGTCTGTAATGAATGACCTATTGAAAGCCGCACTCATTCATTTCTATATTGCTTATTTACATCCATGGTTTGATGGGAACGGAAGAATGGCACGGTTGGTGCATCTATGGTATCTGGTACAGCAAAGATATTCCTCTGCACTATTTGTGCCTCTTTCAGAGTATATAGAGAAAACCCGAAGAGCTTATTATGGAGCGTATACACTCACAGAGCAAAATGCAAAGATTAGCGGTGTTATAGATGTAACGCCCTTTTTGGTGTATTTTATTGAAAATGTATACCATAAACTTGCCACAGCTTTACCCAGCACAGCTACTACAACACATACTTTTCAAGTGGCATTGGAACAGGGGAATATAACCGAAAAAGAACATAGCTTGTGGAACTTTGTTCTTAGTGCCTATGGGAGCAATCAGTTTTCTACAAAACAACTGGAAAAAGATTTTGGCAATGCTGCCTATGCGACCATTCGAGGATTTGTGCTAAAATTTGAAAAGCTGGGTTTGTTACAGACAACTAAATATGGAAATCGGGTAAAATATCAAATAATATAATAAGCAAAACCCTCAGCTGTAAAATGGCTGAGGGTCTTGTTGTGATGCAGACAAAATATAATATGTCTGTTGGAAAGTTGAAGATTTCTTCGACAAGTTCGCCCATTTTACGATTGAAATTAGAACAATCGTAAAAAATTACGACCGAATTTGTGCGTGTATTCACACATAAATTTCTACAAAAATAAGTATATTTGTTTTAAGTCTAAATATATTGTTTTAACTTTTGAAAAGTTAAAAGGAAACGATTACGAATACTTTTTTAAAAACAGTCAGTGCCTTTTCGAATTACGATGGTGGAACAATTCTTTTTGGAGTAGATGATGATGGAAATGTGAAAGGTTTGCCGGATGTAAAGCAGGCGTGTTTGGATATATGCCCACTTGTCGCTGACTTATATAGAGATTTTAGAAGTAGTTACTTGGATGTGACATATAGTGTGAGAATGAGTAAAAAGGCTCAGGAATACATTTTCTTTAGTGACAATATTCAGTTACCAGATATAATAGAATTATGATAATAAAACAAAGTCCGTACTGCAAGTATAATAGTTGCAATATGGGCTTTATTCTACTTCTTCCCTTTGGTCAAATGGAGTCTGTATTTCATCACGGTTGTGTCAAGAATTTTTCGATAGGATTATACATCCTTTTTGTTTGGAAGCTTAAGAATAGCATCCATAGTTTTGAATTTGATGGCAGGTGTCCAAAAGACAAGCTTTAAATTGTTATTATAATTAAACCAGATCAAAGATCCGGAGGAGCAAAAACAAAATAATACGGACACTAAGGAGGCTTGTTATGCTCCCAGAAGAAATGTTAAGCGATGAAGTATTACGACAAGCAGCAGAAAAATGTATAGAGGCCATTATCGCCAGTCTGCACGGTTCGAAGAAAAGATGTAGTTTTTCATCAGGGGTATGAGTACAAAATGCTGCACAGTAGTGATTCAGTAGTCTATGATCCATAAATAAATTAACCGGCGGTTTGGTTATCCAAATCGCCAGTTCTATTGTTCCGATGTTTGCGAAATATTCATTGCTATTATTCCGTTAATGGGGTATACTATTATCAAACAATAGAAAGGTGGTGACTCTCGATGGAATATAAATCTGTCGCACAAATGGCGGAACAATGGGATATTTCAGATCGAAGAGTGCGTATTTTGTGCCAGCAAGGTAAAATTGATGGTGTTATCCGTAAAGGTCGTGCTTGGTTGATTCCTGCGGACGCCAAGAAACCGATTGACAGTCGAACAACACGCTATCAGAGGAATGATAGTCCTTATTCGGAACTCTTTGCTGAAGTCGATGCACTAAAAGCAGAACTTGATAAACATCGTCCTCTCACGCAAGGGGAATTACAGCGACTACGTGAGGAATTCTTAATCGAATACACCTACAACTCCAATGCAATTGAGGGGAACACATTAACACTTCAGGAAACTGCCTTAGTTCTTGAAGGTGTCACTATTGACAAGAAACCTTTGAAAGACCATTTGGAAGCTGTTGGTCATAGAGATGCTTTCCTCTATATACAGGATCTGGTAAAGAATAATATTCCATTTTCAGAAAGCATCATCAAACAGATTCATGCACTTGTGTTGATGGATAGACCCGAAGATCGAGGTGTATACCGCCGCATTCCAGTAAGAATCATGGGAGCATATCATGTACCATCTGATCCAGTCCTCGTTCCGGAACAGATGGAAAATTTGGTTGCTGAGTTTGCTGCCAACAAAAAAATGCATCCTATCGAGCGTGCAGCGATATTTCATCTGAAGTTTGAGGGTATTCATCCTTTTGTGGATGGCAATGGTCGAACCGGTCGCTTGATTCTAAATCTCATGTTAATGCAGGCCGGTTACCCACCTATCAATGTGAAGTATTCAGACAGGAAACGCTATTATGAAATGTTCGACTGTTATTACAGGAATAACGATCAAAATCCTACTATTTCGCTCGTAGTAGAAAAGATAAAAGAACATTTGCTAATCTTAATAGCTGTCTTTTTATAGAATAGGAGAACCTTATGGGAATTAGATGAAGTAAAAAGAATAATCCAAGATTTTTCCAACAAAACACCGTCACGATCATTGGATCTGGCCTTTCTATTGCAGAAGGAATTCCTGGTATGTCCGCACTTGCAACAGGACTATTGTCACAGATTACTAAGCTATTATCAGATCCTTCTGATGTTGATATCTGGTCTAAAATCGCAACAAATCTGACCTCCGAGACTGGATTGGAACAGGTTCTTCACTATACAAAACTGACACCGACAATTGAAGAACATATCCGAAAAATCACTGCATAGTATATAGGAAAAGCTGAAGCGGATGTTCTCTGTGATATTGTCCAAAACAACAAAGAACTATGTTTTTCAAAGTATATAAACCATTTTAACATTCATAGTAACGGTCTTGTTGTAATTATGATAAATTATGATCGGCTTATTAAGTATGCTTGTGAAGTAAACGGCGTCCGTGTTGATAATCTGTTTGTAGGAAAATTTTAGGCTCGATTTGAGCCACAACAGAGTAAATATATGTTCTGTAAGAATCTCGTAAAAAGGGGCGACAAAACTGTTGTAAAATTCGCTTCTCGAGTAACTGTTTTCAAGCCTCATGGCTGTTTAAGTTGGAACATAGTTGATGACATCCCTTTTTCGATTCCACAATCCTGTTGCGATGATGTATTGATTATTACGCTAGGTATTAACAAATACAAAGAAGGATACAACACGCCTTTCGGTACGCACAGGGCAAAAAGCTAATGCTGCCTATGCGACCATTCGAGGATTTGTGCTAAAATTTGAAAAGCTGGGTTTGTTACAGACAACTAAATATGGAAATCGGGTAAAATATCAAATAATATAATAAGCAAAACCCTCAGCTGTAAAATGGCTGAGGGTCTTGTTGTGATGCAGACAAAATATAATATGTCTGTTGGAAAGTTGAAGATTTCTTCGACAAGTTTGTCCATTTTACGATTGAAATTAGAACAATCGTAAAAAATACGACCGAATTTGTGCGTATATTCACATATAAATCCCTACAAAAATAAGTATATTTGTTTTAAGTCTAAACATTTCGTTTTAACTTTTCAAAAGTTAAGATGCTATATAAAGGTTAAAAAGGGGATAGATTAGCTGTTATCGGGATCTGTTCAACATCTAAAACGGACGAGAAATAAAAATATAATTAAAAATCAATCAAAAAATCAATTGTAAAAATTTACGATTTATTTTTTGCACATTTATGCATATAATCGATAAAGTTGTAAAGGATGCGGTGATTATGCATGAAATGACAATATTAGAGTTCAAGGAAACAATTACGAATACTTTTTAAAAATAGTCAGTGTCTTTTCGAATTACGATGGTGGAACAATTTTTTTGGAGTAGACGATGATAGAAATGTGAAAGGTTTGCCGGATGTAAAGCAGGTGTGTTTGGATATCGAAAATAAAATCAATGACAGTATTTCGCTGCAACCGAACTATATACTTGAAATACAGATTCTACGTCGGGAAACACAATGACCAAGCTTTGCAAGTTCCTACTTTCAGCTTGCGTGTGTCATATACTTTATGATTTTCATGGAAATACTTTTATCACGAAGGGTTCCACAGGGTCACCAGATGACTGTGGCTCTTGATACTGTCAGTCAGAAGCTTTTTCTTTGGGTTACGGATATTCAGATACTAAATTAAAAATACCGAAAACGGCAAAAATAAAGAGGGATAATCTTTAAAAAAGTTTGATATTTTGCCGATAATTGTGGTATACTATATCATAGTAAAGTGTCAATTTTGATTTATAACAGAGGAGATGCGATATGCAATACCTTTCAGTTACTGAAACAGCAAAAAAATGGAATGTGTCGGAGCGCAGCGTCAGGAATTACTGTGCCCATGGCAGAGTAAAGGGTGCATTTATTACCGGCAAGACTTGGAACATTCCTGAAAATGCAGAAAAACCTGAGCGTTCTAATAATAAGAAAGAGCAGCCAATAACCTTGCTGGAGATTCTGCAGGAGCAGAAAGCAAGTAAGTATCCCGGGGGCATTTACCATAAGACACAGATTGATTTAACATACAATTCCAATCATATCGAGGGAAGTCGTCTGACCCACGATCAGACCAGATATATTTTTGAAACCAACACCATCAGCGTGGAAAAAGAAGTGCTGAATATAGATGATGTGATTGAAACAGCAAATCACTTCCATTGTATTGATATGATTATTGATAATGCCAAAGGTGCACTTACCGAAAAGTTTATTAAGGAACTGCACCGCATACTTAAAACAGGTACAAGCGATTTCCGTAAAGACAGGTTTATGGTTGGTAACTACAAAAAACTGCCAAACGAAGTTGGGGGTATGGAAACGGCACTTCCTGAAGAAGTTGCCGATAAAATGAAAGCTCTGCTGACAGAGTACAATGGAAAAGAAGAAAAAACTGTCCGCCAGTCAGTTCATTAGCTGGATGATCGGGCAGGAGGCGGTGATCGAGGGGATTTGCGAAGAATAAATTTGTGTTATGGCGATGTAATGCATTATAATAACTAGTGTGATTCGGTTAATTCAAAATAATAATCTGGTTCTCGATGCGGACTGAAAATATGGATGTTACTACGATATTGGGGAGGAAATTAACATATGCGGATACACGAAAAAGACAAACAAGATGCCGATTTGGAAGTTGCCCTTGAATGCTTTCGTAATTCATGGGAATATGATGAACTTTTTCATTATAACAGTAGCACCCCTATATACCATTACACTTCGCCAAAGGGCTTTTTTAACATTTTACAAGCAGGTAATGTCAATCTGTGGTTCTCTCGATACGATTCTTTGAATGATGTAATGGAAGGTAAAAACATTTTCAAAATATATCAAGCTGTATGTGACCAATTAAGAGAATCCCAATTGATCAACGAGGAGTTCTATCAAGCTATCTATGATTTGCAAATTCCAGAAAAAGAATTTTTCTCATATTACGATGAGTCATCAAACACAAGCGAAATAAAAGCACAGGAATACGAAAGATATCTTTGCTGTTTTTCTAAAAACAGAGACTCACTACCTATGTGGAATTATTATTCAAAAGAAGGCAAATACGAGGGATATAATATTGGTTTTTCCTTTTTTGATATGCATCTGCATAGCACCCACGTTAATGACCACATTCTGAAGTTATATACTGTTGTTTATGACGATAGAGAAAAGGCAAATCAAATAAAGAAACAAATCTTGTTCTACTATTCTCTATTTAAAAATTCCAAAAACCAGATAACCACCATTAGAAATTTTCTTTCTACGTTTTTGAAATCGCTAAGTTTGATATTCAAAGAAAGCTGTTTTAGCCATGAAGAAGAAGTGCGCGCTATTTTAACTGTTTCCACAAATCAAAATCGATTTGAAGTAAAGCATAGGCAAAAGAACGGGTACGATATTCCTTACATAGAATATTCACTGCCCATAACTGCAGTAAAATCCATTACAATTGGTCCTTTGCTTGATGAAAAGCGAACAGTCGCCTCAATGTTGGTTGATAGAGATTATAACGTAACTGATATTCGTGCCTCCCAAATACCAATCCGTTATTGATTTCCAAATTCTCTTATAAATTTTCAGTTGCCGCATTTTCAAAAAAGTTATAATGCAACATGACAAAGAATATTAGCAACGAAAGGGTGCAATCAACATGACAAAACAAGAATTCAAACAGGCACTGTATGATGTTTTTGATTCGCCACTTGACGGAATGAGTCATGAAGAAAAATGCAAGTTCATTGAAAAGATAGTCTTTGATTATCAGCGTGATTGTGATGATCGCCGTCAGAAACCAAACAGTCGAAAGCCATGGAAAGACGAAGAGTTGGCTATCATTCTGAGTGATGCTCCTACTGTAGAGAATTGCGTGAAATACGCTCGCCTTTTTGGCCGTGGGTATGGTAGTATCGAGCAAATTTACCGCTGGGCAGCCACATCCATGAAAGATATTCAAAGCAAGCGGGAAGATGATGCTTTTGTAAAGCAGGTGAAAAGAATAGCGAAAGAACTTGGCAGAAGGGCATGACCCGATACATAAAATTTTACTTTGTGCTTAGTCAAAAATAAAAAACAAATCCGAACCCATCGCCGATCGGCACAAGGTTCGGATTTGTTTGTCTTGGTGGAGATGAGGGGGATCGAACCCCTTACCTCTTGAATGCCATTCAAGCGCTCTCCCAAGTGAGCTACACCCCCA
>CALWZC010000002.1 GCA_944385935.1 uncultured Anaerofilum sp.
TGGTGGAAGTTACAGGGCTCGAACCTGTGACCCTCTGCTTGTAAGGCAGATGCTCTCCCAGCTGAGCTAAACTTCCACGCATGGAGCGGGTTACGAGGCTCGAACTCGCTACCTCCACCTTGGCAAGGTGGCGCTCTACCAGATGAGCTAAACCCGCATGTATTCGCCGCTGCGTTTGGCGTGACATTATAATATCATACAGATAGGTATTTGTAAAGTGTTTTTCAAGAGTTTTTTACAAATTGGTAAATTCCATTGATTTTTTCCATATTCTTCAAAATTTTTATTTTTTTTGCATATCAATTCTTCTTTACATATAACAAAAAGCCTATGTAGAAAGGAGGAACACTCCCCTTTCTACATAGGCTTTTTACAAATTTAATTGCGGTATACTCCTTTTAGGGTATACTGGTCAAGGATGTGGCCTTCCATTTTGCGGAACATTTCATGGAACATAAAACCATTTTCCAAATCTAGCAAACAATCCAAAGCGTATACATGCAACTCATAGGTATGGGGCTCGTTGGGAGGTGCCATACCACCATAGCAAGCAGAAAGTTCTTTGCTTTGGTTGCCCCCTTGCATACTAATCCAACTGTTCAAGCCCTGCACAAAATCTGTTGCATTCTGGCTCTCATTTTCTTCTAAGGTAGTGCGAGTGATATTTGCTGCTACCCAATGTACCCAAGAGAAACCACCACTAATGGGGCAAGCATCTTTGTCCTCCAAAAATATTGCAAAACTTTTTGTTCCCTCAGGAGCATCTTCAATCTGCAAAGGTAAAGAATAGCTAGGCACACCATTTTCATTAAAGTGTTTGCCATGCTTACCATATTTATCCTCAATTACACCTTCTACAATACCATGACTAAAAACTTTCATCTATAAAGACCTCCTTATAAAATATGTCATTGTTGGAAGTGCCTTTATTATATCAACACCTATATGCTCTGTAAATTACCCACTTTTTTGTGGGTAAGGCAATTTTTTTATATGAGCCCTTTTTCTTTTAGTGCCTGTTCCATGCCATTATTTTTCATATAGGTAATTCCAATTTCCTGCATAATTTTTAATGCATCTAAAATCCGTTCTCCTTGTGGACTAGTGAGATAATACTCTGTTTTTAAAGGGTATCCACCAGACACCACTTTATCCACAAATCCAAATTCTGTCAGCTCTTTTAGATGTTCTAACAACATTTTTTGTGTAATACCTTCAATATCCCGTTCTAGCTTTGCCAAAGTGGTTTTTCCCAATCGCAGCCGCCATAGAATAATGGGCTTCCATTTTCCTTTTATCATATCATGAACCAATTCCAAAGGACAGGTATAGGTTTCTCTTAGCTTCATAAATTTTCCCTCTCTTTTATTATTGTTTAGAATAAGAGCGTACCCAAAAAGTTTTGGATACGCTCTTATAGATTTCTAATGGTTGATATCCTAGATTAAAACCCTATCAAAAGCCCTTGATGTTGTGCATAGTAGCTTGTTAGTCCATGGGTTTTTAGGATGGTCACTTCCACCCCGGGCCACTGCTCTTCTATTTTTAATTTCAACAATTTTGCTCCCACAGGGTTCTGACAGTGGCTAATCACTACAGGCTTTCCAGTAAGGTCTTTCCTATTTTTCAATTCTTCCAGCAACAGTGTAATACATCTTGCTTCCCCACGGGTTTTATGCAACAGTGCCAGCTCTCCTTTTTCGCTAGCCATTCCCACTGCACGCATATTCAACTTGGATGCAAGCAAGCCCAACACTTTGTTCATACGTCCGTTTTTTACCAGATTATCAAAACTTGCCAATGCAAACAACAAATAGATACTATCGTTGTATTCTTCTGCTTGTTGGCATACCTCCTCAAAGGAAAGCCCCATACCAATAAGTTGGTTTACTTTTTTAGCAAGCAAAACCATATGCCCACCTGTAGATTTTGTATCAATCACATGGATTTTTTTATCGGGAAATTCCTCTAAAATCATTTCTTTTGCTACCACAGCACTGTTGTATGTGCCACTTAGGGCACTTGTCATAGCAATAGCGATGCTGCAATCTGCCATGCGGAACTGCTCCGCCCATTCGTCTGGGCTGGGACAAGCTGAGGAAGAAGGGCCTTGATATGCTTCTAAAGCCTCCATCATAGCTGCAACATTCAAGGTTTCATCATCTATAAATTCATTTTCTCCTGCACGAATTTTTAGCGGAACAATGCCAAAGGACACATTTTCCACACAGAGCATTCCTTCTTGCAAATCACAAGAACTGTCAGCAATAATTCTCCATGTCATAGTTGGCCTCCTAAGTTGTATTTAAAAAAAGTAAAAATAGTTTCTAAAACAAGATATGTTGATATAGTATAATAATAGTATCTGTAAGTAGTTGTGTCAAGAGAATTTGCACAAATAACAACTTTCCCAGCCTTCACCCTTTGTATATATTGAAAAAACACAGCCACTATTATAAAATACCAAAAAAGCCCCACTATGCCTATCTTAGGACTTAGTGGGGCTTTGTGTATTTTATTGTATGAAATATTATATCATTGCTCTTTTTTTGATGGCTTTGGCAAGGGAACATTTTGCTCTACAGGCTGAATTTTTCCCAGTTTCACCTGATTGCGCTTTTGTACAGATTCTTTTAGTAGAATATAGCAGGTACTTGCTGTAGGCACACTGAACACCATACCCACAATTCCACCTAAGCCGCCACCAATGGTAACCGCTGCTAAAACCCACAAGGCGGGCAATCCAACACTTGCACCTACTACACGAGGATAAATCAAATTGCCCTCCACCTGCTGTAAAATAATCAAAAATACCACAAATCCCACAGCCTGCCAGAAGTTCACCATCAAAATCATAAAAATTCCTACCGAAGCACCAATGAAAGCACCAACAATCGGAATCAAAGCGGTAACACCCACCATGGCTCCCACCATGGGCGCATAAGGCATGCGAAGAAGGGTCATTCCCAGCGCACACAGGCATCCCAAAATTACAGCTTCTGTACACTGTCCTGCCACATAATTGGAAAAACTATTGTATGCCACTTGACACACATGCAAAATAACACGATATGTTTTTTCTGGCAAAAAGGCTCGCAGTGTAGCACATATTTGCATAGAAAGTTTTTCTTTTCCAAAAAGAATATAGATAGAAAAAATCAAAGATACCATCAGATTGATGGTGCCATTAAAAATGCCCATAACAGCAGAAACAGTGCTATCCACTACTCCCACAGCTCCAGTACTTACAGCATTAAAAATATTTTTGCCCACCTCTTGCCAGTTGATGGTGAGACTTTCTAGCCAAGTTTGCAAAGAAGGGAACATATCTGCATTATCTGTCACCCATTGTTCTAACCATACCAAAAACTTTGGAATCTCTTTCATCAAAAGCTGAATGGCATCCATTAATTCAGGCAGCACTAAAGCAACCACTGCACTGAGTACAGCAAAAATAAAGACAAACGCCCCCAGTAAGCTGATGGGTCGGCGCAGGGCCTGCAATTTGGGATTGTTTGTATTAGGCCACAATTTCCGTTCAATAAAAGACATAGGGATATTTAACACAAATGCCATAATTCCTCCCATAACCAGAGGAAAAGAAAATCCCCATACCTTTCCCAGTAAAGACAGCACTAGCTCCAAATTATTTGCTGCATAATACAGCACGAAGGCCAAAACCAAAAGAGCAGCGGTTCCCCTCCATTTTTTGCTGTTATATTCCATCCGTTCCTCCATTCTATCCCAACAACCTGCCTGATTTATACAGATTTATGTAGAATATTTCTATAAAATGTAATTTTATATCTTTGCTGTTATTCTATCTTTTCCCCTTATAAAAGTCAAGGTTGATACATGCATCCATCAAAACCTTTGATAAAAATGTTTATTTCCACTATTACCAGATGTATACACAAATTATTAAAAGAAAAAATTTTGCTCTACAAAACAGCCTCATTTTAATATACATACTGCATAAAATAAATATCATTTTTTATACTATTATAACAAAAATAACGCATTGAAAAACCCTGTCGAAATGTAGTATAATACCCTAAGGTTTTCATAGTGTTTTCTATTTTTATCGTAAGATGTTATGGAATCAAAAAAGTGAGGAGAATATTTTTTATGAGAAAGGTGAAATTATTTTCAAATTCAAAGGAAAAATCACATCGCCAAGGCTCTTTGGTTCATAGTCTTCTAAAAATTATTGCTATTATTTTTTGTCTTTCCGCAGTAGGTGTTTTTGTTTTTAATAGTTTTATGACCAAAATTTCTGTAGAAGAAAGCACAAAGTCATCCATGAAAGAAACTGTACAATATTATAATCTACAACTTTCTAATTGGTTACAAATTCGAGTGCAACAACTACAACTATTGCAACATTCCGTACAACAACTTTCTGCTTCAGAGCTTACAAGAGAAAACCTACAACCACTTGTGGAAAGCTCCACAGAGTATGCAACGGACTATGGTGTTTTGTCCGACTATGTGGTATTACCTGATAAAACTATGATTTCAGGAGATGGTTGGATACCTGATGCAGGGTATGACCCCACGCAAAACGATTACTATACACAAGCTCAAACTACTGATGTTTATGTTAGTCAGCCTTATGTGGATGCTAGCACAAAGGATTTTGTTATTACTATTTCTGTGCCACTTACCATCAATGGCCAATTTCATGGAATTGTGGGAAGAGATGTAAGAATGCAAGAGGTACAGTCCATTCTAACTTCCTATGCCTCAGAGGATGGAAGCTATCTGTATTTGATAGATGGCTCTGGCAGTATTTTAAGCCATAAAAACCCCAACTTCCAAACATCCGACAGCAAAGCTGTAACCGTTTCAGATGCTGGTCTACCAGTACTTCAAGAGGCATTAAACAAGAATACCTTGTCTAAAGACTATGATGGTGCTAAAAAATACTATTATGCACAACAAGATTCTCTTAGTGGTTGGATTGTAGGTCTTGTATATCCAGAGAGTATTGTACAACAGGAGATTTTTCAGCAAGCAAGTGGCAGCCTGGTGATTTTTGCGGCTGCTGTTATAGTTGGCCTTGCTGTGATGGTTGGCATTATGCGTAAAAAATTTGCTCCTATTGCCCAAATCACACAAGCGGCCCAATTGCTAGAAAATGGAAACTTCAACATTGATGTACAAACAAATTCCAACGATGAACTTGGTGTTTTGTCCAATTCTTTCCATCATACGGGTACATATTTACGCACCATCATTTGCGAAATTTCCGAGGTATTGCAGCAGCTTTCTCAGGGCAATTTAAATGTTTCTATTACACAAGAATATCGTGGTGAGTTTGTTGCTGTGGAGCAAGCTATCAATAATATTATTGCTCAGATGAATGAGGTTATCATACAAATTGAAGATACTAGCAACCATGTTGCTTCTGGTGCTGCACAAACTGCTGACAATGCCCAAAGTTTGTCTGAAAGCTCTATGAACCAAGCAGAACAGGTGGAGAAAATCTCCAGAGATATGAGCCGCATTAAAAACGCTGTAGAGGAAACCACTGCAAGAACTGTCAACACTGGTCTTGTTACACAAGATGTATCCCAAAAGCTGGAAGAAAGCAAAGCTCGTATGGAACAGATGATGGAAGAGATGTACAAAATCAACCAATCTTCCAGCGAGATTGGAAAAATCATTAAAACCATCGAAGATATTGCTTTCCAAACCAATATTCTTGCTTTAAATGCAGCAGTGGAGGCAGCACGGGCCGGCGTTGCAGGCAAAGGTTTTGCCGTGGTTGCCGACGAGGTGCGAGAACTAGCAAATAAATCTGCTCTTGCTGCACAAAACACCACCAAACTAATTGAGACTTCTATCCAAACGGTAAACCGTGGCTCTGAAGTGGCACACCAAACAGAACAAGCATTGTTGGAGGCTGTTGCCTCTGCCAACCAAGTTGTGGAAGAAACTGAACAAATTGTGGAACTTTCTCAAGCACAAAGTAGAGATTTGGAAGGTATTACCCAAACTGTTTCCACCTTCTCCAGTGCAATTCAAACCAACTCCGCCACAGCGGAAGAAAACGCAGCTACCAGTGAAGAAATGGCAGGACAGGCGCAAATTTTGCAAAGTTTGCTAGAGAAATTTACAGTAAAATCTGTATTTTAAATCTATTTTTCAATATAAAAAACACCAAAGACATTGCACAGAGCATGTCTTTGGTGTTTTTTATTACTGCACTTCTTAGAAGGAGAATTTTCATAGGAATATTAAAAAACTCCCGCTTTGGCTAGCTCTTGTTAAAGCTATACAAAGATACTTTTTATTAACTATAGCACTACAAGTATTTCTTTATATGGGTTTAATCATCAAAATAAAACAATTTCCCTTTTGCCCGGAATGGAAGTCTTTTTCCTTTTGGAAGAAGAAACGCATGTTCATGTTTTATATGTAGCCGTTCCTCAATTTCACCATCTGTAATAATAAGAATGGGGCCATCTTTGGGAAAGTCTTTTGCATTTTCCAATACATCAATGGCCGGCTGTAAAACAGTTCCTCCACGGCCTTTTACAGCAACCCTGCCTGCAATATCTTCTGGTGATACATATCCTATGTCATATGCAGCTGCATCACAAAAAACTACCCTTGCAAAGGGAACATCATGTGCAACAGAATAACTTGCGATTGTTCCAAGTGCTTTGCCAATGGTTTTTGCACTCATAGAACCAGAAGTATCTATAACAACGCCAAAAGTACCACTGTCAATAGAAGTATCTAGTGGACAATATCGGGGACGAGGGATGTTGGGTGTAGCTGCTTGCCTTCTACTTGGCCTTGCATAACTTCTATGTTTTTCCAATGGTGCAAAATAAATATCAAACCAATTTGCTAACTCTACATCCCAAGGAATAGGCGGCATTGATAAAGAGCGAATTTCTTCAATAAGCCCTGCTGGAATCAATCCGCGGCCTGTTGACTGGTGATATTCCAACCCTTGAGCAAGTGCACTTTTGCAAAAATCGTCCAGTGAAGTGCTATCCTTTCCATCATAAATCCCCTTCCCCATGATGTCCCCTTTTCCAAAGCCACGGAAGGTATTCATCTTTTCATATTTTTTAATATTACTCAAAAGCAAATCATAGATAGATTCAGCAGACAATCCGGCTAAATCAGGGTCGTATAACAATCCATCTTTTGGCATCATACCAATTTGCATTTCAACAAGCCAACCATTGATGACAAAATCACAGGCAACATTCCAAAGATATGGATTACGACCATTACAGCGATTATGATGTTGAAGTCCTGCATGAAGATATTCGTGTGCTAATATAAACTTCCATTCCTCAGAACCGTATATATTAGTGGGATTCAGATAGATTTCTCCATTAACAACATTAATGGCAGCAACATGTATATCATTTTTACTGCAATAAAAGTAGTCCTCAATAATATTAAAATGAGAAGCTAACCCACCAAGAAGAGGATAGTGGTCAATAAACCACTTGGCTGCTATTTGGGCTTTTGAAAGACTGTTGTATCGTTTGTAACTATGTCCCCCAGCCTCACTCACTGTTTTTGATACAGAATAGGCTAAAGCGATAGTAAACTCATGTGAAAATCTATTGTATTGATTTTTATCTTTATTGTAGATGTTTGGCGTTTCCAATCCCTTCATATCACAGCTACCTACAGCCGCTGTTCCATAATAATTTTGCTGGGGTGATATATTTTGCTCCAAGAGGTGTTGATAGATTTTTACTTCATCACTTAGGCTACCGCCGATGAAACTTGTCCCTTCTTTGTAAATGGGCTGACCAAATTTTATATCCATCAGAAACTTGGTAATGTAAATATCACAAGCCATATTCCAAAGTTGAATATTACAATCAACCTTTTTTTCGGATGTACCATCATTCTTTGTAATAAGATATCCGGGCATTTTATCAGAATCAAAATGCCCAAAAGCAAGGTGCAGCACATTGTGGGCCAGTACATATAGCCATTGTCTTGGTGATAGGGAATAATCAACATTTGCTTTAATTATTTCATCCGAGTAAACAATAGCCATTGTATTCGTGCCAATTTCATTTTTGGTGGCATAGAGTATCCTTGGCAAACAGTTCCCAAACAAGGAATGGTTTGATATTAGATTTATACCTGATTCTAAGTTTTCTCTGTTAATATCTTTTTGGGATTTCTTTTTTTCTTTTCTTTTGTTTGCCAAGATAGATTCCCCCTTTTGCCCAAATTAATTGTTTTGAATCAATCTAGGTAAGTCACGAACAATTTCAATCATAAACCATTCAGGCAATACTTCGCCTTCATCAGCAGATACAACCATCTGTGCTATCTCGTTGCTAATTGTGGAAAGTTCCTTAATCAATGACTTTGCCCGATGAGCAAGATACTGGCTATCCTTTCCAAGATGCTGCTTGTTTTGTGGCAAATTATGAAGTAGCTTTGCACGAAAGGACTGGGCCAGAAAATACAATACATCTCTATCTTCTGGTTTGGATGGCCACTTTGCTTCCCCTTTAATAATATCTGTGAGTAAATGAGTATTTCCTAGCTGTTTCACAAAAGCCAAAAACATGCCTGCATGATTTGCCGAAATGCACCCATATGTAATTACTTTTAACATTGATTCCGAAAGTTTTCCCGATTCTGCATGGTATTCCTTTAGCGCATCACTTAGTATATGCCAAGAACGAGGAGTAGAATAAGGGTCTTCTGTTTTTGGAGGTTCCGAAAACAAATGGTCTGGTCTTTGGGTAATATAGTTAATTACCCAAGGGTGAAGTTCCGCTTCATATGCCCAATGAATCCACTGGGTAGGGTCTGCTTTTAATTGCACATGGAACATTCGATTGATAAGGGCCGAGGACATAGTTTTGACGATGGCAGAATCTTGTGCTCTGTTTCCAGCACCAATCACAATGCTCCCCTGTGGAAGATGATATTCTCCAATACGCTTTTCGTGAATTAAGCTATAAAATGCCTTTTGAACTTCCTGTGAACAGGCATTTAGCTCGTCCAAAAAAAGTACATATGGCTCTTTTCGTGCTATCATTTTAGGGGGAAGGAAGGTGCTAACATCATCCTGAATTTGTGGAATACCAATAATATCTTCTGGTGCTAATTGACTGCCTAACAACGATACACAAGGCATTCCTACTTCTTTTGAAAATTTTTCTACAAGAGCAGATTTACCAATACCCGGTGCGCCCCAAATAAACACAGGACGAACCGTAGCTATATTCAATAATATTTCTAACAGGTCATTTTGGGTAACACTTACGGGTAAATTCATTTGAACATCCTTTCCAACGAAATGACTATAACGTGAATTTTGCCAGTTCGTTTCGCTATCAATTTTATTATGGCTGTTTGTCAGAATATAAAAAATGCCGGAGCAAACAAAGTTTGCTCCGGCGTGGTGCCGCTAACCGGACTTGAACCGGTACGGTATTTCTACCGAGGGATTTTAAGTCCCTTGTGTCTGCCTATTCCACCACAGCGGCTTGTTGTATAACAGTACATAC
Organism: uncultured Anaerofilum sp.; assembly: GCA_944385935.1. GTDB lineage: Bacteria > Bacillota > Clostridia > Oscillospirales > Ruminococcaceae > Anaerofilum. The sequence continues at coordinate 9,519 of CALWZC010000002.1, forward strand.
TATACCTAAAATTTAGCTTTTTGTCAATAGAAAACACAATTTTTCTTGTAAAAACTCCAAAAGGAAAGCAAAATGTTCTGCTTTCCTTTTGAAATAGATGGGTTTGTATCCAAAATACCTACTGGTTATTTCACCTCTACCACCGTGATATTCTGGGCGGGAATATCACACTTGGAAAGCACTGCATCTCGAATCTGTGCCACCTGTTCTTTGCTCAACCCTTCGCTTTGTGTCTGAACGGTAACATTTACCTTGCCATCATCCAAAAAGGCTACACAGTCCACAAAACCTTTTGCCTTGATAAGGTTTTCAATATCACTTTCGGTAGTAATGCTGCTTACAACACTAGAAAGCCGCTGGGTCAATTCCGCTTTCTCCTCCTCACTGAGGTTGGCTTTTTTCAGGCTCTTTTGCAGGGTATCCAGTGCTTCATCACGGCTTTTTTGGCGAGAAAGGCGGGCTTCCTCAAAATATTGGGTACCACTTTTTTGCCCTACGCTTACCAGCTGCGCGTCTCCATAATTTTTGTTGCCCTCTCCCTCGCCAGATTCTGCCAGCGGGTCAGTAAGCAAGTTGGTGGGTTGGGTTTGGTCTTCTGCACCTACCGAAACGGTTACGCCATCTGTAACTGTTTCGGTTTCCTCCAACAATGGGCTGCCTGTTTTGGCATATTCCCAGTTTAAGTACACAGCCACACCCAATGCTGCCACCAAAGTGAGCAGCGTAAACTGCCGTCTGCTTTTTGCATTTGCTGTCATATCCATTCCTCCGTTATTTCATTTTTGTCACGCAAATCCGACTTGCCGGAAGGTCTAACACCACCGAAACAGCATCGGTTATGCGGCTGACGACTGTAATATCTTCTGCGCCTTGGCACACCACAGCCACCCCTCTTACCTGAGGTAGATATGTAGTTTCCACCAACGGTTGCTGTCCATTGCCACTGCCTAAAATCACATGGCTGGACTGTTGGCGGCTGGTGCCTCCCTGCTGGGACTGATTTTGCTCAATGGTTTGGTCTTGTGCATATACTTGCTCGCTTTCGGTATCCAGCGTAAGCATCACTTCCACCTGTCCCACACCCTCAATGTTAGAAATCAAGGATTCCAGTTGCTTCTGCAATTGCTGCGCCTGCTGGGATTGATTTTCAGATGGGTCTGTTTCTGTTTGGCTTTGGGCTGGAGAAATACTGGACAGAAAAATCAGAAAAATTCCGGCAATTCCCAGCCAGATAGGAAGATTTTGCCGTAATTTTGGAGGCACTATCTCCCATTTTTGAAAAAGGTGACTCATGATATACGCTCCTTTTCTTCCCATTGCACAACAAGCTGCGTTCCAAACATCTGCTGTACTGTTTGTTGTGTGCTTTCATTGGATTGTCCTTGTAGAACCACCTGTGTCACTTGCGCTGTTGCAGCATCGGGCTGGTAGTCTAACATCACTTCCTTTACTGTAACATCCACACCCTGCCGTTCAAACTCTTGTTGTAATTGCTCTTGTAGCTTTTCTTCTGTCTGTTGCTCTATCCAATACTCCACATTCAACTGTGGGGATGACTGAACAGTTTGCTGGGGTTGTGTCAAAAGAGTTTGCCAAGAGATTTCTCTCACCGGTTGAAGGATGGTTATTACAATATATAATGCCATCACCAATTTTATTCCCGATGATTGCTCTTTTTGTGGTAAAATCATTTGCAAAAGTCCCACAATAATACTTACAGTGCAAAAAACCATTGCCCATTCTTTTAGTGATGTCATGTATGCCTACCCCCCTACTGACATCATCCATACCACAGACAGCACAATGGGCAGCCCGTAGAATAGCAATGTTAGCCCACACAGGCTGGTACATCCTGCTGCCGCTTTGAGTAATTGCGCACATTGAGGTTGTTCTACCCCTTTGGCAATGGTTGCAGCAGCAGAAAATGCCCACCAGTATAGCACTGTTTGTACCAACACAGGCACAAAACAAACTGCAATGGCAACCAAAAGACCAATGGCGGCTGTTCCACGGGCAAGTTTTATCCCTGCTCCTACTGCTCCAATGGTGCTGGACACCGCCTGTCCAACAATGGGAATACTGCTGGAAATTAAAAATTTTCCTGTTTTCATTGCCAAAGAGTCGCTGGCACCTGCTAAAAAATTTTGAAGCCCTAAAAATGTAACAAAAATAGTAGACACCAAACCCAGCCCCCATTTCACTACTCGTTGCACCATTTGCGCCATGGCAGACACTACAGATACATCACATAGGCCGGAAGCTGTATGCAACGCTATCAACATTTGAATCAAGGGCAAAACCACTGTGGCTGCAATTTCTGCAAGGAAAAGGGCTGTGGATAGAAAAAATCCGCTGAAAATTGCCGCTGATGCCGGCTGTCCACCTGCCACAAGCATAGAGGAAAAAACTGGTACAAACCCCATCAGCGCACCTTTACAGTAAAAAATTTGTTCGCGGGCTTGTGTAAGTATTTGTTGTACAGGCTGAACCACAAAAATGGCACAAAGCAAAAAGCAAACCATCTGTATCAATGGAGCAAAATTTTTATCTCCTGTTTGGGATGGTGTTGCCACCACAGCCGCAAAAAGTAAAAAGATACTTATTTTTATAAATACCCGCAAAGGTTCTGTTGCAAAGCCCGAAAACATCTGCCATCCTTGTTGAAACAACTGGGCTGGTGTTTGCTGTAAAAACTGTTGAATCTCCTCCGCCTTCTGTACAAATTCCTCTAACCCACTGGGAAGATAGCTCCAAATATCTTCCGCAGCCCACAATGGTATTCCTATTGTTATGATTACAACCCACAGTAAAAGCAAACATTTTGCTACCCAAGCAAGCCGGAAATTACTTGTAAAAGCTGTTGAAACAGTGGCAAAGCAGCAAAGAGAATCAAGGCTCTTGCGGCTAGTTCTACTTGTCCTGCCAAGGCAGTTTGTCCTGCATCTTTGCACACATCCCTTGCAATCTGCCCCAAAATCACAATGCCCATAGCTTTTACCAGTGGCATCATCTGGGCCGCTGAAATTTGCTCTGCCAATGAAAGAAGGCTGTCCATCACAGGAAACATGGCAGCTATGGCAGCGGTCAAAACCAACCCACAACACAGAATCCCCGCAATCACTGCATACACTGGGTTGTACTGTTTCAGCAATGCCAACAATACCACTGCTATCAGCACCATGCCTATAATTTGTATCCATTCCATAGGCTGTTATAGTTGAAAGAGCTGTTTTATCAGCTGGAATAGTTGGCTGATTTGGCTCACAACCATAGTAAGCACCACAATCAATCCTGCAAGGGTTGTCATCATGGCTTGTTCTTCTCTGCCCGACCGAATCAACAACTGATTTAAAACCGCCACAATAATTCCAATGGCTGCAATTTTGAATACTAAGTCGATTTCCATGGCCATCTCGTTCCTTTCTTTTCATAAAATTCCTCCGGTTTATAAGGTCAACACCGCAATGGCCAATCCGCCACAAACACCCAAGGAAAGATAGACCTTTCCGCTTTGTCGCTCTTTTTCCCATGCTGTTTGTTTTACTTGTTGTAGCATATTTTGCAGATATTGGATTCTTGCCTGCTCCTGCTGTACTGTGCCACTGCCAAGAGAGTCAATCCATTTTTCCAAAAGGATTTTATCTTCTGGTTGCAAAAGTTTTTGTGCCGAAGGACGAATACAAAGGCTTTCTTTTAAAATATCTTTGGAAAACACTGGGGAGTTTTCAATTTCCAACAACTGAAAACGGCTTTTTTGGCAAAAAACATCCTGCCAAAGCACTGCCAAAGCGGTTTGGGTAGTGCAAATTCCAGACTCAAACAATACCAATAGTTCTAGAATATCCTCTAGTAGTATCCGCCGGTTTCGCAGCTTTTGGGCTTGATACCATCCGGTTGCAGTGCCTGCTGCCACCAAGCAACAAGCCCCCAAAAGATGAATTAACATCATAGTTCAATCACCTCCCCTATCTGCCCCAAATTTTCCCCTTGTTGCAAAAATACAATGGTAGAAAAAGCACCGGTTTCTAGTACCTGTCTGCAAAAAGGGCGGCGGAAAAGCTGCTGTTTATTTTCTCCATGCATACTCACCAATAGCCGTACTCCTGCATTGGCAGCCGCCACCACTGCTGCTGCGTCCTCCTGTGCACCAACCTCATCACAAATAAGAATTTGTGGTGATAACCCCCGTACCGCCCACAAAAGCCCTTCTGCCTTGCTGCAATTTTGCAATACATCACAGTGCAACGGCAGTCCACTTCCTACCAGTTCACAACGTTCATCTACTACGCAAACCCGCTGGCCTTGCTCGCTAAACATCCACACAAGTTGTTTTAACAAGGTAGTCTTTCCGCTGGCAGGAGCACCAGCAATTACAATGCCATTCTGTTTTTTCAAAAGTAATTCCTGTATGCTCAAAGGCAAAACAAATTTTGTTTCACGGGCAATGCGAATATTAAGGGAGGTGATAGGTTGCACAGTTGTAATTGTATTTTGCTTTGTGACCACTTTTCCGGCAATTCCTACCCGATGCCCTCCCTGCAAAGTGATATATCCTTTACAAATGCTATCTTGCCATGAGTACACCGAATAGCCACAAAGGGCTTCTAGTATTTGCTGTAATTGTTGAATGGTTGGCCGAGGCAGTTGAGGCAAAGGGAGATTTTTTTCTTTGAGGGTAAGTACCACAGGTCGTCCTGTTCTCAGCCGAACCTCTAGCACCTTATCTGTGGTATGGTCTGGCAGTTGCTGCAATGCCCTTCCCAATTCTCCGGGTATCTGCCCCACTGCTTGATGATATGCGTTCATGCTTTCACTTCCGTTTCATTGGTTTGTTGCAGTATATGCCTGTACACTGTAAAACAGAACCATATCCCCTAAAAGAGCTACAAAAAATATGATTTTACTTTTTTGAAAAATTTTGAATTTTTTTCAAAAAAGGTGTTGACTTTTTGCTTTGCAGGGTGTATTATATAAAGGCACCAAGCGCTTGGAGAGATGGCTGAGCTGGTCTAAGGCGCACGACTGGAAATCGTGTGTGGGCTATAAACCCACCGAGGGTTCGAATCCCTCTCTCTCCGCCACATACCCCTGAGGAAATTCCTCAGGGGTTATTTTTTTACTATCCATTAAAAACTATTAGCGTAAAACAAAAAGGTGACTTTCCTGTTCAGAAAGTCACCTTTTTTTATACAGTTGGGCTATATCAACTTTGCCTCATGCAAAATTTCTTTTGCTCTTTGGTAATCCTTTTTTTGTACATATAGCAAATGCACAAAAGTTCGAGGGGAGTTATCCCGGCGATTCCTCCCACCAACAGGCAGGGTATTACCAGTAGCGTGAGCCACACGGTCATCCCCTCTCTTCATGCGGCAAAGCTGGGGAATTCCATTTTGATTGAGCAATTCCCTTGCTTGCGCCACAAGGCTGATATCAAAATCCGCCAACAACTGTTTTCGGTTAAAAATATGAATCATCTTGTTTTATGCCAGCATGGGTTGCAAAGCAGCAGCCAATTTGTCTTTTTGCTGCTGGGCCTCTTGCAGGTCTTTTCCCTTGGTAGTGAAATAGGTTTTGATTTTTGGCTCGGTGCCACTGGGACGAACCACAACAGCACTGCCCCCTTCCAATTTGTAAATCAATACATTGGATTTGGGCAAACCAGTGGAGCACACTTCTCCTGTTTTCAGGTTGGAAATGGTTTGTGCTTGATAATCTGCCACAGTTTCTACTGCCAAACCAGCAAACTCCTTTGGTGGGTTTTTGCGCAGAGAATCCATAATATCATTCATCTTGTCCATGCCAGACAAACCTGGGAATTCATAGCTGTCCACTTCGTTTAGGTAACGGCCATGCTTAGAGTAAATACGCTCCAACTCCTCTTTAATGGAAGAACCCTTGCTACGATAGTAAGCAGCCATTTCGCAAATCAGCATGCTTGCTACAACAGCATCCTTGTCACGAACATAGCTTCCTGCCAAATATCCATAGCTTTCCTCAAAGCCAAAGATAAAGCGTTCCACTTCTCCCGCAGCTTCCAACTGTGCAATTTGGTCACCAATCCATTTGAATCCGGTGAGAACGTTGCGGCACTCTACCCCATATTCCGCAGCCACTACATCTGCCAAGGGGGTAGAAACAATGGATTTTGCACATACAGGATTTTGGGGCATAGTTCCTTGTTCCAATCGAGCAGTGCAAATATAATCCAGCAACAAAACGCCTACTTCGTTGCCACTCAGCAACTGATAACTTCCATCTTTGCAGCGAACTGCAATACCTACACGGTCGGCGTCAGGGTCGGTGGCCAGCATCAAATCTGCACCATTTTTCTTTGCCAATTCCAAACCAAGGCGCAAAGCCTCATAAATTTCGGGATTGGGATAGGGACAGGTTGGGAAGTTTCCATCAGGGTCTTTCTGTTCTGGTACAATTTCAATATCTGTAATGCCAATATCTGCAAGTACACGAGTTACAGGAACCAAACCGGAACCATTCAATGGGCTATAAACCAACTTCAAACCAGCAGTTTTGCACAAACCCGGGCGAACGCTGCGGCTTTCGATTGCCTGATACAAAGCCTCATAGCAATCCTCTTCTACATATTGAATCAAACCTGCATCCAATCCCTCTTGGAAGGGCATGGTTTTTGCTCCATCTAGTACATCTGTCTTTTGGATTTCTGCATATACCACATCTGCTGCCTCATCGGTCATTTGACATCCATCTGGGCCATATGCCTTGTAGCCATTGTATTTTGCTGGGTTGTGGCTGGCTGTTACCATAATACCTGCATTGCAGTTGTAATACCGAGTGGCAAAGCTAAGGGCAGGAACTGGCATCAACTGGGGATAAATGCGAACCTTTACCCCATTGGCAGCCAGTACCTCTGCTGCCGCTTTGGCAAACACATCGCTTTTAATGCGGCTGTCATAGCTGATAGCAACAGTTTGGGTACCACCTTGGGTTTTCACCCAGTTTGCCAAACCTTGGGTAGCCTGTCGCACTACATACACATTCATGCGGTTGGTACCTGCTCCAATTACACCACGCAGACCAGCGGTGCCAAATTTCAGGGATACTGCAAAGCGGTCTTTGATGGCCTCATCATCTCCCTGAATGCTTAGCAATTCTGGCTTTAAATCTTTATCATCCAGTTCATAGTGTAACCAGCGGTCATATTCATTGGTATACATAAAAATGCCCCCCATTTTCTATGGTTTCTCCTGTTGGAACACCAACTTTGAACAGTGCTCCATTTCTCCACAAAATGCCGTATATCCATACTTTATCCAACTGAATAATATACGGTACCTCTATAATAAACATTCCCAAAAGGATTGTCAAGCCATTAACAATCCCTTTTAAAAATCCCCATTGGCAACCAGACATACAGTTGCGAAATAGCGAAAAAAAAGGTATAATCTATACTGGTTTGTTTATAAAAAGGTCAAAAATACAATGTTCCTTTGCAACATGTTACATAAAAGGAGAGATTGCTATGTTTGCACGGGTCGAAAGCATGGGCGTATTTGCTCTAAAAGGCTTTCGGGTTACAGTAGAAGTAGATATTTCCCGTGGACTGCCCCAATTTGAGCTGGTAGGTTTACCAGACAGTGCTGTAAAAGAAAGCCGTGACCGTGTGCGTAGTGCTATTAAAAATTTGGGGTTAGAATTTCCTGTCAGTCGCATTACCCTCAATCTTGCCCCTGCCGACCTGCGCAAAACAGGCCCTGTTTATGACCTTCCGGTACTTTTGGGGGTATTGTGTGCCAGTGGTCAACTGGGACCTTTACCTTCCACCAGTGCTTTTGTAGGAGAACTATCCTTAGATGGCGGAGTACGCCCCATTCAAGGAGCTTTAACTATGGCAATTACTGCCCGTGACAATGGCATTCATCACCTATTTTTGCCTGCTGCCAATGCAGCAGAAGCCGCTGTGTTGCCTGAATTGAAGGTATATGCTATTGAGAGTGTTGGTCAACTTTTGGGGCATTTAAGGGGAGATTACCTTTTATCCCCTTTAAAACCCTTGGATTTTGATAGCCAGCAAATCTCTTATCCTTTGGATTTGGCAGATGTTCACGGTCAGCCTGAAGCAAGACGTGCTTTGGAAATCGCTGCGGCGGGAGGTCATAATCTTTTATTTATAGGGGCACCAGGCAGCGGAAAAAGTATGCTTGCCAAACGTTTGCCCAGTATTTTGCCTCCTTTAACAAGGGAAGAATCTATGGAAACCACACAAATTCACTCTGTGGCTGGATTGTTACAGCCAGACAGTGGGTTGCTTTGTACTCGCCCCTTTCGCTCTCCCCATCACACGGTCAGTTCCACTGCTCTTACAGGGGGTGGAACTGTTCCACGGCCAGGAGAAATTAGCCTTGCACACAATGGTGTGTTATTTTTGGACGAGCTTCCAGAGTTTCAAAGAACCGCTTTGGAAATTTTACGCCAACCATTGGAGGATGGAACCATCACTATCAGCCGTGCTGCGGGAAAGGGTGTTTTCCCCTGTCATATTATGTTAGTGGCTGCAATGAACCCTTGTCCTTGTGGATATTTAGGACATCCTACTCGTCCATGTACCTGTTCCCCCTCTGCTATTCAGCGGTATCGTAGCCGCATTTCTGGCCCTCTTTTGGACAGAATTGACCTTCATGTGAATGTGGAACCAGTGGACTACGATTCCCTTGCAAGCCAACAAGGTGGAGAGTCCAGCCAAGAGGTTCGGCAAAGGGTGGTACAGGCTCGAACCATCCAGCAACAGCGGCTAGGGGATTTGGCTTCCTGCAACGCTTACATCCCAGATTCCAAACTGAGAAGTATATGTCAAACTACAACCAGTGCTTCTCAAATGCTCTCTTTAGCATTTCAGCGGCTGGGAATGTCTGCACGGGGATACAGCCGTATTTTGAAGGTTGCACGCACTATTGCAGACTTGGAAGGCAGCGAAAAAATCCATGAAGCCCATATTGCTGAGGCTCTGCAATATCGCACCTTAGACCGACCATTGCAGTATCACATGTAAAATTGGTATTTTTTAAAAAGAGAGGTTGTTGTATTTGTTTTCTCGTTTAAATCTTCGTGCTTTAGCAAAGCATATTCTGCTTGTACTGGCAGGAAATGCCCTTTACGCCTTAGCAGTGACCATATTTATTTTACCTTGTCAGTTGGTCACCGGCGGTTCCACTGGTATTGCTCTTTCTGTTCAGCATTGGCTGCACATTCCTGTTCCAGATTTTGTTTTTATTTTCAATATCATCACCTTTGTTCTTGGTTTTATTACCTTAGGCAAACAGTTTGCCCTTTCTACTGCCCTTTCTAGTTTTTGCTATCCCATTATTTTAAAAATTTTCCAACAGATTCCCTTTTTACAAAATCTCACCACTGATGTGGTTCTTGGCACTTTATTGGGTGGCTTAATGCTAGGATGTGCCATTGGTATTGTTTTAGGGGCTGGTTCTTCTACTGGTGGAATGGATTTCTTGGTGGTTCTTTTAAACAAAAAATTTCGTATTCCAATGTCTGCCGTTATCTACTCCTTAGATTGCTTTATCCTTCTTGCACAATTGCTTTTCTCCAATCCCGAAAAAGTATTGTATGGTGTATTGTTGGTCATTATCTATTCTACAGTACTGGACAAAGTTCTGTTGGCAGGTCATAGTCGTTTGCAGGTAAAAATCATCACCAACAAAGAGGAAGAACTGCGAGATATCATCATCCACAAATTAGATTTGGGTGTGACTTTGGTCAAAGCGGAGGCTGGCTTTACCCGCCAAGACAAAAATATGTTGCTGACCATTGTTACCAACCGGCAACTTGCAAAATTAAACCAACTGGTGCAACAAACCGACCCAGAAGCCTTTATGATTATTCATCAGGTGAATGAGGTTCATGGCAGAGGATTCACCTTTGCACGTTCCAGTGAAAAGGCTCCTACAAAATAAAATTTTTGATAACAACAAAATTCCATCCTTCCCTTTATGGAAAGGATGGAATTTTATGTTTTGCCTGCACAAGGCTATGTTGTTTTTCTTCTTGTATTTGTTGTTGGACATTTTTGCTATTTTGTTTTAGCTGTTCTAAGGCAATTCCTGCCCCTTCTAATAGATTTGTTATATCTTCCCTAGAAACTGGCTGTTCTTCCTCTGGCAATTTCATAACCCATTGACCTTGTTCCAGTTCCAAAAATTTTATATAGGGAATACTATCCGCCAAACCTTTGATAGCTGCTTGTATAGTAGCAGTGCCAGTTCCGGTTTGATATTCCACTGCACAAGGGGTTTCCTCCTGTGAGCAAAGCTCTCCCTTTAACAATCTCAAAGAACAAGTTTTAATAGAAACATCCATGTTATTTCATCCATTCTGTAACTTTATCAGCCATGTTTTTTGGCTGTTTGATATGCACTTCCCCTTATTATGCAAAAACAGCACTCCCCATTTTAGAGGAGTGCTATTTTCAACTATAAAATAGTGCTGATAGTCGACAAGAATTACAAACCAGAAGCCTCATCGGAAGGCTCAGCAGCCTCCATTGCAGCCTCTTCTTCCTCGGTCAAGTCGCCTGCCATACGAGCAAGTTCTCTTTCAACCTCTGGCAGTCCAGTACCAGCAGGAATCAGCTTGCCAATAATAACATTTTCCTTCAAGCCCATCAAGGGGTCAGTCTTACCCTTGATAGCAGCCTCGGTGAGAACACGGGTAGTTTCTTGGAAAGATGCAGCGGAGAGGAAGGAATCTGTTGCCAAAGATGCTTTGGTGATACCTAGTAGAACCTGTGTCCACTGTGCTTCTTTCAAGCCGGTTTCACCATTGGCAATTCTTGCACGAATCTCCTCATTTTGGCTCTCTACTTCCATTTTATCTGCCAGTGCACCGCCAATCAAAGTGGTAGAACCAGCGTCATCTACACGAACTTTACGCATCATCTGACGCACAATAACTTCAATATGCTTATCGTTGATTTCTACACCCTGCAAGCGGTAAACCTTTTGTACCTCTTCAATCAGATAATCCTGCACAGCAATTCTGCCCTTAATTGCAAGAATATCATGGGGATACGCATGGCCCTCGGTCAACTGGTCGCCCTTCTCCAACTGTACACCGTCGGTAATGGAGCTGCGGATTCTCTGGTTAAAGGGAATCAAATAGCTCTTTTCGGTGGGAGCACCATTCTCATCCACACCAGTTACCACAACATGTTTGCTCTTCTTGTCCTCAATGCGAACAGTACCAGCAATTTCTGTCATGATAGCCAATGCTTTGGGACGACGAGACTCAAACAGCTCCTCAACACGGGGCAAACCTTGAGTAATATCCTCAGCAGATGCAATACCACCGGTGTGGAAGGTACGCATAGTCAACTGTGTACCGGGCTCACCAATGGACTGAGCAGCAATAACACCAACAGCCTCACCCAAACCAACAGGCAAACCATTTGCCAAGTTTGCACCATAGCAGTGGGCACAAGCACCATGCTTTGCACGACAGTTCAAAACGCTGCGGATTTCCAGTTCAGTAATGCCAGCATCTACAATTTTCTGTGCATCAAACAAGTCCATCATCTTGTCTTTGGTGACAATGATTTCACCTGTTTTGGGATTTACAACATCATTTACTGCATAACGACCAATCAGACGTTCATTGAAGCTCTCAATCACGCCATTGCCCTCGCAGATAGCAGAAACCATGATACCTTCCGTTGCACCACAGTCCTCCTCACGGATAATTACATCCTGAGAAACATCTACCAGACGACGTGTCAAATAACCAGAGTCAGCAGTACGCAAAGCAGTATCAGTCAAGCCCTTACGAGCACCACGGCTGGAGATAAAGTACTCCAAGATGTTCAAGCCTTCACGGTAGTTGGAACGGATGGGCATTTCGATAGTGTGACCAGCAGTATTTGCAAGCAAACCACGCATACCGGCCAACTGTTTAATCTGGCTCATAGAACCACGAGCACCAGAGTCAGCCATCATAAAGATGGGGTTACGAGCATCTAGGTGTTTCTCCAATGCTTTGGAAACCTTCTCGGTGGTATCTTGCCATACATCAATAACACCCTGATAGCGTTCCTCGTTAGTAATCAAACCACGGTTAAACTGCTTTGTAATCTTGCTTACACGGGTGTCTGCCTCTGCCAGAATTTCTGCCTTCTGGGGAGGAATCAGAGCATCACAAACAGCAACGGTAATTGCACCAACGGTGGAATATTTAAAGCCCTGTGCCTTTACACGGTCCAGCACTTTAGCGGTTACCTCAGTGCCGTGAATTGCGATACAACGGTCGATAATATCGCCCAACTTCTTTTTGCTTACCAAGAAGCTAACCTCAAAGTCGAACATATGCTCTGGGTCGTTGCGGTCAACATATCCCAAATCCTGAGGAATAGGCTGGTTGAAGATAATCCGGCCCACAGTGGTATCTACCAGCTTGCTCTTAGTTTCGCCGTTTACCTCGATGGTACGACGAACCTTAATGGGAGCCTGCAAAGTAACCAGCTTAGAAGCATAGGCCATCAAAGCCTCATTCTCATCACGGAAGATTTTTCCTTCTCCCTTGTCGCCCTCGTTGACCATGGTCATGTAGTAGCTACCCAAAACCATATCCTGTGTAGGAACGGTTACAGGCTTACCATCGGAGGGTTTCAACAGGTTGCGGGAAGCCAGCATCAAGTTCTTTGCCTCACGCTGTGCCTCTCGGCTCAAAGGCAGGTGAACCGCCATCTGGTCACCGTCAAAGTCGGCGTTAAATGCAGTACATACCAGAGGATGCAGCTTAATGGCACGGCCTTCCACCAGTACAGGCTCAAATGCCTGAATACCCAAACGGTGCAAGGTAGGTGCACGGTTCAGCATAACAGGATGGCCCTTGATAACAGTTTCCAAGCTGTCCCATACCTCTGTACGAGCACGCTCTACCATCTTACGAGCAGACTTGATGTTGTTGGCAATTCCCTTTTCCACCAAATCCTTCATAACAAAGGGCTTGAACAACTCCAGTGCCATTTCTTTGGGCAAACCACACTGATACATTTGCAGCTCGGGGCCTACAACGATAACAGAACGACCAGAGTAGTCAACACGCTTACCCAGCAGGTTCTGACGGAAGCGTCCCTGCTTACCTTTCAGCATATCAGACAGGCTCTTCAAAGGACGATTGTTGGGACCAGTTACAGGACGACCGCGGCGACCGTTGTCAATCAAGGCGTCTACTGCCTCCTGCAACATGCGCTTTTCATTGCGCACAATAATATCTGGTGCACCCAATTCCAGCAAACGCTGTAAACGGTTATTACGGTTAATAACACGGCGATACAAGTCGTTCAAGTCACTGGTAGCAAAACGACCACCATCCAACTGAACCATGGGGCGAATATCGGGAGGAATTACAGGTACAGTGTCCATAATCATCCATTCAGGACGATTGCCGGACAAGCGGAATGCCTCTACAACTTCCAGACGTTTCAGCAAGCGCACACGCTTTTGACCGCTGGCATCCTCTAGCTCGTTGTGCAGTTCTACACTCAACTGGTCAAGGTCAATTTCAGCCAACAGGTCTTTAATTGCTTCTGCTCCCATGGCAGCTTTGAACTCATCTTCATACCGGTCACGCATTTCACGGTATTCTTTTTCGCTCAAAAGCTGCTTTTTCTCTAAGGGAGTAAAGCCGGGGTCGGTTACAATGTAGCTAGCAAAGTACAATACTTTTTCCAGCAGGCGGGGACTCAAGTCCAGCATCAAACCGATTCGGCTAGGAATTCCTTTAAAGTACCAAATATGAGAAACCGGTGCAGCCAACTCAATATGGCCCATACGCTCACGGCGAACCTTTGCACGGGTCACTTCTACACCGCAGCGGTCACAAACCTTGCCCTTATAGCGGATACGCTTATATTTTCCACAATGACATTCCCAGTCCTTTGTAGGCCCAAAAATGCGCTCGCAGAACAAGCCATCTCGCTCAGGCTTCAAGGTGCGGTAGTTGATGGTCTCAGGCTTCTTTACCTCGCCATAGCTCCACTTTCGGATTTGGTCGGGAGAAGCAAGGCCAATTTTAATCGAGTCGAAATCATTATATTCCATCAAATCGAACCCTTCCTAAAAATCTATCTTTGTAAAACCATATTCTCTCCACCGCCACACAGCAGCGGAGAGAATATAGCGCAAACTTATTCGTCGCCAAACAAATCATCACTGAACAGGTCATCGTTGTCAAACATATCATCCTTGCCCATAAACAAGGAGTCGTCTGGTTCAATGTCCTCTTCTGCATCGTTTTCGTTTACGCTGTAGCTGTCATCCAGTTCGCTCTCAACTACCACATCTTCACCAGGCAAATCTGTGTCACCGGGCTCAAAGGTAGCATCATCGTCATCGTAGGTCTGTTTCAGGTCAACTTCGTCGCCGTTTACATCCTGTACCTTCACATCCAGACCCAAGCTCTGCAATTCTTTAATCAGAACGCGGAAGCTCTCAGGAATACCTGGGCGAGGTACTGGTTGACCCTTTACAATGGCTTCGTAGGTCTTTACACGTCCTACAACGTCATCGGACTTTACAGTCAGAATCTCCTGCAAGGTGTAAGCGGCACCGTATGCTTCCAGTGCCCAAACCTCCATTTCACCGAAACGCTGTCCACCAAACTGCGCCTTACCACCCAGAGGCTGCTGGGTAACCAGACTGTAGGGGCCAGTAGAACGGGCGTGAATCTTATCGTCAACCAGATGATGCAATTTCAGATAGTGCATATAACCAACGGTTACACAGTTATCAAATCTTTCACCGGTACGGCCATCATATACAATGCTCTTGCCATCCTCGTTCAAAGTGATTTTGCTAAAGTCAATGTCACTGGTGCCAGCACATTCCATTTCTGGGCGCATCTCGTTGGCAGTTTTGAAGCACTCACGAATATCATCCTCGTGTGCACCGTCAAATACTGGTGTCATAACCTTCCAGCCCAATGCACGGGCAGCATAGGCCAAATGCACTTCCAGAACCTGTCCAATATTCATACGAGAAGGCACGCCCAAGGGGTTCAGCACGATATCCAGAGGAGTACCGTCCTCCAAATAGGGCATATCTTCCTGAGGCAGAATACGAGATACAACACCCTTATTACCGTGACGGCCAGCCATCTTATCGCCAACACTCAGCTTGCGCTTTTGGGCAATATAGCAGCGAACCACCTGACGAACACCGGGTTGCAACTCATCGCAGTTATCAGGAGTAAATACCTTTACATCTACGATAATTCCGTACTCACCATGGGGAACACGCAAACTGGTATCACGCACTTCACGAGCCTTTTCACCAAAGATGGCACGCAACAGACGCTCCTCAGCGGTCAACTCAGTTTCACCCTTTGGTGTAACCTTACCTACCAAGATATCGCCGGAGGATACCTCTGCACCAATGCGAATAATACCACGCTCATCCAAATCTTTCAAAGCATCATCGCCTACATTGGGGATATCACGGGTAATTTCCTCTGGCCCCAGTTTGGTATCACGGGATTCAATCTCGTATTCCTCAATATGAATAGAGGTATAGATGTCATCACGAACCAGCTTCTCATTGATAAGAACAGCATCCTCGTAGTTATAACCTTCCCAAGTCATAAAGCCAATGAGGGCATTTTTACCTAGGCTGATTTCGCCATTTTTAGTAGCAGGGCCATCTGCCAAAACCTGACCCTTCTTTACCTGCTCGCCCTTGTCTACAATGGGACGCTGGTTTACACAGGTGCCTTGGTTGGAGCGCATAAACTTAATCAGTTCATACTCATCGGTGGTAGTCTTAGAGGTGCGTACCACAATTTTGTCTGCGGTTACATGCTCTACGACACCATCATTTTTTGCCAAAATACATACACCAGAGTCACAAGCCGCCTTGTACTCCATACCAGTAGCAACAATGGGCTGCTGGGTCATCATCAAAGGCACAGCCTGACGCTGCATGTTAGAGCCCATCAGGGCACGGTTGGCATCATCGTTCTCCAAGAAGGGAATCATTGCAGTTGCAACGGAAACTACCATCTTGGGGCTTACGTCCATGAAGTCAACCTTTTCACGCTCAATTTCCAGAATCTCATCTCGACGGCGTGCATTTACACGAGGACGAATAAAATGGCCTTCCTCATCCAGAGGCTCGTTGGCCTGTGCTACAACGTACTCATCCTCCAAGTCAGCAGTCATATAAACTACTTCGTCGGTTACACGACCAGTAGCACGGTCTACCTTGCGGTAGGGTGCCTCAATGAAGCCATAGTCGTTAATCTTTGCAAAGGTTGCCAAGTAAGAAATCAATCCGATGTTGGGACCTTCCGGTGTTTCAATGGGGCACATCCGTCCATAGTGGCTGTAATGTACGTCACGAACTTCAAAGCCCGCACGGTCACGGCTCAAACCACCGGGGCCAAGAGCAGACAAACGACGCTTATGGGTCAGCTCTGCTAAGGGGTTATTCTGGTCCATAAACTGGCTCAAGGGGCTAGAACCAAAGAACTCCTTTACCGCTGCCACAACGGGGCGAATGTTGATAAGGCTCTGGGGAGTAACCTTAGTTTCGTCCTGTGCTTGCAAGCTCATACGCTCACGAATTACACGCTCCATACGAGAGAAACCAATGCGGAACTGGTTTTGCAGCAACTCGCCTACACTGCGGATACGACGGTTACCCAAATGGTCAATGTCATCGGTAACACCCAAACCATAGCCCAAGTTGTTCAGATAGTTGATGGAAGCAAAGATATCATCCACAGTAACAGTCTTGCTAATCAAGCGGTCACGATTGCGGAGAATCATTTCCTTTTGCTCTTCCACATCGCTAGTTGCGTCCAAAATTGCACGAACTTCTGCAAAGTTTACTTTTTCGTTGATGCCCAACTCTGCACAGTCAAAGGAGAAGAACTCGTTGGCATCTACAGTGCCATTGGTAAATACTTTTACCTCTACATCGTCTTCACCCTGTACATATACAAGACTTACACCAGCTTTTTCTGCTTTTTCTGCTGCCTCACGGCTGATTTTTTCACCGGGAGCAATGAGCAGTTCCCCTGTCAAAGGAGCAATTACCTCTCTTGCAGCCACTGCGCCGGTAATGCGTCGAGCCAAGGCCAGCTTTTTGTTCATCTTGTAGCGACCAAAACGGGACAAATCATAGCGGCGGGGGTCAAAGAACAGGCTGTTTAAATGGCTCTGTGCGCTCTCTACCGTGGGAGGCTCGCCGGGGCGCAGCTTGCGGTAAATTTCCAGCAAGCCTTCTTCCTCGTTTTTAGTAGAATCCTTTGCCAAGGTTGCCAACACACGGGCATCCTGACCAAAGGTATCCAAAATTTGCTGTTCACTGCCCAAACCAAGGGCACGCATCAAAACTGTTACAGGGATTTTGCGGTTCTTATCAATACGAACATAAAATACATCGTTGGAATCTGTTTCAAACTCCAACCATGCGCCACGGTTGGGGTTCAGGGTTGCGCTGAAAAGATTCTTTCCGATTTTGTCCTGTGTGCAACCAAAATAAACACCGGGGCTGCGAACCAACTGGGAAACAATTACACGCTCAGCACCATTGTACAGGAAGGTACCAGAATCGGTCATCAATGGGAAATCACCCATAAAAATCTCTTGGTCTTGTACCTCACCGGTTTCCTTGTTCAGCAGTCGTGCTTTTACACGCAGGGGAGCAGCATAAGTGGCGTCCCTCTCCTTACACTCCTTAATGGAGTACTTGGGCTGGGAGTCCAAGCGATAGTCGATGAACTCCAAAACCAGGTTGCCGGTATAGTCCTCAATGGTAGAGATGTCACGAAACACCTCTTTCAGACCCTCATCCAAAAACCACTGGTACGAATTTTTCTGCACCTCAATGAGGTTGGGCATCTCAATAACCTCATCAATGCGGGAAAAGCTCATGCGCTGGGTTTTTCCGAGCTGTACGGGCTTGACCTTCATCATAAAAAGCGACCACTCCTATTCATCTATTTTCACATATCCTTGCAAACAGCACAAAAATATTCTGTTCAAGGTGTGTTTTTCTAGCATCTTTCACAAATATTTGTTGTAATATTATGCAAAATAGACCAAAAAAACACATCTTAGGACACTCTGAGCCATTATGATACATTAAAGCATTATACAACAAAAAAAGAGGCCCGTCAAGCCCCTTTTTCACAAAACTTTAAACTCAAAAAACAATCTAAAACACACGGCTCCGTGTATTCTTTTTACTCTTTATCCTCTAACAGTTGTTGAAAATTTACCTCTTTTAGCTGTTGGTTGATGGATTCAGATATTCTGCCAAACACATGCTGAAAAGCACAACAACCTGTATCCCCCATAGAGCACCCACAGCTTTCCTTGTGCTCTCCAATACACCGTGACAAACGATAAGGCCCTTCCACTGCCACTATTACATCCAACAAACTAATTTCCTTGGTAGGTCGAGCCAACTCATACCCTCCACGGTTGCCTTTGTAGCTATTTACAATCTTACTTTGTGCCAATTTTCCCAGAATTTTTAGGGTAAAGCGCAAAGTCACCTGCATTTCTCCGCTAATGGTTCTTGCATCCATACGCACACCACTGCGAGCCAAACAGTAAACAATCCGCACGGCATAATCCGATTCCTGCGTAATGTGCATACAAACCTCCTGTTTAACTATACTGAATTACTATATTTTAACTATACCATAGTATTACTGTTTTGTCAAAGTTATTTCTAACAAAAAACCGCAAAGCCTTCTGCTCTGCGGTTTTTCTGCTATTTTTTCTGTCCAAATTTGTACTCTGTGCCCTTTAGCAACCGTTGAATATTTGCTCTGTGCATCCAAATTACCAACACGCCCATAAAGGCAGCACACCCTGTTGTGATAATCACATCATACCCTTTATGTAACGACCACAAACAGGTAAGAATTGGATATACAATCGCTGCCACAATGCTGGATAGGCTTACAATCTTTGTAGAAAAGGCAAGTGCAAAAAACACCACTACCAATCCCAACAACACAATGGGTTGTGCCGCCAAAATTGCACCTGCTGCCACAGCAACTCCTTTTCCACCTTTAAAGCCAAACCAAATAGGCCATAAATGCCCACAAACTGCTGCAATGGAGGCCACATATCCGGCAGAAATTGCCGCCGAAACATCATGCTGTGCCCAGCCAGCAATACACTGGGCAATCAGCACTGCAACAACGCCTTTTCCAATATCCCCTGCCAAGGTTAGGGCGGCAGCTTTTTTTCCATAGGTTCGCAACATATTGGTTGTACCAGCGTTCCCGCTTCCTTTCGTGCGAATATCCTCATGATAGAACACACGGCTAACCACAACACCAAAGTTAATGCTGCCCAAAAGGTAACCTTGCACTGCACACAAAACCATTATTGCAATTTCCATACCTATTTCATCCTTTTCCGAGCAAATGCCCTTTTATTTCCCTTTTCCTTCTCCACGCTCACGGGCCAAAATCCGAACTGGGGTACCTTCCAACCCAAAAGTAGCACGAATCTGATTCTCAATATACCGCTGATAAGAAAAATGGAACAACTGCTTTGAATTTACAAAGCACACAAAGGTAGGTGGACGGGTAGAAATTTGTGTCATATAGTAAATTTTTAACCGCTTTCCTTTATCACTGGGAGGTTGCACACGGGCAGTTGCTCTTGCCAACAATTCATTCAATACACCAGTGGTAACACGCAAAGCATTTTGACCATCCACATATTGAATCAACTCAAAAAGGCGGTCTACTCTTTGTCCCGTTTTTGCCGAAATAAAAATAATGGGCGCATAGCTCATAAAGCTGAAATCATCCATCAATTTTTTGCGCATTACGTCCATGGTTTTATCATCTTTTTCCACGGCATCCCATTTATTTACGGCAATAATGCAAGCCTTGCCCTGTTCGTGGGCAAATCCTGCCACCTTGCTATCCTGTTCTGTAAAGCCAACAGTGGCATCAATCATAATTACACAAACACGGCTGCGCTCCACTGCGGCAAGACTGCGCAACACGCTGTATCGTTCTACCCCTTCTTCTACTTTACCACGCTTGCGCAAGCCTGCTGTATCTGTAAAAATAAATTTACCAAACTTGTTGTTTACTTCGCTATCAATGGCATCGCGAGTAGTTCCCGCCTCGTTGGCTACAATCATCCGTTCTTCGCCCAGAATAAAGTTCACCAAGCTGGATTTTCCAACATTGGGCCTTCCAATCACCGCCACGCTGATACGCTCGTCCTCTTCTGCATTCTCATCTTCAAATTCCAGATGTTCAAAGACAGCATCCAATAAATCTCCTGTACCATGTCCATGCACAGAGCTGATGGGATACAACTCGCCCAACCCCAGAGAGTAAAAGTCATACAGCTCTATGGGAGGCTCTCCCAATGTGTCCACCTTATTTACAGCCAAAATTACAGGCTTTCCGCTTTTCATCAGCATGGTGGCGATATCTTGGTCTTGGGCAGTAACGCCACTGCGCAAATCTGTTACAAAAACAATTACTTGCGCAGTATCAATGGCAAGTTGTGCCTGTTGACGCATATGCAACAAAATACCATCATCAATGGATGGTTCAATACCACCTGTATCCACTAACAAAAATTCCTTGTTGTTCCATTCACAGGTACCATAAATCCGGTCACGGGTTACACCGGGGGTATCCTCTACAATGGCCAGCCGTTGTCCAATTAGTTTGTTAAACAGAGTAGATTTTCCCACATTGGGACGCCCCACCACCGCAACAATAGGTTTTGCCATTTTTGTCGCCTCCCTTTTATTCATCCTTTAAGCCCAACATTCCACGCAGGCACCCTGCGCCATCTGCGGGCAAAATTTTTATTTTTACTTTCAATTCTTTTTCCAATTCTTCAACGGTAATATCATCTAAGAACTTATCCTGTTCTGTACGCAACATTACCTCAGGAACACCCAACAGCTTGCTGGTTAGCTTTCCTTTGCATTGCTTGATAATATCTGTGGCAGTCACTAACCCTGCAACCCCTACATTGCCTCCAAAGAAGTCGTTACGAATGGCGTGTACTTCCACTTTTAGCATTTTATGGCGTTGTTGTGCTTTTTGTGCCATCTGTTGAATCAGTGGAGCAGCCATTGTCCCTGTCACCACGTCCATCCGCTTAGGGAATAAAAGAGGCTTTGTGTGCTGCAATTCTTCCAGAAAATTGTCATGGTACAAACGCCACATACCTACACCGTTTTCCAACTGCAAAAACTCATCATAATACTCCGCAGATGGGATTTCTCTTTCTGCCAACAAGAACCACTCGTCTCCGGGATATACCAGCCGAACCCCAAATTTATCAAGGCACTTTTGCCCATATTCTTCTAAAATATCCAAGGTTTGAGCAGCTGTTTCTTTGTCGTATGCCACCAAGGGATACAATCCTTTTCGATGGGCAGTAAGTCCTGCGGGAACAGCAGCTACACTTTGCACAGCGGGGTGCAACTCCATCAACTTGTCCAAGCTATACCGCAACTCTTCCCCGTCGTTGATACCTCTGCATAACACCAACTGGCAGTTCATTTGAATGCCTGCATCAGCAAAATCATTCAAATAGCTCAACACTTCTCCAGCCCTCTTGTTTGCCATCATTCTTACCCTTAGCTGGGGGTTCATAGTGTGCACCGAAATATTGATAGGAGAAATATGCATTTTCATAATGCGTTGCACTTCATGTTCACTCAGGTTGGTCAAGGTAACATAGTTGCCAAACAAAAAGCTGAGCCTTTCGTCATCATCCTTAAAATACAAAGACTCTCGCATTCCCTTTGGCATCTGGTCAATAAAACAGAACATACAGTGGTTTTTGCAAGAGTGGTGCTGGTCAATAAGATAGCTTTCAAAATTACAGCCCAATGGCTCATATTCCTGCTTTTCAATGGTCAAGTATTGTAGCTTTCCCCCAATTCTTACCGCCAATTCCATCTTTGGATTTGCTGTATAAAATTGGTAATCCAGCATATCATTGATAGGGTTTCCATCTGCTGAAAGAAGCACACTGTCTGCCACAATCCCTGCTTGCTCTGCGGCAGAGCCTTGGTCAACCGATGCAATCTTCACTGCCATAATTCTGTTTTCTCCTTTCCGGTTCCTGTTAACAGAATTTGCATGAAATGGGGTCTGTCAACACATTTATTTTACTCCAAAAAAGCCCGCAAAAATCGCCGCTTTTTCTAATTTTTTGATAAAGCAAAAGAGGGAAGGTCACCCCTCCCCCTTTAGTTTGGGAAGCTTACGCTTCCTTCTTTACGATTTCCTTGCCCTTGTAGTAGCCGCAATTGCCGCAAACCTGGTGGGGAAGTTTGTACTCACCGCACTGGCTGCATTTTACAAGTGCGGGCGCGTCCAGCTTCCACACGGAGGAGCGACGTTTATCACGCCGTGCCTTGGAAACCTTTCTCTTCGGTACTGCCACTGTAAGCACCTCCTCATAGTGTGAATCTTAGCTTAACAGTTGTTCAAAAACAGAAAGCCTTTCGTCTGCCTGCTGCAATTCGCAGCTGCAACCCAGCTTGCGCGGCTTGCCGCAGACGGGGCATAGCCCTTTACATAATTCGTCACAAAGTAAAACTTGCGGAACCTGCAAAGAAATTTCTGCACGAGCAAGCTCATCTAAATCCAGCATTCCTCGCCCATTCACAGGCAATTCGCACATTTCATCCTGCAACTGGTCTAAATCGGTCACATATTCCTGTTCCAATTCAAACACTTTCACGACCGGTTCCAAACAACGAGCACATTCCGCCTCAATGGTTGCATGTATAGCTATCTGTAACATTGCCCTGCTGCCTTCATGACGAGCAGAAAAACGCACTTGGCAGGGCGAACCTACCCGATAGCCAGAAAAATCATCTTGGCTGCACTCTAGCACAAACTCCCTTTCAGCAGGAACTGTACTTTTTGTCAGAAATTGATTTAAGTCAAACTGCATAACTCACCTCAAAAGGTCGCTCTGCTATTATACCTATTCCATCGGAATTTGTCAATAGCGTTTTTCCATTTTTTCCTGTTCTCTTTTGTTTTTCTTGCCAAAAAAGAGATTTTTTCACAAAAGAAGTGCCGGAGCTTTTTCAAGCTCCAGACACTTCACTGTTGCATCTGCAAAGAATTATGCCATGTACTTCTTTACGCTCTCAGGCAGTGTGTCAGCCTCAGCAGAAACGGTGATAGTCACCTTTACATTGTCTCCTGCCAGTGCATTTACTTGGTCTAGCAGAACACCAAAGCCTTCCAAATCATAGCCGCCAATCTTCAAAGAGCCGTCTACAAACAGGTCGGTGATGTCGTAGTTACCAGCCATCAAGCCAGCAACAAAACCATACAATGCATCATAGCCATTGATTTTGTACTCATCCACATCAATCAAACGAGCCTTGTGGCTGATATCATAGGTCAATTTCATGGATTTTTCTACAACAACGATATTGCCATTGGTAGTTTCAGCAGCAGCGTTAATCATATCAATCATTGCTTTAGTTTTTCCAGAGCCTTTTGCTCCAACAATCAATTTAATCATAGGGAATGCCCTCCTTTTATTTTTCACCGTCCGGTTTGCCTTTCGGTGTCCTTTAACTAAGTTTTGCTTCCAAGGCGGCCTTTTCTGCCTCATAGCCGGGTTTGCCCAACAATGCAAACATGTTCTTTTTGTAGCTTTCTACACCGGGCTGGTCGAAGGGATTTACACCCAACAGATAACCACTGATAGCACAAGCACGCTCGAAGAAGTAAATCAGATAGCCTAAGTCGAACTCCTTCAGGCTTTCTACTTCCAACACAATGTTAGGTACACCGCCGTCGGTGTGAGCCAAAATGGTGCCTTCCATTGCCTTGCGGTTTACATAGCTCATATTCTGCTCAGAAAGGAAGTTCAAGCCATCCAAATTCTGGGGGTCATTTTGAATAAACAGCTCACTGTGGGGATTTTTTACATCCACAACAGTTTCAAACATGATACGAGCACCATCCTGCACAAATTGACCCATGGAGTGCAAGTCTGTGGAGAATACTACGCTGGTAGGCATGAGGCCCTTCTGGTCTTTTCCCTCACTCTCACCAAAGAGCTGCTTATACCACTCGTTCATCATGGTGAAATCAGGCTCATAGCTTGCCAGCAGTTCTACACTCTTGCCCTTGCGGTACAAAATGTTACGAGCAGCGGCATAGCGATAGCAACCATTGTCCATGCTGCAAACGCTCAGCTCTTCTCTTGCCTTTGCTGCACCTGCCATCAACTGGTCAATGTCCAAACCAGCGCAAGCAATGGGAAGCAAGCCTACAGCGGTCAGAACAGAGAATCGTCCGCCTACATCATCAGGCACTACGAAAGTCTGCCAGCCTTCACGGTCAGCCTGCTCCTTCAAGGTACCCTTTGCACGGTCGGTGGTGGCATAGATACGGCTCTTTGCCTCCTCCTTGCCAACAGTCTTTTCCAAGTACTCTTTTAGTACACGGAAAGCCACAGCAGGTTCTGTGGTGGTACCAGACTTGGAAATTACATTCAGGCTTACACGCTTACCCTCACAAATCTTCAAAACCTGATTCAGATAGGAAGAAGAAATGGAGTTGCCTACAAAGTAAATTTCAGGTGTGTCTTTGCAGGTTGCATTATACAAACTGCCTGCCATAGCTTCAATGGCAGCTCTCGCTCCCAGATAACTTCCGCCGATACCAATTACCAGCAATACATCTGTATCCTGCTTAATTTTTGCAGCGGCTTCCTTAATCCGTGCAAACTCCTCTTTATCATAGTTTACGGGCAAGTCTACCCAACCCAAAAAGTCATTTCCGGGACCGGTACGGCTTTCCAACAGCTTGTGGGCTGCCTCTACCTGTGGGAACATATTTTCAAATTCTTGCTCCTTCACAAAAGCCGAAAGATACTTGCCATTAAATGTAACACTCATTGTTATTTTACCCCCGTTCCTTTTTGTAGCAAAAAGGTGTTTTCAAAACCTGTTGATACGGGTTTTGGTGTTGATATAACTATACCTGTTTTTGGGGTATTCTGTCAAGTTTTTCACAAGGATTTTTATAAACGAATCAAACTTTTATACAAAATTTCCAAGCTACTTAGGAAAGTGATTTCCTCCGCTTTCTCTTGTGTTACAATGGGCCATTTTCCTAAAATGCCTTCTTTTCCCTTCAAAGTTACATATCCAACAGTCTGCCCTTTTTCCACAGGGGCAGCCAAACTTTGGGGCAGGTCAATCTCTACCGACAGTTCTCCACTGGTGCCTTTCTGCATCAAAACTCCTTCCCCTGCGGGATATTCCAAACCTACAGTTTCTTCCAATCCTCTTGTTACTGGCAAACTTTTAGGAGCATCTTCCGGCAAGGTACATCCAGCCATTTCAAAGTTTGCAAAACCATAATCCAACAAGGCAGTGGCTGCATCAAATCGTTCTCCACTGCTGGTAGCCCCCAGCACCACAGCAATTAACCGCAATCCATCCCGTTCTGCTGCGGCACTGATACAAACCCCTGCACCGCTTGTGGTTCCTGTTTTTAGTCCATAAACTCCCTGATACCGCTTCAACAACTTATTGGTATTCAACAGTTGTGTTTCTCCATTTCGTAGAGTGTCCATCCATATTGTGGTGTAGTCCTTAATCTGGGGGTGATTTTCCAGCATAGCACGGCTCATTGTGGCAACATCTCTGGCACTGGAAAGATGTCCTGCCTCGTCCAATCCACAAGCATTTTTGAAAACTGTGTTGCTCATTCCCAACTCTTGGGCCTTTTTATTCATCATCTCTGCAAAGGCAGGCTCACTCCCTCCCACAAACTCGGCCACCGCCACAGCGGCATCATTGGCAGAGGATACACAAATGGCTTTAATCATTTCATCCAAAGTAAACTGTTCCCCCGGCTCCAGCCAAATTTGGCTTCCCCCCATACTGTAGGCATGCTGACTTACTGGAACTGTATCTGTCAATGCAATTTTTCCCTGTTCTATGGCTTCAAAGGTCAACATCAAGGTCATCACTTTGGTAATGCTGGCAATGGGAACCTGTTGGTCTGGGTTCTTTTCATACAAAATTTCTCCTGTATCCTGACAAATCAGCATAGCCGCTTTGCAAGGCACATCAAAATCGGGCATAGGAAACCGATTATTTCCTTCCTCCGCGGCTTGTACCACAGTGGTTGCCGTCACAATTAGCACTGTTGCCAATGCCAATACCCGTTTTTTCCACATAGCTGTTTTCCTCCCTTTTGTCCCTTTTTTGGTAATATGTATGCACCAGCCCGAAAATTCTTGCACTCCCTAAATGTTTTTTTCTCCAATGGTTGAGATACGTCCTTTTTTCCTGTATAATAAATTCATCCAATAATTTTCTATGTTTCACGAGGTATATCCATGAGAGCTGCATTTTACACACTGGGTTGTAAAGTAAACCAAAACGAAACCGGTGCCCTCATTCGGCTGTTTGAACAAAATGGCTACACCATTGCCAAGGAGGGTGAGGAGGCAGATGTTTATCTAGTAAATAGCTGTACCGTTACTGCCGGAGGCGACCGCAAAAGCCGCCAGTGGCTACGCCGTGCCAAACGGGAAAACCCCTCTGCCGTTACTGTTTTAACTGGTTGTTATCCCCAAGCATTTCCCCAAGAGGCAGCTCAAACCACCGAGGCTGATGTCATCACAGGTTCTGCTGCTCGTCATTCCATTTTGCAATGTATCCAACAACATTTGGACACAGGGGAGCAGGTCATCTCCATTACTCCCCACGAAAAAGGAGAGGCCTTTGAGGAACTGCCTTTAGAAAACTTTGAAGGCCACACCCGTGCCTTCATCAAAATCGAGGATGGCTGTGACCGTCAATGTGCCTATTGTGTCATTCCTCGTGCTCGTGGCAAGGTGCGTAGCCGCAGCGAGGAAAGCATTCTGAAAGAACTGGAAACTCTAGCAAAGGCCGGCTATGCTGAATGTGTGCTGTCTGGTATCAATCTTTCCAGTTATGGCAAAGATACAGGTGCATCCCTCAGCAAATTGGTAGAAAAAGCTGCTGCCATTCCCGGATTGGAACGCATTCGTTTGGGCAGCTTAGAACCGGATATGATGACCGACGAGGATATCGCAAGGTTAGCATCAGTAAAAAAATTCTGTCCACAGTTTCATCTTTCCCTACAAAGTGGTTGTTCCGAAACCTTGCGCCGTATGCGCCGACCCTACACCGCCCAGCAATATGCAGCAGTAGTGGACAAGCTCCGTGCCGCTTTTGGCAACCAGTGCAGTTTTACCACGGATATCATTGTAGGTTTTGCAGGAGAAACCCCCGAAGAATTTGCACAAAGCCTTGCTTTTGTGGAACAGATTGGCTTTTTAAAGGTTCATGTGTTCCCCTATTCCCGACGAGAGGGAACCCCGGGCTGGTCTATGCCAAATCAGGTGGATGAGCAAACCAAGTCCCAGCGCACCAAAGAAATGCAGCAAACCGCCGACCGTGTTCGTGCAAGCATTTGCACAAAAATGCAGGGTACACAAGAGGAGGTGTTGTTAGAAAAACCCCTTAGTGGCACTTTGTTTACGGGGTATACTCGCCTGTATGTTCCTGTTGTGGTATCTGCCCCCGGCAAAAAATCCGGTGATATAGTACAGGTAACACTGGGAGAATTTGATGGTCAGCGTTGCCATTGCACTCTTCTAGCCCCCACAAAGTAACTTCTATCTGGTTTTTCTTCCCAAAACAGTGTTTTTTTCGTCACTGTGTCCACTTTGCCCCAAAGCATTTTTATGATATTATTTTAACAGCTATCTGCAAAAGAGAGAGGAGCATGATTGGTATTATGAGAGGAATTTACACTTCTGTCACCGACATCCGCCGCAAGGTCTTTACCGAAGTGGCACGCATGGCATATGAGGGCGGCAATTACGCCGAAAAGATTGCCAAGCTGCCCTATAAGATTCTGCCCGGCGAAGTGGCAACCCTGCGAGAGAGCGTTTTTTTAGAGCGTGCCATCGTAGAGGAGCGTTTGCGTTTGGCAATCGGTTTGCCTTTGCGTCCGGTAGACGAAGCCATTCCTGTGTCTGATGGAATCGAAGCCAGTGCCATCGACGAAAAGTACTATGACCCCCCACTGGTAAACATCATCAAATTTGCTTGTAACGCTTGCCCCACCAAAAAAGTGGAAGTAACCAATATGTGCCAAGGCTGTTTGGCACATCCTTGTAAAGAGGTTTGCCCCAAAGATGCCATTTCTATGGTTCATGGCAAATCGGTTATTGACCAAGACAAATGCATCAAGTGTGGCAAATGTGTGGATGTTTGTCCCTACAACGCCATCAACAAAATGGAGCGTCCCTGTGCTGCCGCTTGTGGCATGAATGCGATTGGCAGCGATGAGCTGGGCCGTGCAAAGATTGACTACGACAAGTGCGTTTCCTGTGGAATGTGTTTGGTAAACTGTCCCTTTGGTGCAATTGTAGACAAGGGTCAGATTTTCCAGCTTATCCACTCCATCAAAAAGAAGGAGCGTGTTTTTGCTATCGTTGCTCCTGCTTTCGTCAACCAGTTTGGCCCCGACATGACCCCCGGCAAAATTCGTCCTGCTATGCAGCAGTTGGGCTTTGAGGATGTTGTAGAGGTTGCTATCGGTGCTGACCTGTGCACTTTGGAGGAAGCAAAAGACTTCCTGCGTGAGGTTCCTGAGCATCAGCCCTTCATGGCTACTTCTTGCTGCCCCAGCTGGAGCATGATGGCAAAGAAGTTGTTCCCTGAATTGGCACAAAACATCAGCATGGCACTCACTCCCATGGTTCTTACTGCACGCTTGCTGAAGAAAAAACATCCCGATGCAAAAATTGCTTTCATTGGACCCTGTGCTGCCAAAAAGCTGGAGGCAAGCCGCCGCAGTATCCGCAGTGATGTAGACTTTGTTCTTACCTTTGAGGAATTGATGGGTTTGTTCGAGGCAAAAGAAGTAAACTTCGCAGACTTGGAGGAAACCACTCCCCTGCACGAGGCAACTGCCGACGGCCGTGGTTTTGCTGTAAGTGGTGGCGTTGCTGCGGCTGTTGCAAACACTATCAAGCAGCTTGACCCCAACCGTGAAATTAAAATTGCTTCTGCTCAAGGTTTGGCAGACTGCAAAAAGCTGTTGATGATGGCTAAGGCCGGCAAATACAATGGCTATCTGTTGGAAGGCATGGGCTGCCCCGGTGGTTGTATCGCAGGTGCTGGCACCATTGCCGACCCCACAAAAACCGCTGCTTTGCTTGCAAAATACAAAAAAGAGGCTCAGCTGCAAAACGCAACTGATAGCCCCTACAAGCTCAGCTTGGGCACTTTGGACTAATTTTTGTGCTTTTCGTATAACAAACACCCCCAGAGTTACACTCTGGGGGCTTTTTCGTATAGAAAAATCCCCCTTGCAAAAAGAGGGATATATCTCAAAAAAATCATTTATGATATTTTCCGTTATTGTTAATGGAAAAGGCCCTATATAATTGCTCTGTCAACATCATCCTTGCCATTTGATGGGGAAAGGTCATCTTGCTCATACTCAATTTTAGGCCGGCAGCCTGTTTCACTCTGGGAGAGAGGCCATGAGATGACCCAATAACAAAAGCCATATCACCATTGCCTTGCTGGGCTGTATCTGCAATTTTTCTTGCCAGTTCTTCACTGGAAAATTCCTTGCCTTCAATACACAAGGCAACAATCGCAGCACCTTTCCTCACATTGGCAAAAATTTTATCTGCCTCTTTTTCTAGTGCTTTTGCTATGGACGCCTCACTTGCATTTTTCTCTTGTATGCTTTCCTCTTGCAATTCAATGATTTTAAAATCACAATACCCACCTAGCCGCTTTGCATACTCTGCGGTACCTTGTGCAAAATAAGGAGCATTCAACTTTCCTATACAAATCAAATCAATGTGTTGCATTTCTTAAAACTCCATCCAATCCGAAACCATATCACGGCGTGCCACTCGCACTTGCACGTCCTCCCCCATTTCAATTCCTACCTTTTCCAAATAGTTTGCAACAGTTTGCTTGGCAGCAAAGGGGGTATTATTCTGATAGGAAAGATGACAAAGCCAGAATTTATCACATCCCTGTTTTGCAAGCTCTACAATCTTTCCTGCACATTCTTGGTTGGACAAATGTCCTCTTTTTCCAGCAATGCGCATTTTTAACGAGTAGGGGTATGCTCCATTTTGTAGCATAGAAGGGTCATAATTAGACTCCAACGCCACCAAATCTGATCCTGACATGGCAGTATGTACCTCATGGCTCACATAGCCCAAATCGGTAGCAATACACATTGTTTTTCCTTTTGGGGTTACAATGCGATATCCATGGCAATCCATAGCATCATGGCTAGTGGAAAAGGCTGTTACCCCAAAATCTCCCACAGATTGCTGTGTCTTTCCAATCTCTTGCAAATTTGCTGAAACAGGCACTTGGTCTTTCACAGTCAAAACATCCAATGTTGCTCCGCTACTATACACAGGAACCAGACTCTTTTTCAAAAACACCTTCAACCCACTAATGTGGTCAATGTGTTCATGGGTTACCAAAATCCCTTGTAAATCTGCCACATCTAAACCCAATTCTTTCAAAGAATTGTTGGTCATACGGCAGCTTTTTCCCATATCTATTAACAGATATTTTCCATCTTCCTCAATAACAGCACTGTTCCCAGAGGAACCAGAATATAAAGTTGAAAAACGAGCCATGAAAATTCCTTTCTTTTATTCTGTATTACACATTATAGACGGCACAATTTAGCCCAAAGCACCCCCAAAAGGCAGGAGCCACCAATCAGCCCCCGCCTTTTATGCCATAACAGAATTTTTCTTCTACACAGATTTACAGTGCTTGACGCAATACTTGGTCTGGAACAGAAACACGGCGAATATCTGCACCCAGCCCCTTTAATTTTTCTACCAAATCCTCATATCCACGTTCAATATGAGCAATTTCCTCAATTTCGCTAGTTCCATTGGCAGCCAAAGCAGCCACTACAAGGGCAGCACCTGCACGCAAATCGCTGGCACGCACAGGGGCGGCGGACAGCTCCTCTACGCCTTCAATAACAGCTACTCTGCCATCCACCTGAATATTTGCACCCATTCGCAACAGTTCATCTGCATAGCGGAACCGATTTTCCCAAATGGCTTCGGTAATAATGCTGGTACCTCTTGCCACTGTCATCAATACACCCATCAATGGTTGCATATCTGTGGGAAAACCCGGATGGGGCATTGTTTTGATATTTAGCGGTTCAATTTTTCCGGTGCGGCATACCCGAACAGCGTCGTCAAACTCCTCAATCAATGCTCCTGCCCGTTCTAGCTTAGCAGTGATGGGCTCCAAATGCTTGGGAATTACATTTTTAATCAGCACATTTCCGCCGGTCATGGTAGCGGCAACCATATAGCTGCCTGCCTCAATCTGGTCTGGAATAATGGAATAGGTGCAGCCATGCATCTTTTCCACACCACGAATTTTAATCACGTCGGTGCCAGCTCCACGAACATCTGCACCCATTGTATTCAAAAAGTTGGCTACATCTACAATGTGGGGTTCCTTTGCAACATTTTCCAGCACAGTCATACCTTCTGCCATAACAGAAGCCAACATTGCATTGATAGTTGCACCTACAGAAACAGTATCAAAGAACACATGGCAGCCTTTCAAAGAATCGGACTCCACATGAATCATACCAGCACGAACAGAATCCTCTGCTCCCAGTGCAGTAAAGGCTTTTAAATGCTGGTCAATGGGACGGGGGCCCAGATTACAACCGCCGGGCATAGCCACAGAAGCGGTTCCAAAACGTCCCAACAATGCACCCAAAAAGTAATAGCTTGCACGCATTTGACGGCTCATTTCATTGGGTACTTCTGTACTAATAATATGTGTAGTATCAATCTCTAAGGTATGTTTGTCCAGCATGCGCACTTGCGCGCCCATTGCGTGCAAAATTTCCACCGATGCAGCAACATCGCTGATACTGGGTAGATTTTCAATTACACAGCGTCCTGCTGCCAACAATGTGGCTGGCAAAATGGCAACAGCTGCATTTTTAGCTCCACTAATAGTTACTTCACCCATCAAAGGCTTTCCACCGGTGATTACAAATTTTTCCAAAATCCAATACTCCCCTTCAAGCAGGTAGTTTTTTATGTGTTCGGTTTACCCGTAATATTCTTTTATGTACAGACCTTTTGCTTATTGTTGCAAAAGACCTGCCTTCGCTCTATTATACAACGAAATTGGCACAATGAAAAGTAACAAATTGATTATTTCCCAAAATCTTTTTGCTTATTCCCCGTTTCCAACTACTGTCTTAAAAAAATAAAGGATTTTATCCCAAAAAAATCCCTTATACAGAAAATTTGCCTTTTTCTGTATAAGGGATTACTGTACTACAAAGACTATTTACTTATTGGGGAAATAGTTTCGGGCACTTACACGAACACCGCCTTTGTAAATTTCAAAGTGCAAGTGGTTTCCGGTAGACCAGCCAGTGCTTCCCACATAGCCAATAACCTGACCTTTGGATACCGACTGTCCAGCAGAAACTGCCAGAGAACTACAGTGTGCATACAAAGTGGTATTGCCGGGGCCGTGGGAAATAACAATACTGTATCCATATCCACTACCAGCAGCATTCCATCCTGCTTTTGCTACCACACCAGAATCCGCTGCAATGATAGGTGTTCCATATCGGGCAGTGATATCTGTTCCCTTATGTCCAGAACTCATCCAACGGCTTACACCAGTGTATCCGGGTACAGGCCACAACATACTTCCTGTGCCAAATACAGCAGTGCTAGAGGCAGAGCCTTCTGGCATTTTTGTACCACGGCGAATAATCTCGGTAACAGGGTCTTTCAAACGCACACGAGAAATCTCGTTTACCTCTGTAAGCACACCATTCACACGAACATATTCATAGGTGGCTTGGTCTAAACCATCCTGTCCTTCTTGGTCAGTAACCGTTTTACCATAAGCCAGCTCAGGGTCATCTTGCTTATCTGTAGCGAAAGGAATGACTTCCTCCACTGTTAGAGTTTCAATGGTTTTTATCTGCAAGAAGGGCACCTCTTGATGTACCACAAGGGTATCACCAATGGGCCAGTTATAATCCTCATCTGCCAACTTGGGGTTCAGCTCTGTCAACTGTGCACTGGTCAGGTCAAAGCGAGAAGCTACCAAGGTCAAGGAATCCCCTGACTGGATGGTGTACTGTTGCTCCTGCTCCTTCAATCCCGACAGCATGGCCTCTACTTCTTGAATATCCTGTACAGTTTCAGAAGCATACAAGCCATCTACTGTTTCGACGGTCTGAACAAACTCTACTCTCTGGTTTGGATTATCTGGGTCCCTATATTCCGCTTTGCGGCTTTCTAGGTACTGTTGTAGCTGTGCACCATCATTTGTAATTGCCACCAGTTGTCCATCTACCTCAATACCAGTAGCTTCTTGGATTTCATCAGCGGATGCCATCAAAATGGCGTCGGCTGTGCTGTTTACATCCATCACTTCATTGGTAGTAGAAAGGGTAAAGGTTGGCTCTACGTCCCATTGTTGGTCTTGTGCCAAAACAATACGGCTTTTCACCTTATCCCTTGCCGCATCAAACACCAGTTCGTCTTCTACGTAACCTACTACCTGGCCATTGCATTCTACAGCAAGAGCATAGGTTTCGCTGAGTTTTTCATTTACAGTTACAACAAATACAAACACACCCACAGCGGGCAGCGCATAACTGGCAAAACGTCCAATTACACCCAAATATTTTACAAATCCCTTGCCTAGGTATACTGCACTTTGGCTTGCAGCTTTGGCGGCACCTTTGTCCTGATATTGGCTTTTTGCAGTATGTGTCAGTCCTCTTGCGCCTCTTACAAGTCCAAGGATTGGCCCTGCCAAATCCTCCCACAATTCCAGTGCCAGCTCTCCAGCTCTGCGAGCTGCTCTTTTACCGCCCCACACTGCCGCATGGCCCAAAAAACGGCCAGCTCCCTTGGTGATACGGCAAAAACGAACCACACCATATTCCGCAGCAAATCCCACTTCGTACAGATATTGTCCTGTTTTATAAAAAGCGTATGTCTGGGAAATCCGCTTGTGCTTTTTATGGGCCCAAATATTGAACTTTGCAAGGACAGTCTGCCATGTTGTACGCAATGCTACTCTTGCACGACTTTGTTTCCCCGAAAAGCGGGAAGGGTCATTGCCATTTTCATGATTTTCCTTGTCCTTCATGTCCAAAGGCATCTTCCCATCTCCTTTCCTTTTTACAAAACCTTTTGAAAAATCGCCAAAAAAGGTTTCTCTGCACCCCGAAATTTTTCAAGGTACCTTAGATATTATACCATTTTAGAGATTTTTCGCAAGTGTTTGGCAGGGCTTTCCTTGTATGTACAAAAAACCTTTACATTTTTTACACGTTTTATTATTTCCTGTCAACCAATGCAATTTGGTGGTATAAGTATTGCATATCTTCAGGCGGAGGGGTAAAAAACCACTCCTCTTTTTGGTTTAGAAAGGATGGAATTTTCATACCAAAACAATGCAATGCCTGCCTTTGGATAGGGGCAGCCGTATTTTCTCCATAAAGCCAATCTCCTGCCAATGGATGCCCCAGTGCCGCCATATGAACCCGAATCTGGTGGGTTCTTCCTGTAACCAACCGCAGCCGCAGCAAACTATATCCATTGCCCACAGCCAACACTGTATATTGTGTTGTACTAGGCTGCCCCAAAGGAGAAACTTCCCTTTTTATCACTGACCCATCACAGCGGGCAATAGGTAAATCCACTTGCCCATCGCCTAGGGGCATTTCTCCCATTGCAACAGCCAAATAGACCTTTTCCACATATTTGGGCAACAATGCGGCAGAATAAGAATTCTTCGCCACCAAAACCAAACCAGAGGTATCTTTGTCTAGTCGATTCACAGGGCGAAAAACTCCCTGTTGTCCTCTGGATGCCAGCACCCCCATCCACCCATTTCCAAGGGTATTTTCCCAATGGTTTAATGTGGGATGTACCACCAAACCAGCAGGCTTATCCAGCAAAACAAAATGCTCTGTTTCCTTCACAATTTGCAGTGCCATGGGCTGGGGTTTTAGTTCTCCGAATTCCTCTGTAAGCCAAAGAGAAATTTCATCTCCTTTTTTTACAATGTAGTTGGTATGTTGCGAAACTCCGTTGACCAAAATTCCCCATTGCCCATATTTCACCTGCTTCAGCAATGCAGCCGATACCTCTTTACTGCGCAAAAATGGCCCCAACTTGGTTCCCTCTTGCCCATCTTCTACCCAAAATTTTAGCCACATGCTTTTTCCGCCCTTCTACGTATTCCTTGCCTTTCCATTATATCTGCCCCTTGTTTTTCTGTCAAAAAAGTGGTATAATACCCAGCGAAAAACAAGTGAAACATACGGCGGCGGCAGGCTTGACCTGCTGAGGAAAGTCCGGGCTTCACAAGGGATGGTAACTGCTAACGGCAGCCGGGGGTGACCCTAGGGATAGTGCAACAGAAATAGACCGCCCTCTTTTGGGGGTAAGGATGGAAAGGCGAGGTAAGAGCTCACCAGCGCACTGGCGACTTTGCGGCTATGTAAACCCTACCAGAAGCAACACCCGTATGGAACTATGTGTACCCTGCACGTTCCGGAGGTGGCACGAGCTGTGCGGCAACGCTCAGCCAAGACAGATCGTCGTTTAATACAAAACCCGGCTTATGGTTCAGTTGTTTTTCATAAAAAAGCCCGATTCCTTTAAAGAATCGGGCTTTTTTTCTTTGTTTGTCATTTTCCCAAAATATTTATGCCACTCCAAACAAAACACGCAACAATAGCAAAGTGACCACACCCGGCGCACCCAACACCACTGCCACAAAAGATGTAAACCAGTTGAGAGAAAGCGTAATGCCGCTATAAGGTGCCATCACAGCCAATACTCCCAACATTCCCACACCACAAACACTGGCAGAAAGGGCTTTTGTAAACGCTCCTTTGCACTTGCTGGCTCCTGCTGCCGTTCCCAAAAGGCTCACCAGCCCAAAAAACAAGGTTACCGCATACAACTTTGTCATTTTATCCCTCACACTCCTGTTTTTTTACTCTTCTTTATTTTCTATAGTATATTATTCATATAGTTCTATTATCCAAAAGCAAACCATTTTTTTGGTCTTGGCTGGGGTTTTTCGCTTTCTTTCACCTGTCGCAGCAAATACCGGTATTCACATTCCAAGGATAGCCGCCGATAAATATGGGCCTCAATCAATTCTGGGTCTGTTTCCATATCAAATAGTTCCTCGTTGTGCTTTTTTTCTTCCAAGCAATGTTTTAGCTGCTTTTCAAAGTACGCCCTATCCTGTATCACTGGGCAAAATTCCTCTTGCTGTGTATGTTGGTCTTTCACTGGGCATCCCTCCACTAATATTCTATGCAAACAGTTTTGCCGCAGAACGGAAAATTATTCCAACCCCAATAATTAAAATTTACTTTCAAGCCCAAACTATACTATATAAGTGTAGTTTAACAAAATATCTTTGCTTTTGTTCTGCTTTTTTCGGCATTATTCCGTTTTTGTTCTGTTGCCTCTCTTTTCTCTTGCAAATTATAAAAATATCAATATAATATAGCTACAGATATTTTATATCAATAATAATTTTATTTTTTATAGAGGTGTTATCCATTATGTTAGATGCAAAAACCATTGAAATTGTAAAATCCACTGTTCCCGCTTTGAAAGAACACGGCATGGAAATTACCACCACTTTTTACAAGAACATGTTTGCCCAAAATCCAGAGGTAAAGGGATTGTTCAGCATGGAGAAGCAGCAATCTGGACAGCAACCCAAAGCATTGGCAATGTCCATTTTGGCAGCCGCCCAGAACATTGACAACCTTTCTGCTATCACTCCTCTTGTGGAGAAAATTGGTCAGGTTCATTGCAATGCACAAGTAAAGCCTGAACACTACCCCATTGTAGGCAAACACCTTTTGGGTGCTATTAAAGAGGTGTTGGGCGATGCTGCAACAGATGAGGTTTTAGAGGCATGGGGCAAGACCTATCAGGTTTTGGCAGAAGTGTTTATCAACAAAGAAAAATCCATCTATGAATCTCACTAATTCTGGAGTCTATAACAAATTACCATAACAGGAAAACGACACTCTACTTTTCTTTCATAGAGTGTCGTTTTTATTGTTTATTTATCCCAGTAGCTGTGTATCAGTGGTAAAAAGATATCTTTTCTGTCCTCGTTTTCTATTAAATAATCAATAAATACCTGTTCCACCTCAGGGTCATCCTTTATATCTACCAACAGTATATATGCTGTTTCACGGAGAGATTTTACCCTTGTATGTTTAATACACCAAATGGCTGCTTTTTTAAACTGTTCTGTATCTTTATATTTTAAAAGAGTTAAAATCCCTTCTGCTTTTTGTGCACTTGGAGGATAGTCCCGATTGCCTAAATGGTCAAAGTCATCAACAACAGCTTTTTCCCCACTTGGCGGACAATACTTAGCAAAATATTTCTCTAATTCTTGGTTGAGAATATCTATATTTGTATCAAAGGACAATCCTGCCCCTTTGAGATTTACATATTCCTGTAAAGTGGGATATTTTTTTACAGACCCCAGATACTCTGGTTCCCATTGCCGAGTTGACAACCTCCCTGCACCGTTTTTTATGGTTCCTTCTGGCAAGGTTGTTTTATCAGTGGGTTGGTACTCTTTGGGTATCTCTCCAACATCTACTTCTATCCCCGAAAAAATCAATTTTCGTTTTTCCCGTTTTCCATTTTTAACAGTACAGCTATATCCCCAAGGAAAAATCATGATGCAAGGCACTGGAATTCCCAACAATGCCGCTGCACAAGCTCTATGGTGTCCGTCCAGCACAATGTTTAAACAAGACTGGAAATTATACACCAGAATAGGAGGGAGTTTCCCTGTTTTCTGAAACATTTCCTTGTAATACTGTACACGTTCGGGATTGTAACATTTTGCTCCTTGGGTTGGATATAAATAGGCGGGTTCTCCATTGATGTACTGACCATAATCTGTAGGAAGAATTGCTGTACCTTGCTTTCTTTCCAATTCATTGGATACATTCCAAAAAAAATTTTCTTCGCCATCTGTAGGGAAGCACTCTCCATATCCAATGGCATACAAACCGCTTTCCAACAATTTTAGAATTGGATTCAACCCTTCAATGGAACTTTCCAAATTCTCAAAAGGCTTTTCTGCATACTTGCTATACTGCCGAACTTCTTCACAAGTTACAGTTTCTCTGCCGTACCCTGTTGCTAGCCAGCCCATACAGGTTGGACACCCATAGCCATTGTATTGGGCTAAAGGCACACCATACAGGGAAATCCGAGAGCAATAACCAATATCATCATCCCTACTACTATAGGCTGCCCTTTCTTTCAATGCACCTTTGCCTTGTATATGTACTATTTTTGCCTCTTTTACACAGCAGCAGTCTACAATCTCCACCTTCGTTGGCAGACATTCCACTTTCAAAGATTCATCTTTCATTTTCTTCCCAAAAGGCCACATCTTCTTTTCTCCTTTCTGTGATATTGCTTTTCTATCCCAAAGCCCACGGTCATATCCGTGACCTTTGGGATAGTTTTTATTACACCTTCTTATGCAAGGTCAAAATCAATCTTTCCAGTGCTTACCGATGCAGCAATACACTTTACTTTTACAGCGTCGCCTAAACGCCAGTTTCTTCCAGTGAAAGGGTCATCAATGGCAATTCCATCTACTACAATGGGCTCTCCTCGGCTTAACCGTGTAATGTGTACCAATCCCTCTACGGTGTCAGGTAGTTCCACATATAGTCCATGATTGGTAACACCGGAAACCACACCATCAAACACCTGCCCCACCTTGGTTTTCATATACTCTGCTTTGTAGCAATCCTCTATGGTTCGTTCTGTTTGCATGGCAACCAGTTCCCTTTGGCTGCTTTGTAGGCTTGCCTTTTCTGCAAACTGTCCAAAACGTTTGTCTAGGTTTTTATGGCCTTCCAGTGCGGCGGACAAAATGCGATGAATGGCAAGGTCTGGATAGCGTCGAATAGGGCTAGTGAAATGGGCATAGTCTTCTAAAGCAAGGCTAAAATGTCCCTTTGGCAATGGCTCATACTTTGCTTTGCTCATAGCACGAAGCACCGCCGTGTGTACTGCCCGTTCCAAACCTGTTCCCTTTGTTTTATCCAACAGACGGGAAAACTCCAAAGGAGAGGGCTGGTCACTGAGGGAAACATTTACCCCTGCTGCCTTTAACATGGTTTTAAGCCGTTCAATGCGTTCTTCATCAGGGGCAGTATGCACCCGATAAACAAAGGGCAACCCTTTACTTTTTCCCTCTATGGCGGCACAAGTGTTGGCCATGAGCATAAAGGACTCAATCATTTCTTCGGTTTGTCCTCGTTGTGCCTTGCAAACTCCAATACATTTCCCTTGCTCATCCAGCAACAGTTTGGATTCTCCGCTTTCAATCTCCATTCCGCCCCGCTTTTTTCTTCGGGCATTTAGCACCTGATGCAGTTTTTGCATTTCCACAAGCTGCGGGAAAACATTGCTGTATTTTTGCTGAATGGTTTGGTCTGCCTCTCCTGCCAACAATTGATTTAATTCTGTATACACACCTTTTACCCTACTGTGGATAATGGTTTTTACAAAGCGGTAAGACTGCAAACCGCCCTGCTTGTCCAATTCCATCAAACAGGAAAATGCCAATCGGTCTACCCCTTCATTGAGGCTACATACTCCATTAGAAAGTTCCTTTGGCAACATGGGGATTACATCATCTGCATAATACACCGATGTTCCCCGACGGAATGCCTCTCTGTCCAACTCGCTATGGGCTGCAACAAACCAGCTCACATCTGCAATATGCACACCCAGTCGCCAGCCTTTGTTTGTAGCTTCCAAACTGATGGCATCGTCAATATCTTTGGTGGAAGCACCATCAATGGTAAAAATATCCCAATCTCTCAGGTCAAGGCGTTCCACCAATTCCACAGCAGGAATCTCAAAGTTTTCCAGTGCTTGTGCTTCTTTCAGCACCTCTGGGGGAAATTGTTTTTGCAAATCTTGGCTATATAGAATACTGCGTGCACAGTCCTTTGCACTTTCTCCAGAGCCAAACACACGCACAATTTCCACCCGATGGTCTTCATGGTTGTCTGCTCGTCGGCTAAGCAATGCAGCTGCACGCTCTCCCGGCTCTACATCCTGTTGAAAGCTTCGACGAATCCGCAAGGGGGTTTCTGGGGCATCGTCTGGCACCAGTACCAGCTTTCCGGCTCCTTGCCGTTCCACAGTTCCTACAAATTCCTGTCGCATGGATACAATGGCTACTACTTCTCCTTCTCGGCTACCGGGAACACGGGGGCGGTCAAAAAGCTGAATTTCCACTTGGTCTCCTGGCATAGCTCCTTGTAAAGAACGCCCAGGAACAAAAATATCGCCACTTTCATCTAAGGGATGGGCAAAGCCAAAGGTTTTCCCCAGTTTTACAATGGTGCATGGAATGCCCTTCCGCTTTTTTTGAATCAAAAAATATAAATCTCCCCTGCGAGCAATTTGCCTTTTTTCTAGTAAAATTTCCAGTCCACGACTTACCTTTTTATCATTTCCAATTTTCCGTTTTAGTTCTTTTCTGCTTCGGGGTGCTGATTGCAGTTCCCGCAAAATTTTTCCTTGAATCGACATATATTCCCTCCATAGTATCCATTACTTTTGCAATATAGTGTTTTGTTTTTTTATAGATTTTATTCTTATACGCAAAAAACAGGGAAAAACACCGCTGGCACCACAGCCAAAAGCAGCGTTTCTCCCTGTTTAATCCTGTGCATTGATTGCTCTTTTTACAGTCGAGCAGATAAAACGCAGGTGAGAATGGACAGCACAAACAGCACAATTCCTGCATAGCGTGTAGCCACTGCCAGCTTTGCGCTCTGGGTCATCCGTCCGCGGGTATCATCGTTCATGGGGCCACCCATGATGGCAGTGGAAAGACCACGACCCTTAGACTCTTGTTTCAACACCAACAGAGTAATGAAAATACAGGTCACAATCAGCACCACGCTGCCGATGATTTCAAAGATACTCATTTCCGCTACCTCCAATTATAGTACATTGCTTATCATAGCATATTGCCCTTGTAAATGCAACCTAAAAAGACAGCAAGATTCCTTGTTTTTCCCTTTTGGCAACAATTACAGCTCCATAGTAATTTGCCGTTGCAAATCTTTTTCTCGCAACAAAGCACCAGTAGCAGGCAAATTTTGCACTTGATACCGGCTTTCGTTGGTCAAACCGACACTTTCCAACTTGCAAATATCTGTAATGGATTGATTTTTCTTTAAGGTTACCACAGCAACCCCTGCACTGGTCTTAGTTTGCTTTTCTGCAATTTGTACTGTATTCACTACCAGCAATCTGGTACCACCAATAAACACCGCAATCATGCAATCTTGCGGAATATACCGCAAATGCACCAATTTTTCTTTTCCGCTATAAGCATTGATGAGCTTTCGGCGGTTGTTTTTGGTGGCATAGCTTTCCATGGGAATTTTGGCACATTTTCCACTTTCAAAGAAAAAGAGCATGTAACCGCTGTAATCGTTGGTCACTGCCAAATACAAGGGGCTTTCCCCTTCTTCCATTCCCAGCTTT
The DNA here is from genome assembly GCA_944385935.1 of uncultured Anaerofilum sp. GTDB lineage: Bacteria > Bacillota > Clostridia > Oscillospirales > Ruminococcaceae > Anaerofilum. The sequence goes on from CALWZC010000002.1 coordinate 51,220, forward strand.
GCGGCAACAAAATCTCCCAGTTGGCTAGCTTTTCCGTCCTCAAAATCCCCTGCACGGCATTTATATACCTGTTGTTTGTTGGTAAAAAACAACAAATGTGCATTGTTTTTGGTTTCCAACTGGCACAAAACTTCATCCCCATCCTTCAGCTTTTGCTCTCCAGACATCCGCAAGGACTGGGGGGTAATTTTTTTGAAATATCCCTCTTTGGTAAAGAACACAGTAACAGGATAGTCGGGCATTGTATTTTCTTCTTCCTGTTCCTGCTCCTGTACAGCATCATACAAAATTTCACTCTTTCGAGGAGTGCCGTATTTTTTTGCAACCTTCTCCAATTCAGAGATAATAATTCTCCGCATTTTTGCAGGGCTTTTTAAAACATCCTGCAATTTTTGGATTTCCTTTTCCAAATCGGCAATTTCAGTGGTTCGCTTTAGAATATATTCCCTGTTTAGATGGCGCAGCTTAATTTCTGCCACATATTCTGCTTGCAGTTGGTCAATACCAAAACCAATCATCAAGTTGGGAACCACCTCGGCATCCTCCTCAGTTTCCCGAACAATGCGAATGGCTTTGTCAATGTCCAACAAAATGGCCTCCAAGCCTTTTAGCAAATGCAACCGCTTTTCCTTGCCTGTCAATTCAAAAAAGGTTCTGCGGCGGACACACTCAGTACGGAACGCAGTCCACTCCTGCAAAATTTCCCATACCCCCATTACACGGGGCTGCCCAGATACCAGAATATTGAAGTTACAGGAAAAGCTGTCTTCTAGGGGAGTAATTTTCATTAGCTTTGCCATGAGCTTTTCCGGGTCTTGTCCACGTTTTAGGTCAATGGCCAACTTTAAACCGTGTAGGTCAGTTTCATCACGCATATCGCTGATTTCTTTGACTTTGCCACTTTTTACATGTTCAGCAATTTTGTCCATAATGGCTTCAATGGTAGTTGTTGGGGGGATTTGTGTCACTTCTACCATATTGCTTTCCTTGCTGTATTGCCATTTTGCCCGAACCCGAACACTTCCCCTGCCTGTGTTGATGATTTTTTGCATTTCTTCTTCATTGTACAAAATGCTTCCGCCCCCTACAAAGTCAGGGCTGGGCAAGGTGGAAAGAATATCGTGGGCTGGGTCTTTCAGCAAAGCAACTGTAGTGGCACACAACTCCTGCAAATTAAAAGAACAGATATTGCTTGCCATACCTACAGCAATACCCAAGGTATTGTTTGCCAAAATGGTGGGGAATGTTACCGGCAACAAGGTAGGTTCTGTGGTAGTTGCGTCATAGTTTGGCACAAAATCCACAGTTTCTTTTTCAATATCGTTGAACAGTTCCTCACATACTGGCTCTAGCTTTGCCTCTGTATATCGGCTGGCAGCATAGGCCATATCCCGGCTGTATGCCTTACCAAAGTTTCCCTTGGAGTCCACATAGGGCAACAAAAGGCTTTCATTTCCTCTGCCCATACGCACCATGGTTTCATAAATAGCCGCATCGCCATGGGGATTGAGGTGCATGGTGCTTCCCACAATATTGGCGGATTTTGTTCGTGCTTTTTTCAACAGCCCCATCTCATACATGGTATACAACAGCTTTCTGTGGGCAGGTTTAAAGCCATCAATTTCCGGCAATGCACGAGAAACAATAACGCTCATAGCGTAGGGCATATAGTTACTTTCCAAAGTGCGGGTAATTGGGGTTTCCAATACTTTACCCGCCGATAAAATTTCTACATGGTCACCCAGTTGGGGGCGGGCAAGGGTTCGTTTTGCTTGTTTTTTTGCCATAAGGCCCTCCTTTTTTAGGATACATCCAGCTCATCCAGATACTCACATCCATGCTGGGCAATGTGTTCTTTTCGTCCGGCAAGGTTGTCCCCAAGTAACAGGTCAAACATTTGAGCGGTTTTCTCTGCTTCTTCTGGCATCACCTTAATCAAACGGCGGCTTTCAGGGTTCATGGTGGTCAGCCACATCATTTCTGGGTCATTTTCACCCAAACCTTTGGAACGCTGAATGGTAAACTTCTTTTTCCCAATGCGGCGCAAAATATCGGCTTTTTCTGGTTCGGTGTAAGCAAAGTAGGTCTTGTCCCCACTATTGATTTCATACAAAGGGCTTTCTGCAATATATACAAATCCCTCTTGAATCAAGGTAGGTACCAAGCGGTAAATCATGGTTAAAATCAAGGTGCGAATCTGGTAACCATCTACATCCGCATCGGTACAAATTACAATTTTATTCCACCGAAGCTGGTTTAGGTCAAAGGTTGCCAAATCCTTTTTGGTTTTGCCTCCCAGTTCTACACCACAGCCCAGCACCTTCATCAAATCGGTGATAACATCACTTTTGAAAATGCGGCCATAGTCTGCTTTCAAGCAGTTTAGAATTTTTCCTCGAACAGGCATAATAGCTTGAAATTCCGAATCTCGGCTTGTCTTTACTGCTCCCATTGCAGAGTCACCCTCTACAATGTACAGTTCCCGACGGGATACATCTCTGGTACGGCAATCCACAAATTTTTGCACTCGGTTTGCAATGTCCATCTTTGCAGAAAGGGTGGTTTTTGCGCCCAAGCGTGCTTTTTCTGCGTGCTCCCGGCTTTGTTTGTTAATCAAAACCTGCTGTGCCAGTTTTTGGGCTTCATCGGGTTTTTCGGTGAAATATACTTCTAACTGATGTTTTAAAAACTCAGTCATGGCTTGTGCCACAAATCGGTTGTTGATAGCTTTTTTAGTTTGGTTTTCGTAGCTGGTTTGGGTAGAAAAGTTACTAGACACCAACACTAAGCAATCCTGTACATCCACAAAGCTGATTTTGCTTTCTCCTTTTTTGTACATGTTGCGAGCCTTTAGATAATTGTCAATTTGGCTAACAAAAGCACTTTTCACAGCGCGGTCGGGGCTTCCTCCGTGCTCCAGCCAACTGGAATTGTGGTAATACTCCAGCAACTGCACCTTGTTCGAAAAGCAAAAGGCAACATTCATTTTTACTGTGTAGTCTGGGCGGTCTTCTTGGTCACGGCCTATCGCTGTACTACTGCAACTTACAATAGGAGTGAGGCCGTCTTCTCCTACCACTTCTTCCAGATAGTCCACAATGCCATTTTGATAAAAATACTCTGTACTTTGCCGCTGACCGCTGGTTTCATCATGAAAAATAAAGTGAATTCCTGCATTTACAATGGCTTGACGGCGAATTGTATCTGTAAAATATTCCACCGGCACATCTACATCCGTGAAAACCTCGGTGTCTGGCTTCCAGCGAACAATACTTCCAGTACGCTTTTTATTGTAAGGCTCTTTTTGCAAGCCCCCCACATTTTCGCCCTTTTTAAAATCCAGATGATAGTGGAATCCATCCCGATAAATGTCTGCCTGCATCCACTCCGATGCGTATTGTGTGGCGCATAGTCCCAAGCCGTTCAAGCCCAGAGAGTAGGTATAGTCGTTTTCGCCATATTTACCACCGGCATACAACTCGCAAAACAGCAGCTCCCAGTTATAACAATCCTCATTTTTGTTATAATCCACTGGCATTCCACGGCCAAAATCTTCTACTTCAATGCTGCCATCCTGAAATTTTGTCACAATGATGGTATCTCCATGACCCTCTCTGGCTTCGTCGATGGAGTTGGAAAGAATTTCAAAAATTGCATGGGCGCACCCATCCACACCATCTGAACCGAAAATAACGCCCGGTCTTTTTCTTACTCTGTCGGCACCTTTCAGGCTGCTGATGCTTTCGTTGGTATATGCCTGCTTTTTTGCCATGAATGTTCCTCCATTTTCTTTGATTGGGGCACAACAAAGGCAACACCCCACAGCCATTTAAAAGCCGGGGCATTGCCTTTTGTCTTGATTTTACACTACCATCTGGTACCAGATAACCCCTGCTGCTACCACCAGAACACACAGCAGTCCTGTCAGTATGGGAAGCCATCGGATGAGCATACGAGCACGTTCCTCCCGTTCTTGCAACTCGTCGTATTCATCATACTCCTCATCGCCATCATCGTATTGTTGCTCTTCCCCATAGGGTTGAACCTCTTCTTCCTCCAAACGGCGATAGACTGCTTTTTTCTCAATATTTTGGGCAGTATCTGCGGTTTTTATGGTAGGCACAATTTGGGTTGCCTGTTGGTCTACCTGTGGTTGCTCGTAGGTCATTGTTTTTCCCACAACCATCCTTGTGGGGTCTTCGTCTACCATAGGCTGAGTGGTTTGTCCTTGCAGCTTACGCATTAGATTTGTAATCATGTTCTGAACCAAAATACGGTCTGCGCCACACTCATCACAGTATACCCCTTCTTCTAAGCCGGGATGGAAGGCACCACAAGCACATTGCCATCCTTCCTGCAAAACAGCAGGTTCATACTGCAACTGTGGATTATTGGTGCTGGCCTGCAATGCCTCTGCAATTTCTGGTGAAAGAGGTTTTTGCTCTGGAAGTCGTACCCTACGGTATTCCTCCAGAGAAACCAACTCTCCTTCCACATTTTCCGCAGACAAAAGACGTACATCAATGGTAGAGAGGGGCTCTGTACTAAGATATACAGCTTCATTGCCTCCAAATACCTCGCCGGGCTCTGCTACCATTTCCTCATAACAGAAGGTAGAATCGCAAACAATCTCCCCCTGTGCATCCTTACACTTAAAGCGGATTTGCAAGTTTTGCAGGGGTTCTTGTGATACATTTTTAAAGCTGAAGCAAACAGCCACCTCTCTGCTGCTTACTTCTCGCAGCAAATCCATTTTTACAAACTGAATGGGGCTGCCTTTTGTGTAGTAGTTGGCCTTGTTGCTTGCCATCAGTTCAAATTTTTGTTTCAAGCCCAGTGCCACTCCTTTCCTATTTGCCCTTTTAAAATTGAAAAAATATCCACATTGGAAATTTGTCTTTCTTACCTGTGCCCACAAGGGCACTGGTGTATAGTATAACACAAGCCCGCCCATGGCACAAGCACACAGGCGGGCAAAATTCTTCTACATTTCCCGTTTATGGGACAAATACTTTTATTGAAGTTGCTCCGGCTCTTGCTTGGGCAGTTCTTCCGATTGGTTCGAATCCTCGCTGGAAACTGGTGTTGCCACCTCTGCGGGCTCCCCTTTTTCTGCCTGTTGAGCAGGTTCGGCTTTTTCAGCAGGCTCTGCCTGTTGGGCAACTGTTTGGGACTCCTTCTTTTCCAAAGGCCCCCCTTTCATCAGTTTTTCAAATTCTTCCCCGCTGAGTTTTTCGCGTTCAATCAGCTCTTTTGCCACCAGATGAAGCTGTTCCATGTGGTCACACAAAATGTTAGTGGCAGTTTCAAAAGCACCATCCAACAAGCTGCGTACCTCAGTATCAATTTCTCCAGCAACCTCCTCGGAATAGCTTCTTCCATGTCCCAAATCCCTGCCAAGGAAGGTTTCTCCTGGGTCATTGCTATAAACCACAGGGCCCAGTTTTTCCGAGAAACCATAGCGAGTTACCATAGCACGAGAAATGGCAGTGGCTCGCTCCAAGTCATTGGAAGCACCTGTAGAAATGTCCTCCAATACCAATTTTTCTGCCACACGGCCACCCAGCAAAGTCACCAGTTGTTCACTCATCTGGGTCTTGGTTACAAAGCTCTTGTCATCTTCTGGCAAGCTCATGGTGTAACCACCTGCCATACCACGAGGAATGATAGAAATTTCGTGTACAGGGTCTGCTGTTTCACAGCAATAATGGGTGATGGCATGACCTGCCTCATGATAAGCAGTCAAACGTTTTTCCTTATCACTTACCACACGGCTCTTCTTTTCGGGGCCTGCAATTACCTTGATGCTTGCTTCTTCAATTTCCTTTTTGGTAATTGCCTTGCGTCCACGACGAGCCGCCAACAGTGCTGCCTCATTTACCAAGTTTTCCAAGTCTGCACCTGCAAAACCACTGGTAGATTTTGCAATGGTTTTCAGGTCTACATCGGGAGCCAAAGGTTTCTTTCGGGTGTGTACCTTCAAAATTTCCTCACGGCCCTTTACATCAGGCAAGCCTACATATACCTGACGGTCAAAACGACCAGGACGCAACAAAGCCTTATCCAAAACATCCGAACGGTTGGTTGCAGCCACTACAATAACACCTTCATTGGCTCCAAAACCATCCATTTCCACCAATAATTGGTTCAGGGTTTGCTCTCTCTCGTCGTGTCCACCGCCCAAGCCGGTTCCACGCTGACGACCTACGGCGTCAATCTCATCAATGAAAATAATACAAGGGGCAGTACGCTTTGCCTTATCAAACAAATCACGCACACGGGAAGCACCCACACCTACATACATTTCCACAAAGTCGGAACCAGAGATAGAATAAAAGGGCACTCCTGCTTCTCCCGCACAAGCACGAGCCAACAGAGTTTTACCAGTTCCCGGAGGGCCTACTAGCAAAACGCCGTGGGGGATTCTTGCTCCCAGCACATTAAACTTGCCAGGATTTTTCAAAAACTCTACAATCTCTTGTAGTTCTTCCTTTTCTTCGTCTGCACCAGCTACATCAGCAAAGGTTGCTTTTCGTTGGTCGTCCGAAAGATTTTTCACCTTTGCACGGCCCACGCTCATGGCTTTTCCGCCACCGCCTTGGCTAAACATAAAGAAAATTAGCAAGCCAGCCATTCCCGCAGTCATTACCAAACTGATAACAACTTCCCATGGGAATTCTGCTTTCAGCTGAGACATATCATAATCGATTTTGTCATCAGGATGTTCTGCATTGTACTCTTCCACTACTTTGCGGAAATCCTCAATAAACAACGCTGGGTAAGGCAGCTTGTACCGCAACACCTCGGTACCATCCTCTGTGGTGGTTTGGGGTTGTTGCTGCAACAGGCTGGTTAAAGCATTCTGGGCAGCAGAAGCACTTTGCTCTTTTTTCACACCTAGTTCTTCCAGTGTGCCTGCCTCTAACTTCAATTCCAGAATACCTTTGTTTAGGTCAATATAAAATTCATCCACCTTGCCATCCTGCATTAGGTACAAAATTTCAGAATATTTCACCTCATTGCGGCTCTGGGTTGTGGTGGGAATTAGGGTACTCATTAACAAAATTAGCACTGCTAACCCAACAAATATTGGCATCAGGCCAAATCCTCTTGGTCTTCTATCCAATTACACTTCACTCCTTTATTCTTGTGGTGGTTCTATTTTAATTACTCAGAGTATACTTCTGGCTTTAATATACCAATATAGGGCAAGTTGCGATACTTTTCATCATAATCCAGACCATATCCTACAACAAACTCATCTGGCACTTCAAATCCCACATAATCTGCCTTTAGGTCAGCTTTGCGGCGTGCAGGTTTATCCAGCAAGGTGGCAATGCGAATAGAGGCAGGGCCGCGGTCTTGCAAAATTCCTTTGATATAGCTCAAAGTTAAACCAGAGTCTAGAATATCCTCTACAATCAAAATGTGGCGGTCTTTCAGAGGTACGTCCAAATCCTTTACAATTTTTACAACGCCACTGCTTTTGGTACCGGCTCCATAGGAGGAAACCACCATAAAGTCAATTTCAGCAGGTGTGTCAATTTTACGCATCAAGTCTGCCAAGAATACCACTGCACCCTTTAGCACAGTAACAATTAGCAAATCCTTTCCACGATATTCCTCGGTAATGTCAGCACCAAGCTCGGCCACCTTTTTCTGCAATTCTTCCTCACTGAACAGGGTTCTCAATACATCATCTCTCATATTTTGGCTTATACTCATGTTTGTTTCTCCTTCTTCTGTCCACAAAAACACCGAATGCACAAAGTTTTGTTGCTGGCTGTTTGTTGCCCCAATCCCTCTGCAAATCCGTACCCCCACACCCATAACACTCTATTTTGGCTGGCTAGAATTGGCAACCGAGAGCGAACTGTAGGGGGGACTTTTTGTTCCAGATAAAATTTTCTCAATGGTTTTGAAACGCCTCCCGCAACAGGTCGAATCCTGTCACCGGGTTGCATTCTTCTTAAAACGGTATCATTAGGTATTTTAGCACAATCTGTACAATAGTTTAATACTTTTTTTTCAAATTCAAAAAAATTTTTCTTTGTTTCACAGCTCTCACACCAAATTTCCAGAGAAAACTCCTCATTTTGATAGAAATATCCCTCTTTTATAGGGATTTCTTGAAAAGATGGGGCAATCTCTCTGGAATCTTCCCACACAAGCAACCCTTGAAAAGAAGCCAGCTTTACTCCTTTTGCCAAGGAGATTTTTCCTCCTTGTTCCATAAGCTGTTGGATTTGCTGTATTTTTTTGCGGCTGGGAGCTGCCTTTTGACTGCATAAACAGGCAATGGCTTTATTTTTCACCGCCTCTGGTGCTTGCATAAGAACATCTATTTTCCATCCAAATGTTGTTTTTGCTGCTTCTAACAGCTTTTCCCCTTGTGCTGCAACATATTCTTCTACACACTGCATTTCTGCACAATACTCTGCCAAATGGGTCACCACCGCAGGATTCATTTCAGAGAGCAAAGGCAAAATTTTATGACGAACATAGTTACGGCTGTAAATAGTTTGCTGATTGCTGGAATCCTCTACAGGTTGATACTCCATTTTTAAGCAGTATTCCTCTATCTCTTGCCGCTTTGCCCAAAGTAACGGACGAATATAAGGTTTTCTCACCGCTGGAATTCCTCCTGCCCCTTTCAATCCGGTGCCCTGTATCAACCGCAACAATAGTGTTTCCGCTTGGTCGTTGGCAGTGTGGGCTGTGGCAATAACTCCCTTTGTTTCAGCGGCAATTTTAGAAAATATTGTATACCGTTGTTCCCTTGCCCATAGTTCTATCCCTGACATTGGGGGTTTTTCTGTTAGATGATAAACCTGCAAGGGGATTCCTTTTTTCTCACAAACCTGTTTTACATATTCTTCCTCTTGTTTGCTTTCTTCCGGTCGCAGCCCGTGGTTGATATGCACCGCCTGCACCTTTATTTGCAATCTTTCCCTTAAATTGTGCAGACAAAACAGCAATGCCCCCGAATCAGCTCCCCCGGAAAAAGCCACTGTAACTGTTTGCCCTTGCTGCACCATGGCAAATTGTGTTAAAAACTCCTGTGTTTTTTTTTCAAATTCTTCAACTGTGTACATAATCAATATCCGTGAATCTAGTGTGCTCTCCGTCCCACATTAAATCCACTTTTCCCACCTCTCCATGGCGGTTTTTTGCCACAATACATTCTGCTGTGTAGTTGTCCACTTCCTGTTCTTGACCCTCCTTGCCATCGGCACCACCTGTGGCTTTGTAGTATCCCTCACGATATAAGAACAAAACCACATCGGCATCCTGCTCAATGGAACCAGAATCTCTCAGGTCACTTAACACTGGTCTGTGGTCACTGCGGCCACTTGCCTTTTCTGCGGCACGGCTTAGCTGGGAAAGCGCAATCACAGGCACATTCAATTCCTTTGCCATAATCTTTAGGTTTCGGGTAATCTCACTAATTTCCTGTACACGGTTGTCGTTGCGTCTACCGCTGCTCATTAGCTGCAAATAGTCAATAATCACCAAACCCACATTTTCCTTGTGGGAATCTTGATTGATATGCAAAATTTTTGCTTTCATCTCTGGAATGGTAATGGTGGAAGTATCGTCCAAATAGATGGGGGTTTGAAACATAGTATTGGCAGCTACCGCCAAATCGTTCCATTCCTGCCCGGACAAATTTCCTGTACGAAAAGACATACTGCTAATTCCGCCTTCTGCGGACAAAATTCTTCCCGAAAGCTGGTCTTTGCTCATTTCCAAAGAGAAAATTGCCACAGGAATCTTTTGCCGCTTTGCCACATTGGTGGCAATGTTTAGGGCAAAACTGGTTTTTCCCATACCGGGGCGAGCCGCTAATATAATCAAGTCGGAACGGCCCAACCCTGTAAGTTTCATATCCAAATAAGAAAACCCCGTAGGGATACCGAGATATTTTTCTCTGTCCTCACCAGATAAATTTTGCAGATTGTTGTAAATGTCCAGAATGGAACTGCTAATATGGCTCAGTTCCGAAGAATCTTTCCCGTTGCGCAGTTCATACAGTTTTTGCTCTGCACTTTCCAGCAACATATCCGGATTGCTTCCATCCTCTGCCTGCTGAATCAAAGCACGGCCCACATGGATAATTTGGCGCATTCGATATTGCTGTTGTACAATTTTTGCATATTGTGGTGCATTGGAAATCACCGGAACGGTTTCGGCAAGCTGTGCCAAATATACCTTTGCTTGTTCTGTGCTGGAAAATACTTCTGCACGTTCTACAGCATCCAGCACCGTTATTACATCAATGGGCAATCCAGCGGTAAACAGCCTTGTCATCTCATTGTAAATTGCTGCATTGTGCTCAGAATAAAACATCTCTCCTCGCAGTGTGGAGGTTAGTTCACTCAGTATACTTGGTTCTAACAAAATAGCACCTAATACCGATTGTTCCGCACGCATATTATGGGGTTCTGGAGTTTGCAATGCTGCTATATCCACCCCGGTCGTCTGATTTTTTTCTGCACTTGCCATCATCGTTCCCCCATTTCTCTTACACTGTATTCTACAATATAGGATTGTGATTTTTCTGCATAGCCCCCCGCAAAAAACGGCCTGCCCGCCACAGCACTTTTGCTGTTCTGCGGGCAGGCACCCAAACTATCCATTTTCTGCACAGATGAAACTTTACTCCACCACTTTTGCAGTAAAGGTGGCAGTTACACCATTGTGCAATTTCACTTCAGCAGTATAGCTACCAAAGGCTTTGATTTCCTTAACATCCATAGTAATTTTGCGCTTATCCACCGAAATACCCAGCTTTTGGCTGATTGCTTGCGCAATATCTTTTGCAGTTACCGAACCAAACAAACGGCCGCCTTTGCCAGCCTTTGCCTGAATGGTAACAGTTTGGTCTTGGATTTTCTGAGCCAACTCCTTGGCAGCAGCCAGTTCCTCTGCGGCATGGTGCTCCTTGGCAGCAGCTTTTGTTTTTACCTCGTTTACTGCCGAAGCATTTGCCTCAGAAGCCAGTCCCCGAGGGAACAAAAAGTTGCGAGCGTAGCCGTCGGAAACCTCATGGATTTCATCCTTTTTTCCAATGTTTTTTACATCTTGTTTCAATACAACTTTCATGTTTGTATATCCCCTTTCTTCCCTGTTCAGACAAACACTACACTACGGTTCCTGCTTTGCAGATTTTGCTGGCAATGCTTGCCTTTCCTTTTTTTCATTTTCTCTATATTGAGTAATGGCAGCGAGTATCAATTCACGGGCATGGTCGGCTGTATCATTTTTCAGCTGACCTCCTGCCATGGTCAAATGGCCTCCGCCACCCAACTGCTCCATGATAACCTGCACATTTACTTCTCCCAAACTTCTGGCAGAAATATTTACCTGCCCATTGGTTTCCACCGCTACAAAGCTGGCTTGCACTCCATCAATGGTCAACAAGTCATTGGCAGCTTGTGGAACTGCCACAGCCATTTCTGGAGGTAATCCGCTGGTTGCAACCACAGCACAGCCCAAATACAACCCTGCTTCTGTAACCAGTCGGCTTTTCCACTCGTAGGCTGCAAAGCTGGTGGAAAATAACTTCTTTACCTGTTGGGTTTCTGCACCCATTCGTCTCAAATAGGCCGCCGCCTCAAAGGTTCTTACACCAGTATGTAAGGCGAATGTTCTTGTATCCAATGTAATGCCCGCAAGAAGTGCTTGTGCCTCCAATGCAGTCAATTTGTCCTTTTCATCTGCCGAAACATACTGCAAAATCTCACTTACCAACTCACAAGTAGAGCTTGCATAGGGCTCGTGATAAGTAATCACAGCATTGTCAATGAATCCCACACACTTTCGATGGTGGTCAATTAGCACCACATTTTTGCAACCATGGTATACTTCTTTGCTCTCCAACAGATAAGGCAGATGTGTATCCACCACAATCAGCAAAGTTTTTGCTGTAATGGAGTCCAGCACCTGCTCTGGAGGAAGGAATTCCCCTTCATATCCATTTTCAATCATCTGGTCAATGAGGTTTTCGGCGAGGCTTTCTTTCTTTTTCACCACAACGGCTGCCGGCTTATGGCACATCTTACAAATACGCAACATACCCACTGCTGCACCGATTGCATCCAAATCGGAAGCCTTATGCCCCATAATCAACACGCTGTCGCTTTGATGTATCAAATCAGTTAATGCAGCCGCCACAATACGGCTGCGGACCTTACTTCTTTTTTCTACGCTACGGGAAACTCCACCATAAAAAGCAAAGCCCTCGTTGCTTTTCACAGCTGCTTGGTCACCGCCTCTGCCTAATGCCATATCCAAGGCTTGGGCCGCCATCTTTTGACAGTCACGCAAGGTTTTCCCTCCTCGTCCCACACCAATGGAAAGAGTAACTGCCACCTTGCCATCTCCAATTTGTCTAGCCTTATCCAATATCTCAAAGCGAGAATTGATAATTTCCTTCATATGTCGCTCTTCCAACACCGCAATATAACGGGAGGAAGAAACACGATTCAAAAAGCCGCTGGTTCTGCCAACAAAGTCTTCCAACAAACGGTTGATTTGCCCCAAAAATGTGGCTCTCTCCGACTCTTTCAGCTCTCGCAGAATCTCATCATAGGTGTCCACTTCAATAATCAAATAGGAAGGACGAGAGGCATCATACTCGTTGGCTTTATTTTTCAACTGGGTATTTTCCACAAAATAAGCAACATATAGGCTATCTTGTTCCCGGGCAACACTGCCAAACACAGTATAGCGTTTGCCTTCTCGTTCCATGTCTTGCCCTGTTGCACAAGCGCACTTGTGCAAATCCATCCCTGGAAACAACTTGTTGATAGGCTGTAGGCACATATCCTCTTCGTTCAAGACCTGTCGCCGAAATTCATCGTTATACCAAATAATATTTTTTCCAGACAAAATCACCACTGGAACTGGTAGGCTCATTACACCATACTGTGCTGCCTCTTCGCTTCCAATGCCACGCAACACCTTTGCAATTAGCTTGCGAATTCGGCGAGCATTGAGCCAAATTCCAATTCCCACCAGCACCATTACCAGCATTACCGGCACCAGCATAACGGGCATTGCCAAAATCAATGCTGTTGCAAGCAAAATGCAGATACAAAGCAGAACAATCAACAGAATGTCTACTCCCTGCAAGATACGCTTCATACTCCTGCACCCCTCTCGAGCACTCTTTTTGTGAAACTACACCTCCATCAAAATGGGCAGAATCATCGGGCTGCGTTTTGTTCTCCGATACATAAAGGCAGAAACGGTCTCTCGAATGCGTGTTTTCACACTGTTCCAATCTCGTACCTTTTCGGCATGACATTTATTCAGCACCTGCTGCACCTGCTCTTTGGCATCATCAATCAGCTTTTCTGCTTCCCGTACATACACAAAGCCACGAGAAACAATATCCGGCCCCGCCAATATTTCCCCTGTGCGGCTGTCCACTGTGGCAACAATAATTACTAGGCCATCCTGTGACAGATGACGGCGGTCACGCAAAACCACATTGCCCACATCTCCTACACCGAGGCCATCCACCATAACGCTGCCTGCTACCACAGGCTCGCCCAGTTGGATTCCATCTTGTGTGAGGGTAATGCAGTCGCCCAGCTCTGCAATATAAATGTTTTCTTTAGGAATGCCCATCATAGCGGCAGTGGCTGCATGTTTTTTCAGCTGCTTATACTCTCCATGAACTGGCAGGAAAAACTTCGGGTTTGCCAACCGCAGCATAAGTTTTTGTTCCTCTTGACAGGCATGACCAGACACATGGACGTCATACATGGACTCATAAATAACCTCGGCTCCCAGTTTCAGCAATCCATTGATTACTTTGGTCACCATCTTTTCATTGCCAGGAATGGGATTTGCACTAATGATAATAAAATCGCCATCTCCCACCCGTACATTTCGGTGACTTGCACTACTCATGCGAGAAAGAGCCGACAAAGGCTCTCCTTGGCTTCCGGTGGTAATCAATACAATATTTTCTGGGGGATATTTGTTAATTTGCTCTAGGTCAATCAAAACACCTTCTGGTGCTTTCAAATATCCCAATTCCAGAGCCATTGCAGTATTATTCACCATACTGCGACCGGAAACAGCCACTTTCCTTCCATGTTCCACCGCCATATCAATAATTTGCTGGATGCGGTATACATTGGATGCAAAGGTAGCAATAATAATCCGCTTTCCACTGGCACGATTAAACAAACTGCCAAAGCTTTCGCCCACCTTTTGTTCGGTCATGGTAAAGCCTGGACGCTCCGAGTTTGTTGAATCGCTCAACAGTGCTAACACGCCCTGTTTTCCATATTCTGCAATGGTAGCAAGGTCTGTGGTACCTCCAGAAATGGGGGTAAAATCAATCTTAAAATCTCCCGTGTGGAGAATGGTTCCTCCCGCTGTTTGGATAGCATAGGCCACAGCATCAGGGATGGAATGGTTCACATGGATAGGCTCAATGGTAAATCCACCCAAACTAAACTTTTGACCAGGCTGTACCTCCTTCATGGTGGTGCTGCCCTTCAAGCCATGTTCATCCAATTTGTTGCCCAGCAACCCCAAAGTAAGCCGAGTGGCATAAATGGGCACTTTAATTTGCTTCAACAAATATGGAATGGAACCAATGTGGTCTTCGTGTCCATGTGTGATAATCAATCCTTGAATTTTTTCCTTATTTTGCACCACAAAGGTAAAATCAGGAATAACCAAGTCAATACCAAACATATCACTGTCTGGGAACACTAAACCACAATCCACAATCAGCATTTCGCCGTTGCATTCATATACAGTAAAGTTTTTGCCAACTTCCCCCAAACCACCCAAGGGATAAACATGCACTGGTACAGTAGGTTGTTTCTTCCGCTGGGGTTGGCGTTTCCTTTGCTGCCCTCTCCATGGTTGCCGAGTTGCCCCCTCTTTTTTCTGGATGGGCTGCTCTGATGGGCCTTTTTGCTCTTTCGCTCCACGGGGATTTGTCCCACGGGGCACACGAGGTCTGCGAGGGCGTTGGGTTTTCTCTTTTTTGTCTGCTATATCATTGTTCGATTCGGTATTTTTTTGTAATTCATTCATACTTTCCTTACCTCCAATGTTTTTCAATGCACAAAACAGGGCCTGCTACTTTAACACGGTCAGGTCCACTGCTTTGCTGGCCATTTGCCAGTTTCAATATGTTCTTATGGTAAAATACATATTTGTGTAAGACGACACCTGTCGGATACTGTCCTTTATGTCGTCCGTTTTCTAGGTGAGAGAACCTTTTCCGCAACAAACAAGATGAACTCTCCAAGAAAAACATCCATCATTCCGCTGCATTCCGTCGCAAATCTACGGCAAAATGCACAACATATCTGCTATAAATTGT
Organism: uncultured Anaerofilum sp.; assembly: GCA_944385935.1. Lineage (GTDB taxonomy): Bacteria > Bacillota > Clostridia > Oscillospirales > Ruminococcaceae > Anaerofilum. The sequence continues at coordinate 66,581 of CALWZC010000002.1, forward strand.
AACCTGTGCCTTTTGCTTTGTCAATAGCGGTCAAGATGGCTTTGCCTGCCAAAAATTCTTTTTTGTTTCTGTTGGCAGCCTGTCTTTTTTCCTAGTATCGCCTAATTATTGGAAATTTAATCTTGTTGAAAAAATAGTTTTGGAGTATACTTTTTAAATTGATATGCGTAATTTTGCATAAACATTTCCTTTTTTCAATTTTTGATAGTATAGGAGCTTTTTTATGAAAACAGTGTATTTATTTACAGATGGTGCATGCAGCGGCAATCCGGGGCCGGGAGGTTGGGGCTCCATTTTGCGCTGGAACCAAATCGAAAAAGAATTGTCTGGTGGTGCCGCTGATACCACCAACAACCGTATGGAATTGATGGCGGTTATTTCTGGTTTGGAAGCACTGAAGGAACCCTGTGAAGTCCATCTGACCAGCGATTCCAAATATGTGATTGATGCCCTAAGCAAAGGATGGGCAAAGGGGTGGCAAGCAAAAGGCTGGAAAAAAGCCGATGGAAAGCCCGCTCTAAATGCAGACCTATGGCAACGATTGCTTCCCCTTTGCGAAAAACATACTATCCACTATCACTGGATTAAGGGCCATGCTGGACACCCCGAAAACGAACGCTGTGACCAGTTGGCTGTTGCTCAAAGCAAATTGTATGGTGGCACACAAAAATAATTTCTTTGCCACTTTTAAAATGTGTTTGGTTTTTTGCTTTTTTTGCATTTTTGTGTTTTGCCTCTTGCAAACTGCACTAAAATGGTATATATTGATATTCGGACAAACTCCCTACAAAGCAAGTTAAGCAATTTGTTTTCTGTGGTTGTTTTGTCCAATCAATTACAAGTTTCCTGTCGGACGGCCTTTCACCACCCGACACAAAGCAAGGTAAGGTGAATGATTTGAACGAGATTATCTATTTAGACAACGCTGCAACCACCCCTGTGAAAGAGGAAGTGTTGCAGGAAATGCTGCCATGGTTTGCCCAATTTTATGGCAATCCCAGCAGCCATTATAGTATTGGTTACGAGACCAAAGACGCCATTGACAAAGCACGTGCACAGGTGGCAGCCGCTTTGAATTGTCAGCCCTCAGAAGTATATTTTACTGGCTGTGGTACCGAAAGCGACAACTGGGCAATCAAGGGTTCTGCCCTTCGACTGGCTCCCAAGGGCAAAAAGCACCTGATTACTAGTGCCATCGAGCACCATGCTGTACTTCATGCTATGCGCTCTTTGGAGCAACAAGGCTTTGAGGTAACCTACCTCCCAGTAGACTCCAAAGGCTTTGTTTCTCCCGAAGATTTGAAAGCTGCCATCCGTCCTGATACTGCTTTAGTGTCCATTATGATGGCAAACAACGAAATTGGTACCATTGAGCCCATCGCCAAGTTGGGTGCCGTCTGCCGGGAAAAAGGCGTCTGCTTCCACACCGATGCTGTACAGGCTGCCGGTGCAATTCCCATTGATGTACAAGCCATGAACATTGATATGCTCAGCTTGTCCGCCCACAAATTCAATGGGCCAAAGGGCTGTGGTGTGCTGTATATCCGCAAGGGCATTGCTCCTTTGAATTTGCTGGATGGAGGCGGACAAGAAGGCCGCCGTCGTGCCGGCACTGAGAATGTAGCCGGCATCGTGGGTTTAGGCAAAGCACTGGAATTGGCTGTTTCCTCTTTGGAGCAAAAAGCCGCTCATCAAAAGGCTTTGCGGGATTATGTGGTTCAGCGTATTCTCAAAAATATCCCTGAAGCTCGCTTGAACGGCGATGCAGATAAGCGTTTGCCTGGCAATGCCAGCATTAGTTTCCCTGGATTGGAAGGAGAAACCATTTTGTTGGATTTGGACATGCACGGCATTTGTGCTTCCACTGGTTCTGCCTGCAACAGTGACAGTCTAGACCCCAGCCATGTACTATTGGCCATTGGTCTGCCCCATGAAATTGCCCATGGAACTATGCGCTTTTCCTTTGGCCCCCAAAACACCCAAGAGGAAGCAGAATTTTTGTGCGAAACTTTGGAACAAATTATCCCCAACCGGCGGGCAATGTCCCCCATTTGGAACAGCCGAAAGGCATAAATACACCACCTATATTCCCTTTGTTCCGGGAATACTGACAATAGAAATAAACTAAGAAAAGAAGTATAAAAGGAGTATACCCCTTATGGCAATGTATAGTGCAAAAGTTATGGACCATTTTGCTCACCCCCGCAATGTAGGTGAGTTGGAAGATGCCAACGGTGTTGGCGAGGTAGGCAACGCAAAATGTGGCGACATTATGCGGATGTATCTGAAGGTAGAAAACAATGTAATCACCGATGTTCGTTTTATGACCTTCGGCTGTGGTGCAGCTATTGCCACCAGCAGCATGGCAACCGAACTGATTAAGGGCAAATCTTTGGATGAGGCTCTGAAACTTACCAACAAAGCAGTAGTAGAGGCTTTGGATGGTCTGCCTCCTGTAAAAGTGCATTGCTCTGTATTGGCAGAACAAGCTATCAAGGCAGCCATTGCCGACTATTATACCCGTCTAGGCATTGACCCCGAACCCATCGTAGGAAAACTGGCAGATGACGCACATGACCACGACCATCATTGTTCTTCCTGCGAGGGAGGTTGCAGCTGTGACCACTGATATGATTAGCACCGGTTCCAGCTTTTCCACCTTTGAAAAGGTAGAAAAGGTTCTGGTAGGGCTTTCGGGAGGCGTGGATTCCTCGGTTTGTATCCAGATTTTGAAAGACCAAGGCTTTGATGTGTCAGCTGCGGTCATTCGCTTTTCTGATTCCCATGCTCCTGCGGTGGAAGCTGCCAAAAAGGTAGCTGCCCAGTTGAATGTATTTTGCTATGAAATTGACGCAAAGGAAGCCTTTGAAAGCAAAGTAATTGCGCCTTTCTGCGAAAGCTATTGCAATGGTCAAACCCCAAACCCCTGTGTGCTTTGCAACCCCAATGTAAAGTTCAAGTTGCTGGCACAAAAAGCGGACGAGTTGGGGATTCACCTCATTGCCACTGGTCATTATGCCCGTGTGGAAGAACAGGATGATGGCACCTATGCCATTGCTATTCCCGAAAGTGCAGCCCGTGACCAAAGCTATATGCTCTATCGTTTAGACCAGAGCATTCTTTCCCGTTTGATTCTGCCTTTGGGAGAATTTGAAAAACAGGATATTCGAGATACTGCCCGTGAATTAGGTCTTGCCAGTGCAGATGCGCCAGATAGTCAAGAAATCTGCTTTATTCCCGATGGGGATTATGCCGGTTTTATTCAAAACAGAGGCATGGAAAGCAAATCCGGCAATTTTATTGGCCCAGAGGGTCAAGACTTGGGTACTCACAAAGGTGTATGTCACTATACCATTGGGCAGCGCAAAGGATTGAATATTGCTCTAGGCAAACCTGTATTTGTCAAGTCTATTGAATCTGATGGAAACATTCTATTGGGTTGGGCTGGCGATGAATTTTACAACGCTGTTTCCTTGCGAGAGTTTTGTACCCCTACTGGCAAGGCTTTACCAGAGGGAGAATATGTGGCAAAAATCCGCAGTGCTGCAAAGCCTGCTGCCTGTCTGCTCAAATACCAAGAAGATGGCAGTGTTGCTTTGGAGTTTGCTGAACCTGTTCGGGCACCTGCCCCCGGACAAAGTGCTGTGCTGTATCAAAACGGTCACGTTGTAGGCGGTGGCTTTATCCACAGCATTCTTTCCTAAATCTATCTTCAAATAGCAAAACCTCTGTTGGACAAACAATCCAACAGAGGTTTTATTTTATCTGTTTTTACTTCAATTCTACCACAGTGACACCAGTTTCCCCTTCGCCATATCGACCTAGGCGGAAACTTTTCACATTGCGGTGTCCTCGCAGATGGGCCTGAATGGCAGAGCGCAAAGCACCTGTGCCCTTTCCATGAATCAAATAAATGGTAGACATATGGTTCAACACTGCATGGTCAATAAACTGGTCAGTTTCCATCAATGCTTCATCCACGGTCATTCCCAGCAAGTTAATTTCCATACGGGCATCCCTACTGGAAGAAGAACGCTGAACTGTTGCACTGCGTCCCGGCTGTTTTTTGCCTTGTGGCTTTTCTTTTTTCTGCTTGTCTGGGGCACACAATTTGTTCAATGCTACCTTCGTGCGCAGAATACCAGCACGGACTTCCACCATTCCATTTCTATCTGGCAAAGAAACTACCGTTGCAATCTGGTCTAGTTCAGCAATGCACACTTCCTGTCCAACTTTTACCGATTTTAGAGGCACAAATTCCTTTACCACGTTATGAACTACATCGGTTTTGCCATAAAGCAAATCGCTTTCTTTGCGGGCAATCTCTCTTGCACGCTGGGCTTTTTGGGTAGCAGACAGTTTTTCGTCCTTTTGCAGTTTGCGCATCTCGTCCAACAAAGCATAAGCATTGCTTTGTACTTCTTGTGCCATGTTGCGAGCTTTTAGGCGGGCCGCCTCAAGTTCAGTTTCTCCCTGCTTGATTAGGGCATCCCGCTTTTTCCGTGCAGATTCCAACTGGTCGGCTGCATCTTGTTTTAGTTGCTCAATCTCATCTTGACGGGCTTTCAACTGAATCTTCAAGTCCTCCAACTGCGCCAGAACACTGTCCAGACGTTTGTCATCGCTGGACAAATGCACCTTTGCTTGCTGGATAACATCCATAGGGATTCCCAGCTTTTCACTAATTAAAAATGCGTTGGATTTGCCAGGTACGCCCACACTCAACCGATAGGTGGGACGCAAACTCTCTAAATCAAATTCACAACTTGCATTTTGCACACCGGGGGTTTCCAATGCAAAGACTTTCATTTCTGCATAGTGAGTGGTGCCCATAATTCTGGCACCTGCTTTGCGCAGCTTTTCAACAATGCTCACTGCCAAAGCTGCACCTTCTGCCGGGTCGGTTCCGGCCCCCAATTCGTCCAACAGCACCAAGGTATTGGGAGCCGCTTTATCCAAAATTTCTACAATATTGCGGATATGTCCCGAAAATGTAGACAAGCTCTGTTCAATGCTTTGTTCATCGCCAATATCCACCAGATAATCTGCAAAGTGGCAAACTGTACTACCTGCCTGTGCTGGTATCAACAAACCATGTTGTGCCATGGCACACAGCAAACCGGCTGTTTTTAGGGTAACTGTTTTACCGCCAGTATTAGGGCCGGTGATAACCATTGTGTCATATTCTTTTCCCAGTGCTACATCAATGGGTACAACTTTTTCTGGGTCAATCAAAGGATGGCGAGCTTTATTCAAACAGAACCAGCCTTCCTCTGTCACTGCTGGCATGGTGGCATTTTGTGCCAAAGCCAATTTTGCTTTTGCAAGCAAAACATCAATATCCAACATACAGCTATATCCAAACAAGAACATTTGCTCCATGCTGGCAATCTGATTGGTAAACGCCTCTAAAATTCTCTCTATTTCTGCTGCCTCTTGGCTGCGAAGCTGCATAATTTTGGCATTTGCCTCTACCACTGCGGTGGGCTCCACAAACAAGGTTGCACCAGAGGAGGACACATCATGGATAACGCCTCCTACCTCTCCTCGGAACTCGGCTTTTACCGGCACAACAAACCGCCCATTTCGGATAGACACCACTGCATCCTGTAAGTAACGGGAAATGTTAGCATTTTTTGTAATGCTTTCTAGTTTATCACGGATACTGCTTTCCACCTGCCGAATTTTTCTACGCACTTGGTACAGTTCATCGCTGGCAGTATCCGCCATTTCTTCTTCTGAGAGAATTGCCTCGCTAATCTGTTTTTCCAGCACAGGCTGAGGGGTCATCCCATAAAACAAATCATCTACTGGAAGCATATCATGTTCAGTCAAATGGTACCATTCATTGAGGGTGCGAAAATTGCGCAACACCGCAGCACAGCGCAACAATTCTGCCATAGATAGAATGCCACCCTTTGCAGCTCTGTGAACCACTCCCTCTACCTCTCCCACTGGAGCAAATCGAGGGCTTCCATTTTTTAAAAGCAATGTGGTCATGGTGTCGGTTTGCTGCAATGCCCATTGTTCCTCTGTTGCATTTTCAGCCGCCGGCTGTTTCCATAACCGTTCTTTTGCCTGTGGGCACAACACATAGTCTGCCACACGGGCAATAATTTTATCCAGCTCTAAGGCTTTGGAATATTTACTTTCTTGCATATTTTTTCTCCTCTAGGGCAATACCGTATCTAAAAACTCCAAGGTTTTTGGGGGCTTTTCTAAAACATCCAGTAACATCACTCGGCTTATTTTACATAGCCGTTTTAGGCTTTCTTCCTTCAAAGAAAAAGAAAAAACCTTCTTATCCTCTGCCAGTAAAATATGACGCATAGCAGCCAATCCCCCGCTGTCTAAATTGGGTTGTTTGTTTTGTAGGGCTGCACATTGGCTGCACAAAAGCTGCCCTGTGGGGATGTCCAAGTAAAAGCTGCCCCCCTCATATTTTCCGCACTGTTTACACATAACAATGTCTGGCATAAACCCAGCCAAAGACAAGGCTTTTAACTGCGCCACTGCACACACTTGATACAGGTTTGTATCTTCTTTTCCCATTAAATACAAACTATTCAAAAGTAGCCGCAGCATTCCCTCCGCCTCAGCACCTGTAGGTTGCAAGGTGATAGCAACCTCTGCCAAATACATTGCCAAAGCCAGTGCTTCCACACGGTTGCGAATATCAAAAAAAATCTTTTTTATTTGGGCTTCATCTACTTGATAGACACCATTTCTACCTTGATACAACGTAAAATCTGAATAGCAAAACAGCCCGCAGGCACTAAAGAGCTTGCTCTTTAGCCGCAGGCTGCCTTTGGCCGCTGCACTGACAATTCCCTGTGGAGTAAGAATTGTCAACATCCGGTCTGATTCACGAAATTTTACTTCCCGAAGCACCAATCCTTCTGTTGTGCTCTGCATCTTCCGTTTCCTCTTGGGCGGCCGCCTGTTTAAAGCGCAGGTAATCCGCCACGCTGCCTGTGTGTTGAAAATCCTTCCAGAAATCCGATTGTCCGGGCGTCATGGCATATCCTCCTGTTTTTTGGCATTTTTTGCTTGTACATTTGTTGGATATGCCTATTATACCCCGTTTTTAGCGCAGATACAGCTCAAACCTGTCGAAACAAGCTCTTTGCCTTTATCCTATTTCTGGAAACCAAAATTATTCAATAAGAAATCGTTATCTCGCCAGTCATCTTTGATTTTCACCCAGCATTGCAGGTTTACCTTTGTTCCTAAAAATTCTTCACAATCCATTCTTGCTTGTGTGGCAATTTTTTTCAGCATCTGTCCGCCTTTTCCGATTACCATTCCCTTGTGGCTCTTTCGCTCACAGTAGATATTTACATCAATATCAATCAAATCCTTATCTGTTCGCTCTTTAAAGCGTTCCACTGTAACAGCAATGCCATGGGGAATCTCATCCCGCAGATTCAACAACATCTTTTCACGCAGAATTTCCGCCACCAATGCTTTTTCTGGCATATCAGTATAGGCATCTTCTGGGAAATAGTGAGGGCCTTCCACGGTGTAGGGCTGCAACAGTTCAAACAGTTGCTCACAATACTTGTCCTCTTTTACAGAAATTCCTACAACAGTTTGAAACACGCCCAACTGTTCCAGTTGTTTCTTGCGCAATTCAAAATCCTGTGAGTTTTTCAATGTATCTATTTTGTTAATTACACCAATGGCAGGCACTTTTTTTGCCTTTAGGTCTGCTATCATTTGCTCTTCTGACTCATTCAACTCCCCATAGGGTTCAAACAACATCAAAGCAGCATCCACCTCTGCCACCGAATCTGCGGCAGCTTTTCCCATGCGCTGCCCCAACTTTGTCCGTGCACGATGAATCCCCGGTGTGTCCAGAAAAACATACTGCACTTCTCCTCGTGTTACAATACCAGTAATTCTGGTACGGGTAGTTTGGGGCTTTGAAGTAACAATGGCCACCTTTTCCCCCACCAAATGGTTTGTAAGGCTGGATTTTCCCACATTAGGCCTACCCACAAGGGCAACAAAAATAGAACTTGTCAAAATCTTTCCTCTTTTCAGATACATGTATTAGGGCTTTTTCCGCCTTCTAAACAGCTTTTTGGGGCAAAAAACAAACATCCATGACAGCACCAAAGATGCGGCCAACAGCAATATCATAAAGGGTCTGCCCCAAAACCATTTTACAATGTTCAGCAACACTGTTGGCTGACCAAACAGCAACAGGCCACAAGCTGCCGCCCCAATGCTAAACACCAACACAGCACCTGCTGCCATATCCTTTACCACTCCAGCAGTACGCCAACGGGCTGGCTCTGGATTTTCTACTGTGCGCTCCAAGGCAGAGTTTACCAGCTCCATAGACATCACACCACTGATGGCCAAAAGCAAAATGGCATACTCTACTGGCCCAAAGGAATAAAACAAGGAAAAAAGCAACACATACACAGCAGCACACAGATGAAAACGCAGGTTTCTCTCCTGTTTAAGAGCCGTGATAATTCCTGATACTGCATAGCGAAAACTGCTAAAAAACGACGGATGCCCCATAAATTACACTTGGTCTGCTGTATAGGATACAGTACGGGGAAGCCCCAACTGAATCAGAACAGCCTCCTCCTTCTCTCGCATTTTCACTGCTTCCAGTCCGCCGGCTTCGTGGTCATATCCCAAAAGATGCAACATAGAATGCACTGTCAAAAATGCCACTTCTCGTTGCAGAGGATGGCCATACAATTCCGCCTGCTCCATTGCCTTTTCCATGGAGATAACAATATCCCCCAACATGGCACATCCAGTGTCCTCATTGATGTCATATTTTCCGTTTTCTCCCAGAGGAAAGCTCAGTACGTCCGTAGGCATAGGTTTATTGCGATACTGCTCATTTAACGCTGCAATAGCTGCATTATCCACAAATGTGACACTAATTTCAGCGGGCTGTTCAAATTTTTCAAAGCCTAGCACCGCATTGCAACTGCGGCGAATCAAAATCCGAAGGCCAGAAGGCACTTTTACTGTGTTCTGCTGATTGGAAATATATACTTTATTGGACATTTGTTTCACAACCTTTCCTGCCCGTCTCCTTTTTCTGTCAGAGGGGGCATAATTCACTTGTCCTAACACACAAAGCCTGCTGTTTCAGGCTTGCGCTCCGTCTTACATTCTGGGGTATTTTTTTAATACCCTGTTTTAATAAAAATTGTCAACTCTCACTTGGAGAAATGTGTTTGCTCTTTTTTAGCTCTTGCCGCAGCCGCCCTGTCGTAGGCTTTTACAATCTCTTGTACCAATCTATGACGGACTACATCCTTCTCGCTAAAAAATACACGACCAATGCCGTCTACATTTTTCAGCACTTTCAAAGCATCCACCAATCCCGACCGGGATTTCTCCGGCAGGTCAATCTGGGTAACATCTCCTGTTACCACCACTTTACTGCCCATTCCCATACGAGTCAAAAACATTTTCATCTGCTCTGGGCTGGTATTTTGCGCCTCGTCCAAAATGATGAATGCGTCGTCCAAGGTTCGGCCACGCATATATGCCAAGGGTGCCACTTCAATGGTTTGTTTTTCTTGCAGCCTCTGAAATGTTTCTGCCCCTAACATATCAAACAATCCATCATACAAAGGGCGAAGATAGGGGTCTACTTTGTTTTGCAAATCCCCGGGCAAAAATCCCAGCTTTTCCCCTGCTTCCACAGCAGGACGAGTTAGAATAATGCGGCTTACCTCATGAGCTTTAAAAGCCTTTACAGCCATAGCCACTGCCAAGTAGGTTTTTCCTGTTCCGGCAGGGCCCACGCCAAAGGTAATGGCATTTTGGCTGATAGCCTTTAAATACTCCTTTTGACCCAAGGTTTTGGGACGAACCGGACGCCCTTTTGATGTAATGGCAATAAAATCCCCTGTAAGCTCTGCCACTTTTTCATCTTCTCCGCTTTTTGCAAGAGAAATGCAATAGCGTACAGTTTGTTCCTCAATGGGGGTTTTGTTTGCAATCAGTGTCAGCATGGCATCAATAGCCTTGGTTGCTGCGGAAACCTGTTCTGGTTCTCCAGACAACTTGACTTCTGCTCCCCGACACACGGCTGTCACACCAAATTCCTGCTCCAGCAGCCGGATATTTTCATCACAGCTGCCAAACACCAACAAAGCAGTGTCAATGCTGTCCAGTTCAATGCGATGTTCGGTCATAAAACCTCCTATTACTCTATGTTGTTTGGCATAATTCTTTGTGACAGCAACTCATCCCACAAAGACCCGTTATACCAGCAGGATTCCTCCAATTATGCCTGTGCAAAAATCCGACATGGTCACAACCGTTGCACCATAGAGATACAGAAAAAATACAGCAGCAAGTTTTCTCCTGCCGCCGAACTGTACCGAAAGGAAAACGTGTTGGATTTTGTTCCTGCAACTTTTGTTATCCACACATAATTTTTGCTCCAAAACCAATTTTCGGAACATTCTGAGGGTATTATACCACATTTTACCTAATTCCGTATAGGTATTTTACATAATTTTTTTCATTTTTATTTATACAACCTTAGTATTGACCCAACAGGCAAAATATATCAACCACTTTTTACTTCTTTTGCTGCTTGCACAACTGCTGTAAATTCCATGGTGAGATGGATTGCACCGTCTTTTACTTCCCATTGAATTCCCTCTGCTTGCACAATGCAGTTGGGGAAATCTTGTTCCAACTGTTGCCTACAACTTAATTTTGCCAGTTCCAGTGCCTGCTGTTGGGTAAGGGTAATACTTTGCTGTTGAGCTTGCATCAATTGTTGCCGTTCCACTGTAACCGGCAAAGCAAAGCCTAATATTGTCAGCGGACTATACCGAATGGTCACCTGCTCTTGTTCTGTGGGCTTGTAAATTTTTCCTAAAGAAAACCTTTGTCCAAGAAAATGCATAAAAACATTGGTATGGGTATGAGAAGAAGGAATTTCTACCTCTTGTTGCAAAGGTTGCTGTGCGTGGTAGGTTTGTTTTGTCTGGGCATAAATTTTGCCTTTGCTGCGAGTGTGAATGGCTTTCCCTTCTTGATAGAGATAATTGCCTGATACTAAAAGCTGTTCTTTAGCAATCTGTTGGCCTACAAGGCATAAAATATCCCCACCCGTCACCTGAATTTCTGTAATGGTTCCATCTACCATAGATACCAAATCGGAAGTATCCTTTGCTTCTACAAGAGGTTGTTCCAACTGGTCACTTTTTTCAATTACCAACCTTCCTCTATAAAAATTCAGTGCAAGCCATCCATATTGCCCTTGCTGCATGAGTGTTTGATGTACCTGTTGTAGTTTTTGTTCATCCATCCAAGCTCCCTCATAAATTCCCTGTCCATACAGTTGCTGACGAATACTTTGAACATCAGGCAATTCTACCCCATCAAATCGCACTGCCCAGATGATATTTCCTGAAAATGCAATGATACACAATAAAAGCAATGGCCCAACCACCAGCCCCGGGCGCATCACAAACAAACGTGGCGGTGCAACTGCTTTGGTTTGTTTTAGCTGAAAAATATGGCACTGTTTTTTCTCTGCCAATTTACACAAGGCAGCATAGTTTCGTGTTGGAACTTTTGCCTCAAATCCCAGCTCCACTCCTTTTACATCAGACAGCGGGATTCCTTTTTCTCTGCATTGGTTCAACAGTTGTTCGGGAGTTCCTCCCTCTGCCCGAAAATATATCTGTCCGGCCAAAAAGCCCAGCATTTTCTTTCCTCCTAACTGTTTTGTTTAAATTCTATTTCAAATACAATACCCTGCAAAAACAAATTTTTTCCTGCCAGTTCTCCTAACTTCAGTCCTTCTCCATGAATACAGACAACCTGCCCGCCTATTTCTATTTCCACCTCGTTTTGTGTATACAACAGCACCTTGGTGCAATTTTCAATTTCCATCCACCCTCTACAATCCATATGGATAACAGGTTGCTGATAAAATCCCTTTGGCGGCATAGAAAACCAGCTTTTTGCTGTTTGAGTAAGTTTTTCCTTTGGCTTTTTTCTTCTGCTCATCTCCACCACCCCCATTTTCCCAGAAGAATCCTGCTGGTTATTTTCAGAATCTCTGTATACATATATATGGAAGAGAGGTGATTTAATATGAATTTTTTACTGCAAGCCAAAGGCTGGAGCATTGGCATAGCAGCTCTCATGCTTGCGGGATGTATTTTTGCTTTTCCCCAACAAGCCATAGAAGGAGTGCAACAAGGTCTAGCACGTTGCTACACCACCATCATCCCCACCTTGTTTCCTTTTTTTATAATAGCCGACCTATTTTTACAAAGCCCCCTTGTAAAACTAACCCAGTGGCTTTTGTTGCCTATTACCAGTTTGTTAAAAATTCCAAAGGAGCACAATGGTTTTCTACTTACAGGATGGGTAGCAGGCTTTGCTGCCTCTGCTGCCTCCATTGGCCATAGCTTACAAAAGGAACAAATTTCTCAGAATCAAGCAGCCGTATTACTTACTGTCAGCACAGCAGCAGGGCCCTCCTTTGTAATAGGTGCAGTGGGGTATTCCATATTAGGAAATGTACAGATGGGGATTTTTCTATACCTTTGCCAACTGATAGCCTGTGTTATCTCTACTTTCATCATGGGAATTTTTCTTCCCTACCATGGTGAAACTTTGCAAGACTGCTCCAGCAATAAAACCAGTTCCTTTCCAGAAATTCTCACTCATGCTGTTTCTTCCACACTAAACGTTTGTGGTTATGTTGTATTTTTTCAGCTTTTGTATCAACTGCTACCCCCTTCTATCCAAAATTGGCCCATTGCTTGCCTGCTGGAAATGACTTTAGGTTGCAATGAGAGCACATCCCTTTCTCCCTATGTCCCCTTTGCTGCCGCCACAAGCATTAGTCTGCTGGGAATCTGTGCCTTTGCACAAATCTCCTCTCTTACCTATCACCAAGTATCTTTGTTGCCTTTGTTGGCAAGCCGATTGTTTCATCTGCCCATACTGTTGGGTTGCTTTTATGCTTTCCTTCGTTTCGTCCCTATATCTACCAATGTCTGGGCAAATTCCACACAAAAACTCATTCTTCCCTTGCGAATGCCAAAAGACGCAGCACTGATATTTTTTCTCTTTGCTGTGGCAGTTTGTTGTTCGTGTCGTTTCTCTTTGTACCGTCAAAATCCAGAGCTATAATAAACATACAAGTATAAAACTTTCCCATAGCAAAAGGAGGTGTTGTTGATGTTTGGCAAAAAAAAGCTCTTTGGAAATTCCGTTCCACCTTGTTGCAGCTATTGCCAATTTGGAAAGTTAGCATCCGACCAAAAAATGATTTTATGCCCTCGCATTGGGGTTGTTTCGCCTTACTATCATTGTAAAAAATATCGCTATAATCCTTTAAAAAGAATTCCACGCCGTCCCCCTGTATTACCTCATTTTTCTCCAGAAGATTTTGTGCTGGAATAGTAAAACGAAGTGTTACATTTTTGTGAAAAACCCTTGCTTTTATAAAAAAAGTGCTATAATGTTGTTGTATTTTACAAAAGAATACCCAGCAAAATTTTTGCTGGCACAAAAGTATTCCAAAGCGGTTTTTGTAACATGGCATATCTTTTCCATTGCCTTGCCGCTTTGAAAGGAGTGTTTTAAATGCGTAAGAAAAAAGTATATGTATTGTCTGTATGTGTTGCTTTAGCATTGTTTGTTTCTGGATGTGGATTGTTTGACCAAAGTTCTTCTTCCTCTTCTTCCACCTCCTCCAGTTCTGACAGTTCTTCCTCTTCTATTTCATCTAGTTCTACAAGCAGTTCTTCCAGTTCCGCAAGTAGCTCTAATAGTTCTTCTTCCAGCAGCTCTTCTACAAGTTCATCTGACAGTTCTTCTGATACATCTTCTAGTAGTTCTTCTTCCTCCCCAAGCAGTTCTTCTTCCCAATCTGCGGTTACTGTAAATTGGGATGGCAACTATGTTTCTGAGGAAGGCTCTGCTTCTCAAGTAACCCTCACCATCAGTGGCACAACCGAGAAACAGATGATATTTGAATTTTATGTAAAAGGCATTGTATATTCTGGTACTGCTACCATTGACAAAAACTCTCCTAATATTGCCACCTATCAAGACCCCAACACCGCAAGCTACGGCCTCACCTTTAGCTATTCCGATAAGGGCATTACCGTTGCCGAAAAGGGTACCTACCCTGATGCAAACTGTTCCTTTGCTGGAAATTTCTCTGCACAATAAAATGTTTTACAAAGCAAATATCCGCACAGCGAAGATTTTTCTGTACTGTGCGGATATTTTTTGTGTTTTTTTGCATTTTGTACTATTTTTCTGCCAACTGTTGCAGCTTTTCTTTATCCAATATGGTTACTCCACCACGAAAAAGCTGCACCACTTTTTCTTGTGCAAAATATTTCAACAGCCGACTTACCACTTCTCTTGCACTACCCATATATTTAGCAATTTGCTCTTGTGTCAATTCTAGCTTTTGTGTTCCTGTTTTGGAACTTTCCTCCAACAAAAAGGTTGCTAGACGTTTATCTGTACTCATAAATAAAATTTGTTGCATTGTCCACATTACATCCGAAAATCGTTCAATGGCTTTTTCGTAAACAAAACAACGAAACTTCAAATTTTCCTCCCATATATGGTGAACAACATTGGAACCTACCAGCACAATTTCACTTTCTTGTGAAGCATCAATCTGCACTTGGAAGGTAATTTCTTTTAATACACAAGCAGCAGAAAGAACACACACATCCCCTGCATACAAACGATAGAGTGTAACTTCTCGCCCATCTTCCGAAAGCAAATATACACGCAGTTCCCCCTGTGTCACAAAAATCATTCCTGTACATTCCTGCTGCATTCCTACAGGCTCTCCTTTTGCAATCCTATGCACCTGTGCAGACTTGTGCAACAGTTGCTGCTGTTGCTGGGTTAAATCTTGCCAAAACTGGCAGCTTTCAAAGGAATTGCTTGTCACTTTCATGGTCTTTGTCCTCCACCACCCTGTATTGTGTATATTAAAGCACTTTTTTGAAACAATGTGAATAGATTAGTGTGTAAAAGGCTTTTGAAATAGTAACAAGATAGAAAAGCCCTATTTTACCAACACAAGGAGGAATGCTTCGTGAAAAAATGGATACCTTATCTTGGATTTCCTGCTTTGGCTTTGGGGGTAGGAATGCTATCTGGAAAACTTTCTGCGGATGGGTTAGAACGTACTAGGCCCTTGTTGGAAAAAATTCCCCTCAATCCCCCCAGCATTGTTTTCCCCATTGTCTGGACAATTTTATACCTTTTGATGGGTATTAGTGCTGCAAGGGTATTTCTAAAAAAAGATACCCTTGTGGGAAACCCTGCCTTGCTTTTGTGGCAAATACAATTAGCCGTTAATTTTTGCTGGAGTTTGCTGTTTTTTGAGTTAAATTTCTTTTTTCTTTCTTTTCTGTGGCTTTTGCTGTTGTGGGTGTTGGTTTTGGGATTTATTTTATTGGCAAAGCGACTGGATACCATTGCTGCATGGTTGCAAATTCCCTACCTTCTATGGCTGACCTTTGCCGCCTATCTCAACTTTGCCGCATGGTGGATTGCAAGATAATCCTTCCCCTGCTTTTATAGCAGGGGTATTTTTATAGCAAAGTTTTTCTTTTATTAAAAGGGGAGTTGTGTAAGACAAGCCCATGGGCTGGGGAATTTGCCGACACAAAGCCGCTAAATCTTGGGCATTGGTGTGTAGTGCAGCTATCTTTTCCCCTTGTGGGCTAGATTTTTCCAGCTTGGCAAGGCTGGTACCTGACGGAATCTCAGGCTTTGCCTGTTTCCAAAGTTCTAGCCCCTTTTGAGAAGCTCCCAGCAAATGAAGATAAGGCGGTAAACTGGGTAGTTGTGCCGGTACCTGCAATGCTGCATCCAACACCAACCGTCGCAAACGTGCATGAGGATACCGTTTGCATTTCATAGCTTGATACAGTTGCTCCAAAGTAGTTGCCTGCCGAATGCCTTTTTGCAGTCGATATTCCAACCCTTCCCGAATCCCTCGTATATTTTGGATTTGCACAATATCCATATTACGCAATCGACTAAGCAAAGCAATGTTTGCCGCTTTGGTGTCCAGCAAAAGTCCTTGTTTTTCTGCTTGCTGGTATAACTCTACACAACTGGCAAGGGTGTATTCTTTCCATCCTTCTACCCCTTGCAAAGCTGTTTGTTTGCGCAACCAGCTTGCACTGGAAAAGCCTCCTTGTGGCTTTCCTCCATGGCCTGCCCCTTGTCGCTCAATGGCAACAGGGCAAATTGGTACATTCTGTTGCAAAATTGCTTTGCAATACTCAATACCCAAAATATCATTGGGTCTATCCAAAAGGGGCAAATATTGTGGTGCCATCTGCTCCATTACTCGCATACGAGCCACCGGAAAGGAATCCCCTTTTTTTTGCTCTTTTACAATATTTTCAGAAAACTCTTTGCTCAATAGTAGCTCTGCCACCTCCATTAAAGGGGCTGCCTGTCCGCTTTCACTGCCAAAAACAAGGCTGTCTACAATTCCCAAAGAGGCCAGTAAATGCACAGCCCCTTTTCCAAATTGTTCCGCTGAGCTTGCCGCATAGGGAGCAGGAAGCTCTATCACCAAATCTGCCCCTGCCAACAAAGCAGCTTGTACCCGTACACCAATGGGCAAAATGGAAAACCCTCCCCTTTGCACCACATCAGGGCTCATAACACAAACAATCCCTTGTGCTCCCATGGCTTTGGCTTGCTGTATTTGCCAAGCATGACCTGTGTGCAAAGGGTCGTATTCTGCAATAATTCCTGCAATCTTCATGGGTTTTCTCCTTTTTTCAATGTTGTTTGCTTTTTTTGCGGTTTGTTTGCATCCTGTTGTTTTCCTTGCGGTTTCACAGGTCACGGGTTGAAAATCTCATTTTCCCATTATATAATAGAAGAGGAATTTTACAAGAGGAAAGCTGCTGCCTGTTCCAGCAAAATGTTCCATCTAATATGGACAAGATATTTCAACAGGCAACACTGCTTTTAATTTATTATCTGGAGGAAAAAACACCATGAAAATTTTGGTTATCAACTGTGGTTCATCTTCTCTGAAATATCAGCTGATTGATATGGACGGCGAGAAGGTACTGTGCAAAGGTTTGTGCGAGCGCATTGGCATTGATGGAAGCTGCATCACTCACAAGGCCAATGGCGGCGAGTGGAGCGAAACTGTACCCTTCCCCACCCATACCGAGGCTTTTGCTAAGGTAGTTGAGATGATGACCACTGGTGAAGGTGCTGTTGTAAAAGATAAGAGCGAAATTGATGCCATTGGTCACCGTGTTGTGCAGGGCGCAGAATTCTTTGTTAAGAGCGAAGTTGTTACCGACGCTATCATCAACAAAATTGAGGAGATTGCTCCTTTGGCTCCTGTTCATAACATGGCTCATGTGCAGGGTCTGCGCAGTGCGAAGGCTGTATTTGGTGCTGAAACCCCCAATGTTGTTGTATTTGATACTACCTTCCATCAGACCATGCCCAAAAAGGCATTTATCTATGGTGTTCCCTATGAGATGTATGAAAAATACTCCATCCGTCGCTATGGCGCACATGGTACCAGCCACCGCTATGTAAGCATGGCAGCCGCAAAATATCTGAACCGTGATGACCTGAAAATGGTTACCTGCCATTTGGGCAATGGTTCTTCCATCACTGCTGTGGAAAACGGCAAATGTATTGATACCAGCATGGGTTTGACTCCTCTGGCTGGCGTTCTGATGGGTACTCGCTGTGGCGATATTGACCCCAGCGTTGTAACCTACATGGAGCAGAAACTGGGCATTCATGGTCAGGATATGGCAGACTACCTGAACAAAAAATCTGGTCTGTTGGGCGTTTCTGGTGTTTCCAGTGATAAACGTGATATTGAAGCTGCTATCGAAGCTGGCAACGAGCGTGCAAAGCTGGCAAGCGATATGCTAAACTACCAAATCAAGAAGTACATCGGCGCATACAGTGCTGCTATGGGCGGTTTGGATTGCGTTGTATTTACTGGTGGTATTGGTGAGAACGACCAGCACCTCCGTGCTGAAGTTTGCGCCAACATGGAATACTTGGGCATTAAGGTAGATTTGGAAAAGAACAAGCAGCGTGGTGCTGATATCATTGATATTTCTGCTGAAGATTCCCGTGTAAAAGTACTGGTTGTTTGCACCAACGAGGAATTGATGATTGCCCGTGACACCAAGGCTCTAGTTTGTGGTGAATAATCACCAAGGTTCACACATCTTCTGCCGCAGGGTTCTCCCTGCGGCTTCTTATTTTATTCTGCTGATATAGTTTTATACAATGAGGTTTTACACACTATGGAGCTAACAAAAAAACAGCAAATTTTTGAAAATCATCCCATACCCAAAGCAGTGGCAAGCCTTTCCATTCCCACAGTTTTGGGCGCATTGGTTATGGTATTTTATAGTCTTGCTGATACCTACTTTGTAGGCTTACTCAATGACCCTGTGCAAAGTTCGGCGGTTACACTGGCAGCACCTGTACTATTGGCCTTCAATGCCATCAACAATTTGTTCGGTGTGGGCGGTTCCAGTATGATGAGCCGTGCACTTGGGCGAAAGGATTATGAAACATTACGCCGCAGTTCTTCCTTTAGCTTTTATGGTTCGCTAATTTTTGCCGCCTTGTTTGGCTTGGTGTGCACTGTTTTTCGCACACCTCTCCTCACCATGATTGGAGCTGATTCCTCCACATGGGAAGCTACCAGCCAGTATCTAAATTGGACAGTAACCTGTGGTTCTATCCCTGCCATTGTTAATGTGGTGTTGGGCTATATGATTCGTTCCGAAGGCTCAGCCCTCCACGCTAGTATTGGCACTATGAGTGGTTGTTTTTTAAATATTTTGCTAGACCCCATCTTTGTTTTGCCATGGGGCTTTGGCATGGGTGCCGCTGGTGCAGCGTTGGCAACCTTCCTTTCCAACTGTGCAGCCTTGGGGTATTTCTTCGTTTACCTTTTTATCAATCGCAAAACTACTTGTGTTTGTATCTCTCCCAAAGCCTTTTGTCTGCGCAAAAATATTACTGGTGGAGTGTTTGCTGTTGGTATTCCTGCTGCCATTCAAAATTTGTTAAATGTAACAGGAATGACTATCTTAAACAACTTTGCTGCTCCTTTTGGCACACAGGCTTTGGCAGCTATGGGCATTTGCTCTCGTATTAATATGGTACCCTTAAACCTGTTCTTTGGTCTTTCTCAAGGAATTATGCCCCTTGTTAGCTACAACTATGCCAGCGGTAATACAAACCGTATGAAACAATCTTTGTATTTTACTCGTCGATTGGCTGTGATTTCTTGCCTTGTTGTTGCTGCCATCTTTTTTGCCTTTCCCCAACAGATGGTTCGTATTTTCATCAATGACGCTGGCACCATTGCATATGGCTCCAAATTTTTACGAGGCTTTAGTCTGGCACTGCCCTTTATGTGTGTAGACTTTATTGCAGTAAATGCTTTCCAAGCAGTAGGAATGGGAAAAGAATCTTTGTTATTTGCCATCCTGAGAAAAATCATTTTGGAAATTCCTGCACTGTTTATTTTAAACGCAATCTTCCCTTTGTATGGATTGCCCTATGCACAAGCCATTGCAGAGTTTGTTCTTGCCATTGCTGGAAGTATTGTTCTTGCAAACTTTATCCGCAAACAAGAGCAAAAAAACTCCCGTTAATCCTTCCCGCTTTTCAAGCAATAAAAAGCCCCTTGGATCCAAAGCTCCAAGGGGCATTATTCTTTCTGTATTGGCAATTACTTAGTTTGCCAATGCTGCGTACACTTTTTCCAGCTCATCTACATTTTCACTCACCAGAAGTACGGGCTTGGTGTAGTCCAAACTCATCATACCCAAAATACTTTTGGCGTCTGCAATGCTTCCCTGTTGGTCATGCACACCAATTTGATCCATGCACAAGGTTGCAGCAGCAACAATAGATTTTACTTCGTTGAAGCTGGAAATCTTTACCTGCTTAACCATATCGCACTATCCTTTCGTAAAAAAGTTCTCTTTTCCCAAAATACAGAAAGCGAACAAAAGAGTGCATTCACTTTCCATATTTTACATTATATCACAGTCTAAGGCATTTGTCTTGTTTATTTTCAATTTTCTATTCTTTCACCAAATATCACGCATATAAAGCAGCAGTTTTGTCAATACAACCAATTATATTCTATATTTATTGTAGGAATTCACAGTTGATTTTTTCTTCATTTTCTGCTTCAATATTTTTCTACCTTTTTATACTTTTAAAAAAAAATACAACATTTGTCTATATAAAAAGAACAAAAATCACTCCCTATGTTTTTCCATTTAAAATGGCCTATATTTGCATTTTAGCCATTTTCGTGGTATAATATACAATCAGTTCGTTTTATTTGAACAAAATTTTTTAATGGAGTGTGGTTTTTTTGGAACTTCCCGGCCCTAGTACCTATGTTACCTTTGTGATTCTTTTAGCATTTTCGGCGTTTTTCTCAGCATCTGAAACAGCACTTTCCTCTGCTAATAAAATCCGTTTAAAAACCCGTGCAGAGGATGGAGACCGCAAGGCTGCCCGTGCTTTGGAACTGATTGAGGGGTATGACAAAACCTTATCTGCCATTTTGGTAGGAAACAATGTGGTAAACTTGTACTCTGCTTCCATTGCAACTGCTGCTGCCATCGCCATGTTTGGCGAAAAGGGTTCTGCCATTGCTACCGCCATCACAACCGTTCTGGTTTTGATTTTTGGTGAAATTTTACCCAAAAGCTTTGCCAAGGATCACAGCGAAACATTTTCTCTGGCTGTTGCTGCTCCCCTATCTTTTATCCGAACCATTCTCACCCCTGTGGTGTGGATATTTATTCAAATCAAACGGCTGTTTACAGGTCGCAACTCTGGCATGAACCTTCAGCCCTCTGTTACAGAAGATGAACTAAAAACCATCATTGATACTGTTGAAGAAGAAGGCGTTCTTAGCGAACAGGAAACCGACATTATTCAGTCTGCCATTGATTTTGACAACACCACTGTGCAAGAAATCTTAGTTCCTCGTGTGGATATGGTAGCTGTGGAAATGAACACCCCTACAGAAGATATTTTATCCACTTGTTTGGACAATGGCTATTCTCGTATCCCAGTATACCAAAACAGTATTGATAATATTGTAGGTGTGCTTCACGCCAAGGACTTGCTGAACTGCTTGGCAAAAAACAAACCAATTGTGGTTTCTGAGCTCATGCGTGATGTGATGTTTGTTTACCGTACAAAGCGCATCAATAGCCTATTGGCAGATTTCCGCCGCACCAAACAACACATTGCCATTGTCACCGATGACTATGGCGGAACGGTTGGTTTGGTAACATTGGAAGATGTTTTAGAAGAATTGGTTGGTGAAATTTGGGATGAAACCGATTCTGCCGAAGTGCCTATCCGTGCTATTTCCGAAAACAAATGGGAAGTACAGGGCGATGTAAATATTGAAGATTTGTTTGAAACAATCGGCTTTAGTGACCGCAATTTCGATTGTGACTATTCCTCTGTGGCTGGTTGGGTTTTGGATGTTTTAGAACACATCCCTGTTGCCGGCGAACACTTCGGGTATAAAAATTTGCGCATTGTTGTACAAAAAGTGGAAGACCAGCGCATTCTTAGCCTGCTGGTAGAGCGTGAGGACCTTCCTGAGGAATCTCCCGACTTTTGATAAAATTTCCCCTGTTTGCCTGTTGGCAGCAGGGGGCTTTTTTTCGATTAGATTTTCCTATATTTTCTCTTGAATTTGTAGAAAATTTCGTGTACAATATATGTATACCGTTTTATGATTTTAGAAAAGGAGGGGATATGTTGTGAGCGAAAGAACAACCATTTTTTCGATTTATGACGACCGGGAAAAAGAAATTCGTCAAACTATGACCGAGGTTTATGCTGCTTTGAAGGAAAAGGGATACAATCCTATCAATCAAATTGTAGGCTATATCCTCTCTGAAGACCCAACTTACATTACCACCTACCAGAATGCTCGTACCAAAATTAGAAAAGTAGACCGTGATGACCTTTTGCAATCCTTGGTAAAGAGCTATCTCAACAAGGAATAATAAGCGGAAAGGCGGCCGCAAGCCGCCTTTTTTGTTACCGCATTTTGGGTGGTATTAAATTTTAAGGAGGATTTTGTCTTATGCCTTTTACCCCAAAACTAACCTACAAAAACCGTCCGCTAGTTCGCTGCGGAAATGAAGTATATTATGGTTCCATGTCTGACCCTTATGTGGTGTTTATGCAGATTCTTACCACCAAAAAAGAAGGAAATACCGAAGTAGCCGACAAAATTCAAGTGATTCTGCTGTCTACTGATACCACCAAATCTTTGCAAGAGAGAATGCAAAAAACCGGCTCTCGCAATGGTCTATATAGTGCTTTGGATATTGGAAGCATTTGGCTGGAACGCGCTCTTTCTGAGCAATCTAAAAAGTAATTTTTTGTTTAATTCAAAAAGGGATATGTTTGTACCGCAATACAAACATATCCCTTTTATTTTATCCCATTACATACCTTGCAAAACAATTTCCCCATTTTCTACATCCAGAGTAATCTGGGAAGGAAGCAGGCCATCTACTGCCCGTTCTGCCAATGGGTCTTCCAACTGGGTACGAATTACTTTCCGTAACTGACGTGCTCCATATTTTGCACCCTCAGCTTTTTCTGCCAACAGTTCCAATGCGGGCTGTGTCCAATCCAGCTGCACATCTTTTTCTTGCAAAGAGGTTTTGTACTCTCGCAAAATCAAATCTGCAATTTGTGCCAAACTTTGCTGGTTGAGAGGATTAAATACAACCACCTCATCCACACGACCCAAAAATTCAGGGCGCAGGAAATCGCTCAAAGCCTTGATTACCTTGTTTTTGCTCATGTCTGCCGCTGTTTTTCCAAAACCAGTTTCTCCTGTTCGGTCACTGCTTCCAGCATTACTGGTCATGCACAAAATGGTATTGGTGAAGTCCACAGTGCGTCCTTGGGCATCGGTAATTTTACCTTCATCCAGAATCTGCAACAAAATGTTCATTACATCGGGGTGTGCTTTTTCAATTTCATCAAACAACACCACAGAATACGGCCGACGGCGTACCTTTTCGGTAAGCTGTCCTGCCTCCTCGTATCCAACATATCCCGGAGGAGAACCTACCAAACGGCTGACCGTGTGCTTCTCCATAAATTCACTCATATCAAAACGAATCAATGGGTCTACACTGTCAAACAAAGCAGCTGCCAACTGCTTTACCAACTCGGTTTTGCCCACACCAGTGGGGCCCACAAAGATAAAGCTGGCGGGTTTTCTTCTTCCCGAAAGTGCTGCCCGATTGCGGCGCACAGCCCGAACCACCTGTGTTACAGCCTCATCTTGCCCAATGACATGGTCTTTCAACCGCTGTTCCAGCCCTGCCAATCGGGTAGTATCACTTTGTTGAATCTTCACCGCAGGCACACCAGTCCACAGTTCAATGACCTTTGCCACATCTTCTGGCTGTACAGTTGCCTTTTCTGCCTGTTCTTTCAGGGCTGGTAGCTGGTTTTCCACTTGTAGCAATTCTGCTCGAATGGTAGCCAACTTTTCATAGTCTGGCTCTTTGCCTTCCTCAGGTTGTTCCAACTTATCACGCTGTTGCTCTAACTGGGTTTTCTTTTTCTCCATTTCCAACCATTGGGTAATTTCTGGATGGCGTAAAGCGCAGCAAGCACAAGCCTCATCCAGCAGGTCAATGGCTTTATCTGGCAAGAAACGGTCTGTGATATAACGCTCACTTAGGCGCACACTCATAGCTGCAATGGTTTCGGGCACACGCACATGATGGTATGCCTCATAGTATTCTTTAATACCTTGCATCAACTGAATGGCATCCTCTAGGGAAGGTTCTTCTACCTTCACAGGCTGGAATCTACGTTCCAGTGCTTTGTCCTTTTCAATATACTTGCGATACTCAGCAAAGGTAGTGGCACCAATCACCTGAATTTCTCCACGGGAAAGAGCCGGCTTCAAAATGTTTGCAGCATTCATGGCTCCGTCAGAGTCCCCTGCACCAGTGATGGAATGTACTTCATCAATAAACAAAATGATATTTCCGTCTGCCTTTACTTCTCCAATCAATCCCTTAACACGACTTTCAAATTGTCCACGGAATTGGGTACCTGCTACCAAGCTAGTCAAATCCAGCAGCCAAATTTCCTTGTCTTGCAAGCCGGCTGGAACCTTTCCCTCTACAATGCGCTGTGCAATTCCTTCTGCAATGGCAGTTTTACCTACACCAGCTTCACCAATCAAACAAGGGTTATTCTTTTGGCGGCGGGACAAAATCTGGATGGTTCGTGCAATTTCTCTATCACGGCCAATAATTCTGTCTAGTTTTCCACTTTTCGCTTTTTGGGTTAAATTCTCACAATATCCATCCAAAAACTTGCGCTTTTTCCGCTTTCCATTGCCGGAATCTTTGGATTTTTCCTCTTTTTTGCTGGATTTTGCTCCCAAACCAAAGGGAAAGGCAGGAGAACCACCGGGCACAAATTCTTCCTCATCCTCGTCGGAAAAGGACATCCCGTCTTCTGCTCCCGGCATTCCAGTCATCATTTGCATCATACTGGACATATCCCCGTTTTCCATTTCCTTCATAAAGTCGTTCATATTGTCTTCCATACGGTCCATATCTTCAGGGGAGATATTAAACCGCTTCATCAAATCCTCTACGGGTTTGATTCCCATTTCTCTAGCACAGCGCAGGCAATAACCTTCGCTTTTGCTCTCACTTCCTTCCAGCTTTTGCACAAATACAACTGCCGGACGCTTGTTGCAACGAACACAAAGCATGATACTGCTCCTTTCAAATATTTATATTTCAATTTCCTTTGCCCCTATCCCAATAGTAAAGGGGCTGTATCTCAATTCCTTATAAAAAAGGATTGTAGGGGGCTAACAATTTATAGAACAAACTATTTCCAAGAAGTTCTTCGCTAATAAATGGGCTTTGCTGTCCCAAAATAATACCCACTGCCCATACAGCACAAAGCAGCAATATCACATTGATACCACCTGCACCCAAACCGGCAATAAATCCCAAAAGGCGGTTTACGCCTCCCAAAAGAGGCACTCGGTTTAGATTGGTAAGCATAGCAGTGAGCAAGCTGACTACCAATCTACACAAAGCAAAGGTTACAAAAAATACTACCACCGAGATAATGGGCACCAACAATGGCGCAACTACCTTTTCTACAATGGTCAAGGCTGCATCAGGAGTGGTTGTATCCAGCATACCCGAAACTGACTGTAAGATATTATTTTTAATACTCTCTGGTAAAAATCCTGCAAAGCGTTCCACCAACATTTCCAGATTGATGTCGCTTTGACTTTCCAGCAATTCTCTGGTTTTGTTTACCAACCCCGTTTTGAAAAAATTCTCAAACACTGCTGGCGAAATTTTTGAGGAAGCTATCCAAGCCCCCACCAAACTTACAAGGCTGCCTACAAAGTGAACGATTCCAGCAACGAATCCTTTACGAGAATAGTAAAATGCAGACAACAATAAAACAGCAAGTAGAAATAAATCAAATATCATGGAAACTCTCATTATATCCCCCTTTTCTTTTTCCCCAAACCTATCTTGTACATCTCATTTGTACCTTTATTCTTCTGGCTGTTCTGGTTCCGTTAACCGTAGCATATCCACTGTACTTCCATAAAAAACCATCATACTTTCTGCCTGCACCAAAGTAGAAACCTCATGGTCAAAAAATTGACTTCCCACCAGTTTTCCATCTGTTGCAAAGCATTGTACCTGATTTTCCTGTATAGTATATGCCTGCTTTCCCGAAAGCACCACTTTGGTTGTTTTGGGGCTTTGCAGTTCGGCTGTAGGATTCAGCTTTTCATCCAGTAGCACCACTCCCCCATCTTTAAACAACAGTGCTGCATTTTTGCCCGAAACATCAGCCGTTACCAAAGTACGCCCATTGTAGGAATAGCGTGCCTTTTCTTTTCCCTTATCATCCAGCAATACACAAAATTGGTCGGTCATTACAAACAAGGTACTATCGCTAAACCAATGCAACCGATATCCTTGGCAAGAAGGCAACTCCACTAAAGATAGGGGCTTATCTTTGGTTGTATCCAAAATTTGCACCTTTAGCCCCATCACACCATCCGCAGGAGCCAAACAGCCCACAGCCACCTTTTTGCTGTTGGGAGCAAAGTTCAACAAATAGGGTGTACCCTCATTGTCAGTGGCATACCAGTGAAAAACCTCGTTAAACTGTCGGTCGTACACCATAAGTTCTCCAGTATAGCGAGCGGAGCGGGTAAGAACACCCACAGAATTATCCTTGCCCATTTCTGCCGCTACAATCGGCTGTTCAAAATTTTTTGTGTAAAGGGTTCGGCTGCGGTTTTCTATCCGAAGTTCGCTACCTGTGCGAGAATACAAGCAAAATCGAGTGTTACCCACAGAGATTGCCGGCCGAGCAAAGCCATGTTGAATCCGCCGCAGTTGGTTTCCATGGTTGGAGTACAGAGCTAAATCTGTATCCCCCAGCACTAAAAAACCTCCTGTCACTGGCTTTGCATCCAATACACTAACCATGGCTGTTTTTGCTGGCCATCCTGTTCCCGGCTGCAATGCAATGGCAATGGTGTCCATAGCATCTCCCAATAGTGCAATGGAAGTTCCATATAGTCCAGTGATGTAGAATAGCACCGCTGCAAGAACCACTGTTACAGTGGCGGCCAATTGTATGCGGCGACGGCGACGGCGTTGGCGAAGGTATTCCAGCCGTACAGCCACCTGTTTTTTTGGTTGAACCGCTGGTTTTTTCGCCATCAGTTCCCCTCTCTTTCTGTATCATAAAATACTCTGCTCAAAAACAGCCCTTGGGGTGGAAGTGTAATTCCTGCATCTTGCCGGCTTCCGCTTTGCAATGCCTTGTCTATCTGGCTTATATCTCTTTTGCCACTGCCAATTTCCACCAAGGTTCCACATAAAATCCGCACCATATTATAAAGGTAGCCATCTGCCTCCACTCGGCACAACACCATTTCCCCTTGCTGCTCTACCTCAAAACGGTAGATAGTGCGTACAGTATCCACAATGGTACTTCCTGCGCTCATAAAGGCGGAAAAATTATGTTTGCCCACCAATTTTTGAGCAGCCTCATTCATGGCAGCAACATCCAGCTTAGGGGTACATCTCCAATAATACGACTGGTCAAAGGGACTGTCAATGGCACTGTTGCGGATTCTATATAGATATTCCTTGCTATGGGCAGAATACCGAGCATGGAACTCCTCTGGAACCTCTTTTGCTTTCAGCACTCGAATATCTGGAGGTAGGTATCGGTTTAGGGCAAGGGGAAGTTTTTCCATGGGGATGGCTGTTTCTGCATGAAAATTCAAGCAAAATTCCAAAGCATGCACCCCCGAATCGGTACGACTGCAACCCTTTACATCATACCGAACCCCAAATAATTGCTCCAGTCCATCCTGAAAAGCCTCGCAAACGGTTTTTCCGTTTTTTTG
The DNA here is from genome assembly GCA_944385935.1 of uncultured Anaerofilum sp. Lineage (GTDB taxonomy): Bacteria > Bacillota > Clostridia > Oscillospirales > Ruminococcaceae > Anaerofilum. Next base: position 94,125 of record CALWZC010000002.1, read on the forward strand.
CACTTGAAAGCCGTGATATGCTGTGCCATCAAAGGCGATTGTAACTAAAATATTCATTGACTCATTCCCTATTATAGTCCTGTAAATAGCAAATTGGTTGCCCAAATACCAGCAAATATCACCATGCACACACCAAAAGATGCCCAATCGGTAGAAGTTAACCGAAGCTGTTTTAGGCGGGTACGCCCTTCTCCTCCACGGTAACAGCGGCATTCCATGGCCATTGCTAGCTCATCAGCACGGCGAAAGGCAGAAACAAACAGCGGAATGAGAATGGGCACCATGGCTTTCATTCGTTGTTGCAAGGTTCCTGAATCCAGTTGAGCACCACGGGCCTTTTGTGCATTCATAATTTTGTCGGTTTCTTCAATCAAGGTAGGAATGAATCGCAGGGCAATGGTCATTACCATAGCCAATTCATGGACGGGGCAATGGAGCTTTGCCAAGGGGGAAAGCAACCGTTCAATGGCATCTGTCAGAGAAATGGGGCTTGTGGTATAGGTAAGCAAGCTGGTTCCGGCAATTAACAGTACAATGCGGACACCCATCAGCACCGCATACCGCACACCTTCTATATACACCTTAATAAATCCCATCTCAAACAATGGGCTGCCCTGACCAGTGATAAAGAATAAATTCAACACTACGGTAAACAAGATGATGGGCAGAATGGGTTTTAGGCTTTTAACAATCAATTTCAATGGAATTTTTGCCACTCGGTATAAAATACCTAACAGTACTGTTGCCAAAACCAAACCACCGGGATTGGCTGCCAAAAATAGCAGCACAATATATCCCATAGTAAGAATAATTTTCATACGAGGGTCTAGGCGATGCACCAAAGAGTTGCCGGGAAAGTGCTGCCCTATGGTAATATCTCGAATCATACCTTTCCCCCCTCTTTTGCAGCCTTTGCCGCCAAAATTGTTTTTACTGCATAGGGAATGGTATACACGTCTGTGGGTACATCAATGCCCAACTCCCGCAGTTTTAAGAAAATTTTTGTCACTTGCGGCACACTCAAGCCCATTTGCAGCAATTCTTGTGCCCTTGCAAAAATTTTCTCTGTGGTGTCATACATGGCAATTTTACTTTGGTTCATTACAATAACCTTATCTGCATATTTTGCAATATCTTCCATAGAATGACTTACCAGTACCACAGTGGTTTTTGTTTCCTTGTGGTAGGCTTTAATCTGGGAAAGAATATTGTCCCTGCCTTCGGGGTCTAATCCTGCTGCCGGCTCATCCAACACCAATACACGAGGCCGCATAGCAATAACCCCTGCAATGGCGACCCGTCGCTTTTGTCCACCAGATAGTTCAAAGGGGCTTTTTTTCAGCATTTCACTGTCAATTTCGCATAGCTGGGCTGCCTGCTGTACTCTCTGGGCTATCTCTTGTGGAGAAAGCCCCATATTGGTAGGGCCATAGGCAATATCTTTTTCTACTGTTTCTTCAAATAGTTGATATTCTGGATACTGAAACACCAATCCCACCAAAAAACGAAACTTTCGGATTTGTTTGGGGTCTGCCCACATATCCTGTCCATCCACATACAGCTTTCCAGTAGTGGGCTTCAAAATGCCGTTAAAATGGTTGATAAGGGTAGATTTTCCGCTGCCGGTGGAACCAATCAGCCCCACAAATTCCCCTTCTTCAATTTCAAAATTCAGGTTTTCAATGGCGGTTGCAGCATCCGGCATTCCCTGTCCATAAATATGTGTGAGATTCTCGGCCCGAATAATGGCTGCCATGAATCATACTCCTTCCTGTTTGTCCTGCGCCGCCCATTGCGGCTGTAGGCAAAGTGTGCTATTATGCCAACAATTTTGCCAAGGCTTGTGCACATTCCTCTTCGGTAATGCAATCCTTTGGCATGTCCAACCCTGCTGCCCGTAACTGCTGGGCAAGCTCGGTGGCTTGTGGCACATCCAGCCGCAAACTGTGCAGCAAATCCACCTGAGAAAATACCTCTTTAGGTGTTCCCTCCAAAACTACCTTTCCCTTGTTCATCACCACAATGCGGTCTGCTTGGGCAGCCTCTTCCATATAGTGGGTAATTGCAACTACAGTGATGCCAAAGTCCTTGTTTAAATGGCGGATGGTTTTCATAACTTTTTCTCGTCCAATGGGGTCAAGCATGGCGGTGGCTTCATCCAAAATCAAGCAGTCTGGCCGCATGGCAATCACTCCTGCAATGGCCACACGCTGTTTTTGCCCTCCGCTAAGTTTATGGGGGGCTTTGTGTTTGTGTTTTGCTATACCTGCCATATCCATGGCTTCATCAATGCGGCTACGGATTTCCGCAGGTGGAACCCCTAAATTTTCCAAAGCAAAGGCAACATCTTCTTCCACCACAGTGGCAACAATTTGGTTATCGGGGTTTTGGAATACCATGCCCACCTTTTGCCGAATGTCGTACAGGTGTTCCTCCTGTCTGGTATCCATCTCCTCCACCAATACAGTGCCTTTTTCTGGAAGCAAAATTGCATTGAAATGCTTGGACAAGGTACTTTTTCCACATCCATTTGCTCCCAATACTGCCACAAACTCACCCTTTTGAATCTGCATATTCACTCCATCCACTGCAAAGGGCATTTCTGGCAGATAGCGAAAATGCACATCTTGGGCACAAATCATTGCTTTTTCTTTCATGGGGCAGCTCCCCCTTTCCTTTTAAACTTCTACGCCCTCTGCCAACCAAAAGGCAGTGGCACCACAGGGCACTACTCCCCCTGTTTCCGAAACAGGCAATCCAATTTCATCACAGGCAGTATGACCACCATATATGGGGCACAGTCTGGTTTTTACGATGTATTCCATCACGCTGGGAGAAAGACCTGTTGTGTAGCTGTTCACTGCAAAAAACAGTGGCTTATCCGACAACACCTCTGCACACAGGTCAATCAAATCATAAATTTGTTCTTCCAGCTTCCACACTTCTCCCCCGGGCCCACGGCCATAACTGGGAGGGTCCATGATAATAGCATCGTAGCGGTTTCCCCGTCGGATTTCCCTTGCCACAAACTTGGCGCAATCGTCCACAATCCAGCGAATAGGCTTGTCTGCCAACTGGCTGGCGGCAGCGTTTTCCTTTCCCCACTGTACCATGCCTTTGCTGGCATCCACATGGCAAACGCTGGCACCTGCAGCGGCACAAGCGAGGGTTGCACCTCCTGTATATCCAAATAGGTTCAGTACCTTAATGGGGCGGTTTGCCTCTCCTATGACCTTACGGTACCAACTCCAGTTTACTGCTTGTTCTGGGAATACCCCCGTATGTTTAAATCCTGTGGGGCTAACCACTAGGGTCAAATCCTCATACTGGATGTTCCACTTTTGGGGTAAAGAGCGAAAATACTGCCATTTTCCTCCCCCTGCATTGGAGCGATGATACACCGCATCCGCTTTGTTCCACTGGTGGCTTTTTTGTGGATTTTTCCAAATAACCTGTGGGTCTGGGCGCACCAAAATGGTTTTTCCCCATCGTTCCAGCCGGTTTCCATTGGTGGCATCCAGCAACTCATAATCCTTCCATCCATTGGCAGCTCTCATTGTTTGTTTTTCCTCCTAGTTATCCTTGAAACAGGCTTTGCTGTCCGTTGTTGTCCTCTTTGTTACCAGATGGGGTGAAACCCAAATGTTCAAAGGCGGCTGGTGTGGCACATCTGCCCCGTGGGGTACGAATTAAAAAGCCCATTTGCATGAGATACGGCTCACATACATCTTCCAATGTAACAGCCTCTTCTCCCAAAGCCGCCGCCAAGGTGTCCAACCCCACAGGCCCACCACCATACAGCTCAATCAATGCTCGCAATAGGCTGCGGTCTAGTTCATCTAACCCTAGTTTGTCAATGTCCATACGGGACAATGCGATTTTTGCACATTCCTCATCAATGGACTGCTTGCCCAACACAGTGGCAAAATCTCGAACACGCTTCAACAAACGGTTGGCAATACGGGGAGTTCCTCGGCTGCAACGGGCAATTTCCTTTGCTCCTTCTGGTAAACAGGGCACACCCAAAATTTCCGAGGAACGCTGAATAATTTTGCTCAACTCCTCTGGGCTGTACAGTTCCAATTTCAGTAACACACCAAAGCGGTCACGGAGGGGGTTGGTGAGCTGCCCTGCCCGTGTGGTTGCTCCCACCAGTGTGAACCGAGGTAGATTGATTCGGATGCTTTGGGCAGCAGGCCCTTTGCCAATCATAATATCTAGTGCATAATCCTCCATGGCAGGATACAGCACCTCCTCTACCTGACGGCTTAGACGGTGGATTTCATCAATAAACAGCACATCCCCTTCTTGCAAGTTGGTGAGAAGTGCTGCCAAATCTCCTGGCTTTTCAATGGCAGGGCCGCTGGTAATGCGAATCTGTACCCCCATCTCTGCCGCTACAATGCAAGCCATGGTGGTTTTGCCCAAACCCGGAGGGCCGTACAAAAGCAGGTGGTCTAAAGGCTCTCCACGCAGCTTTGCAGCCTCCAAATAAATACGCAAATTTTGTTTTGCCCGTTCCTGCCCAATGTACTCAGATAAAGTTTTGGGGCGCAGAGAAAACTCTGCATCTCCATCCACAGGGGTTTCCTCTGGGCTTACCAGCCGTGTGGACTGAATATCATACAATTCTTCCATTGGTTACCTCCCTGTTGCCATTCCTTGTAATGCTATGCGGATAATTTCTTCCACCGACAAAGAGGGGTCGCACTTTGCAACTGCGGAGGCTGCCTCTGCTGAGGTATAGCCCAACCCCACCAAAGCCGCCACAGCCTGTGCACTGCTGCCCACTGCCGCCGCAGGAGCAGAAGAGCCCAAGTCGGAAAGAGAAATGCCCTCTGCCATTCCTTTTGCCACTTTATCTTTTAGTTCCAATACAATGCGTTGTGCTAGTTTTGGGCCAACACCACTGGCAGCGGTAAAGGATTTATAATCACCGCCGGAAATTGCCAAAGCAATACGGCTGGGAGAAAGAACATTCAAGATAGCAATGCCTGCCTTTGGACCCACACCAGAAACCCCAGTCAGCAACTCAAAACAGGCTCTTTGTTCTTCGCTGTCAAATCCAAACAGGCTCAAGTCATTCTCTGTAATATGTAGATGGGTGTATATGGTGCCCTCACTGCCAACGCCGGGCAACGCCCCTGCCACAGAGGAGGGAACACTGGCACGATACCCAACCCCACCACAGCAAATAACAATGCTGTCGGGGGTTTTTTTCAATATTTTTCCCGTGAGCGAATCAATCATTTTCTATTTCCTTTATCTCTTTTTCTTTGCAGTCAATGTTTTTTCAATCTGTTGCAGTCGTGTCATACCGCCAGATACTGGCCCCTGTGCCCGTTGTAGCAAAGAACTCACATCAAATTGACGAGAGCCGGAACACTGGGCATGGGTAATTGCCATTGCAAGGGCATCGGCGGTGTCGTCAGGCTTTGGAATACCCGGCAGTTTCAGCATCATCCGTGTCATTTCCTGCACCTGCTTTTTCACGGCTTTGCCGTAGCCTGTTACGGATTGTTTTACCTGCATAGGGGTGTACTCATAGACAGGAACCCCTGCCTGTGCTGCTGCCAACAGCACCACGCCCCTTGCCTCTGCCACACCGATAACCGTGGTCTGGTTGTGCTGGTAAAACAGTTGTTCTAAGGAAATGGCGTCTGGCCTGTACAATTCAATGACCTTTGACACCCCTCCATGAACACCTTTCAGCCGTTGTCCAAACTCCATCCCTGCTGGTGTTGTCACTGCACCATAATCCACAGCGGTAAACTTTGGTACCTCATAATCCACCACACCCCAACCTACTATGGCGTAGCCGGGGTCGATTCCCAAAACTCGCATACCTTGCCAATTCCTTTCTTTTATGCGGTTTTTGGTTGTGCACCTTTTCCGCCACAATATACGGAACCAGTATACCACATTCTGTCCAATTTTACAATTTTTCCAACACTCTTTTGGAGTGTTTGTCTGTAAAAATATTATGACTATTTTCCCCAAAATTCGGCACATAGGGGTAGTCAATGCCTTCCCCTCTGTGTTACCCTATAACAAATATTCCCTCTTTACAAAAGGAGCATTTTCGTTATGTTGAATCTTTCCCACCTATCCAAAACAGAGGCAAGGCTATCCCTGCGGCAAATCTCTCGCAGCCTGCCCACAGAATATTTTTTGCAAGCAGGTCAGGAGATTTGTAAAACAGTGCTTTGTTTATCTCAATATCGCCAAGCAAATACTGTCTTTTGCTATGTATCCACCCAAAAAGAACCCTCCACAATTCCCTTTCTTGTTCAAGCGTTGCAGGAGGGCAAACAAGTAGCTGTACCAAAATCCTTTTCCAATGGAAAAATGATTCCTTGCCATATCAACGGCCTAGAGCAACTTTCTCCCGGTCGCTTTGGTATTCTGGAACCCCCTGACACTGCCCCAGCCATTTCCCCAAAAGAAATTGACTTCTCTCTTATCCCTTGTGTTGGTCTTTCTCTATCTGGGCAAAGAATGGGCCAAGGGGGAGGCTATTATGACCGCTTTCTTCCCACACTTTCCAGCCCATTTATTGGCTGTTGTGCCTCTGCACTGCTATGTGAAAGCCTCCCCACTGAACCCCATGATATCAAACTCCCCCTGATTGTTACAGAAAAAATGTTGCTGTTTTCTCACTAAAATAGCTTTATTTTTCTGTGAGTAATGGCTGTATCTGAACACCTTGTTTTGCCTTTTCTAGCGTCTGGTGGAGTTTATCAAAATCCGCCTGCAAACTCCGTGGTTTGGTTTTCCAGTCATCCTGTCCAAAGGGGACAAAATAATAATGCTTTCGGTTCAGCAAATCTCCTATGTTTCTAGCTGCTGCCGAAAGGCCATCATTGGTGGAAAGTGCAATCACAACAGGTTTTTCTGCTCGCAACATACTTTTTGCTGCCATGGTAACAGCTCCATCGGTAATGCCTGCCGCCAGCTTTGCCATGGTGTTACCTGTACAGGGGGCAATCAACATCATATCTGCCATATTTTTTGGCCCCAGTGGTTCCACCTCCTGCAAGGTAGACAAAATTTTTCTGCTACAAATTTCCTCTAGTTGGGTACGCCACTGCTCTGCCTGCCCAAATTTTGTATCCAGTTGGTAGGCATTTTGGCTCATTACTGGAATCAATGTTGCCCCCTCTGCTGCAAGTTCTTTCAACTTTGGCATTACCTGCCCAAAGGTGCAAAAGCTGCCACACATAGCTACTACAATGCGTGTATCTTTCATTCCATATCCCCTCTTTCCTCTAGCATACTTTCAATGGTGTGTGCCAAAATCCACCCTGCTGTTTCAGGAACGCAGCGAGCTGGTAGCCCTCTTTCCCAAGCAACAGAAATTCCCAATTTTTCCCCTTGCTCAAAATCCACACCACCGGGAGCACTTGCCAAATCTATCACCATAGCATCTTTTTGCATTTGTTGTAAAATTTCTGCTGTAAATAACAAACTAGGCACTGTGTTGATAAAAATATCCCCCTCTTTGGCTTGCTGTTTCAATTCTTTGAGAGGCAATGCCACACAACCCCAGCTTTGTGCTTCTGCTCTCTGGGCAGGGTTGCGAGCAATGACCACCACTTGTGCCCCTAAGGTCATACAATCCCTTACCAATAACCGAGCAATCCGCCCGAAACCTGTAATAACCACTTTACTACCCCAAATGGTTTTGGTGCGTCGTTCCATCAAAATGCGCAAACACCCCTCCGCAGTGGGAATGGCATTCAGCAACGCCATTTCTTCCCGCTTTGCATAATCCACCACTTGTACCTGTTGGGCAGCAAAGGCCTCCATTGCCGACTGGCTGGGCATTCCTGCAAATACCAACCCTCCCGGCTTTACGCAAGCACAAAACTGCTGCAGTTCCTCCTGAGAAGGCTGGAAGGGGATGGACACCACCAACAAATCCGCTGGTTGTTGCTGGTGTGGTGTCATAACAGTATATCCCCTATGTTCCAGTTCTTTCGCAGCAGCCTTCTGGCGTCCATCCTGTCTGCTCACCGCTATTTTCATAGACATTTTCCCTCCCCATATTTCCAACTACTTGTGTACCATCAAAATGGCTGCTTTGCCTTATGATATGCTACAAAACAAATGGATGTGCTTGCCATGTAGCTGGATAATTTGGTATACTGTAGGGGAAAGGATGTGTTATTTTGTTTACCCTAATAAAACCAAAGCAAGCCGCACTTGCCATTGCAGGCAGCGCAATTTTGGCCTTTGGTTTGTACAATGTTCATGCTCTCTCTGGTGTTACAGAGGGGGGCGTTTTGGGAATGACCTTGCTGCTTCACCATTGGTTTGGCATTTCCCCTTCTGTGTCTGGTTTAGTAATGAATGTCCTTTGCTATGCCATGGGATGGAAACTATTGGGCAAATCTTTTATTGCCTATTCCTTTTTGGCTGGGGGAGGATTTTCCCTCTTTTACGCTATTTTTGAGCAGTTCGAGCCCCTATGGCCCCAACTGGAACAAATGCCTCTTTTAGCTGCGTTGTTGGGTGCTGTGTTTGTAGGCGTAGGGGTTGGGCTTAGTGTGCGGGCAGGAGGTGCTCCCGGCGGAGATGATGCCCTTGCCATGGTAATTTCTCATGTGACAAAGTGCAAAATTCAGTGGGCATACCTTGCCACAGATTTTATAGTCTTATTGCTCTCGGTAAGCTATCTGCCTTTGACACAGCTGGGTTGTTCTTTGCTCACTGTATTGATTTCTGGTCAGTTGATTGGTTTTGTCCAAACAGTTGGCAACAAGACTTCTTGCAACCAACCTTCTGAACCGTAATATAGTATTAAATTATAAAAAGTGGAACCAGCAAAAACTGGTTCCACTTTTGTTGTTATACGCCATTTTTTACCGCCTAGGAAATGGTGCGAGAAAACACAGGGCGCAGCTCTCCATCCTCTCGGATATTGCTTACATCCAGCTGTCCTTTGTCACTGGCACTGAGTTGTTTGGTCAAAATTTCTGCTGCAAATTGTATTTTGTAGTCTAGCTGGTTATCGGTGCCCAGCTTTGTTAAAATTCGCCCTTGATACCACACCTGCAATTCCATTTCATCGGCAACATCAATGGTTGTGATATGCTCTGTCAGTCCCCATTTGTCCAAAAGCTCTAAAAGTAAATTTAGGTCATTTTTTCGTTTTTCTGCCTGCTCATTTGCTTCGGTTTCTGCATCTTGTCTTGCCTGTTCCAACTGTTTCAACCGTTCGGCTTCAGTAAGGTTGGTTTGCCCCAAAATAGCTCCTTCATCCACCGGTTTGAGGTCAGGTTCAAACACCAACTGTTTACCCACCTCTGTAGATACTTTTCCCAATACCAACACTTTTTTATCAGTGGGTTGCTGGTCTACCAATTCTAACACCTTCTGATGTGCGCTAAGTAGTACCCAGCCTGCTTCTGTCTGTACTGTGTAGGTAGGTTGGGCAATATCTGCCCGTACCACAATGGTGTTGGGCAAGCGATATTTTACCGTCACATTTTCCAAATAGGGCAATGTTTCCTCAATGGATTGCTTTAGATGATTTAGGTCAATATCCAGCAGATTATCTCCTGCATTCAGCTTCAAAATATCAATTACATCTCCCACAGAATACCGCTGTTCTGCAATAGGTTGTTCTAGTGTCACCTCTGTTGCCCCTTGGTGCATAATTGGTTCCTTGTCTGGAGCTGGAGTTTCTTTTGGCTGAGAATTTGGTTCTGGCACAGGCGTTTCTTCTGGTTGGGTTTGTTCGGATTGAGATTGTTCCGGCTGTGCCTCATCTGCAACAAAGTGGAATGCTGTAGTAACCGCTTGAGAACCATCCTCTGGGGTTGGTGTTGCTTGTGGTGGTTCTGTTGGCTCTGGTGAAGGGGGATTTTCTGTACTTTCTGCGGTAGACGAATCTGTGGGCGGCTGCTCTGAGGGGGATGGTGTTGGTTGTGGCTGGCTTTGGCTGCCTGTTTGCTCTTTTGGAGCCATAGGCAAGGGATAGTAAAAACTCTCCTCTCCAATCTCCAAACGCACACCATTTACTTGAAATAACAGTTTTGTTCCGAACACAATTCCCGCTACAACCACTGCTAAAGTCAGCACCAACATCAATATTCTTCTACGCTGCCTTCGTTTGCGCATTTTTTGACGCAACTTTTTTTCTTGCAATCTTTGGGCAGCAGGAGAAAGGGGCTGTTGCGGTTTGGGAAACCGTTTTATATTCTTTTTTCTTTTTGGGGAAGTTGCCAAAGGTCTAGTTTGTTTTTTGGTTACCGGCTGCCGTTTTACTGTTTTTTTTGCAGGCGGTCTTTTTTGTTGCCTTTGGTTCATTCACTTCCCTCCCTTTCACCATATTTTAAGAATCCAGATATTGCTCTAATTTGTCTGCAATCAAATCCAAACTATCTGGTTTTGCCAACGTTTTTGCATTTCTGCCCATTTGTTCCAACTGTTCTGGGTTTTGGGTCAGTCGGTCTACTACTTCTATGAGTTTTTGCGCTGTCAGGTCTTTTTCTTCTATTACTACGGCGGCTCCTGCCTGTTCCAATTCTAAGGCATTATAGTACTGGTGATTTTCTGCCACATTGGGGCTGGGAATCAACACCGCCGCCTTTCCTGCTGCCTCTAGTTCTGCCAAGGTCAATGCCCCTGCCCGACAAATCACCAAATCCGCAGCCGCCAACAACTGGGGCATATCTTGAATGTACTCTTCTACTTGTATGTGCGAGCTTCCAGAAAATCCTTTTTCTTTGGCAAGCTCTGCAAACAATTCTACTCCCCTGCTTCCAGTGGCATGAATGTGGTAAAAATCTCGGTTTTTGGTATGCCATTGGGCAAGGTCTGCTATGGCTTCATTGATGCGTCTTGCCCCTAAGCTACCTCCAAAGCTCAAAATGCAAACACGGTTGCCTACACCTAGCCGGTTGCGCTGTTGCTGCCGGTCTTGCAAAAACACTTCTGGCCGAACGGGATTTCCCACCACAAAGGTTTTTTGTGGCACTGCCAATTTTTCTGCTGCCTTTTGGCTGGCTGCAAATACCAGATTGACCTCTTTTGCCAAAATCTTATTGGTCACACCAGGGAAAGCATTTTGCTCGTGGATAGCCGTAGGAATCCCCTTTTTTGCTGCTGCACGTACCACCGGCCCGCTGACATATCCACCTGTACCAATGACCAAATCTGGTTTTAGGGTCCGCAGCATAGCCGCCGCTTTGGGCATGGACAATGCCAAATGCCACACTGCTGCCACATTGCGAGCAATATTTTTTGGGGTAAAACTGCGCTGGATTCCATTCACCTCAATGTGGTGAAATACATATCCCGCTTTGGTCACCAGCCGATATTCCATTCCCTTTTTTCTTCCTGCAAAATGGATTTCTGCTTCTGGGTGTCTTTGCTGAATTTTTTTTGCAATGGCAAGGGCAGGGTTAATATGACCAGCAGTTCCTCCTGCGGCAATCAAAATTTTCATAGATTGCTTCACTCCTTTGTGGCTACTTTAAAATAGACATGGTTGGATGGCGGTTCTTCTTCTGGCTCCTCTTGGGGTTGGTTTTGTATACGGCTAATGGCCAACAAAATTCCCATCTGTCCCAGCAACATCATCAAACTGGTTCCTCCATAGGAGAAAAAGGGCAAACTAATACCTGTGTTAGGCAAAAGATTGGTTACTACACCAATATTAAAAAATACCTGAACAGCCACCTGACCGGTAATGCCTGCCGCAACTAACCCGGAGAAACGGTCAGGACACTTTACCGCAATCCAAAATCCCCGAATAATCAAAAGGGCAAACAAGCTCAAAATCAAAATTGCACCAATAAAGCCCAATTCTTCACAGATGATAGAAAAAATAAAGTCGTTGTATGGCTCTGGCACCCATAGATGTTTTTGGCGAGAATTTCCAATGCCCAAGCCTTGCAATCCTCCCGAACCAATAGCATACAATCCCTGTACAGTTTGCATACCATCTCCTAGCGCATCGGAAAAAGGGTCTTTCCAAAGCAACAAACGGCTATGGGTATGCTCTGGTAAAATCTTGAGCAATTGAGGCATAAAAAAACCAATCATAGAAATACCAACTGTTACAACACTGCCCAAAGCCACCCACCAGCCCCAACTAGTACCTGCCATAAACATAACAATAGCTGTAATACAGCAAACAATAATTGTAGCAGAAAGGTGTGGTTCCTTAAAAATCAACAAGGCCATAGGTGCCAAGGCAAGTAAAAAATTTATAACTCCATACCGTGTATTTTCAAGCAAATTTCGGCTACGAATTTTTTTCTCATATTTTACACCAATCCAAGCACAGGTTACCGCAATAGAAAACTTTGCTATCTCACTGGGCTGAAAGGAATTGCTTCCGATGTAAATCCAACGGTGAAAGCCATCCAACTCTGCTGGTGGTGTAAACAAAAATACTGCCCCTAGCAGCAGCAGAGTCAAAAAATACAACGGCCAAGTAAACAGTTGCAACCATTGAATATTGACATAACTTGCCAACCACATGGCGACCAGTCCCACCAGTGCCAACTTAAATTGGTTTTTAATGTAATAAAAGCTATCATTGTATTGGTAATAGCCGGCGGCATAACTTACACTAAACAGCATAACCAATCCAAACACCACAATTATCAGCACTGTGGCAAGCAATACATAGTCCATTTTAGGGCAATTTTTAAAATGAAAGGGAGGGCCCATTTTTTCATCCCTTATCGTTCTGTGTCTTATCTTTTGCTTTGTCAAAGCAGGAATCTCCTTTTTACCAAACAAATTCAGCGGCGCACAAACTAATAGGTCAAATAAGCAAATGTAAATGCAATTGCTACACAGGCAAGTGTTACACCACTAAACCATGCTGTAATTTTAACTTCACTCCAGCCAGACAGCTCAAAGTGGTGGTGCAATGGTGCCATTTTAAACAACCTCTTGCCTTTTGTAATCCGAAACCATGTCACCTGCAACAGCACGCTTGCAGCTTCCACCAAATACACCAACCCCAGCAACAACAGCAACTCTGGATGCCCCATAGCATAGGCAATGCCCACAACTGCACCACCTAAAAACAGGCTACCGGTATCACCCATAAAAATCTTTGCGGGATGAAAATTCCAAAGCAAAAACCCTGCACAGGCCCCCGCTAAGGCAGCTCCAAACAGACCCAAGTCAAACCAACCCAGCAAAGAGCAGATAACCAAAAATCCGGCGGCTATCAAAAAGGTTACCGAAGAAGCCAAGCCATCTACACCATCGGTGAGGTTTGCACCATTGATAATGCCCAACATTAACAAATAGCTAAGTGGATAAAATGCAATGCCCAAATCTACCAAACCAACACCGGGTAGTTGCACCCATGTGGTAAAAATTCCATTTTGCTGCAAAACCAGCAGAAAACCTACCACTACTATCAACTGCAACAACAGCTTTGCACGAACAGAAAGCCCTTTGTTTCGCTGTTTCCAAACTTTTACGCAATCATCCACAAAACCAATTAGCCCATTTATCACCGCAAAGCCCACAGCAATGGACATAGCTTTTCCTGCCTCTTGCCAATTTCCTGCTGTCATCTCTGGAATTTCGGATGTGAGCATAAAATAGGGAACCAGCAAAGCGGCCAAGCTGCCCAAAATCAACATCAATCCTCCCATGGTAGGGGTTCCACTTTTGGATGCGTGCCATGATGGGCCACTGTTTCTGATAGGCTGTATATAATGCAGTTTCCGCAGCAAGGGAACAAACAAAAATCCCAACAACCCTGTGACCAGCAGACCACCAAATCCCGCCACAAGTAATGCCAATCGAGGTGTCAATCTATTTCAACTCCTTTTTGTTGTGTCGCCTCATAGTATTCTTTTAATATATCTTCCAACTGCATTCCACGGCTGGCCTTTACTAAAAGTAAATCTCCCTTTTTCATCTGGTCAATCAAAATGTTTGCCATTTCTTTTTTATCTTGGCTCCATACCACTTGAGGGATTCCCAATTCCTTGGCATGGGTTGCTGTTTCTTGGCTTTGGGGGCCATAGCAAAGCAACATTTCTACACCAGCCTGTTTTGCCAGCTCAGCAGTTTCTTTGTGTGCTTGCTGGCTGACACTTCCCAACTCCAGCATATCTCCCACCAGTGCACAACGTCTATTGGCTGGCAGTTGTTGCATAGCTGCAAAAGCTGCTTTCATACTATCTGGGCTAGCATTGTAACAATCCTCTATGACAGTTACACCCTGATGTTCCACCAATCGTTGACGCATTCCAGTGGTTTGGTACCGTTCCAAAGCGGCAGCGGCTCTTGCTGGGCTTAACCCCAAGGAAACCGCTGCCCCATAGGCTAACAAGGCATTGTACACATTATGGTTGCCAATGGTGGGGATGGCGGTTTCCACCATGCCATGGTTTTTATCTACAATGGTGAAGATTGTTTTTCCATGCTTTACACGGATATTTTCTGCCCGAATGGTAGCTTGTGGATTATCGATGGAAACCCAAACAGGGCGCACATGACTGGGCAGTTCTGCATTCCAGAGGTATTCATCATCCCCATTTAATACCAATGGTGCTCCTTGTTCCAGTCCATCACACAGTTCTAGTTTGGCTTTGAGAATATTTTCTCGGCTACCCAAACTTTCCAAATGGGAAACACCAATACAAGTGATAATACCAACCGATGGTTTTGCCGCTTTGCTCAAACGGGAAATTTCCCCCAAATTGCTCATACCCATCTCTACCACAGCATAAGCAGTATTGTCACTTAGGCGAAAAATGGTGTTTGGCATACCAATTTCATTGTTTTGGTTACCCTCGGTTTTCAGGGTTTCTCCAAAAGCAGAAAACACAGCATAGCAAAACTCTTTTGTGGTAGTTTTTCCTACACTTCCTGTTACTCCTACAACCACAGGAGAAAAGCATCGGCGGTAGTTGGCTGCCATTGTCACCATTGCTTGCAAGCTGGAGGAAACCAGCACCAATTTTTCCTGTGGTACACCCTCTACAGGGCGTTCTGCCACCACAAAGGCGGCATCTCGCTCCACTGCCTCCTTTGCGAAATTATGTCCATCTACTCGGTTTCCAACAAAACAGACAAACACACATTGAGGAAGGATTCTCCTGCTATCGGTAACAACGGTGGTGATTTGTACATCCTGTTCTTCGGGCAACTCTTTTAATCCCGCCAGCAATTTGCGAGCAGAAATTTTTTGCATATTGGCACCTCCAACAAACACTTTTGATTGGTTTGGTTTTATCCCTTTATTTCTATTTTATGGAACATCTAAGAAAAGGATTCTTTCTTTTTCTTTATTCTGTTGTTTCCTCTTGTGGAACTTGGTCTGTGAGAGTTACAGTGAGCACTTTTCCCATGGGAACCTGTGTTCCTACTGCAATATCTTGTGATGTACAGGTTCCTGTGGATGAGCCTTCTATTCGGATGTTCAAATATCCGCTTTCAGCAACCTGCTTGGCCTGTTGAGCAGAAAGCCCTGTAAAGTCAGGAACCGTTACCAGTGTATCTTCTGTGGTTTCGGTATATAAATAGACACAACTTCCTAGAGGAATTTCCCCATTTTCTGGGAACTGATGAAGCACAGTTTGTCCGTTTCCAATCACTCTGTGCTGAAAGCCCAGTCGTGCCATCTCTGCCCTTGCCACTGCAAGGTGGCTCATTGCTGGGCTAATGGTAACATTGGTCACTGCTACTTCTTGAGGAGCAGAATCGGGGTATTCTGGCTGAATGCCTAACATGGGCAAAACCTCTTGCAAGATATTTCCTGCCACAGGAATTGCAATGTAGGTGGTTAAATCTGTCCATGTTTTTGGGGTATCAATTACCACCAAAACGGCAATTTGTGGGTCATCAATGGGAGCAACCCCCAAAAAGCTGGAAACAAATCCAGAATCTTCCTCTTCGGTGGTTTCTCCCTCTGGGGTAGTTGTGGGCACAACTGCTGGCTTTTCGTTCAGGTTATCACTTGTACCGGATTTTCCTCCCACACGATAGCCATATACATTTGCAAAACGAGCTGCGGAATAATAATCCTCGCTGGCATCTCCCTTAACCACTCGTTCCAAATATCCACGCATTTCTGCGCTTACTTCTTCGCTGATAACCTGCCGTTTTATCTCTACTTCGTTTTCTTGTACTACATTGCCATTTTGGTCTTGTACACGTTGAACAACATGTGGTGTTACCAATCGTCCGCCATTTACTGCCGCAGAAAAACTGGTAATCATTTGCAAAGGCGTCAAAGCCATACCTTGGCCAAAACTGCTACTTGCCAAGTCTACTAGGGACATATCTTCCTCTTTATGATAAATGCTTCCAGACTCGTTAGGCAGGTCTATCCCCGTTTTGCCTGTAAGGCCATAGGCATTAAAGTAGGCAGAAAATTTATCAATTCCCAAGGCTTGTGCCACTTGTATAGTACCAACATTACAGCTATTTTTTAGAATATCCGATATATTTACAATACCATGACTGGTATTATTTAGGCAAACATATTTTTGCCCCAGCACTGTGGTACTGCTATTACAAACATAGGTGGTGTTGCCTGTTACTACACCTGCATCCAATCCGGCAGATGTAGTAATTACCTTAAATACACTTCCCGGGTCATATACTTCACTGATAGCTTTGTTACGCCACAAAATGCTTCTGGCTTCTCCCAGTGCTTTGGTTCGCTGTTCTTCGTCGGGAATTGCCATAATGGCATTGTATTGGTCGGTGTTCAAAATGGTACTGGGTTCGTTGGGGTCAAAATCTGGTTTGGTTGCCATGGCCAAAATTGCCCCTGTATTTACATCCATTACAATGGCAGTGGCACGGTTTTGGGGATTGTGTTCCAACACAGCACCATTTAGATTTTTTTCTACCACAGATTGAATGTCTGCGTCAATGGTAAGCACCACATCATTTCCATCTTCGGCGGGGTATACCATTGCATTGTCTGTTGCCATTTCTCCATCCAAACGGGTACGAGCAGAAATTCTTCTACCCTCTCTACCTGCAAGTTCCTCATCATAAGAAACCTCTACCCCTGCAATGGTTCCATGTCCTTCACTATTCACAAAGCCCAAAACGCTGGACAAGAAATTGCCATAAGGATATTCCCGCCGGCTGGTGCTGGTGCAGGTAATTCCCTGACCAACTTTGTATTTTTGCGCAATTTCCGATACTTTATCTGCCACAGGCTTGTCCACACCTTTAGCAAGTACCTTATAGTAAGATTCATAATCCCCTAACTTTTGAAACAGTTCCTCCTCTGGCAGTTCCAAAACTGGGGCAAGCTCTGCTGCCAACTGTCGTGCAAGTAGCTTTTCTTCTGGGTTTTCGTCACGGCTTGCAATAACATTTGGTCCTGCCTCAATGTTCCAAACAATAGAGGTTTTTGCAAGAACACGGCCTTGAGAATCCAAAATGCTGCCTCGTGTAGGTTCCAGTACAGTGTCCTTTATTTGTTGCGCATTGGCAGCGGTTTTCAACTCGTTTCCTTGCACAATTTGCAGTTGATATAATTTATAAACCAAAGCTCCAAAACCTACACCTACAATCAACATACCCAGTACAATGGCACGTATTTTTTGATTGTAAGGACGCACTGGCTGAGGTTTTGGGATTCGTCTTTTTTTTGGATGCTTTTCTTTCATTTGTGCTCCTTTTTCATCTAACCAAAAAACAAAGCTGTCTGCAATTCTTAAATAAGAATTGCCACGACAGCCTTTCCTCTGTTTCTATTTCAATGGACGGCCTTTTTAAGATAGCTTTTTTCTTTTTTCACAGGCTATTGGTTGCCGCCACACCCAACTTAACCCAACAGTATTAAAATCATCTATTTCCTATTACATTCATCAATCTATCGCTTAATCCACTAAAAAGTTGACGAGCATTGCTTTGGGGTAGTTCAATGCGGCTTTGGGTTTCTAGTGTTATGTAGGTTAGCTGACTGCGCTCCAACTTCATCAGCCCCAAAGCCTGTGCCTGTGCTTCCAAATTGTTCAAACTGCTGCGCTGGTCAAGCACACCAGAAAGATAGTTGTATGTACTGCGAGCCGCCTGAAGTTCTCGTTGCTGCGCTTGAATATCTCCTGTCAATTCTGTTACTTGTGCTTGACTATAAAGCAAGCTGCAAGTCATCGCCAACAGCACAGCACCTACTGCCACCTTGCTGGCCCATTTCATTCTATCCGCATAGCGGTTGACTTTTCTCTTTTTTCCTTTTACAACTCGTACTCCCGGGGTAGCTGTACGAGGCTGGAATCGTTCAAAGTCGTATTGTTTTGCTGTTTGTCCTGCCATTTCAGCAGCACTCCCTTTCCATTAAACCTCTTTGTGCAAAACAACTCTTATATTGTTTTACAGTTTTTCTACAATCCTCAATTTTGCCGACCGGCTACGACGATTGTTCTCCAATTCTTCTTTGCCTGCCTCAATAGGCTTTTTGGTAATCAACTTTGCCTTTGCCTTTCCTCCGCACACACAGACAGGCAACTCTGGAGGGCAAGTACAAGCAGTTGCCCATTGCCGGAACCGCTGTTTTACCACTCTATCTTCCAAAGAATGGAAGGTAATAATACAAAAACGCCCACCGGGCACAAGCAAATCAAAAATTTCATCCAATCCCTCACTAAGAGCATCCAGTTCCCCATTCACAGCAATGCGAATGGCCTGAAAACTCCGTCGGGCAGGATTTTTGTCTTTGCGGCGCACAGCGGGAGGCATAGCACTGGAAATGGCTTCTGCCAACTGTCCAGTGGTTTCAAAGGGGGATTGTTGTCGTAAGGTAACAATTTTACCTGCTACCTGCCACGCATAGGGCTCCTCCCCATACTCACGCAAAATTTGCGCCAATTCTTCTCGGCTTGCACTGTTGACCAAATCCGCAGCCGTAGGGCCACTTTGGCTCATACGCATATCTAAAGGTGCATCTGCCCGATAGCTAAAGCCTCGTTCAGCAGCATCCAGTTGATGGGACGAAACCCCTAAATCCAACAGTGCTCCATTCAGGTGGTCAATCCCTTGTGCTGCCAAGGCTGCCCGTGCATTGCGAAAATTGCTTTCTACCACTACAGCCGGCAAACCTTCCAAGCGTTGGCGTGCTGTTTGGATAGCATCGGGGTCTTGGTCTAAAGCATACAATTTTCCAGTAGAAAGCCGTTTTGCAATTTCTTTGGAGTGCCCAGCACCACCCGCTGTTCCATCCAGATAAATTCCATCCGGTTGGATGGCAAGGCCCTGAATGCATTCCTCCAACAGCACTGACACATGAGAAAACTCCATCCTACAAAAAACATCCTTTCCTTTTGCATAATCAGCATGATTTTGTGACCATCTGTATACTACTTATTATACCCTAAGTTTTGGGAATTGCAAGAGAAAGGTTGTGAATATGCAATAATTTTTATTACAGATTTTCTACAAAAAATGTCGTTTCAAGGAAAAAAATAAGATAATTTGCAGATTAGTTTTGCTGCTTTATACAACAAAAAACCAGCCTTGTTTTTGGATATTACATCCTGAAAAAACGGCTGGCAAATTTTCTTTTTGTTATATTTTAAGATTTTGGGGTATTGCGCAAACTGTTCCGTAAGGTTTTCATATCATCCGTTGCTTGTGCTAACTCGGTTTCCAATTTCTTTAGCTTATTATCACAAAACTCGGTAATGCTACTGCGCATTTGACGGGCCTCTGTTTGTGCTGACGAAAGAATTTCGGCAGCCTTTGCCTGTGCCGCTTTGGTAATTTGCTGCTGCCCTACCAATACACGAGCCCGTTCCTCTGCTTTTTGGATAATCATTTCCGCTTTCTTATTTGCCTGTGCCATAATTGTACTGCGGTCTTTTACAATAGCAGTGGCCTGTTTTAGTTCTTCAGGCAATGCTTTTCGGATTTCATCCAAAATCTCTCGTACTGCTTCAATATCCACAATTCTTTGGCTATCCATAAAGGGAACTTTACGCCCTTCTTCCATAGCCTCCTCAATCATGTTGAGTAGGTCGTTTACATTCTCGTTCATTGTTCTGGCTCCTTTCGGCCGAAAACCGGCTGACAACATCCTCCAGAATCTGCGGTGGCACAAACTGGGAAACATCCCCGCCATATCCTGCTACTTGACGCACCGCCGAGGAGGAAAGATACATATAGGCACTACTGGTGGTCATAAACACCGTTTCCAACTCTGGATTAAGTTGCTTGTTAATCAGTGCCATCTGAAACTCATATTCAAAATCTGTCACTGCTCGCAAGCCTTTTACCAAAGCACAAGCATTTTTTTCCTTTGCATAGTCTGCCAGCAGACCATCACAACAATCCGCTTGCACATTGGAAAAACTTTCTGTACAGCGACGCACCAACTCTACCCGTTCTTCCACAGAGAAACTAGGGGTTTTGTTGGGATTCACTGTAACGGCCACAATCACCAAATCAAACAAAAGGCTGGCTCTGCGAATAATATCCAAATGCCCCAAAGTAATGGGGTCAAAGCTGCCGGGACAAATGGCAATTCTCATTGCTGTTCCTCCTGTTTGCAATATTTGCTTACTCGAACAGTTCCATATTTATACTGTTTTTTCAGCACCAGTCCTCCCACTTCTTGGGGCAGTTGTGCCTGCAACTCACTTTCACACAAAACAATTCCTCCGGGCTGCACCATTCCAGCCACCTGTGGCAAAATCTGCTGCAAAATTTCTTTTCCATAGGGAGGGTCTAGCAACACCAAATCAAATTTTTCCTTGGTACCTGCCAACAAGGCTTGAGCTGTCATACACACAACTTTGCTTTGGGAAAAGACTCCTGCTGCTCTGCAATTTTTTTGCACAATGGCAGCCGCTTGGGGGTTTTCATCGCAAAATACGCAGCGTGCTGCTCCACGGGACAAAGCCTCAATGCCCAGTTGTCCACTGCCTGCAAACAAATCCAGCACCATAGCACCGGGCACCGAAAATTGAACTGCACTAAACATTCCCTCTTTTACTCGGTTGATGGTGGGGCGAGTAATCTCCTCTCCCGGCAAAGTTTCCAACTGTATTCCCCTTGCTGTTCCTGCAACTACACGCATTCCCGCCAGCCTCCTTATAAATACCACATTCCTATTGGGCAGATTTTACCCTTGCTCTATTATGAAAGTTTCTCCCTTCTTTGTCAAGAGATTCCTTCTCATCCAAATATTTCCTCTTTTCAAACAAACTTATTCTTGCTCATCTGCCGGATGAAATTCCTCCCAGATGTTCTGTGCCACCTTTTTGCTTAGCCCTTTTACCTGTTGCAATTCCTCTATGGTTGCTTGCCGCACTGCCCCCACCGAGCGAAAATGATTCAACAATGCTTTGGCAGTGGCAGGGCCTACCCCTGCAATCTGGGTTAAACTAGAAGCGTAGGACTTCTTTTTTTGGCTTTGCCGCTGATACTGAATGGAAAACCGGTGTACTTCATCCTGAATGGAGGTGATAAACCCAAACACCCCCTTGTGCATGGAGATGGCAATTTCCTCCCCTTGGGCTGTGACAATGGCACGGGTGCGGTGCTTATCATCCTTTACCATGCCAAAAAGGGGCACATCTTGCAGGGGAGTTCCTTGCAATACTCGCTTTACCACGCTTACCTGTCCTTTTCCACCATCTAACAAAATCAGGTCTGGCTTTTCTCCAAACTGTCCAGAAGTTCCTTTTTCGTATTCCTGCACACGGCGTGTTAGCACTTCTGCCATACTGCCATAATCATCTGTACCTAACACAGAACGAATTTTAAACTTCCGATACCCGCTTTTTTTTGGTTTGCCATTTTCAAAGACAATCATTCCTCCAACGCTGGTACCATCGCCCCAGTTGGAAATGTCATAGCTTTCAATGATGTGGGGGGCTTCTTTTAACCCCAATAAGTGGGCAGTTTCATCCAATAAACGCCCTGCTTTGTCAATTCCACTTCGGCTGTTTTCTCGTGCTAACCGTTCCACTGCATTTACATAGGCCATTTGCACCAGACGGGCGTTGTCTCCTCTTTCTGGGGTATACAGCTTTACTTTGCTTCCCCTTGCTTGGGTCAATGCCTCACAAAGCAACTCTTGGTCGGGTAAGGGAGCATCCACCGCAATGACTTTTGGGGGAATTTCTCCCCCAGAAAGATAATACCGAGGTAAAAATTCCTCTCTCAAGGTATCAATGTTCAGGGTATCTTTGAACAAGAATTCTTTTTTATCACTCAATTTCCCTTGGCGAAACCGCAAGATAGCAGCGCATACGCCCCCTGCTGCCCCAGCAAAAGCAATGACATCCTGTTCTTTCTCGTCCTCTGTGACTACCCGTTGACCGGGCATTACCTTTTCAATAGCAGCAATCTGGTCACGGAGCAAAGCGGCTTTTTCAAAGTCCAGCCGTTCCGCCGCTTCTTCCATTCGCTGACGAAGACTTTTTAAAATCTCAGCTTTTCCCAGTCGAATCATACGCACTGCGCCGTTGACCGCCTCTTGATATTGTTCCTGCTTAATTTTCCCTGTACACACTGCCATGCAACGGCCAATATGAGCATTAAGACAAGGGCGTCCTTTGCGAAAATCTTGGGGAAATTTTCGGTTACAGGTGGGCAACTTAAAGGCAATGTTGGCAGTTTCCACCATTTCACGCACCGCAAAGCCTGAGGTATAAGGCCCCAGATACTCCGCACCATCTTCCTCTTTTTGCAGGGCGGCAGTGACACGGCTCCATGGGCCTTTGCTAATGCGAACATAACTATAGCCCTTGTCATCCTTCAGAAGAATATTATACTTTGGCATATGGGTTTTGATTTGGCTTGCTTCCAATACCAAGGCTTCAAACTCGCTGGTGGTTACAATCACATCAAATTCAAAAGCATTGCGAATCATCTGGGTTACTTTAGCATCGTGAGGCACTCCCTCCCGAAAATATTGGCTCACTCGTGTGCGCAACCGCTTTGCTTTTCCAATATAGATAATTTCTTGCTGTTTGTTGCGAATGATATACACACCCGGCAGCAAGGGCAATGCACAGGCTTTTTGATACAGTTCTTGTTTTGTCACAACAATCCTCCCTCCTCCTTCTGCTCTTTGGTTAGTATGGCACAAGGCTCCCAAAAGGAACCCTTTGGTATATAACAAAAAACGCCCGGTCTTTTTCGACCGGGCTGTTGAACAGCATTTGCTTACTCGGTAAAACCGGAGTTCACCAATTTGATGAGGCCCTCTACAGCAGCCTGCTCATCGGCACCATCTGCAATAATCCGGATAGTGGTACCGCCTACAATTCCCAGACTGAGAACACCCAGCAAACTCTTTGCGTTTACACGGCGTTCCTCTTTCTCCACCCAAATGGAGGATTTGAATTCATTTGCCTTCTGAATGAAGAAGGTGGCAGGGCGAGCGTGCAGGCCCACCTGATTTTCAACGGTAACTTCTTTTACGAACATAGTCGAACACTCCTGTTTCCTGCGTTGAATTTTGGCTTTGGTTATATTTTACCTTATCCGTGGTATTCCGTCAACAGTTGAAGCACAGCTTTTTTCTATTTTTGTCATTTCTGGAAAAACCACCAGCATTAAAAACAAATAGTTTAGCGTTTTTGCTAATTGTTTTTGTAAAAAAAATATTTTTCTATGCTATGCAACCAAATTTAATGAAAAGTTCTTGCTATTTTTTTTTCTTTTTTTCATTGGGCTGAGGGGGATTTTCTTGCAGATATTGCTGCCAAAGGTCGGGTCTGCGCTGCTGGGTACGCTGCTTTGCTTGCTCTTGCCGCCACTGTTGAATATTGGCATGATGACCCGACAGCAAAACCGCCGGCACTGCCCGTTCCTGCCAAACCTCCGGCCGTGTATACTGGGGATATTCCAGCAATGTATTCCAGTGGCTTTCTTCTTGGTATCCCTCCGGGTCGCTTAACACTCCCGGCTGTAACCGCAGCACACTATCCGCCACCACCAAAGCAGCCAATTCGCCCCCTGTTAGAACATAATCCCCAATGCTGATTTCCTCATCTGCCAGTTCTTCAATGACTCGTTCATCAATTCCCTCATAATGGCCGCAAACCAAAAGAATGTTTTCTTTTTGGGCAAGTTCCTTTGCCTTTTGTTGGCTGTAGGGCTGCCCCGCTGCGGTCATAAATACAATATGCGGTCTAGGTCTGCCTTGTTCCTGATTTTGGCGAATAATCTCCATACAGCAATCATAGATGGGCTGGGCATTCATTACCATACCACAGCCGCCGCCATAGGGATAATCGTCCACCTGCTTTTGTTTGTTAAGGGTATAGTCCCGAATCTGATGGCAATGGAGTTCAAACAGCTCTTTTTTACGAGCACGTCCAATGATACTTTCGCTCATAACGGTTTCGCAAAGCTGAGGAAAGAGGGTAGCAATGTCAATCCTCATTCATCCCCACTCCTCTGCTCTCCAAACATTCCCTCAATGGGGCGCACTAAGATATATTCTTCCTCTGGACAGAGTGTGTCTAAAAACTCTGCCACAGCGGGGAAAAGGAACTCCTGTCCTGCATCGTTGCGGATGGTATACACATCGTTGGCTGCTGGATGGGAAATATTAGTCACCTTTCCATATACCACTCCTGTGTCTGCATCTCGCACCTCACAGCCTAAAATATCCTGTACAAAATAGCGGCCTTCCTCTAAAGGCATATCCACACGAGCCGCCCAAACGGTTTTTCCCACCAGTTTTCGGGCTGCGTCCATGTCAGACACACCTTCAAACTGCACCAAACACATATTTTTGTGGGGGCGAGCAGATTCTATTTTGCAAGGGTTGGCTCCCTCGGCCAGATATAACCGTGGTAAAGCACATAAAAACTCCGGCTCATCGCACCATGGGTAAATTTTCACTTCTCCCATAATGCCATGAGTGGTTACAATTTCGCCAATTTCCAAAAATGCTTTTAGCATGGTACCTTCCTCCGAGATTGCTGTAGATTCCTGCATTGTTGTTACATTGAAAGAAAAAAGAGCCCCGGCGGGACTCTTCTTATTCAGTCGATTTCCACCATGACCTTCACGCCTTTATGCACACCAGCAGCACGCATAACAACACGGATGGCCTTCGCAATTCGACCCTGTTTGCCGATTACACGGCCCATGTCGCCCTCTGCAACAGATAGGTGGTAT
The DNA here is from genome assembly GCA_944385935.1 of uncultured Anaerofilum sp. GTDB lineage: Bacteria > Bacillota > Clostridia > Oscillospirales > Ruminococcaceae > Anaerofilum. The sequence continues at coordinate 119,220 of CALWZC010000002.1, forward strand.
ACTACCACGCCTTCTTCATTAGGCTCATCAGCCGTTACCTGCACAGCATCCTTGTCATCTACAAGGCCCTTTGCAACAGCAACAAGCAGTTCTTCCATGGTTCAGATTTCCTCCATTCCTTACAGAATCTCGGACTTCTTCAGCAGAGCACGAACGGTATCGGTGGGCTGAGCTCCAGTGGAAATCCACTTCTTAGCCTTCTCGCCATCAATCTTTACAACAGCGGGCTCTTTGGTGGGGTCATAGTAACCAATTTCCTCGATAAAACGACCATCGCGGGGGAAGCGGCTATCTGCCACCACAACACGATAGAAAGGAGCCTTCTTTGCGCCCATGCGACGCAATCTAATTTTAACAGCCATTTCTGTCACCTCCTGTAGTAGATGTGTATATGGTTGTATTTCAACCGGACAATTTCCGGAAAATACCTTTACTTTTTTCTGCCCAGTCCAAACCGACGGGCAAACCCTTTCGGGCCTTTTTTAAATTGTTTCAGCAGCTTGCTCATCTGTTCAAACTGCTTTAGCAGGCGGTTTACATCCTCCACCTTTGTGCCACTACCTGCGGCAATGCGCCGCTTGCGCTTGGGGTCAATGATGGAAGGTTTTGCACGCTCGGCAGGGGTCATACTTTGAATAATTGCCTCTGTACGGGCAAAGATTCTTTCGTCAATGTCCTCGGGGTTGATTTTGTTTCCACCGGGAAGCATAGACAAAAGCCCTGCTGCACCGCCCATTTTTTTCATCTGGCCAAGTTGCTCCAACATATCGTTTAGGTCAAACTTGTTTTCCAGCATCCGTTTGGCAGTTTCTTCTGCTTTTTTCAGGTCTTGGGTTTCCTGTGCCTTTTCAATGAGGGTAAGCACATCGCCCATTCCCAAAATTCGGCTTGCCATACGGTCAGGATGGAATTGCTCCAAATCCTCGATTTTTTCACCAACGCCCACAAATTTAATGGGCTTTCCGGTTACATGACGGGCAGACAATGCCGCACCACCACGGGTATCGCCATCCAACTTGGTAAGGATAATGCCATCCACTTCCACAGCCTCGTTGAATGTCTTTGCCACATTCACTGCATCTTGACCAGCCATGGCGTCAATTACCAGCAGAACCTCATCCACCTCAATGGTTTCTTTAATTCTGCCCAGCTCTGCCATCAACTCTTGGTCAATATGCAAGCGACCGGCGGTATCCAAAATCACAATGTCATTGCCATGGTCTTTTGCATGGGCTACCGCTTTCTTTGCGATAATTTCCGGTTTCTCCTGTCCCAATTCAAACACAGGTACACCGGCTTTTTCACCTACAATCCGCAACTGGTCAATGGCAGCCGGACGGTAAATATCACAAGCTACCAGCAAAGGATGGTGCCCCTGCTTCTTGAAGTAGCAACCCAATTTTGCGGAGTGGGTGGTTTTACCAGAACCCTGCAAGCCACACATCATAATGACAGTGGGAGGCTTGGACTTGATGTGCACACGAGCAGCCTCGCCGCCCATTAGGGCTGTGAGTTCCTCGTTTACCACCTTAACCACCTGTTGAGCAGGTGTGAGGCTTTCCATAACCTCTTGGCCCATGGCTTTCTCGGTTACAGAGGCAATAAATTCTTTTGCAACCTTATAGTTAACATCGGCATCCAGCAGTGCCATTCGCACTTCTCGCATGGCAGCCTTGATGTCTGCTTCTGTCAGCTTTCCCTTTCCCCGTAGTTTTTTGAACACTTGGGTTAGTTTGTCGCTCAAAGATTCAAACGCCATTGCCTCGTCCCCCTTTATTCGGAAATAGATGCCAGAATCTCCAGCATTTTTTCACAGCCTTGCTCTACAGCAGGCAGTGGCTGGGTCTGTTGCCCGTTGCAGCTCTGCACCTCTTTTACAATCTGTTCCAGTTGTCGAATGCGTTGCTGCACTGCACCAAACCGACGAACCATTCCTACCTTTTCCTCCAACTGGAGCAAAATGCCTTCGGCACGCTTGATGGCATCCCGAACGCCTTGCCTGGTAATTCCAAAATTTTCGGAAATTTCAGCAAGAGAAAGGTCATCGTTGTAGTATTGTTCCATTACTTCTTTCTGTTTTGGGCTAAGCACATCGCCATAAAAATCCAACAGATAAGAAATCTCAAGATTTTTCGGCATTGTGTTCCCTCCCAAACAGGTTGTAAAGGCTTTTGCTTTACACCCAGCGTTGCCTATTCTATCATACCCTTTTCAAAAAGTCAACGCTTTTTTTCGGATTTTTTTAGGCTATCACATCAATTTTTGACCGTTGATAATTCCCTCAAACTTTAATCCAAAAAAATCCGCTGCCCGTCGGCAAAGGAGCATTCGTTCCATAAAAATTTCAAAATATTCCAAAATGGGGCAAACTTCGGTGTCCAGTTCCATTTGTAGAGAGAATATCATATTATCTTTGTCCAGCACTGTTTTGGAATGATGGACTGCATAGTTTACTCTGTCATGAATATCTGTTTGAATATCCGCTTTACTTCTCACACGGCTGCGGCGTACGTCGGTTTTATCTGCCAAAATCAGGGCTGCGGCTACCTCATTTACAGGAAAGGCTGTTTTTTCATCATGGTTGCCGATAGCTGTCACCACAGCTGCTAATTCCTCTGGAGCCATTCCCATTTTATCCAAAATCCGAAAAGCCATCACTGCGCCGCTTTGTGCATGGTCAATGCGATTAACCACATTTCCAATATCGTGCATATAGCCCGCAATGGCTGCCAACTCACAGGTACAGGCTGGATAGCCTAGCTGTTCCAGCAGGTCGCTGGCAACCTTGGCACATTTAGAAACATGAGCAAAAGAGTGCTCTGTATACCCCAAAGCCTGCAAGGAACGGTCTGCCTCTTGGATATAAATTTTAATTTCTTCACTTTCTCGAACTTGCTGATAGGTAATTGTACTCATATTCTCTTATCCTCCTTTTTGCAAAAAAGCACCCAAACATAAAACAGTTTGAGTGCAAAAAATCATTTTTTAAAGAACGGGCTAAAATCAAAGGTGGCAAAATAATCCTCTGGTCTTTCGGCACGACGAATCAACTGATGGCTGCCGTCCTCTTTCAACAGCACCTCAGCACTTCTCAGTTTTCCGTTGTAATTATACCCCATGGCAAAACCATGGGCTCCTGTGTCGTGGATGGCAACAATGTCCCCAATGTTTGTTTCTGGCAACATACGGTCAATGGCAAATTTGTCGTTGTTTTCGCACAATCCACCAGTAACATCATACTTGTGGTCACAAGGCTGATTTTCCTTGCCTAAAACAGTAATGTGGTGGTAGGCACCATACATTGCTGGACGCATCAAATCCGCAGCACAGGCATCCAATCCCAAATACTCTTTATAAATATGCTTTTGGTGCAGCACAGTGGCAATCAAATGGCCAAAGGGCCCCAACATAAACCGGCCCAGCTCGGTATAAATGGCAAGGTCATCCATTCCCGCAGGTACCAGAACTTCTTCATAGGCTTGGCGCACACCCTCACCCACTGCCAAAATATCAGTAGGCTGTTGGTCAGGACGATAGGGAATTCCTACGCCACCAGACAGATTGATAAAGGCAATATGGGCACCAGTTTCTTGATGCAGCTCTACCGCTAATTCAAACAAAATCCTTGCCAGTTTGGGGTAATACTCATTTGCCACAGTATTGCTTGCTAAAAAGGCATGGATTCCAAAATGTTTGGCACCCTTTTTCAATAAAATGCGGTATGCCTCTTTCATCTGTTCTTTGGTCATGCCATATTTTGCCTCGCCGGGAGTGTCCATAATGGCATTGTTGATAGCAAATTCTCCGCCGGGATTGTACCGGCAGCAAATGGTTTCGGGAATGCCTGCTACTTTATCCAAAAATTCCACATGGGTAAAATCATCCAAATTGATAATTGCCCCCATTTGTGCAGCTTTTTGCATATCCTCCACTGGAGTTACATTGGAGGAAAACATCACATCATGGCCAGTAAAGCCACAGGCTTCCGCCATCAATAATTCTGTGTAGCTGGAGCAATCTACACCACAGCCTTCTTCTTGCAAAATTTTTAAAATATAGGGGTTTGGGGTGGCTTTCACTGCAAAATATTCCCGAAACCCTTTGTTCCATGCAAAGGCTTTCAAGAGCTTGCGGGCATTTTCACGGATTCCTTTTTCATCATACACATGGAACGGTGTGGGCACATCCTCCATAATGGCCTGTGCCTGTTCCAAAGTCAAAAACGGCTTTTTCTCCATCATATCCCTCCAAAATGGTTTTTCCATTCTTTTTCCACATCCATTGCCATTATTATATTGGATTTTCCCCAAGAAATGCAACGGGTGTTTTTGGTTTTTTTGCAGTTTGTGGAATGTTCCGATTTTGGGCAAATTTTCTCCTTTGGTTTTGTGGCTTGCGTGGGGTTTGCTGCTGTGGTATACTATGCCAAGGAATTTTTTGCACAAGGAGGAACCCTGTGAAGTCATTAAACATTCGTGCTGCAAAGGAACAAGACCTTGTTTCCATCAGCCAATTATATGACCGTGTAACTACCGCCTTAGAAACTGGTATCAACTATTGTGGCTGGGCAAAAGGATTTTATCCCACTGCCGAGACTGCACAATCTGCCTTTGATAAAAACAGGCTATATCTGGTAGAACAAGAACAGCAAGTTGTTGGCAGCTTTGTACTTAGTCAGGATTTTGAGCCATGCTATGAACAAGCCCAATGGAGCTTGCCTTCTGATTATAGCAAAATTTTAGTGGTGCATACCTTGGCGGTAGACCCTGCCCACGCTGGGAAAGGCATTGGAAAGAAAATTCTGGATTTTGTTTGCCAACATGGAACTTCTTTGGGAATAACCAGTATTCGTTTAGATACCTATGAAAAAAATCTCCCTGCCATTGCTTTATATGAGGGCTGTGGCTTTCGATTTGCTGGAAAGGTAGACTTAGGAAGAAGTGACCGCGGGTTGGACTGGTTCCACTGCTATGAAAAACTTCTTCCATGCTCTGATACATAAATTTCTACATAAGGGGGCACACTGTAACCGAGGTGATAGCAATGACCCCTTATAATTCCAATTTGATGCCCCTTCCTATGGGAGATTTATCTTCTGGAGTAGCTGCTATGCCCCTGTTTGCACAAGCCCATGCCCTTAGTGCAAGCCAACAGCGATTTTTTTATGGATTGCCAGAAGAACAACAGCAAAAGCTGCTACAAGATTCTCCCTCTCAACAGGAGCTTGCTCATCGGATAGAGCAAGTTATGCGGTGTCAATAATACAAGCTGGAAAAAACCCTTTTGCCATTTTGACTTTGGCAAAAGGGTTTTCTGTTTAGCAACTATACTGGATGGCTTTTGTTTACATAGTCCACATGCTCTCCATCAATTCCTAACATTTTCTCCTTCCTTCGTTGAAAGAACTTCAATGCTACTTGTGGGAACATGGCATAGGTCAACAGGTCTTCCGGTTGGATGGCATAGGGCTTTACTTCTTCTTTCAGCTTTTCCAACTCTGGTGCAAGGGTATCTGCAAAGCGGCCCTGCATTTGTGGATGGTCACCTAAAATCTTATGAGCAAATTCCTTTTCTATAGGCGCAGGGCTAGCTCCATACTCTCCGGCAATCAGTGCTTTAAATTCTTTTGTAACCATCTGGTACCGTTTGCCCAACACCACATTAAGCACAGCTTGTGTGCCTACAATTTGGCTGCTAGGGGTTACCAAAGGCGGATAGCCTGCCTCTTGCCGGACACGAGGAACCTCCTGCAAAACTTCATCTAGGCGGTGTTCTTGTTTTGCCTCTTTCAGCTGACTAAGCAGATTGGAAAGCATTCCGCCAGGCACTTGATACAACAATGTATTGGCGTTGACCTCCAACAGTTGGGGATTCAGCTCCCCACTGTCAAGATATTTTTGACGCAATTTGTGAAAGTGCTCTCGCAGTGGTTGTAGTTTTTGCAACTGTAAACCAGTGTCATACTGGGTGCCTTGCAAAGCAACTACCATGCTTTCGGTAGGAGTATGAGAAGTGCCAGTTGCTAAAGGGCTGATGGCAGTATCCACAATATCAACCCCTGCTTCTATGCCTTTTAAAAGGCTCATTTCCGCCATACCAGAGGTAGTATGGCTATGAAGGCTTAGGGGTACTTTGACGGTTTCTTTTAACTTTTTCACCAACTCAAAGGTGGCAAAAGGTGTCAATATTCCCGACATATCCTTAATACAGATGGAATCTGCCCCCATGTTTTCCAAAGTTTTGGCATAGTTGGCAAAATACTCTATATCATGAACTGGGCTGATTGTGTAATCAATGGCAGCCTGTACATGGGCCTTTTCTTTTTTTGCTGCTGCCATAGCTGTTTGCAAATTTCTGGGGTCGTTCATTGCATCAAAAATGCGCAAAATGTCAATGCCATTTGCCACAGATTTTTGCACAAAATATTCCACTACATCATCTGCATAGGGACGATAGCCCAGCATATTTTGTCCCCGGAATAACATTTGCAACTTGGTATTTGGCATTTCTTTTCGGAATACACGCAGCCGCTGCCATGGGTCTTCGTCCAAAAAGCGGATACATGCGTCAAAGGTTGCGCCACCCCAACATTCTATAGCATAATATCCCACATCATCCATTTGGGATAAGATGGGCTGCATTTCCTCCAATTTCATCCGAGTTGCCAACAAAGATTGGTGACCGTCTCGCAGAGCAACCTCCACAATTTTTACTGGTTGTGCCATGGCATTTCACCTCTTTCCCCTTCTAGTTCAGCACCACTAATACATCTTCTGCATTTACAGAATTGCCCTGTGTACACTGTACTGCTGCCACTGTTCCATCTTGTGGGGCGAGGATTTCATTTTCCATTTTCATAGCTTCCAGCACTACCAAAATATCTCCTGCTTTCACCTGTTTGCCTACAGTGGCCTCCACCTTCAACACAGTGCCGGGCATAGGTGCCTTTACAGTTACTCCCTGTACAGGAGCAGCAGGGGGAGCCTTTGGCACAGGTACAGCAGAGGGAGCCGCCACTGGCGCAGATGCCTCTGAAGAAATTTCCTCCACTGTTACATCATAGGGTTGTCCATTTACCGTAATCCGAAGTCGTTTCATGGGGTCATTCCTCCTTTAATCCACTGGGGATTTTTTGAAAATATCAAAATAGATTTTACAAAGCCATATTTCCGTGTTTCTTGTTCATCCGTTTGGCACGCTTGTTTAGTACCATTTCCAGTGCCTGCTCTGCCACACTGCGAAGAGTTTCAGAGGTAGCATAAAGTTGTGCAATTCCAGCCTGCAAAGCTGCCTGTGCTGAACATTCATTTGCAGCATATTCCTCTGGTGTGGGGCTGTTTGCCTGTTGGTGATACAACACCTCCACTGCTGCTTGTGGCTCTAAAGGTGCTACTACACACCCTTCCACTGCAATGGTCAAATCCGCACAACACAGAGCACCATATATAGAACCAATTACCTTGCCAGCCAAAATGGCAATTTTAGGAGTGGTAGCGTCGGCGTAGGTGGCAGCCAATCGAGCAGCTTGCCGAATGCCGCCAGCCAAATCCTCTGCGCTATCTTTTACAAATCCATTGGTATGTATTAAAGTAAGCACCGGAATGCTGTAGCTATCGCATAGGCGCACAAAGCGAGCAATCTTCTCTGCGCTTTGGGGTTCCAAATAGCGGTCAGATGTGGCAACTACCCCCACCGTTACCCCGCAAATGGTTCCCAGTGCAGTATAGGAATTTTTTGTGCCATATTGAGGGTACAATTCAAAATCTCGGTTGTGGTCAATGAGAGAAGCACCTGCCCGAATACGGCAATAGTCTTGCATATTCAGTGGTTTCTCTGGAGGAGAAAATTCCAATACTGTTCCCCCATCCAAGTTGTTGGAAGGCAGCAACATAACCAAGTCGCAAGCGGCAGCAATGGTCTGTTCCACTGTGTCATAAATGGCAGCCGCAACGCCTGCCTTTTGGGCAAAATCTGCGCTACCTGCTCCTTCCAGCACAGCTCCACTTGTAGCACTTACAAAAGGCGGTGTTAAAAACATCTGTCCTTGTTTTGCCATAATACATAGGTCTGCACAGGCAGACTGCATGGCGGCAGTGGCTCCACACACTCCCAGCACCACAGCAATTTGTGGCACTACACCAGAAATCTCCCCAATGGTTTGGGTTACTTGAGCTGTTTGCTGCAAAATTTCCAGCCCTTCTTCTACCTTTGCTCCTGAAGAATGATAGAATGTTACCACTGGATGTCCAGTCTGTGCTGCCAACTTTAGCAAGCCAATCATCTGTTTACAGTCAGATGGACTAAATGCTTCTCCATTTTGGCACAAGGCATATACCTTTTTCCCTCGCACCTCTCCATAAGCCGCTTCCACTGCATGAGATACAAATACTTGTGTGTAATCATTCTGCTCATAAAAAAGTGCAAAAATCTCCTTTTGCGAAACTTCCACTGTTGTCCCTCCCATCATGGATGTTTTTATTTTCTATTAGCCCCGTGAGGGCTTTTTGCCTCTCTGTGGTCTTGCAGGCTTGCGATTTTGCTTCATAGCTTTTGCTGTTTTCCGCTGCTCTGCTGCTTGCTGTTGGCTGATGGTTCTTGCCTTAGCCTTTCCTTTCACTGCGGCTGCTCGCAGGGCATTGATTTCGCTTCTGGTCAATTCACGGTACTGACCAGGTTGCAACATTCCCAGTTTTACAGCACCCATGGCATTACGCCGCAGACGAACCACTTCCAATCCTACTGCTTCACACATTCTGCGAATCTGGCGATTTTTGCCCTCTCGAATGGTCATCTCCATAACTGTTCGTTCTGGCTCGTCTAACACAACCTGAATCACAGCAGGCTGTGTCATACTGCCATCATCCAGTTGAACTCCTTGTGTCAACTGCAAGATTTGCTCCTCTGTGGCATGGGGGCGAACTGTTACACGGTACAGCTTGCTTACTCCATGGGAAGGATGTGTTAGCAGATTGGCAAAGTTGCCATCATTGGTAAAAAGCAACATTCCTTCACTGTCTTTGTCCAGCCGACCAATGGGAAATACTCGAACAGGTAAGTCTGCCAATAAGTCCATGACGGTTTTTCTGCCTCTTTCGTCGCTGGTAGTGGTAATAAAGCCACGGGGCTTGTTCATCATAAGATAGGTGTATTCCTGAGCTTTGGGGATATAAATGCGCTGTCCATCCACTGTGAGCAAATCTCGGTGGGTATCCATTTTATCCCCTACACTAACAGGGCGACCATTTAGCTTTACTCTACCTTCTCGTATAATTTGCTCGGCAGCTCGGCGGCTACATACTCCCTGCTCAGACAATACCTTTTGAATTCTTACATCCTTCATTCTTTGTTCTCCTCTTGCTCTTTGGGTTCTTTCTTTAGCAAAGTTGTGATTTTATCCATCATCTCTGGCATCAAACTTAATGCACGGTCAATGTTATTAGAAGTGTCTGTCAACTGCATTAGGCGCACATTGCCACCAGGCTGCACCACCAAAAAAGCCACTGGTGAAATGGTCACTCCTGCACCACTTCCACCGCCAAACAGGTCTTTGGCGTTTTTGGTAGGCAAATCACTTCCACCAGAAGCAAAGCCAAATGTCACCTTAGACACAGGAATGACTGTGGTTCCGTCTGCCAAATTCATGGGGTTTCCAATGATGGTATTGGAGTCCACCATCTGGCGAATTTTTTCCATTGTAACGTCCATCAAACTTTTAATTGGATGCTCTGCCATTGTTGTTCCTCCCAAATCTCTTTTGTGTTCTACTTTTTTATTTATTTAAAAAATGGATTCCTCTTTTGCACGTTTTAAAAAGAAAATTGCTGCAACCAGTGCCATACCTAAAATTGCAGTTATCCGAAGTTGTACCATTTCCTCTCCTTCATATTCTCCTTGAAAGTCAGGAATCAAGTCCAACTTTCGCAACCGAAACTGCACCACATGTGACAATGTTGCACAAACGCCCCCTATCCAGCCATTCCATCTTCCAAAAGAAAGAGCTGTGTCTGCTGCATCTGTTCCTTGAATAGGCCAACGAACCCATACAGAAACCCATATTCCTTTTAGCAACAACGCCAGTGGCCCCCGAATTGCCGAAAGAATGCCTGCAACTTTATTTACCTTGTCTTTGCTTGGCTTTGGCATTTCTGGTTTAGGAACTTTTTTGCCATCTGTTTGTGGCAGCTCAGGTACAGAAGAAGTACCTTGTTCTTTTGCCTGTGTTTTGGGCTGTTGTGGAGAATCTACCTTTGGTGTAGAGGGAAGGGGGTTGGATTTGCTTTTCTCCCTTTTCCCTGCGGTATGGGGTTGTTTTTCCTTCTGAGGTGATTGCTCTGGTTGTAAGTGTTCTGATTGTTGTTTTTTAGAAGATAATTTTTTTATCCATGAGGGCACAGGGTACACCTGCATAGAAATTCCCAGCCATCGAACCTTTATCACATACATTTGCTTTTCATATCGTAGAGTAACAGATATAGGCAGTATCAATACCAGCAACAGCAAAACAACTACCGCCAACAATAGCCACAAAACCAGTTTACATACAAACCCTAACACCCATAAGAAAGCGGTCATATCTCGTCCTCCGGCGGCAGTTCCTCCTCAAACAAATCGGAAAATTCTCGTTGCTGTGGTTCATTAGGAGAAATCTCCTGTTGATGTTGATGAAGTGGCGGAAGTTCCTCCAGACTGGTTAAACCAAAGGTTCGCAAAAACACATCTGTAGTTGCAAAACTCAAGGGTCTACCGGGCAAATCCAACCGCCCTGCCTCCTCTATCAATCCTCTTTGCAGAAGCTTTTGAATGGTAGAAGAAGAATCCACCCCTCTCACCTGCTCTACAAAAGCACGGGATACCGGTTGATTGTAAGCAATAATTGCTAAAACCTCCAAAGCCGCTGGTGACAAAGGAGTGTTTTTCTGACTAGCCATACTTTTTTGAATCACAGGTAAAAATCGGCTGTCTGCTGCCATCTGCCATCTATCTTCCAACTGCAACAAGCAAAATCCTCTTGCCTGTCGGCGGTACTCTTGTTGGATGGACACCAGTGTTCGCTGAATTTCAAATACATCTGCCTCTATTGCTTGTGCAATTTGTTGTGCACTAATTGGTTCTCCACAAGCAAACAGAATTGCTTCCACAGGAGCACGATATTTATTTTTTTCCATATAAGGGATTACTCCTTCTTTCTGCGACTAATGAGGGCAATACTCTCGTCGGGTTCAATGGTCACCCTTCCCCCACGAATCAATTCCAGCACTGCCAAAAAGGTAGCAACTGTTTGGCTCTTTCCTACATTTTTTCCAAATAGCTGTTTTAACTTGCTCAGTCTGCCAGATGCCAGTCCACGAAGTACATACACAACTCTTGAACCCACCGACACAAAAGGAGCTGCCACAATGGGTTCAAATTGCTGTTGTGTGGGCGGACGACGAGAAACACTTTTGCCCAAGGCGTTTCGCAAGGCATCCCGCAGTAGATAAGCTGGATGATGGAATGTATAGGTAAAATCTTGCTCCACTTCCATGGGTAGGCGCAATGTTTGTGCAATATCCTGTTCTCTTTGTGCCAACTGGGCGGCCACCTGCTTGCACAAGCTATACTCAATCAGCTCACCTGTAAGCTCCTCTTTCATGCGTTCTGCTTCTTCGCTTTTGGGCAAGAGCAGATAGCTTTTCATCTGTACCAATCGGGCAGCCATTTCTATAAACTCACTGGCAACCTCCATGCGGTTTGCTTGCACAGTGTGTATGATATGGGTATATTGGTCAATCAAAGTGGAAATCTCTATTTCATAGAGGTTCATTTTATTTTTGCTAATCAAATGCAACAACAAGTCTAAAGGCCCTTCAAATTCTTCTAAATGGAAAGTAAGGATTGATTCCAAAGTTGTTCTCCTTCCCTAAATAGTGGGGAAAATTTACACAGTAAGCCGGCTTGCAATTCCGGGAACAAAACTGGTTGCAATATCAAAAAGTTTATACACACCATTGTTGATGGCACTCAAAGGCATATCCAGCACATTGGTAAAAACCAAGACCAAAATTAACAATGCTAAATACCGCTCATATTTCATTACACCAAAATAGAGCTTTTGGGGCAAAAAGAGGAGCAAAATTCGACTTCCATCAAAAGGAGGGATTGGAATGAGATTGAAAATAGCCAAAGAAAGGTTAAGTTGAATAAATACAGAAAAGAACATGGTAAAGTAGCTCACAGCCGTGGCTACCTCTGCCTTTGGGTTTGCGCCTAATTCCAAATAAATTAGTAGATTGAGGGATAATTTAAAGAGTATCATGGCAATGTATGCAAGAAGTAGATTACACAAAGGACCTGCCGCTGCGGAAATCGCCATGTCTCTTTTCGGATTTTTGAAGCGGCGTACATCCGCAGGTACAGGCTTTGCCCAACCAAAACCCGCCACAATCATACACAAAGCTCCCCATGGGTCAAAATGAGCCATAGGATTTAAAGTCATTCTGCCGTAATTTTTTGCAGTAGGGTCACCTAACTTGTAAGAAACAAAAGCATGAGCTGCTTCATGAGCGGGAATGATAAACAGCATTGCAATTGCTCTTAGTATATAAACTTGTATCATGCAAATACCCTTTCTTGGTTTGGATTATCTACATTATACCCTTTTTTACTATGGGACACAAGCTATCCATCAATTCTCATAAAATTTTTAAAAATATGATTTTCTTTCGTGTTTTCCCAACAAATTTTTTCTTTCTAAAAACTTTTTTTCAAAAACTATTGCAATTTGCGCAAATGTTTGGTATTATAGGTAAGCAACTTTGAATAGAGGAGGTGCAGCAAGTGGCAAAGTGTGATTGTTGTGGCAAAGGCGTGACCTTTGGCATCCAAGTTTCTCATTCTCATCGTCGTTCTAACCGTACTTGGAAGCCCAATGTCAAGCGCGTTAAGGCTATTGTAGACGGTTCTCCCAAGTATATCTACGCCTGCACCCGTTGCCTGCGCTCTGGTAAGGTTACCCGTGCTCTGTAATTTTGCGTGGACCAGAAAAAGAACGAAAGCCGATTCCTTTTAGGGGTCGGCTTATGTTTTTATATCAAAACGGAGGAAGCTCTATTATGTCAGACTTTATTTACATTACACTGGGTGTTGTAGTGTTTATATGTATAGGTTTATTTTTGTTTTTTCAGCCAGTTTTATTTTGGAAAATCACAGAGCAATGGAAATCCTATGATGCAACAGAACCTTCCGAATTGTTTATAAAGAGTACAAAGTTTGGTGGTATTGCTTTTATTGGCGTTGCCGTTTTTATAGCCATTTGCTATTTTATGCTGTAAAATTTTGAAGCATAGCTTTATAATTTCCCACCTTTTGAAAAAGGTGGACGAAAACTTTCACCTATTCCCAATATTCCCCAAAGCAATGGTCAAATGCTGTAACAGCATTTGACCATTGCTTTGGGGAATATATTATAGAATAAATAAAAAACTGCCTCCCTTTTCAGAGAGGCAGAAAGTTGATTATTCAACTCAAGGATTAGCCATTGATCTTGGAAACAACACCAGAACCAACAGTACGGCCACCTTCACGGATAGCGAAACGCAGACCTTCCTCGATAGCAATAGGAGTGATCAACTCAACGTCCATGGAAACGTGGTCACCAGGCATGCACATCTCAACGCCTTCGGGCAGAGAAATGGTACCGGTTACGTCAGTAGTACGGAAGTAGAACTGAGGACGATAGTTGTTAAAGAAAGGAGTATGACGGCCGCCCTCGTCCTTCTTCAGGATATAAACCTGACCGGAGAACTTGGTGTGAGGATTGATGCTGCCGGGCTTGGACAGAACCTGACCACGCTCGATATCACTACGCTGTACACCACGCAGCAAAGCACCTACGTTATCACCAGCCTGTGCGAAGTCCAGAACCTTGCGGAACATCTCCAAACCGGTAACGGTGGTCTTGGAACGCTCTTCCTTCAAGCCAACGATTTCGATTTCCTCGCCAACCTTGATAGTACCACGCTCAACACGACCGGTAGCAACAGTACCACGGCCAGTGATGGTGAATACGTCCTCAACAGGCATCAGGAAGGGCTGGTCAGCCATACGGTCAGGAGTGGGGATATAGTTGTCAACAGCATCCATCAGCTCCAAAATGCAAGCATACTCAGGAGCGTTGATATCGGTGCTGTTGCTCTCCAAAACGCCCAGAGCAGAACCCTTGATGATGGGGGTGTCGTCGCCGGGGAACTCGTAGCTGGACAGCAAGTCACGAATCTCCATCTCAACCAACTCCAACAACTCGGGGTCGTCAACTTGGTCAACTTTGTTCATGAATACTACGATGTAGGGAACGCCTACCTGACGGGACAGCAGGATGTGCTCACGAGTCTGAGGCATGGGGCCGTCAGCTGCGGATACAACCAGGATAGCACCGTCCATCTGAGCAGCACCGGTAATCATGTTCTTAACGTAGTCAGCATGGCCGGGGCAGTCAACGTGTGCATAGTGACGCTTGTCGGTCTCGTACTCAACGTGAGAAGTGTTAATGGTAATACCACGCTCACGCTCCTCAGGAGCCTTATCGATGTTTGCATAATCGGTGAACTCAGCGTCACCCTTCATTGCCAATACCTTAGTGATAGCAGCAGTCAAAGTGGTTTTGCCGTGGTCAACGTGACCAATAGTACCAATGTTGATATGGGGCTTATTACGCTCAAATTTAGCCTTACCCATTGTAGTTTGTCCTCCTTTTCGTTACCGAAAAATATATTTAAGGTAATTGTACTTGATATCCCCCAAAAAATCAAGCTGTTTTTTGGGGGATAATCCTTTTATTGTGCAGAAAATCAGTCTTTCTTTGCACGGCCAGCCATAATGGTCTCGGCAATGCTCTTGGGCACCTCAGCATAGTGGCTGGGCTCCATAGAATACTGACCACGTCCCTGTGTCTTACTACGCAGGTCGGTTGCATAACCAAACATGCCAGACAGAGGAACCATAGCGTTAATCTGCTGGGTACCACTCATGGCCTCCATACCTTGGATTTGACCACGGCGGCTGTTCAGGTCGCCGATAACATCGCCCATGTATTCATCAGGAACGATAACAGCAACCTTCATGATGGGCTCAAGCAGAACAGGGTCTGCCTTGCGCATGCCCTCTTTGAACGCCATAGAGGCGGCAATCTTAAAGGCCATTTCAGAGGAGTCAACCTCATGGTAAGAACCATCATACAGGGTTACCTTCACGTCAACTACGGGGTAACCAGCCAAGATACCGGTCTGCATAGCACCCTGAATACCTTGGTCGATAGGTCCAATGAACTCCTTTGGAATTGCGCCACCAACAACGGCATTGATAAACTCGTAACCCTTGCCGGTTTCGTTGGGCTCCATCTTAATCTTAACATGACCATACTGACCTTTACCACCAGACTGACGAGCATACTTGGTGTCTTGGTCTGCCATGCGGCGAATAGTCTCACGGTAAGCAACCTGGGGAGCACCCACGTTTGCTTCTACCTTAAACTCACGCAGCAAGCGGTCAACGATAATTTCCAGATGCAACTCACCCATACCTGCGATGATGGTCTGACCAGTCTCGTCGTCGGTATAAGTTTTGAAAGTGGGGTCTTCCTCAGCCAACTTTGCCAGTGCAATACCCATCTTCTCCTGACCAGCTTTGGTCTTGGGCTCGATGGCAACACGGATAACAGGCTCGGGGAAATCCATGCTCTCCAGAACAATGGGGTGCTTTTCATCACACAGGGTATCACCGGTGGTAGTGTTCTTCACACCAACAGCAGCAGCGATATCACCTGCATAACACTCCTCGATGTCCTGACGATGGTTTGCGTGCATCTGCAAAATACGACCTACACGCTCGTTGGAATCCTTTACAGAGTTGTAATAGGTAGTGCCAGCTTTTGCGATACCAGAATATACGCGGAAGAAGCACAACTTACCAACGAATGGGTCGGTAGCAATCTTAAATGCCAAAGCTGCAAAAGGAGCAGTGTCAGAAGACTCACGGGTCTCCTCTTCACCAGTATCGGGATTTATGCCCTTAATAGCCTCAACGTCAGTGGGAGCAGGCATATAATCAACGATAGCATCCAGCAACTTCTGAACACCTTTGTTGCGGTAAGAAGTACCGCAGGTAACGGGAACGATGGTATTTTCGATGGTCTCTTTGCGCAGAGCCTTTTTGATTTCTTCTTTGGTCAGCTCTTCGCCGTCCAAATATTTCATCATCAGCTCTTCATCGCCTTCGGCAATCGCTTCAATCATCTCTCCACGATACTTTTCAGCCAGTTCCAGCATGTCCTCGGGAATTTCCTCCACGCGAACATCCTTACCCAGGTCGTCATAGTAGACGTCTGCCTTCATCTCAATCAGGTCGATAATACCTTTGAAGGTATCTTCCTTGCCGATGGGCAACTGGATGGGAATAGCATTACATTTCAGACGCTCGCGCATCATCGAAACAACCCGGTAGAAGTCCGCACCCATAATGTCCATCTTATTTACATAAGCCATACGGGGAACACGGTACTTGTTAGCCTGATGCCAAACGGTTTCAGACTGAGGCTCAACGCCGCCCTTTGCGCACAAAACGGTTACAGAACCGTCCAAAACACGCAGAGAACGCTCTACCTCAACGGTAAAGTCAACGTGGCCGGGGGTGTCGATGATATTGATACGGTGTCTGTTCTTCTTGGCAAGGGCAGCATTGTTCTGGTAATCGCTGTGAGTCCAATAACAGGTGGTAGCAGCAGAAGTAATGGTGATACCACGCTCCTGCTCCTGCTCCATCCAGTCCATGGTTGCGCCACCGTCATGAGTTTCACCCATCTTATGGTTAACACCAGTATAGAACAGGATACGCTCGGTGGTGGTAGTTTTACCAGCGTCAATGTGTGCCATAATGCCGATGTTTCTGGTTTTTTCCAGAGAAACGTCTCTTGGCATACGGTACCTCCTAAATCAAGACACTAAATCAATAGCGATAGTGAGCAAAGGCCTTGTTTGCCTCAGCCATCTTGTGAACTTCCTCACGCTTCTTCACAGCGCTGCCTTGGTTGTTGCATGCGTCCATGATTTCAGCAGCCAAACGCTCACACATGGTGCGCTCGCTGCGCTTGCGAGAGTAGGCAGTAAGCCAGCGCAGACCCAAGGTCTCACGACGCTCGGGGCGAACCTCCATGGGAACCTGATAGGTAGAACCACCTACACGGCGAGCCTTAACCTCCAACAGGGGCATGATGTTCTCCAAAGCTTTCTCGAACATCTCCATGGGTTCGGTGCCAGACTTTTCCTTTACAATTTCGAATGCGTCATAAACGATTTTCTGGGCAACACCCTTCTTACCGTCATACATAACGCTGTTAATCAGACGAGTGACCATCTTGCTGTTGTAAACTGGATCGGCCAAAACGTCACGTTTTGCAATATTACCTCTTCTGGGCATCTCTCTTCCCTCCTTCACAGAATGATATCATCGGTACTCGAAAGTAATAAAACTCCCGTCGTGCCAAACGAGGCCCTATATATAAAAAGCCTTTTTTGGCGGGGTATCACTTAATTACTTCTTTGCAGCACCGGCCTTAGGACGCTTTGCGCCGTACTTGGAACGGGCTTGGTTACGGTTAGCAACACCCTGAGTATCCAAAGTACCACGGATAATGTGGTAACGAACACCGGGAAGGTCTTTAACACGTCCGCCACGAATCAATACAACGCTGTGCTCCTGTAAGTTGTGGCCGATACCGGGGATGTAAGAAGTTACCTCGATACCATTTGTGAGCTTAACACGGGCTACCTTACGCAGAGCAGAGTTAGGCTTTTTAGGAGTCATGGTACGTACAGCAGTGCAAACACCACGCTTTTGGGGGCTGTTCATATCGCTGTAGCTTTTGTCCAAAGAGTTATAGCTCTTCTGCAATGCGGGAGCAGTGCTCTTCTTTACCAAAACCTCACGGCCTTTGCGTACAAGCTGGTTGAATGTTGGCATGATCTTCCTCCTTTCATTTTCTTTGTTTTGCTGTACCTCTGGCACAACGATTACATTGTACACGGATTTTTTGTAGATGTCAACAGGAAATCCCCAAAAAATTCAGAAAAATCCCCAACTTTTTGCTTTTGCCTTTTTGCAATAATAAGCCTTTTGTAATTTTTTACATTTCCAATGGCGTTTATACAAAAAATGCAAAAAATATTCATCTCCCCTCAAATTTTCCACTTGTGTTTGTGTTTTTTTCAAATTTGTTCTATAATAATACTAGAAAAACCGATTGGGAAAGGAAGTGTCTTGTTGTCTAACACCGCAAAAAATGACCGTATGTTATTACACAGAGAATTCCGGCTCTTGCTGGAGTCTACCCAGATTTCTGTTAGTCATGGTTTTGTACAACATGGTAATACCAGTTGCTTGGTGCATAGTCTTGCTGTGGCATGGTATAGCTTGCGTCTGGCCCGTTTCCTTCATCTCTCTGTTTCAGAAACCGAACTCCTTCGAGGGGCACTGCTTCACGACTATTTTCTCTATGATTGGCATCTGCCCCATGGTGCTAAGTTTCACGGTTTTCGCCACCCCTTCATTGCCTTGCGCAATGCACAGCAATGCTGTAACCTATCACCAAAGGAAGAGAACATCATCCAACGGCATATGTTCCCCCTTGTTCCCCTTCCACCTTTATGCCGAGAGGCAATTCTAGTTTGTATCATAGATAAGGCTTGTGGACTTTTTGAAACCTTTCGGGGAGAGTATCGCCGCTTTCGTTGGGTTTCTGCTGTTATAGCAGAGGTGTAATGTTTCAGATTTTTTATATTAGGAGTTACTTTGCATGAGAAAAAGAAAAAGCAACCGTCCCACCGCTTGGGGAATGCTAAAGGAAAACATGAGCCTGCTTTTATTCCTTTGTTGGGCAGCTACCCTTGGAATCATTGCCCTTTCTGCTGTTTTGTATTGGAAACAAATCTTTTAAACACTCTATAAAATCAACAACGCCTTTGGTGCAGTCAATTTCTCTACACCAAAGGCGTTGTTTTATTGTTCTCTATATTCCAAAATACAAAATGCTGTGGCAATATCCCCTTCATGGGTAATAGAAAGGTGAACTGTCAAGCCTTTTTCTTGTATAAATTGTTCCGCTTTTCCAGAAAACAGATATTGGGGAGCACCACTTTCTTTGCGAATTGCCTGCAATTCTGCCAGTGCAAACCCTCCCAGACCTGTACCCACCGCTTTCAAAAACGCTTCCTTTGCAGCAAAATTCCCTGCGGCGGTTTCAGCAATATGCTTTCCCTTTCCAGCAAACAAACTTCTTTCTTCTTCCCCAAATACACGCTGTACAAAATGTTCCTTTTGTATTTTTTCTTTTATGCGGCTAATACTGCAACTATCCACACCAATGCCATAAATCATATGGTTTCCCCTTTTCCTCTAGATGTTTGGGGTTATCATAGCACAAATTGGCACAAAAAGAAATTTTTTATTTTCTACTATAGTTTCTTATTCTAAAACTGAAATTCCTATCAGCATTACACCACATCCCAAAGCAAACCCTATGATGGCAGCATTTTTCCCACCGGAATCCATTCCTCCGGGCAATAATTCACCAGCAGATACACCGGACATAATGCCTGCTACAAAAGCAATGGAACCGTTGATAATTCCTTGATTGAGCACCCCACGAAATACAAGCAAAGTTAAAATGGCTCCCATAGGCTCCGCCAATCCGCTGATAAAGGCCCAACCTGCCCCTTTCCATTTGCTATGTAAGGCGTATGCCATGGGTACACTGACAGCAATCCCTTCGGGAATGTTGTGCAGTGCCACAGCCAAAGCCATCCGCAAACCAAAGGCAGGGTTTTCCATCCCTCCCAAAAGGGTCAACATTCCTTCGGGCAAATTGTGGGCAGCCAGTGCCACTGCTACTACAAGGGCAGTCTTTGCCACATCTGTACACCTTTGCCCCCCATGCAATAATAGCTGTGGGTCAGGCAAAAGTCTTTGCAAAGCCAAAGCCGCCACAATGCCAACAACACACAAGCTTGCGGCGGCTATTCCTGCTTTTCCCTTTGGCATCCACTGTTGATATTCCTCTGTCACATGGGGCAGCATATCCGCCAGTGCCACAGTCAACATAACTCCCGCAGCAAATCCCATGCTCACCCCAAGACTTCTATTGCCTATTTTAGGCACCATCAACACAACCATACCACCCACTCCGGTGGCAAGTCCTGCCATTACAGAAAGCATGATTGCATATTCCATCCCATCACCTCTAGGGAATTTGTATGTGGATAGAAGCAACAATATGCAAATAATCAGTTGGTAGTAAGCCCAAAACTGACATTTAATGCATGGTCAATTCTGCTTTGGTCTTCTGGAGAGATTTTACCAGTTCGCTCTTTTAGTCTACGCTTGTCCAATGTGCGAATTTGTTCCAACAACACTACACTATCCTTTGCCAATCCACATTGTTCTGCACGAATTCCAATGTGTGTGGGCAAGTCATTTTTGTCCTGCTTTGAGGTAATGGCAGCGGCAATCACTGTGGGACTAAATTTGTTGCCTACATCGTTTTGTACAATAAGTACCGGACGAATCCCCCCCTGTTCACTTCCCACCACTGGGCTTAAATCCGCATAAAAAACTTCTCCACGTTTCACTTCTCGCATGATTGTTTTCTCCTTTCCGCTTTGTTTTCCTTTCTCTTGCCTATAGTGTGTTCCGTTTTGCCGTTCATTAAACCATGGAAATAAAAATTTTTCACCACAAAACTTAGTGATTGCAATTTATTAAAAAAAGTGCTATAATGTTCCCGTTTAAACGCACAGACGGAGAGAGTAAGCCCCACCGCTTTCTGTTTTCAGAGAGGCGCACCTTGGCTGCAAGTGTGCCAGCAGAACAAAGAGGCCGAAGTTCACTCCCGAGCGGCAAGGCTGAAGAACATAGATTGTTTTGTAGGCTGCGACGGTTTTTCCCGTTATCGAAAAAGAGAGTGTTTGCTCTTTGCAGCAAAAATATGGGTGGTACCGCGGAGTTTTGATTGTTACAACGCTTCGTCCCTGTCAACAGGGGCGGAGCGTTTTTTGTGCCCAAATGCCGCCCACTGTTTTGGTTTATTGGGCACAAAGATACAAACAGAAGGAGAATCCAGCAATGAAACAGGCTTTGGAAACCATTCGCCGCACTGCCGACGAACTGATTGCCGCCGCTGCCGATGAGCGAGTTGTAGATGAACTGCGTGTACGCTTTTTAGGCAAAAAAGGCGAGCTCACTGCCATCCTAAAGCAAATGGGCAAATTGTCTGCCGAGGAGCGTCCTGTAGTAGGCGCACTTGCCAACGAAATTCGGGAGCAAATCACCGAGCATATCGCCCAGCGTACAAAACAGCTTGCCAACGCTGCTTTGGAAAAGCGTTTAGAGGCAGAAACTATTGACGTTACTCTACCCGGCAACCGTCCCGCCCAAGGAATGCGCCATCCCTTTGAGCAGGTACTAGGCGAGCTGAAACAAATCTTTTTGGGCATGGGCTTTGATGTTGTTTCTGGCCCCGAAATTGAGTACGACCACTACAATTTTGAAATGCTCAACATGCCTAAAAGCCATCCTGCACGAGATACACAGGATACTTTTTACATCACAGAAAATATGTTGCTGCGCACCCAAACCAGCCCTATGCAGATTCGCACCATGGAGGCACAAAAGCCCCCCATCCGCATTATCTGCCCCGGCCGTGTATACCGCAGCGATGCAGTAGATGCCACCCATAGCCCCATCTTTCACCAGATTGAGGGACTTGTAGTTGACAAAGATATTACCTTTAGTGACCTGAAAGGTACCTTAGAGGTATTTATCAAAAAGCTCTATGGCGAAGATACCAAAGTACGCTTCCGCCCCCATCACTTCCCCTACACCGAGCCTTCTGCCGAGATGGATATGAGTTGCTTTAAGTGTGGCGGCAAAGGATGCAGCATGTGCAAAGGCGAAGGCTGGATTGAAATTTTGGGCTGTGGCATGGTTCACCCCAAAGTGCTGGAAAATTGCGGCATTGACCCAGAAGTTTACTCTGGTTATGCCTTTGGCATTGGTTTGGAACGCATTACCATGATGCGATACGGCATTGATGATATGCGTCTTTTGTATGAGAACGACCTGCGCTTCCTGCGCCAATTCAAATAAAATTAGTTAGGAGCAGTTTTGTTATGAAAATGCCTTTAAACTGGGCGAAAGAATTCGCTAAATTCGACTGCACCCCTCGTGAATATGCCGAGCGTATGACCATGTCTGGCAGCAAGGTAGAGACCTATGAATCCGAGGCAGATTCCATCAAAAATGTAGTTGTTGGAAAGGTGCTGTCCATTGTTCCCCATCCCGACTCCGACCATATGGTAATTACACAAATTGACATTGGGCAAGGGGAACCTGTTCAAATTGTTACTGGTGCCAACAACCTCAAAGTTGGCGATTTGGTTCCCGCCGCTTTGCACAAAAGCCTGTTGCCCGGCGGCAAAGAAATTCGCAAAGGCAAACTTCGTGGTGTAGAATCCAATGGTATGCTGTGCAGCCTGTCCGAGTTGGGGTTGACCATCAACGATTTTCCCAACGCTGTGGAAGATGGCATATTGGTATTGGATGAGGAAGTAGCTCCCGGTACTCCTGCTGTACAAGCACTAGGTATGGATGATGTAAGCGTGGAGTTTGAAATCACCCCCAACCGTCCCGACTGTTTAAGTGTTCGTGGCTTGGCACGGGAAACCGCCGCCACCTTTGGGGTTCCTTTTGTAGACCATACTCCTGAAGTAAAGGCTGGTCATGGGGATGTAAATTCTCTGCTGAAGGTTCGCATTGAAAACCCCGACCTTTGCTATCGCTATGTAGGTGCCGTAGTAGAAAATGTTCGTGTAAAGCCCAGCCCCCGCTGGATGCGTGAGCGTTTGCGTATGTGTGGTGTTCGCCCCATCAACAACCTTGTTGATATTACCAACTATGTAATGTTGGAGTATGGCCAACCCATGCACTGCTTTGATTATCGCTATGTGAATGGCGGAGAAATTATTGTACGCAACGCCAAAGCCGGGGAAGAAATTCAAACACTAGATGGGGTAGACCGCACCCTTTCGGAGGAAATGCTGATTATCGCTGACCAAAAAGGCCCCATTGCTGTGGCTGGTGTAATGGGCGGAGAATTTTCCGGTGTATATGAAGATACCACCACCATTGTATTTGAAAGTGCAATGTTCAATGGTCCTTCTGTTCGTACCACCGCTAAAAAACTGGGTATGCGTACCGAGGCCTCTGGTCGTTACGAAAAGGGCTTAGACCCCAACGGCTGTTTGACCTGCTTGCAACGTGCTTTGGAGTTGGTTCAGTTGCTGGATGCTGGTGATGTGGTCAATGGTGTTGTGGATGTATGGACACACAAACGAGAGGAACGCCGCATTTTGTTGCGTCCTGCTGTTATCAACAAGCTACTGGGCACCAATCTAACCAAAGAGGAAATGGTAGAAATTTTGTTGCCTCTCAACTTCCAAATGGATGGGGATGAGGTAGTCATTCCTTCCAACCGCTGGGATATGGAGCGTGATTGCGACATCGCCGAGGAAATTGCACGCTTTGTAGGATACAACAAAATGCCCTCTACCGTTATGCGTGGTGTAGCAGAGGCCCGCCCCACTCCTCGCCAAATTTTCACCGAAAAAATGATGAATTCTTTGGTGGGCTATGGCTTCTATGAGTGTGAAACCTTTAGTTTCTATTCTCGCAAAGCCTTTGATATGATTTGCCTTCCCGAAAATCATCCCCTGCGCAATGCTGTAGTAATTTCCAATCCTTTGGGAGAGGACACCTCTATTATGAGAACTACAGCCCTTCCCAGTGTATTGGATGTTGTTGCACGGAATTACAATGCTCGTGCTGCCGAGTGTCCTGTATTTGAATATGCTACTGAGTACACTCCCAACCAAGACCCTGAAAAGCTGCCTATTGAATCTGAAAAAGTGGTTTTGGCTGCTTACGGTTCCAACTGGGATTACTTAGCAGTCAAAGGTGTGGTAGAACAGCTTTTGTCTACTGCTGGCATTACTGGCTGGCAAATTCGCCGCAACACCACTGGAAACACATGGCATCCCGGCCGCACCGCTGACATTTATCTGCCTGTATATGACCAAAAGCGCAATCTTGTGGGAGAAATTCATCTGGCAACCATCGGTGAAATTCATCCTTCTGTTCTTGCCAACTATGGCATTAAACCTCGTGTAGTGGCAGCAGATATTTCTCTGGATGCTCTCTTTGAGAATCGTGGTGGCACTGCACAGTTCCAGCCCTTGCCCAAGCATCCCGCCTCTACCCGTGACCTCGCACTGGTTGCAAATATGGATGTGGCTGCTTCCGAAATTGCCGCACGGATTGAGAAGGGCGCAGGCAAAATTTTGGAAAGCCTCAGCCTGTTTGATGTATACACTGGTGATAAGATTGAGCAGGGCAAAAAGAGTCTTGCCTATAATTTGGTACTGCGTGCCTCCGACCGTACTCTTACCGATGAAGAGTGTGACAATGCAGTAAAGAAGATTTTGAAAAATCTGGAGGAAATTGGCGTAGTTCTGCGCAGCTAATTTTTTATTTTTCCACCTTTTGAAAAAGGTGGTCGAAAACTTTTATATCTAATAGAAACAGGGATGCCCCGACTGGTTCTCACCGTCGGGGCATCCCTGTTTCTACTATGAGATTACGATACCACGTTCAAATAATTTTGCTCTATAGGTTGGAGAAAAACTGATTTTGCCTCGTTCATTTTTTATAATACCTGCCCATTCCATAATAGCAGCCAACAAAAACACTGGGTCATAGACAGAATCACCATTTGACCTTTTAAAATAATATTTACCTATGGCACCAACTACCGTATTTTCGTTGCATTCTGCTTCTCCCAACTTATAGTTTCTTCCATTGCCTTTTAGTGCTTTCCCATGATTAGATAACAAGAGTTGCGAAATAACATCAAAAACTTCGTAACGGTACAAGTAGTCCATAGCTAACTTATCACTGGTAAATTTGCCACCTTTTTTGCCAAATATTTTACATGGCTTTCCTGTAAGTGTATGTACAATGACAGTTCCACCATTTTCTTTGATTTTTTCTTCAATCAAAACCGAAGCCTTCAAGTTATGGGGCAGATGAACTACATCTTGCATCGTATCACATCTTCTTTCTTTGATTTATGTACAGTTATTTCAGTCACACTGGGCAATGGTTTCTATTGTTCCAGTTTCTTTATCCCAAAAGACATAAAAGCATAGTCCATAAGGCATAGATTTTTTGTTGTTTGTTGTATCCAACTGCCCTGCAAAATACATGGGTTTTCCGTTAAAAAAGGGCCATTCAGAACCTTGTATCCATTGTGGTGGTTTATCAAAGGTCAAAAAGTCTTTTTCTATTTCTTTTCTTACTGCCTGCATTTTTTCTTCACCCAAAGGTGCATATTTCTCCAACAGCTTTAGAAAG
This sequence comes from uncultured Anaerofilum sp., assembly GCA_944385935.1. Classification (GTDB taxonomy): domain Bacteria; phylum Bacillota; class Clostridia; order Oscillospirales; family Ruminococcaceae; genus Anaerofilum. Next base: position 144,711 of record CALWZC010000002.1, read on the forward strand.
TATTCCTCTGATTCCATGGAGGCCAGTGGGTCAAAACCCATTTCATTGCCCAGTTCCATCAATTCCAACAATTCTTTGTCAGGGATATCTGTTTCAAAGGATATCATTTGTTGTATTCTCCTATTTTATCATTCCTTTTTCTCTTGCATATTCCTCAATCAGTTCACGCTCTAAGAAAGGCGTTTTTTCGCCCATGCGGTCACGATAGCTTTCATGACCTTTTCCAATGAGAGCAATCAAATCTCCTTTTTGTGCATGGTCAATGGCATAGTGAATGGCATCCAATCGGTCAGGAATCTCTACATATTGGGCATTGGGATTGCCCTTTGCCATCCCTACTTTAATATCCGAAATAATGTCTTCTACCTTTTCAAAGCGGTTGTTATCCTCTGTCAAAATCGTAAAATCCGCCATTTTGGCGGCACATTCGCCCATGGCATAGCGGCGAAGTTTGCTGCGGTTTCCGCCACAACCAAAAATACAAACCATACGCTTTGGGTGGTAGGCTTTTAAGGTATTCAATAGGCTTTCCATGGAAAGCTCATTGTGAGCATAGTCAATCAAGATAGTAAAATCGTCGCTGATGGGTACCATCTCTGCACGACCTTTTACATTCACTCGCTCCAATGCTCCTTGTATTGCCTCATGGGACACTCCCAACACACGAGCTACCGCCACAGCACACAGGGCGTTGTATACACTAAATTTTCCGGGCATATTTACTCTTACATCCAGATTTTCTGCACCGGAGATATGGAACTTTGCTCCCAAAAAATTCTTGGTTTGCACCAATTCATAGGTATCTGTTCGATAATCGGCATTTTTTCCAAAGCCGAAAGTGGTAATTTCACAGGTGTGCCCTTGTAGCAATTCCTCTACATGGTCATCATCTGCATTTACTACTCCTTGTTTGCACCGTTGGAACAACAACCCTTTGCAATGTAGATAGTGGGCAAAATCTGGATGCTCTCCGGGGCCGATGTGGTCAGGACTAATGTTGGTAAATACCCCCACATCAAACAAAATCCCCCCCACTCGCTCCATCATCAGTCCTTGACTGGATACCTCCATCAACACCGTGTCACACCCTGCTTTCACCATATTGGCAAAGGCTTTTTGCAGTTCATAACTTTCAGGGGTTGTGTTAGCAGTTTCGGTGTGTTGGTCACCAATGGTAATGCCGTTGGTTCCAATCAGCCCAACTTTTCGCCCATCTGCCTCCAATACAGTTTTAATCATGTGGGTTGTGGTAGTTTTTCCCTTGGTTCCTGTAACTCCTACCACAGTCATTTTTTTTGCAGGGTAACCAAAATATGCAGCAGACATATTCGCCATTGCCAAACGAGTAAAATCTACCTGTATTACAGTAGTATTGGCAGGTAGTGGAATCTCGTGGTCAATTATCAACGCCACTGCTCCCAATTCCACAGCTTGCGCTGCCAAATCGTGGCTATCTCGTTGGGTTCCCACAATACACACAAAGACACATCCTGGCACAATCTTTCGGGTATCATACACAATATCGCTTACTTCTATTTCTTCATTTCCTTGCACTACGGTATGCTTTACATCTACCAAAAGCTGTTTTAACTGCATCATACTCACTCCATTTTTCAACGCTTTACAAAGTATTCATTGTACCATACCAAAAACATAAACACGCACCAAATTTGTCGCCAATTATCCCGCTTTCCAGAAATATGGTCAGACAGCATTTTTTCAAGGGCAGCAGTGTCAAAAAACTCCTCTGCCTGTGGGCTTTGGAAAAACTTTCTCACAACACCGGCATACTGTTCCTCTCGCAGCCATGCGCGAACAGGCACCGGAAAGCCTAGTTTTTTCTTGTCAGCAGTCTTTTGGGGGATACTGCGCAGGGCGGCTCCACGCATAGCAATTTTTGTATTTTCTCGGTTGGCTCTGAACTCTGTGGGGATTTTTCTTGCTACCTCAAATACTTCCTTGTCTAAGAAAGGTACACGCAATTCCAAACTGTTTGCCATGCTCATTTTGTCAGCCTTTAGCAAAATATCTCCTACCATCCACAAATGCAGGTCTGTGTATTGCATGCGGGTCACTGCATCCCCATTGGAAGGATGGTTGAAATAGGGCTTTGCCAAGTCCACAGGTTTTACCTTGCCGGAATATTGCTTTAACAACTTTTTCTTTTGCCGTTCTGTAAATAGATTGGTATTTCCGATATATCGCTCTGACAGCGGACGGCTGCGGCGAACCAAAAAGTTAACTCCATGAATAGGCGGCAGCATTTCAGCAATGGCACCAATGCCCCGACGAATGGGCAGAGGGATTTTATCATACCATGATACTGTGAAGGGTTCTTTGTAAATATTATAGCCGCCGAAAAATTCATCAGCACCTTCACCAGACAGGCAAACTTTCACCTGTTTTGCAGCTTCTCTATTTACAAAATACAGGGCGACACTTGCAGCATCTGCCAGAGGTTCATCCATGTGATATTGAATTTTAGAAAGATTCTCCCAGTATTCCTCTGGGGTAATGCGATAGGCGGTATTTTTTACACCAATGTGTTGGCTAAACTCTTGGGCATACCTGGTTTCATCATATTGCTTGTTGGCAAATCCCACAGTAAAGGTCTTGTCCACCTTTGCAAGACAAGCCATATAGCTGGAATCCACCCCAGAGGACAAAAAGCTGCCCACTTCCACATCACTAATTTTATGAGCAGCAACAGAGTCCTTCATAGCATTTTCAATTTCTGTTTCCCATTGTTCCAAGTTTTTTCCTTGTTGGGGTTCAAACTCTGGCTGCCAATAGCGGCGAATGCTTACTTTTCCATCTTTCCAAGTAAGGCAATGGGCAGGCAACAATTTTTTTACACCCTCAAAAAAGGTATTTTCTCCGGGAGAATATTGGAAGGTCAAATACAGTTCCAACTGGCTGCGATTCAACTTTTTTTCAAATTTGGGATGTTGCAAAAAGCTTTTTATCTCACTGCCAAACAGTAAAAGACCATCCTTTTCGTAATAGTAAAAAGGTTTAATTCCAAAAAAATCCCTTGCACAAAATAGGGTTTGTTCTTTTTTGTCCCAAATGGCAAAGCTAAACATTCCCCGTAATTTGTTCAGCATTCCCTCTCCCCATTCTTCATAACCATGGAGCAAAACCTCTGTATCCGAATGGGTAGAAAAAACATGCCCTTGCTCTTGCAGTTGCTGGCGCAATGGCTGGTAGTTGTAAATTTCTCCATTAAAGATACATACGATTGTACCATCTTCATTTTCCATAGGTTGTTTGCCACCCTCTAAATCAATAATAGAAAGCCGACGATGTCCCAAAGCAACGGTATCATCCACATATTCGCCACTACCATCTGGACCTCTATGGATAATGGCATCCATCATTTTTTCCAAAGTTTCCTTGTCTGCGTTGTTTTTTTCTGCAAATCCTGCAATTCCACACATAAATTTTATATCCTCCAAAAAGCTTTGGCATTGTTTCTCTGTGTTTTTTCAAACATATTGGTATTATACTACATTTCCATTGCCTTTAAAAGAATTTCATAAAAAACAGCCCTCTGGATACACATTGCATCCAAAAGGCTGTTGTCAAACCAAAATATACAAAAGCAATTTATATTACATGCCTGCCACAATAGCATCTGCCATTGCTTCCAGTTGCTGATATTGCTCCTCTTTTACAGCAGATTTCAGGCTGGGCATCTGCTCCAAAATGGTCATGTTCTTCAAAGGCTCAATAATCTGGCGCATTTGCTTTCCACTGGTGGGAGCCCATGTACCATTTTCAATAAAGCCCACTGTACGGTTTTGCAGGTTATGGGCAGCAATATGGTGCAGCAAGTTTTCCATATTGGTGAAAATTCCGTTGTTGTAGGTGATAGAAGCAAAAACCAAATGGCTGAAACGGAAGGCAGCAGACAAAATGTAGGAATCATGAGTTGCAGATACATCAAATACCTGTACATTGCGAACTCCACGCTCTGCCAACATACCTGCCAGCATGTTAGCAGCAGTTTCGGTGTTGCCATAGATGGAAGCATAGGCAATTACTACGCCCTTTTCTTCTGGAGTGTAGGTGCTCCACAAGTTGTATTTCTCTACCAACCAGCCGATATTTTCTCTCCACAGCAAACCATGCAAGGGGCATACCAGTTGAATATCCAAGCCAGCAGCCTTTTTCAACAAAGCCTGTACCTGAACGCCATATTTACCTACAATATTGGCATAATAGCGGCGAGAATTTTCCAGCCAATCTTTTTCATAGTCTACCTCGTCGGCATACAGATTGCCATTGATAGCACCGAAAGAGCCAAAAGCATCGGCAGAAAACAGTGTCTTTGTGGTAGCATCATAGGTCACCATTACTTCAGGCCAGTGTACCATGGGAGCAGTTACAAAGGTCAATTCATGGTGTCCAGTATTCAAGGTGTCCCCTTCTGCCACAATCATAACACGGTCTTTTAGATTCTCTACATCAAAGAATTGACCAATCATTTTCATAGCAGCAGCGGTGCAAACCACTTTCATCTGGGGATAGTATTCCATCATTTCACCAACAGCCCAGCAGTGGTCGGGTTCCATGTGATGTACAACCAAGTAATCCAAAGGTTTACCATTCAAAACAGAAGCTACATTTTTTTGATAGTTCTCGCTCACTGCTCTATCAGTGGTGTCAAACAAAACATTTTTGTCATCCAGCAGCAAGTAGGAGTTGTATGCCATACCGGAAGGAACCGGATATGCATTTTCAAACAATGCAATACGGCGGTCATTTCCGCCTACCCAATACAAATCCTCACGAATTTTGCGAACATAATTCATAACATGATACACTCTCTTTCTTTCGCTGCAACCATGATTGTTACAGTTTTTGTTTTGTGGAAGCTTACCCCAAAAGGCAGTTTCCTTTGTACAATACACATTTTTATTATACCAAAAAGGTATAGTTTCGTCTAGCCCCCATATAAATTTTTCAAGAAAAAGGCTGTCACTTCATTAAGCAACAGCCTTTTGGAAAGCAAATCTAATTATTCCTCAGTAGAACAGCTAGAGCAACCGTCGCAGCACTCGCCGCCACAGTCTTCCTCAAACTCTACTTCAAATTCGGTGCCACAGTTGGGGCAAGCCAAATCCTCGCTGGTGAGGGTATCCTCGTCTACACAAACAGTTTCTCCACATTTGGGGCAGGTGATTTCGTAGTACAAGCTGTCCTCGTCGTTTTCTTCGTCAAGGTCATCCTCGTCCTCATCTTCCTCATCACCAAAGACATACTCTTCCAAGTCGTCCATGTCCTCGTCCATGGCGTCTAACTCTTCATAAATCTGGTCAACGTCCTCGTCCAAGGTGGTTACAGCAGCAGTTACCTCATCCAGCAATTCTACAATCGCCTTTAGCAACTTGCCCTCTTTGCTAGAAGTGTCAATATCAAGACCTTCTGCCAGCCCTTTCAAATAAGCAGTTTTTTCTGTCAGGTTCATACCATTCGCCCTCCTTTTTCAATAAAAAGCACACAGGGGCTGCGTTATGTTAAGCGCGCTCCATGTACTCGCCAGTACGGGTATCAATGCGGATTTTGTCACCCTCGTTGATAAACAGGGGTACACGAATCTCTGCGCCGGTTTCCAGAACAGCGGGTTTCAAAGTGTTGGTAGCAGTGTTGCCCTTTACACCGGGCTCGGTCTGGGTAACTTCCAAAATAACAAAGTTGGGAGCCTCTACACCAAATACATTGCCCTTGTAGCTGAGAACCTTAACAACCTCATTCTCCTTCACAAACTTGAAGGAATCGCCCAAATCCTTCTGGTTAATTGGTACCTGCTCATAGGTTTCAGTGTCCATGAAGTAGTACAAATCGCCATCGTTGTAGCTGTACTGCATCTCACGACGCTCGATGAAGGCAGTGGGGAACTTTGCGCTGGGGTTATAGCTGGTTTCAGTTACAGCACCGGTGATAACATTCTTGGTCTTGGTGCGAACAAAAGCAGCACCTTTACCGGGCTTTACATGCTGAAACTCCACAACCTGAAGAACCTTTCCGTCCTCCTCAAAAGTTACACCATTGCGAAAATCGCCTGCAGTTATCATATAAGAAATCCTCCAATTTGTAAAAGTTGATACTGTGTAATCACAACTACTATCTATTGTACCCGATACGACAGGATTTTTCAAGGGGTTTGTCCTATCAAAAGCACCTTGTCTTGCAATCCTTTTGTTGTTTAAAGCAAAATCATCCCTTTAGGTTGGTATAATATGCTTTCATGGTGGCAGAATCTTCTGCCTGTGTTCCTGCGGATTCGCAAATAATCACTGGTGACAGCCCTCTTTCATACAGCAGTTCCATCAAGGGCTCAAAATCCGGGCCCCATTGCTTTCCATCAGCAAAAGTCATATGACACTTTTCCCCACCAGCAGTGTATTGTATCATGCTGAAATGGGCATGGAATCGGCTTGCCCGTTCGTCTTGTAGGCTCTCTGCCATTTTATCCAAAATTTCTGCCATCTGCTTTTTGGTAGAAAATCCACCTTGGGTGCGGGCGTTCAAATGGCCAAAATCAATGCAGGGAGTAATGCGGTTGTCCACTTTGCAAAGTTCAAGCACCTCTTCTAATGTGCCCAGTTGCCCCACCTTTCCCATGGTTTCGGGGCATAAGACCACATGGGAAAATCCGGCAGCGTCCACTGCCTCCACCATGCGTTTCATGGTATCTATGGCCTTCTGCAAGGCTACCTCTCGGCTTTGCTTGCCGCAGCTACCGGAATGAAATACCACTCGATTGCCTCCAAGCATGGTGATGGCCTTTGCACTTTGCAACATATACTCCACCGATTTCAGCCGCTTTTCTTCCTCCATGCTACTCATAGAGATATAATAAGGTGCATGAAGGGAATATACAATTTCATGAAGTTGGGCTTGCTTGCAAATAGAGGAAGCTGTTTCTTCATTCAGCCTTACCCCCCTACCACATTGATACTCAAAGGCATCTAGGCCCATTTGTTTGATATATGCAGGAATTTGGCTTCCAGTTTTATACCCCATTTGTCGAAAACTGTTGCTTTCTCCCGCAGTGCCAAACAAAACACTCATAAAATTTTTCCTCCCCTTTTATGGAATTTATCAAAAAATGGTTTCTCCAATTTTCTGCGCAACAAAATTCCTTTGCTAATATCTTTGTCCAGTGGCTCCACCACTAACACCGGAATCCCATAGGCCCATCCCGCTAAACGGTCGGTAAACAGTTGGTCGCCTACTAAAGCAATTTCATGGCGGCAAACCCCCAGTTTTTTCCGTGCACGATGCAGCCCACCGGGCCAAGGCTTGCAGCCCAAAGAAACATATTCCAAACCAAGCATTTTGGCAAAAGGCTCCACACGCTTTTTTGTATTATTGCTCACAATGGCCAGTGGAATTCCTGCTTGCTTCATTGTTTCCAGCCATTGTGAAATTTCTTGGCGCAGGTGTTGGCTTCCGTGTGTGGTCAATGTGTTATCCACATCCAAAAGCAGGGCTTTGATGTGCTTTTCCTTCAAAAATGCTGGGGTAATATGGGTAATATCTTTAAAAACATATTCCGGTGTAAGCATGGCATCCTCCCTTTTTACGAAATGTGTATCTGTTGCAAAAGATATTGCATAATAAAAATCAAAGGTGAGCCCTGCATAGCAGAGCTCACCTTTTACGCACCTTTTCCGTATTGCACACAATTATTTAAACTTGCGCTTACGGGCAGCTTCGGACTTTTTCTTGCGCCGAACGGAAGGCTTCTCGTAAGCCTCACGCTTACGCACTTCGGCCAGCACACCGCTGCGGGCGCAGGAGCGCTTAAAGCGACGCAGAGCACTTTCCAGCGACTCGTTCTCTTTGACACGAATTTCCGACATCTTGTTCCCTCCCTTGACATGAGGTAGGAGCCGACCCGTTCACAGCCAAAACCACAATGTTTCGGCGGCAGGCCCATTCACTGTTGATAATCAACGGAACTCATTATACTACAAATTTACCTGCCCTGTCAACAATCTTTTTCATCTTACCTCGATTATTTTTTCAATTTTTGCCAGCTCTGTCCAAATTCTCTTTTTTCATCGGCTGAACAAGGAATTTTTATTCTTATTTTGCTGCCAAGTTCACCAGTTTACCCGGAACGTAAATTTCCTTTACAACTGTTTTTCCCTCTAAAGCAGCCGCTACATTGGCATCTGCCTTTGCAGTAGCAATGGCATCTTCTGCCGAAATGTCAGAAGCCACAGTCAACCGAGCTTTTATCTTTCCGTTTACCTGTACGGCAATTTCTACAGTGCTTTCCACACATTTTGCCTCATCATACTGGGGCCATGGATAATATGCCAGTTCTTGCTCCATTCCCAGTTGCTGCCATGCCTCCTCTGTCAAGTGAGGTGCAAAGGGATTCAAGAGTTGCAACAATACCTTGTATTCGTCACGAGTTGCGCCACCTTTGGCCTCGTACTCGTTCAGCAAACTCATCATAGCAGCAATAGCAGTGTTGTGCTTCAGGCATTCAATATCCTCGCTTACCTTTTTGATGGTGCGGTTTACAATGCCTTCCATCTCGGAGCGAATGCCCTCGCCCTCTACCAGCTTTTCATTCAGGTTCCATACACGCTCCAAAAAGCGTTTGCATCCCTTGATGGAACTGGTATTCCATGGAGCTGCCTTTTCAAAATCACCAATGAACATTTCATACATACGCAGGGTATCTGCTCCGTACTCTGCAATTACATCATCGGGATTTACCACATTTCCACGGCTCTTACTCATCTTTTCGCCGTTTTCGCCCAAAATCATACCATGGCTGGTACGCTTTGCATAAGGCTCTTTGGTGGGTACTACACCAATATCATACAAGAACTTATGCCAGAAGCGGCTGTACAGCAGGTGCAAGGTAGTATGCTCCATACCACCATTATACCAATCTACAGGGCCCCAATATTCCACAGCTTCCTTGCTTACAGGTGCGGTGTCACAGGTGGGGTCCATATACCGCAAGAAATACCAGCTAGAACCAGCCCACTGAGGCATGGTGTCGGTTTCTCTCTTTGCAGCACCACCACAACAAGGACAGGTAGTGTTCACCCACTCGGTATGGCGTGCCAGAGGACTTTCTCCGCCCTCGCCCGGCTCAAAATCGCTAATTTCAGGCAAACGCAAAGGCAATTCATTTTCAGGTACAGGCACCCATCCACACTGTTCACAATGAATCATGGGGATAGGCTCGCCCCAGTACCGCTGACGGCTAAATACCCAGTCACGCAGCTTAAAGTTTACTTTTGCATGACCTTTTCCCTCTTTCTCCAACCATGCAATCATTGCAGCTTTTGCTTCCTCTACGGATTTTCCGTTGAGGAATCCACTATTTACCAAAGTGCCAGTAGCGCAGTCGGTGAAAGCCTCTTTTTCAATATCTCCACCAGCAACTACTTCCACAATCTCGGTGCCGAAAGCCTTTGCAAACTCATAGTCACGAGTATCATGGGCAGGCACAGCCATAATAGCACCGGTTCCATAAGTAGCTAATACATAATCCGACAAGAAAATGGGAATTTCCTTGCCATTGGCAGGGTTGATTCCTTTTACACCCTTTAACTCCACGCCGGTTTTGTCTTTGTTCAGTTCAGTGCGCTCCAAGTCGCTTTTGCGGGCAGCAGCATCCTGATATGCTCGAACCTCGTCCATATTCTGGATAAGAGAAGCCCATTTTTCTACCAACTTGTGCTCTGGTGCCAAAACCATGTAGGTTGCACCAAACATGGTGTCAGGACGAGTGGTGTATACTGTAATGTCATCTCCAGCAGTGGAACCAAAGTTCACCTCTGCGCCATGGCTGCGACCAATCCAGTTTTTCTGTTGGGTTGCAACACGCTCGATAAAGTCCAGCCCGTCCAAGTCATCAATCAAACGGTCGGCATACTCGGTAATCTTCAGCATCCACTGGCTTTTTACCTTATGTACTACCTCACCGCCACAGCGTTCACATACACCATTGACAACTTCTTCGTTTGCCAAAACCACTTTACAACTGGTGCACCAGTTTACATTCATTTCCTTTTTGTATGCCAACCCTTTTTTGAACATCTGCAAGAAAATCCATTGTGTCCACTTGTAGTAATTGGGGTCGGTAGTGTTAATTTCTCTATCCCAGTCAAAGGAAAGTCCCAAACTTTTCAGCTGGCTTTTAAAGCGAGCCACGTTATTTTTGGTAACCACCTCAGGATGGATGTGGTTCTTCATGGCAAAGTTCTCGGTGGGCAAACCAAAGGCATCCCATCCCATAGGATACAGCACATTGTATCCACATTGCCGCTTTTTACGAGCAACAATATCCAGTGCGGTATAGCTGCGGGGATGTCCTACATGAAGGCCCTGACCGGAAGGATACGGAAACTCTACCAAAGCATAAAACTTCGGTTTGGTTGTATCCAATTTTGCCGCAAAGGTTTTTTTGTCATCCCAAATTTTTTGCCATTTTTCTTCTGTTTGTTTAAAATCGTATTTCACTTTCCTGTCACCTCAAGTCAATCCCTTTTTTTCTTTATGAAGCTCTGCAATATACTGGGGAGATTGGTATTTGTTATACTTCACCAAATCCTTGCTGAAATCCAACTCCACAGGGTCTGCATCGGCCCATAAATGTTCCAAATCATAAAACTCTCGTGCTTGTGGGTAGAAAATATGAACAATTACCTCACCATAATCCAGCAAAATCCAGTTTTTGGTGTCATATCCTTCTGTGCGCAGGGGACGAATGCCTTCATGCTCTAAAAAGAATTCCACATCTTCTGCCAAGCTCTTTACCTGTGTGCTAGAGCTACCACTAGCAATGACAAAGCAATCGGTCAAGATGGTCAAATCTCTTACCTTTAGCACTTTTACTTCTTGTGCTTTTCGGGTATCCAAAATCCGTGCGATATGGGTAGCCAATTCTAAACTTTCCATCAATCATTCTCCTTTATCCAGAAAAAGGGTGCACACTCGCTTGTTTTTCATGCACCCTCGTTTCTCTATTTTATTACGCTGCGGGAGCACTGCTCTCTTGGTCTGATACCTCAATATTTCCCGATGTGATTCCAGCCTCTGCATCCACCTCGCCCATAAAGCTGATGGCAGCATCATGAAGCTGACCGGCTGCGGGCCATTGGGGGATGTCAAATTCCTCTGCACTCACTGGCTCTCCATAGGTGCGGAAGTAGGTGTTGAGCAAGTCTGCCGTTTCGGGTTCTGCCACTACATTCACCGACTGATTGTTATATCGTTCTGCACCTGCATATTCCGGCACACGACACATCATAATGTTTTGGCTGGGCACCTGCAATGCAGACACACCTACACTTGCCATATCGGTTACAGACATATCGGTTTTCATATAGGTCAAAAATACTGGGAACAGCTTAAAAATATCTTTCGGTGTCATGGTGCGCAACTGGTTGAACAAGCCCGAATAGAAATACCGTTGCATTTCCAAACGGGCAAAATCTCCTGTGGCATAGCCATCGCCATGGCGGTTGCGAACAAAAAACTCTGCGGCAGCACCGTTCATGGTTTGGTAACCAGCACTTAGCTTACTACCATCAAACTCCATATCTCTGGGTACATATACCTGAATGCCGCCAAAGGTATCTACAATACTGCGCAAGCTCTCCATGTCTATGGTCAAATAGTAGTCAATGGGCAACTTGAACATTTTATAAATCTGGTTGGCCAATAAAGAAATATTTGTATCTCCATTTTTAGATGCTACACCGTTTATTTTTCCATTGTTAGCAAGGTCGCCTCCCACATAGGTGTCACGGGGGATTTGCAGCATGTTAATTTTTTTGTTTTTCACATCAAAATTCACATACATAATCATGTCTGTGAGGGCATGGGTTCGACCTTCTTCATAGTCGATGCCGCAAACCAAAAAGTTTACTACATCACCTTTATACTCTTTTGGGGTATTTACTAGACTATCCAGTACGCCCAAACCCGCATTGGAACCAGAAAGCACATAGTTGATATAAAAATATCCGCCTCCTAACACCAGTACCGGAGTAAGCACCAGCAACACCAAAATGGTTGTAAAAATGCGCTTTGCCTTTTTCTTGCGTTTTTTGGCTGCCTGCTTTCGTGCAGCTTGTGGCTTTTGCTTGGGGCTGTTTTGAGAAGCAGGTCGCCTGTATACATTTGAAGCTGCTGTATGGTTCTGATTGCTTTCTCTGTAAGGGTGGTTGCTGCGAGGTGCACGGTACGCCGCCGAAACATTCATTTCTCCCGGTTGAGAGGGTCTTTGCACAGGTCTTCTTGGGTCACGGTGAGCACGAGTTGTGTCAATGTTTACCTGTCGTCGGGGAGGATTGCCTCGGTTGTTGTCATTTCTCATAGGACCAAATCTCCTTTGTTTTGGTTATGCCGCAGGTCCTCTAGTGTTTGGAGTGAAGTTTCATCCACTGGCTTTCCGCTTTGTTGTAGCCATTGGATATTCATTTCCATTGCAGTTCTCATTGCCAGATGAATGTCCTGTCGTTCCAGCTTGCGCAGGTATTCCACCTCTGGATAGTTGCGCTCGGCACTGGTCATATCTGCAAGAAAAATGATTTTATCCAGCAATGTCATTCCCGGTTTTCCGGTGGTGTGACACCGAATGGCCGACAAAATTTCCTCATCTTCCACACCCCATTTTACTTTTGCCAAAATTGCTGCACAAAATCCATGCCACACAGGAAAAGGTTTTTGAGGTGCGTCACATGCCATTATAGCATTGTGGCTAAAAATCTGCAACATTTCTTCTTTGGTCATTTCTTTTGCAATGTCATGGAGCAAAGCCGCCACAGCCGCTTTGTGAACATCTGCTCCATACTGTTTTGCCAGTTCCACTGCTACATCTCGCACATTAAGAGTATGTTGCAACCGCTTTGGTGATAAGGTTTCTTTTGCAAGTTGTTCTGCCTGTTGTTCTGTCATACTTTCCCCTCCTTCTGTTGATACAACCCATATTTTTCCACAACCTCTGCCACCTGTTTTGGCAGCAATTTCTTTGCCGAATTTCCTGCTATCAACTGTCTGCGCAGGTCGGTGGAGGACTGCTTCACCACCGACACTGGCAACACCACAATTTTTGCACCCTTGCACCGAAGGGCCTCTGCTGCCTGTTCAAAGGATTTCATCTGTCCACTATCCCGACACAATGCCACCAAGGTGCACCAACGCAACAGTCTTTGCCAATCCTTCCAAGCAGTAAAGCTGGTGAGCATATCCCCACCGATGCAAAGATAAATTTTCCCATGGGGATAGCATTGTCTCAGGTGCCCAATGGTATCTACTGTATAGTTTTTTCCCTTGCGAGAAATCTCCCAGTCGCTTAGCTGCACCTGTTTTCCCAGTGTTTCAAAACAACGGCACATGGCAAGGCGAATGGAAGAGGGCGTTGCACTTGCTTTTTTGTGAGGGGGAACCCCTGCCGGCATAATAACCACTTTGTCTGGTTGAAGATACTCCATGGCAGATTCCAACAAATGCAAATGACCCTTGTGAGGTGGGTCAAATGTGCCCCCATACAGTAAAATTTTCATGGCACTCTCTCCCCAACTAGTTATTTTAGCAGGTCTGCAAATTTAGATTCTTTCTTTTTTTGCAGATATAGCACAAACTTAGAGCCAATTACCTGCACCACATCGGCACCGGTTTCCTCTGCCAAAATATTGGCAGCTTCTTTTGCACTATACATACTGGTTTCCAGAACCTTCATTTTAATCAGTTCCCTTGCTGCCAAACAATCGGCAGTGGACTTGATAAGAGTTTCGTCAATCTCTCCCTTTCCCACCTGAAACACAGGGGTCAAGGTGTTGGCTTGTGCACGCAAAATGGCTCGTTGCTTACTTGTCAGCATAGATATAGTTCTCCTTTTGGGTATATGTTTTTTGTGATTGTATTATTTTTCAGCGGTTTGCAAAAAATCCGACAGTGCTCTGTCCAGTTTTTCCATGGCTCTGCCACGATGGCTGATGGCGTCCTTTTGCCAATCCTCCAACTGTGCATAGGTAAGCTGCTGGGTGTTGGCTTTGATGCTTCCATCTTCACAACCTACAAAATCCGGCACGAAAAGGGGGTCATAGCCAAAACCGTTGGTGCCTTTTCTCTGGCGAATCACCTTGCCCGGACATTCTCCCAACACAGTGATAGATTTACCATTTGGCAGCATGAAGCAAACAGCAGAAACAAATTTTGCTGTGCGTTTGCTTTCTTCCACTTGCTCTAGGTCAGCAATCAATTTATCATTGTTTGCCTCATCATCTCCATGAACTCCACAATAGCGGGCAGAATAGACACCGGGGGCACCATCCAGCCCATCTACTGCTAGTCCCGAATCATCTGCAACAGTAGCAATTCCGCTGGCAGCACAGATTGCCTGTGCTTTAATTTTTGCATTTTCCTCAAAGGTAGTGCCCGTTTCCTCTGGCTCTATTGCAATGTTCAATTCTTTCTGGCTTTTTACAGTGTGGCCCTGTTTTTCCAGAATACGCCGCAATTCTTTTAGTTTTCCGGCATTGTTGGTTGCTGCACAAATCAGCATGGTTACACCTCGCTTTTGAATAGAGCATCTACAAAGGCGGCAGGGTCAAACTCCATCAGGTCATCCACGCCTTCGCCAACACCAACATACCGCACCGGCAACCCTAATTTTGCCTTAATTCCGATGGCAGCACCACCCTTTGCAGTACCGTCCAGCTTTGTGAGTATAATACCTGTGGCACCAGCCGCATCAATAAACTGGCTGGCTTGGTTAATGGCATTTTGTCCTGTAATGGCGTCCAATACTAATAAAGTTTCCACTGTGGCACTTTCGCAAGCTTTGCAAGCCACACGACTGATTTTAGAAAGCTCACTCATAAGGTTCTTTTTGTTGTGCAAACGACCAGCAGTATCACAGATTACAATATCACAACCTTTGGCTTTGGCACTTTGCACAGCGTCAAAAATAACCGCCGCAGGGTCAGCACCCTCATTGTGGCGAACCAAAGCCACACCTACACGGTCAGCCCAGACACCCAGTTGTTCCGCTGCGGCTGCTCGGAAGGTATCCCCTGCTGCTAGCATCACCTTTTTTCCCTGCTGCGTATACAACCGTGCCAATTTTGCAATGGATGTGGTTTTTCCCACTCCATTTACACCGATTACCATAATCACTGTGGGGGCTCCAGACAGGTGCATTTCTTCCTCTGGGGCAAGCATTTCGCAAAGAATTTCCTTTAGGGCAGCCAGTGCCTCATCTCCGGTTTTCAGGCGGTCTTGCTTTACCTTTTGCCGCAGCTTTTGCACCAAATCCATAGCAATATCTGCGCCTACATCTGCCAAAATCAGTTGTTCCTCTAGGTCATCATAGAGTTCATCTGTAATTTCACTGGAGGAAATCATGGCACCAATGGCACCAAAAACAGAATCCCGTGTTTTTTTCAGACTTTGTCCCAGTTTTTCAAAAAATCCCATACTCTTTCACTCCTTTTGTTTGGTATAGTGTCAACATATCAAAGCAGCTTCGGCATTGTCCAGTTCCAGCCGCAACAGTTTGGATACTCCATCCTCCTGCATAGTCACTCCATACAACACATCTGCTGCTTCCATTGTACCACGCCTGTGGGTAATTACAATAAATTGTGTATAATCCGTAATGCGTCGCAGATATTGGGCATATCGGGTTACATTTACATCATCCAGTGCAGCCTCAATTTCATCCAAAATGCAAAAGGGTGCAGGATTTACTGCAAAAATTGCAAAATAGATGCTAATGGCAACGAGGGATTGCTCTCCACCAGACAAAGCAGCCAAATTTTTAATAATTTTTCCCGGCGGTGACACCTGAATTTCAATGCCGCTGGTCAAAACGTCCTCTGGCTGGGTTAGAACCAATTTTGCGCTGCCTCCACCGAATAGCTCGGCAAAAATCCTTGCAAAATTTTGATTGATAGCAGCAAAGCTCTCGGAAAACATTTGCTTCATTTCCTCCGAAAGCTGGGCAATCATCTTGTGTAGCTGTGCTTTGCTGTTTTCCACATCTTTTACCTGTTTGGTCAAAAACTCGTATCGCTCACTGACCTGTGCATACTCATCAATGGCGGCAACATTTACATTGCCCAAACTGCGAATACGGGTTCTTACCTCTGCCACCTGTCGGCGCAACTCTGCCACATTGTCAAAGGGAATACACAAAGCAATGGCTTCGGAAGGGGTAATCTCATATTCCTCCCATAGCTTTGCCACTGTTTGGTCATATTCCGTTTCAATGGCTTTTTTCTGTTCATCCAGTCGGCTAATTTCTCGGCTTAGGTTTTCTCTTTGTTCGGTCAAGCCTCGAACCTGCTGGGTTTGCTGGGTGATAAGACCCTCTTTTTCCATGCGCTGGTTTGTGGCCTCTTGAATTTTCTGTTCTAGTCGGACAATCTGCTGTTTACCATCCTCTTTTTTCTGCAAGATGGTTGCAATTTGTTGCTGGCAATCCAGATTTTTTTGCTCCATCTGGCGAATAGACTCTTGTAATTGCTGATTTCTTTGGTTGCTCTCTTGGCTTCGCTGGCTTAGTTGTATGATTTGCTGTTGAACTGCCTCCCAATCCTTTTGGGTAGATAAGGCTTCCATCCGTGCTGCGGATAATTCTTCCGATAGTTTTTCTCGTCGCCGAATGAATTCCTCATTGCCCCCTGCTAAGGTTTTCAATTTCTGCTCTAACTGGGTTGCCTGTTGGGTCAGTGCATTGGCTTTCTGCTGTATCTGCTCCAAAGCAGTGGTATTCTGTTGGATTTTCTGGGCAAGCTGTTGGGTTTCTGCCTGTTGCAGTTGACTGGCAGCCTCATACTGTTGTAACGCAGTATCTAGCCGTTTTTCTTCCATTTCTGCCCGAATTTTATCCTCGGTAAGAGTAGATTGTTCTCCAGCAGCTCCATTCATTTCCGCTGACAAAACATCCACCTCTTTTTTTATTTTGTTAGTGGCTTCTATGGCTTGTTGCTGTTGCTGCTCCAATGTCACCAGCCGCTTTTTCAGTTCATCAATTTCCTGTCGTCGGCTAAACAATCCCGCAGAACGGCTGGTGCTACCGCCGGTATAACTTCCTCCGGCGTTGATAACCTGCCCATCCACCGTTACAATGCGGTTTCGATAGTCCAAACTGCGAGCAACACCGCTGGCCTCATTCAAATCCTCTACCACTACAATTCTGCCTAGTAAATTTTGCAAAATCTTCTGGTAACGCTGTTCAGTTTGTACCAAAGTTTCTGCCACCACTGCGGTACCTGTTAGACGAGAGGTGTCCATGCTTTGGGCTCGGATGGTATCCAAAGGCAAAAATGTGGCACGGCCTGCCTTTTGTTGCTGCAAAAATCCAATGGCAGCTTTTGCCGCCGCCTCATTTTCCACTACAATATTTTGGGCAGCGGCTCCTAATGCAGTTTCGATGGCCAATTCATAGCCTGGTTTTACCTGAAACAAACTGCTTACCGGTCCTATAATTCCCCGCAATCGGTGGGTCTGGGCGGCTCGCATCACTGCCTTTACACTGCCCGAATACCCTTCCATGTTCTTTTCCAACTCTTGCAATACATGCAGGCGATTCTGTGCCGCCTGTTGTTGGCTGCGACATTGTTGCTCTTGGGCGTCTGCCTCGTCCAGTTGCTGGCGGCGTTTATCCAGCTTTAGTTTCAAGCCACCTTGAACGTTTTCCAACTGTTGCAGCTTTTGGGCAAGCTGTTGTAAGTATACAGCATTTTCTTGCTTTTCTTGTAGTACCTGTTGTTGTTGGCGAACGAAATCCTGCTGTTGACTTTGCAGTCCCTTGGTTCGCATTTCTGCCGCCTCTAGCGCACTTTCTGCAGCGGCAGCCTCCACTGCCAATTTGGTTTGCTGTTGGGCAATTTGCGCAAGCTGCCCATTTATCTGCTGTTTTTCCTGCCCTGCTTGTTTGCTTTGCTGTTGTAGTTGTTCCAGTTGCTCCACCTTTTGGGCTGCAAAGTGGTCTAGCTCAGCCTTTTTCTTTTTTGTATCATCGGCTTTTTGTTGGCATTGCTCCAAATCCTGTTGCAGTTGCTTGGTGCCCTGATTTCCCTTTTGCAGTTCATTTTGCGCAAGGTACAAGGTTTGGCAGTTGTGCTGGATATCGTTTTCCAGTACAGCAACTTTGCTTTCTGAGGCTGCAATTTCCTCGGTTGTCTGCCGAATATTTTGATTAGCACGCTCAATTTCCACTGTCAATCGCTGAATCTCCAGCCGTATTTGCTCTGTTTGGCTGTCCACATCTTCCAGCAAATCATTCTGCTTTTCATAATCTGCTTGGGCAATATCCAGCTTTCTCTGGTGGCTTCGGAGAGTTTCTTTTGCAGTGTTGATACTGTCTGTCCACAAGGTTACTTCCAACTGTTTGCGTTGGTTGGCAAGTTTCAAAAAAGTCTGGGCTTTTTCACTTTCTGCCTTGAGTGGCGCTACTCGTTGCTCCAACTCTCCCACAATATCCCGTAGCCGTACTAGATTATCTTCCGCAGCAGCCAAACGGCGTTCTGCCTCATTTTTTCGGTAGCGATACTTAGAAATTCCAGAGGCTTCTTCAAAAATCTCTCGCCGTTCGTTGTTTTTTGCTGCCACAATTTCCGCAATGCGTCCTTGACCAATGATAGAATAGCCATCCCGTCCTAAACCTGTATCTAAAAACAATTCATAAATATCTTTTAGCCGAACATGCTGGCCATTGATGGAATATTCACTTTCACCGGAACGGTAATATTTTCTACCAATAACAACTTCGTCTTTGTCTACATCAATGCGGCGGTCACTGTTATCTACTGTAAGGTTAACAACAGCATATCCCATGCCACTGCGCTTTTGGGTTCCGCCAAAAATGACATCCTCCATTTTTCCGCTGCCTCGCAACTGTCGGGAGCTAGTTTCTCCCAGTACCCAGCGAATGGCATCGGAAATATTGCTTTTTCCTGAACCATTGGGGCCTACTACAGCTGTAATTCCATGGTCAAAGGTAATTTTTGTTTTGTCTGGAAAGGACTTAAAGCCCTGAATCTCTAACGCTTTTAGTACCATTGTTCACATCCCTGTCCTTGTGCCTTGGGCAAGGTGTTTCCTTGTGGGTATACAGAAGTTTCCTTGTGTATGCCCACAAAAAACCACTTTGCCCTTTGTGGTTGGTTTGGGGTGCAGATAGAGAAATCAGGCAAGCCCCATCAACTGCAATGCTTGCCGAGCTGCCTGCTGCTCTGCAACCTTTTTGGAGTGCCCCTCCCCTGTACCAATACAGTTGGAGTTCAAATGCACCTCTACTACAAAGTGTTTGTCATGGTCTGGGCCGCTTTCTGCTGCCACCACATACCGCAGTCGTTCCTCTGGGTTTTGCTGCACCACCTCTTGCAATCGGGTTTTGTAGTCCTCCTCGGCACCCTTGCCCTCCTCTACAAAAGGAAGAATAAACTTACGGGCAGCCTCTAGCCCTCCATCTAGGTAAATGGCAGCAATCACTGCTTCAAAGGCATCTGACAAAATACTGGGACGATTGCGACCGCCACCTCGCTCCTCTCCTTTGCCCAAACGCAGATATTTCCCCAGTTCAATCTGTCGTGCAAAACCAAACAAGGCCTGTTCACACACAAGGCTTGCCCGTTTACGGGTCAATTCTCCTTCTGGAAGGTGCCCAGCCTCATGGAATAGATAATCTGCCACCACAATGCTTAACACAGAATCCCCCAAAAATTCCAAACGCTCGTTGTGACGGTCACCTTTTTTGCTTTCGTTGGCAAAACTGGTATGTGTCACCGCCACCTGTAACAGCCCAATATCCCGAAAGGTATATCCAATGGCTTGTTCTAACTGGTGCAGCATGGTTTATTCCTCCTTTGTTGCTGTGTCCAACACAGCCAGATTTTCTTGCATAATTCCACACAAATCCATTTCCACACACTTTTGTGCTTGCCGGATTGCATTTTTGATTGCCTTTGCATTGGAGGAACCATGTGCCTTGATGACAGGCTTTGCTGTTCCCAGCAGAGGGGCGCCGCCATACTCATCCGCATCCATTTTTTGTTTAAATTCCTTCATTCCATCCTTAATTGCCAAAAATGCCAATTTGGAAAGCAAATTGCGAGTAAACACAGGCTTTAGCTGCCCCACCAAGGTTTTTGCCAATCCCTCGGTAAGTTTTAGGATAACATTTCCGGTAAAACCATCACATACCACCACATCTGCGGCTCCTGTGGGTACATCTCTAGGCTCAATATTGCCTGCAAAAGAGATGGCACTATTTTCTTTCAAAAGCTGATGGGCTTCCCGATACAATGGGGTACCTTTGCTTTCCTCTGCTCCATTGTTCACCAAAGCCACAGATGGTTTTTCTACCGCCATTACCTTGTTCATATATACACTACCCATGACTCCAAAGGCGTTGAGCATTTGGGGGCGACACTCCACATTTGCACCGCAGTCCATCAGAAGATATGGCTTTTGTCCACCGGGGATAATGCTTGCCAAGGCAGGGCGTTTCACCCCTTTTACAGTGCGCACAATCAGGCTTGCCCCTACGTGCAAGGCTCCGGTGCTTCCCGCAGATACAAAGGCATCTCCTTTTCCCTCTGCCAAGGCTCGCAAACCTACAACCATGCTAGAGTCTTTTTTTGTACGCACTGCCTTTGCTGGCTCCTCGCACATTTCAATCACTTCACTTGCCTGCAATACCTCAATGCCTTCCATGGAAATTCCATGTTCTGCGGCGGAGGCATAAATAGCCTTTTGGTCACCCACTGCCAAAATCTGTACACCCAATTCCGTTACAGCCTGAGCAGCCCCCTGCAAAATAGCAGCAGGAGCATTATCTCCACCCATGGCATCCAAAATGATTTTCATGGTCTTTCCCTTCCCTTCAATTCTCATGGATTGCTTGTTCTAGTGCCTCCAATGCTCGGTTGGCAATTTCGGCATAGCGTTGGCGTTTATCCTTGATACGGGTTTCCAGCGGCGGCAACAATCCCATATTGGCACCCATTGGCTGAAAATCCTTGTTTTCTTGTGTGATATAGTGAAGCAGTGCTCCTGTCATACAGTTGGTGGGCAATTTTTGCAAAGGCTTTTGTGTTAAACGGGCATGAATGGCACGGGCTGCTAACAGTCCGCAAGCTGCACTTTCCATATACCCTTCAAAGCCTGTAATCTGTCCGGCAAAATACACATTGGGATATTCTTTCAAATTTAGAGTATCATTCAACAGCATGGGACTATTTAAAAAGGTATTTCGGTGCATTACCCCATACCGGGCAAACTCTGCATTTTCCAATCCGGGAATCATCTGAAAGACCCGCTTTTGTTCCCCAAATTTCAAATTGGTTTGAAATCCCACCAAATTGAACAAGGTTCCCTCTTGGTTTTCTCTGCGAAGCTGCACATTTGCCCATGGGCGACGGCCTGTATTGGGGTCGGTCAATCCCACTGGCTTTAGTGGGCCAAAACGAAGGGTATCAGGGCCACGCTTTGCCATAATTTCCACAGGCATACAGCCTTCATATACTGTTACCTCTCCATCCCCATCAAAGTCATGCAAGGGGGCACGCTCCGCAGAAATCAACGCCTCATAAAAGGCCTCATAGCCCTCTTTATCAAAGGGGCAGTTGAGATAATCTGCATCGCCTTTGCCCCAGCGGGAGGCAGCAAAGACCTTTTCCATGTCCAAACTTTCCCCAATAACAATGGGAGCAGCGGCATCATAAAAGGATAGCTTTTGTCCCCCTGTCAACTGGTTGATACTGTCTGCCAATGCCCCTTGTGTCAAAGGGCCAGTGGCAACCAAAGTGATTCCCTCATGGGGGGCAATCTCTGTTACTTCCTGTCGATGAATGGTAATGTTTGGGCACTGTTCCACAGCCTCTGTCACCAAACGGGAAAATTCATTTCTATCCACTGCCAAGGCTCCACCGGCTGCCACGCTGCACTGGGCAGCAATGGGCAAAAGATGGCTACCCAAACGCCGCATTTCCTCCTTCAGCAAACCGGCAGCACTGTCCAAACGGTCGGACTTTAGGCTGTTGGAGCATACCAATTCTGCAAAGCCTTGCTGTTTGTGGGCTGGGCTATAAGCGTGAGGCTTTTGCTCATATAGGTCTACGGTGTGTCCCTGTTCTGTTAACCACAAAGCTGCCTCACAGCCTGCAAGCCCTGCTCCCAAAATTTTCACATCAGCCATCCTTTTCCTCCTTTTGCGCTGGGGTACCTCGTGTCAAAGGCTTTGTAAAGCCACAGCCCTCTTTTGCACAGTACAAATGTGCTCCCTTGCCCAATTTTTTAAACAAAGTACCGCCACACTTTTCGCAGCGTTCGGCGGTGGGTTCATCCCAAGTCATAAAACCACAGGTGGGATTTTTCTCACATCCATAGTAGATTCTTCCCTTTTGGCTGCGGCGTACCAAAATACGGCTGCCACACAAGGGGCAAGTGCCTCCTGTGTCCTTTACCAACCGCTTTGTGTTGGTGCATTCTGGAAAACCGGGACAAGCCAAAAATTTGCCGTATCGTCCAGTTTTGATAACCATTTTTCTGCCGCACTTTTCACAAATTTCATCGGTTTCCTCGTCGGGCACTTTAATTTTTTTGCCCTCCATATTTTCCTCTGCCTTTTGCAAAGTAGCATCAAAATCCTTGTAAAAATCATCAATGGTGGTGTGCCAATCCATGGTTCCATTTTCCACTTTATCCAGATTTTTTTCCATTTCGGCACTGAATTTTACATCTACAATAGCAGGGAATTGTTCTTCCATCAATTCATTGATGGCACGGCCCAATAGGGTGGGCTTTAGCTTTTTGGCCTCTCGCTCTACATAATCTCGGTCGATAATGGTAGTAATAATAGGAGCATAGGTAGAGGGGCGGCCAATACCGTTTTCCTCCAATGCCTTAATCAAGGTTGCTTCGGTAAAGCGTGCAGGAGGCTGGGTAAATTTCTGCTCACTTTTCAGCTCTCGCAGTTTTAGCACCTGCCCCTTTTCCAAGGGTGGCAAGGAGGTTTCTTTCTTTTCCTTTTCGTCGGTTGCCTCCTCATACAAGGCAGTAAAACCATCAAAAGTTACTACAAAGCCACTTGCCTTAAACAAGTAATTTCCCGCAGTAATGGAGGCACTTACAGTATCCATTTTACAATCACTCATCTGGCTGGCAATAAAGCGGCTCCAAATCAGGCGGTACAATTTTGCTGTATCTCCCGAAAGGCTTTTGTCAGCCTCATCGGGGGTAAAAGCTGGATTGGTGGGGCGAACAGCCTCATGGGCATCCTGCGCAGCTGTGGCACTTTTGGTTTTATAGGTTCGCTTTTGGGGGCAAACATAATCCTCACCGTATGCGCTAGAAATATAGTCCCTTGCGGCTGTGGCTGCTTCGTCTGCAATGCGCAAGCTGTCAGTACGCATATAGGTGATTAGACCAGTTACGCCCTGTCCTTCAATTTCCACGCCTTCATAGAGAGTTTGGGCGGCTCGCATGGTACGAGTGGGGGTAAATCCCAGCCGGCGGCTTGCCTCCTGCTGCATGGTGGAGGTAATAAAGGGAGGTGCAGGTACACGGCTGCGCTTGCCTTTGGTCAAATCGCTTACCACATATTCCTTTCCATTGAGGGAATCTACAATTTCCTTTGCCTCTTGTCCATTGTGGACAGTGATTTTTTTTCCTCCAATGGGGCTGTGCAATCGGGCAGTAAATTTTTTCTGGCTTCCCGGTGCTGACAATACTGCATCCAAATTCCAGTATTCCTCTGGCTTAAATGCTTCAATCTCTTTTTCTCTGTCCACAATCAACCGTACAGCCACACTTTGCACCCGTCCAGCAGAAAGCCCCCGACGGACCTTTCTCCACAAAAATGGGCTCAATTTATAGCCCACCAATCGGTCTAGGATACGTCGTGCCTGTTGTGCATGAAACAGGTCTTGGTCAATAGCGCGGGGATGTGCCATTCCTTCTGTGACACCTTTTTTGGTAATTTCTCCAAAGGTCACACGGTTGGGCTGTGATGGGTCTAATCCCAGCAAAGTGGCCAAGTGCCAACTGATTGCCTCTCCTTCACGGTCGGGGTCAGTTGCCAAAAAGACTTGGTCAGCCTTTTTTGCTTCACTTTTCAGTTCCTTTATCAGTTTTTCTTTTCCCTTGATATTGATATACCGAGGGGTATAATCGTTGTCCACATCTATTCCCAGTTGGCTTTGGGGCAAATCTCGAATATGCCCCATGCTGGCGGTTACTTCATAGCCTTCTCCCAAATACTTGCGAATGGTTTTCGCCTTTGCAGGAGATTCCACGATTACCAATTTTGACATTGTATCACCTTTTATATCGTTACGGGCAAATGGCCCGGTGTATTTCTTTTATTGTATATGCAAGACAGCAGGTTTAAACACAATCAAGATAAAACATATTGTTTTCCTGCCAACTGCAATGCCTGTCCACCTAGTTCCAGTTGTGTCAAAGCTGCTGCCAAC
Source organism: uncultured Anaerofilum sp. (assembly GCA_944385935.1). Lineage (GTDB taxonomy): Bacteria > Bacillota > Clostridia > Oscillospirales > Ruminococcaceae > Anaerofilum. The sequence continues at coordinate 169,190 of CALWZC010000002.1, forward strand.
TTCCAAGCGGGAAGTTGGGTTTTTTCTGCCAACATACCCATACTTTGGGGCGTGGGCAACAATGCTTGCAGCACTTCTTTCGCATCTGGTGACAAGCCGTCTATATCCATTGTTGGCTTATTGCCTTTCGGCTCTATAGGTTTTGCTTCTATCCCCAAACTTTCCACAATACACTTTCCACTTGTGCAAACAATTGCTCCCTTGTTCAATAGTTGATTGGTGCCTTGGCTCAAGGGATTAAAAATGCTTCCCGGCACACTAAATAGTTTACGGCAGTATTTCTGTGCATACCCTGCGGTTGTCATTGTTCCAGAGGACTCCCTCGCCTCCACCACACAAACCCCATCAGAAAGAGCGGCTATGATACGGTTTCGTAAAGAGAAAAAATGTTTTTGTGCTCTTTCCTTTGGTGGGATTTCACTTACCACCACACCACTTTGCTCTATGGCAGCTTTCAGCATGGCATTTTGTGCAGGATAACACTGGTCATGTCCTGTTCCCATGACAGCCACTGTCAATCCATTTTCTGCCAAAGCAGCTTGGTGAGCAACACTGTCCAGCCCACTAGCCAGTCCACTTACTACCACAATTCCCGCAGCGGCCAACTCTTTTGCAATTTGTTCTGCCGCCTGTCGTCCATAAGCTGTATGTGTGCGGCTTCCTACTATGGCAACCATCTTCCGTCCTTCCAGTAGATACGGATTTCCTGTACAGTACAACACCGCTGGAGGGTCAGAAATTTCTCTCAGTTTTTCGGGATATTGTGGATGACAAAAGGGTAAAATCCGAACTTTTCGGTGCTCACATTCCTCTATAATCCTAGCAGCATCCTCCAAGGATACCACTTGCAACCTGCGGGCAGCAGCCCCACGAACCATAGAAAAATCTTCTTTTTCCCTTGCTTCAAAAATTGCTTGTGGATGGGTGTATAGTGACAAAATAGGCTCTATTTGTGCTCCAATTCCCATGACCATAGAAAACCAAACCCAGTACAAAAGTTCCTGTTGGTTCATGTGTATTCCCCTTTTCGGAAATGCCATGTAAGCACAGCACCAGCGGCAGCGGCATTTAAACTTTCCACCTGTTGGCTAATGGGAATCCGAACTGCAATGTCACAGGCTTCTATGGTATCTTGTGTTAATCCCTGTCCCTCGTTTCCAATGACTACCGCTACACCATTGGAAAAGGGGCCTTTGGCCTCCTCTAAAGGGCGAGAGTTATACAAAGCGGCTGCAACGGTAAAAACTCCAATTTGGCGCAAATGTTCCACCGCTTGTAGCATATTTTCCACTTGAACTACCGGGATTCTTCCGGCAGCTCCCATACTTGCCCGCAATGCTTTTTCTCCAAAAGGAGAGGCACATTTTTTGCTGCATATTACCCCATCAAATCCAAAGGCAGCCCCGCTACGGATAAGTGTTCCCACATTGCCGGGGTCTTGCACCGCCTCTAAACAAAGATAATGGCCTTTTGGTTTTAGGTCAGAGATGGACACCTCCGGCAGCTCAAACAACCCAAATACCCCTTGGGGGCTGGGCACACCTGCCAATTTTTCTGCCACTGGTTCACTTACAATATACTGTACTCCGTCAAGCTCTGTAAGCTGAGGGTATTGCTCTACTGCCCGTTGTGTATAGTACAAAACTGTATTTTTACAACCCTTTGCAAGTTCTAAACACAGCTTTGGGCCCTCAGCAAAAAAGAGTTTCTCTTTTTCACGGAAGGCTGGGCTTTGCTGTAATTTACAAGCATATTTTATTTTTGCATTTTCTCGGCTGGAAATCATTTCTGCCATGATAGGCTCCTTTCCATAGAGAAGGGCACTTATGCACTACTATCATGCACCGCCCTATATAGACAAGTTTCTACAAATTTTTCTACAATATAAATGAAACGCCCACGCATACAGCGCAGGCGTTCAAACTGTTTTTTACAGAGCGCTCTTAGCGGTCTCAATCAGCTTTGCAAAGCTGGCTGCGTCATGGATAGCCATTTCGCTCAGCATTTTGCGGTTCAGCTCAATGCCAGCCTTCTTCAGACCATTCATGAAGCTAGAGTAGTTGATGCCATTTGCACGGCAAGCAGCATTGATACGGGTAATCCACAAGCTGCGGAAGTCACGCTTCTTCATCTTGCGGCCAGCAAAAGCGTAGTTACCGCTCTTCATTACCTGCTGTTTGGCCATCTTGAAATGCTTGGACTTGCTGCCGTAGTAGCCCTTTGCCAATTTCAAAGTCTTTTTCCGTCTTTTACGGGTCATCATTGCGCCTTTAACACGAGCCATATTTTAAATTCTCCTTTTCCTCAAGTAAACATCATTGTTGCAAGACTTATGCGTAGGGCAGCATTGCCTTTACGGCTGCCTCGTTGGTCTTGTCTGCATAGCTGGGGCTGCGGAAACCGCGCTTCAGCTTGGTAGATTTCTTGGTCAGGATGTGGCTGCGGAAGGCGTGACCACGCTTTACCTTGCCGCTTTTGGTCAGCTTAAAGCGCTTTTTAGCACCGGAATGAGTTTTCAGTTTAGGCATTTGAGTATCCTCCTTAGTTTTTGTTGGGAGCAGAGTTCAAAAACATAATCATGCTGCGGCCTTCCAGTTTGGGCTGTTTCTCCACAACAGCCTCGGGCAGAGCCTCAGCAAACCGCTTGTGCACTTCAAGGCCAAGCTCAGTGTGTGCCATCTCACGCCCACGGAAACGGATGGTAACCTTTACCTTGTCCCCATGTTTCAGGAACTTAGCAGCATGGTTTACCTTGGTGTTGAAGTCGTTCGTGTCGATATTCAGGGAAAGGCGAATCTCCTTGATGTCCACAACCTTCTGGTTTTTACGGGCTTCCTTGTCCTTTTTCTGCATTTCAAAGCGGTACTTACCATAATCCAGAATTTTGCACACAGGCGGTACTGCCTGAGGAGCAATTTTTACCAAATCCAGATTCTGTTCTTCTGCCTTGCGCAGGGCATCACGGCTGGACATTACACCCAACTGGCTGCCATCGGCATCAATCACACGTACCTCTTTATCACGAATTTCTTCGTTGATTTCCAGCTCTTTCTTTCCGTTAGCGATTGGAACACACCTCCAAAAATGTATTTGTAAATCAAAAATGCGGCTGCCGGAAAAGGCAGCCGCATTGCGCTATCAATCCATATTCACCCCAAAGGGAGCGAATCAATCAATATCAACCCGAACCCTCTCAATGGGCTGCAAGGTGAGCACGGCGGCCTGCCGGATGCTGCTTTGTTTTACTCTCGCTACTATACCACACAAAAAAGGTCTTGTCAATGTCTTTTTTGCAATTATTTAAAAATCCCCTTAATTTTCTCCAGCTTTTCTTTGTTGTAGGGTGGAAATGCCAATGTGATATTGATTTTTGTGGTTTTGTCTAGCACAGCTCTTTTGTGAGAGAAGGTCAAAAAGCTATGCTTGCCATGGTAGTTGCCCATACCAGAATGCCCCTTGCCTCCGAAGGGCAAGTCCTCATTGATAATGTGGCTGATGGCATCGTTTACACTTACCCCACCAGAAGGCACCTGTTGCAATACCTGCTGTACCATAGCTTTATCCTCACTGCACACATACAAAGCCAGCGGCGTTTCTCCCCCGTTGATATAGGAAATTGCCTCTTGCAAATCCTTGTAAGGGAATACTGGCAAAATGGGGCCAAACAATTCTTCTTGCATACAAGCCGCCTCAAAGCTATCAGGACACAAAATAGTTGGCTCAATATACCGTTGCTGCATATCTACCTTGCCACCAAAACGCAGGAAAACCTTATCTTTTTCCAAAATACTGCTTAGGCGTTTCATGTGTCTTTCATTTACAATGCGTCCAAAGTCGGGGCTTTTCTCAATATTCTCTCCATAAAACTGTACAATGGTTTGTTTCATCTGTTCTACAAAAGCCTCAAACACATCCCTATGTACAAAAACATAATCAGGAGCCACACAGGTTTGACCTGCATTCATAAACTTTCCCCATGCCAACCGCTGACAAATCACCTTCAAATTTGCAGTCTTGTCTACAATTACAGGGCTTTTCCCGCCCAGTTCCAAGGTGACGGGTATTAAGTTTTCTGCGGCGGCTTTCATAACAATTTTGCCTACATTTACACTACCTGTAAAGAAGATATAGTCAAAACGGCTATGCAACAAAGAAGTATTGGTTTCAATTCCCCCTTCCACACAGCACACATACTCCGGCGAAAAGGTTTGTCCAATCATCTTTTGGATGACAGCGGATACATGAGGGGTTAACTCTGAGGGACTAAGCACACAGCAATTCCCCGCTGCCATAGCTCCTACCAATGGTTCTATTAAAAGTTGAAAGGGATAATTATAAGGCCCAAGCACTAGAACACTTCCAAAGGGTTCAAACTCAATTTTGCTGGTTGCCCCAAAGCTGTGCATAGGGGTTTTTACTTTTTGGGCTTTCATCCACTTTTTCAAGTGCTTTTTTGTGTGAGAAATACTGGAAAGCACCATGCCAATTTCGCTCATATAGCTCTCACAATGGGATTTTCCTAGGTCTTGTTTCAGAGCTTGCTGGATTGGCTCCATATGGGCTGTAATTGCTTGATACAGCTTATCTAGTTGTTGGATTCTATATTCATAGCTGCGAGTTTTGCCCTGCCTATAAAATGCTTTCTGTTTTTCCACAATTTGTTGTGCCTGTTGAGAAGTCACAAACTGTTCCATGGCGCAATTCCTCGTTTTTCTTAATAATTATTTCTGCAAGTTTTTTAGCAAAAAAGAAAAAGCGAGATTAGTAAAATACCAACCTCGCTCTGGAGCAGGTGAAGGGAGTCGAACCCTCGTCCTCAGCTTGGAAGGCTGATGTACTAGCCGTTATACGACACCTGCACTTGACTGTGCTTTGTATTATACCCAACCTTTCCCAAAATGTCAACCCCTATTTTTAAATTTTTTATTTTTTCTTTATTAGACACTTTGCCTATATAAAAAACAGGGCACCAGATAGGCACCCTGTTTTTTCTTACTGCATGGTAATTGCTCCATAAATGGTAACAGCATCTTGAATGTGCAAGGGTTGCATATTGTCCAAAGTTGCCATGGCTCCTGTTGTTACTAGAATAAATTCTCTATCATATTTTTTGCCAAAGCTGGCGAGACACAAACCCGCCTCATCGGTAAAGCCCGTTTTGCCTCCTTCTAGCACAAATTCCCCCATTTGTGCAACCTCTGGTTTGGTCAACACAGAATGTTCCATTGTTACCCCCTCTGCATGGGCAGACAATGGGGCTGTGGTATAGCTGGGAGTGCTCATAATGGTTCGCAAGGTTTCATTTTTTAATGCTTCCTGCATCAAACGCATTAAATCTTCTGGTGTAGAATAGTGGTCTTCCTGATAAATTCCCCATACATTGGAAAAATGGGAATTGCTCATCCCCAGTTGTGCCGCTTTGTCATTCATCCATTGCACAAAGGTTTGTTCGTCCCCTGCTGTGGCAACTGCCAAAGCGGTGGCGGCATCGGCCCCAGAAGGTAGCATTGTACCATAAAGCAGGTCTTGCATGGTGGGGGTTTCTCCTGCCCAAAACCCTGCCATAGAAGCATTTTGGTCAAACAAGGGCTGGTAAATTTCCAGTGGCATGGAAAAAGTTTGGTTTAGGTCAGAAATGTGTTCCAATGCTACCAAAGCAGTGAGCACCTTGGTAATAGAGGCAGGCCACACTTTATCTGTAGAATTTCCTTTGCTCCAGATTACCTTTCCACTCTCTGCATCCACCAAAAGAGCATAGTTGCTGACAATGGTTTCTGGTGCAAGATTCACCACGGGCACTGGTTCTGGTGTGGCTGTGGGGGTAGGCTGTGGGGTGGCTGTGGCTGCAATAGTTTGAACTGGAAGTTGCTGCGGAAGTAGTTCCATCAAACGTCCCGAAAATTTCCATCCTGCTGCCACCAGTCCAATGGCACACACTGCCACACCTGTGCACCGAATGACCATTCTTCTGCGTTGGCGTTTTTTTCGCTGTCCAGAAAACTTCTTTTTATTGTAAACAAAGGGCTGTTTTTTCATGATTTTATTTTTTCATCCTTCCTGTTAATAGCACCTGTTCATCTCTATTATATCTATCCTGTCAATGGCAGAAAATAACTGCATAGTTTATAAACGATGATATCCACAATTTTTTTCAACTTGTCTATTGTTGACAGCATTTTTTACTGGTGGTATGATTTGAGCAACCCATACAAGGGGGTATTAAAAGAGAGCAAATACAAGTGGTATTTGCTTACCATTGGAAAGGCGGATTGTCATGCTTACTATCTCTCATTTTTCCAAAACCTATCCCGGCGGCAAACAAGCGGTAAAAGACCTATCTTTATCTGTTCAGGCAGGTGAAATTTTTGGTTTTATTGGCCACAATGGTGCCGGAAAATCCACCACACTGCGGGCAGTAGCAGGAATTTTACCCTTTGAGGAAGGAGAAATCACCATTGATGGAAATTCCATTCAAAAGCAGCCAGTTGCTGCAAAATCCATCACAGCATTTTTGCCGGATAACCCTGACCTATACGAGTTTATGACCGGCATTCGTTTTCTCAATTTTATTTGCGACCTATACAATATTTCTGCCCAAGACCGCACCCAGCGCATTGGCTATTATGGGGATTTATTTGAACTTACCAGTGCACTAGGCAATGCCATTGGAAGCTATTCCCATGGTATGAAACAAAAGTTAGCCCTTATTTCTGCCTTTGTTCGCTCTCCCCGCTTGTTGATTTTGGATGAACCCTTTGTAGGGTTGGACCCCAAGGCAAGCCATCTTTTAAAAGAGGAATTAAAAAAGCTGTGTCAACAAGGTGGTGCTGTGCTTTTTAGTACCCATGTGCTGGAAGTAGCTGAAAAGCTGTGTGACCGCATCGGCATTATTCGCCAAGGCCAGTTGGTGGCTTGCGGCAATACTGCCGAGATTGTTGGCTCCTCTTCTCTGGAGGAGGTATTCCTCGAACTGGAAAAGGAAGGTGAAACGAAATGAAACCGTTCCTTGCCTTGTGTAAGGTAGAGATGATTTCTCTGCTCAGTGCCATGAATTTGCTAAGTGGTAAGAAAAAGAAGCCCTTTGCTGCTCCTTTGGCTGCATTGATAGGAATTGGCATCATGGCATACATTGGCACAGTATATGCTCTGCCCATGGCACAGGTTATGTTGCCTTTGCTTTTGGGTGACTTATACTGGGCGCAAATGGTATTGATTGCCTTTATTCTTTGTCTTTGTTTTACCTTTGTAGCTGGCAGTGGTATGCTATTTGGTGGTAAGGATATGGACTTTCTATTTTCCCTTCCATTGCCAAGCCACACTATTTTATTGTGTAAGATGATTGCCCTCTATGCCGAAAACTTGTTGTTTTCTTGTGGCATGCTCATTCCTGCGGGAGTAATATATGTGATACATAGCTATTTTTCGGTAAACTTTGTTGTTTCCCTGATTGTTCTATGTTTAACCCTTCCCCTTTTGGCAACCATCTTCAGTGGAATCCTTGGTTTTGTGGTCAGCTTTTTGTCCAGCTTAACGCCATATAAAAATCTGTTTTCTATCATTTTAGGAGCTGGCGGAATGGCTCTGATGTTTTGGGCTATTTTCACCATGCAGACCAGCTTGTCCAATGAAACCCAGCTATTGGCAATGCGCCAAACCCTTTGGAACGTTGTTCCCATGTTGGAATGGATTTGCCTTTCCCTAGCTGGCATCCAATCTATGGGAATTTTGTGGTTTGCTCTGGTGTGTGTAGGCAGCTTGATTGGATTTTTAGCAGTGTTCTCGCCCAGTTATCATTCCATTGTATTGCGTTTGGCAAACCGAACCTACAACCGCAATTTCAAAATGAAGGCACAAAATGCTGCTTCTATTTCCATGGCTTTGTTCAAAAAGGAAGCTGGTCGCTTTTTCAGCACTCCTATCTATTTGATGAACTGCGGCACTGGTGTGATTATGATGGTTTTGGCTGGGGGCTATTTACTGGTTCAGCCAGATACAGTCCTTCAGATTGCACAACTTTTAAACATCTCCCCAGCTCAAGAGGCTATGCTGTTGGCATCTGTCGGTGGTTTTTGTTGCTGGATAGCTCCCCCCTCTGTTGTAAGCATTTCTCTGGAGGGCAAATACTTGTGGTTGTTGCAATCTGCTCCCGTTTCTGCACATCGCATTTTGATGATAAAAACGCTATTTAGCTTTGTTGTGTTTTTGCCCGGCGTACTTGCTTTACTTCTTGCTGGACAAATTGCCCTCCAATTCCCTTTGTTGGTTTTTGTTGGATGTCTGGTGCTCTCTCTTGTGGCACTATGGTTTGGCAGCATTTTGGGAACAGTAATCAATCTGCACATGCCCCGACTGGACGCCCCCAATGATGCGGTGGTTATCAAGCAAAGTGGTAGTGCTATGGTACAATGTTTTGTTGGCATGGGATTGATTACCGTATTGGTTGGGGGATGGTTTATGCTCCCTGTTTCTGACACAGTATATTTTATCCTTTGCATTGTTCTTTTGGCTATTGTTTCCCTTGGTTTGCATATTCACCTTGCCAAAAACAGCGAAAAACTTTTTACAAACCTATCTTGATTTTCCCTTTTGCCTGCTACCAAGGAAGCAGGCTTTTTTATTGCCACAATCCCAACTCCCCCAACACCAAATATTTCAGTGCTTCTTTTTCTCCTTCATTTAATCCCTGTAAGTCCTCTATATCTTTTTCAATTTTTTCTCTTGTGGATGTTCTATGCTGTTTTACTAAATCATCCTTGTATTTACTTACAAAATCTTCCCGCTTGCTTACATATTTTACCTTGATTACCCTTTTGTATTGCATGGGATAGCTGGTCGACCATTCATCTGGGCCTAAAATGGACACTATGGTTCCGCACTGTGTTAAATCATCACCAGTAGCATTGTACTGGTTCTCTTTTGGCATAGAAAAAGTAAACAATCCCCCTTCTTTTGCTGTTGTAGCAAGCACCGAATTGCTTTGTGGATAATATTCCACAATTTCCGCATTTGTCCAAACCAGCAATGGCTGAGAAAATTTCCAGCGAATCCCCAACGCAAACAGTAAAACCGCCGCAAACAATACAATTGGTTTCATAAATTTTTTCATAGCTTCACTTCCTTTCTATCTAAAAATGCAACCTTTCCCGTTGCAACAATGATACTATCATAAAACGAAAAAATCCCGAAAGCAATCACCTTCGGGATTTTTCACAACCTGTGTTATATCTTGGCAGAAAAGACAGAAGGTGTCAAAAAGGCGTTTGGATTTCCTGTGATTTGAGCCATAAATGTATTCCATGTGGCGGCCATGGTTTGCATGGCGGATTCTGTTTGCAAGTATGGGTTTTGTTTCAAGGGATTCTTTTGACTTTCTAAAAATGTATTCCAATGATTTTCTGTGTTTTTGTTGGATATTGCATTAGTATCTTCCCTATCACTAGATTTTTCAGCAAAAGCATCCTTAGCCATTACTGCTGTTTCTATCAATGCTTTGGAAACATTTTGTGTTCGGTCATAGACTTTCTCAGCATGATGGATAATATCATATACCATGTTTTTGCTTGTGGAAGGAGTATCCTCAACAGGTTGTTTCCTTTCCTCTATAGATGCTTGCTCTTGCGGTTGCTGTTGTTCTGTGCTTTTTGTAGTATCCCATTTTTTAGGATTTTTAGAAAGCTGCATTTCATTTATAGATTTTTCCGCAAAGTTTTGGATTGCAGTGGTAACAGCTTGTTGTACTTTTTGGGAAACTCCAGCATATTCATTGAATACTTTTCCCTTTAATGTTAATTCTGCCAATTTTAAGCCTAGGGTTTCTTCATTTTGAAGTGTGGGGGCAGCAATGGTATTTGTTGTAGCCATTGTGTCTATTTTCTGATACTTTGTAAACTCCTTGGCAAAATGGTACATCTTTTCCATTTCTTGCAGGGTATATTCTTTTTGTTGCTGGGGTTTTGCTGGCTGTGCTGTTGCCTCTTTTCGCAGTTGGCTGGCAAGATATTCGCTATCCTTTGCCAACCACGGTTTGTCCTCTATATTCAAATATTCTTCATTAGAATTTGCAAAATCAGTGTAGTGCTCTACCCTTCGGGTAAAGGCATCTTTCATGCTTTGGTATAGCTTGTCGCTTTCTCCCTCTACGCCATTTTGCTCGAAAACGGTGCCTACCTCTTGGGAAAATTTCTTTGTCAAATGTTCTACATTATTTTCCATTTCTTGTCCTAGACGTGCAATCCAATCCTGTTTGTCCTGTCCTGTAAAGGTTTCTTCTATGCTGTTTTTCATTACAGCATAACGGGAGGCAAGATAGTCCACACGCTCTTGAATTTGATTGGTTCCCTCTGCTACCTGTTTGCAGTCCATTTCTGCTCTAAAAAAGTCTTTGTTCCACAGAAGCTCTTTTTGTCCAGCAGGTTTTTGTAGGAAAGAATCTTCCAAAGGCTTTGTTGCTTGTGTTTGTATGGTACCACTGCCATTTATTTCTGTGGCAGGTTGCGCATTATCTGCAACAGTTTGCACAGCATTGCTGTTGGTTTGTTTCAACCAAGGCTTTCCTACATCATATTTGTCCTCTTGTGCTGCTATAACCTGCACATCTTCTTGAATTTGTTGGTTTTGTTTTTCAATGATGGTCTGCTTTTTTAACATCGAGGATTTTTCAAGAGATTCCAGCTCTTTTTCTTGCTGCAAGTCATCTGCTTGCTTTTGTTCTTCCACCTTTTTTTGGCTTTCTTTTTCCTTTTGTCTTTCCAACTGTTGTATTTGACGTTTCAAATTTCGGATTTTTCGCTGTTTTTGTTCCTCTGACAGTTTATCATTGGACTTTACCTGACGTATTTCTTCCTTTAGCTGACTGATTTTTTGTGCAACAGAGGATGAACTACCAATCCCCTGATACACATCAGAAAAGTTACTATAGTTTGTGCCTACTCCATTACTAAAAGCCATCTTTTTTCCTCCTTTGCTGCTAATTTTTCCATAAAAAAGAAATAAAATCCATTTGATGTTGCCATTATATCACATAAAATCGTATTTTTCCACAGTAATACAGTAGAAATCCTTCTTAGCAAAAAATCTCCACCTTATTTGGTGGAGATTTTGCAATTTATACCAATTATATCCGAGTTTTATTTATACAGTCACAGCTTCCATAATCCTTTTGTAGTATGTATCAAACTCTCCCTCTGGAAGAATATGTCCGTCATTGGTATCTATTTTGCTGTTCCTTTCAGCAAGAGCTTGTATGAACATACTACCTGCTTCTTTGCTACAATGACACCGCACTGTAATTCCATTGGATGCAATCAGCCGAAAAGCCACATTATAAACCTTTTTTTGATGTGGAAATTTTCCCACATAGTAGCTGTACTCATCCATACAACAAGCACATATATCTTCCATACGAATTACCACAAATGGATCAGATGTAAAATAAATATAATCTCTTGTAATAAAACCATCTTCTTTGATATCCGTGGTCAACACTCTGTCCAATCCACTTGTCAGCCTGAATATTTGACAGTCTGGAGACATCACTTGCTGTTCAAAACGCTCTAATTCGCTTTGGGGCAACTTGCTTTCTTTTTCTGCCTGTTCAAAATAATTTCCCAAATATGTTTTCACCCGTTTTGTAACAACAAATATCGAGAACAAAACTAGGATGATAAGAATTGCTACAATGCCATTTATTATACCCACAGCTAATAGAGTGTTTTTCATATCCCCATCAAAAGATGCTATAGCCTTTTGAATAACAAAAGCAAAGACATAACCCAAACCAGCTAACATTACTAGCAAAAATAGTATTCCCGCAATATCCGTCGGCACTCTAGACCTTACCATGCTGTAAAATACAGAATTTTTAGGAAACCTCTTTCTCATGTAGTCATCCGTCATTGGTTTAAACACATTTGTCATAATTTCCGCACCACCTATGTTATTCCCATTTAAAGATTGTATTACTTTCTCTTTCTTATAACTCTAAAAATTGCAATGCCAGCACATACCAAAAACACAACAGTTACTAAGCCTTCTACCAATTCATACATAATTTGCACACTCCTCATTACAGTTTATAAAGTTTTCATTTCATCACACAACAAGACTATACGTTTCACTTCATCCTTTCCTTAATTTTTCATCCTATATTTTTCAACGACCCCCGCAACCAAAAATATAGGAATTTCATTCTTTTAGCAATATTTTCTACATGAAATGACAAAAAACACGCTGTTTTGGTATATCATGGAAGGATTACTATTTCTATATTTGTGTGCCTTTGTTCCATAGATTGATAAATTTTCACAAATATGATACCATTTGCTTATCTTATAAAGCAGGTGACGGTTCACAATGCAAATTATTTTGTGTGATGATAATGTACAGATTTTAAAGCAATTACAAACTTACATAACAGAATTTTTTTGCTCATATGGTGCCAGTCCAGAACTTGCAACCTATACAAGTGGTGAAGAACTTCTCCAAAATGTAGATTGCGCAGATATTGCATTTTTGGATGTAGAGATGGCAGGTATCAATGGTATTTATGTAGGCACAGAATTAAAACGCAAAAATCCATACATTAAAATTTTTATTGTCACAGCCTATCCCGACTATTTGGACGATGCAATGCGCTTTCAAGTGTTTCGTTATCTATCAAAGCCCATCGACAAAAGCCGCCTATTCCGCAATTTAAAAGAAGCATTGTATCAGTACAGCATGGAAAGCAAGGAATTTGCCATTGAAACAAATGATGGTGTGTATATTCGTCGTGCAGAAGAAATCATTTATGTGGAAGCCATCAACCGAAAGTCGCTGATTTATACAACAGATGGCACCCTTGAAAGTAACAAACCTTTATCCTACTGGAGCACAATTCTTTCCTTGCCTTGTTTTTATTGCACACACCGTAGTTTTGTTGTCAATCTGCGTTTTGTGTATACCATTCAAAAGGACTGCGTTTATCTCAAACACAACAAAAGGATTTTTTGTGCCTATCTATCCCGTAGAAAATACACCAACTTTAAGCAAACCTATCTATTATATTTGGAAAGTGTGAAATAATGGGTACAGAACTTTTCTACATATCAAATTTTTTATTAGAGGCCATCGCTCTATGGTTTTATTCTGATAGAATCTTTCTCAAAAAACGCTCTTTTGGTGCTACACTTGTGGGAGTATTTGGGGGATATTTTTTGCTATATTGTGTAAGTCTACTCCAACAGCCCTTTATAAATATCCTTGCATTTTTGATAGTAAATTTCTTTCTCTTAGCTTTCTATTATTCTACTAATATTCGGCAAATCTTTACCCATTCTATTTTTTTAACCTCTGCCATGGTTTTGTGTGAGATGTTTTGGTTATGGGGCATTGATGATTTAGGTGTTTTGTTAGTAAATCAACCAAATCACTTTTCCAAGCAATTTATTGTAGCTGTTTACAGCAAAGTATTATATTTACTGGTTGTTTTAGTTTGTTCCTTTTTGTTAAAATCACAATCTCCCCCACATCAAAACTATCGCACCTCCATTATACTGATGATTCTTCCAGCCCTATCCATTGTGGTGTCCTACATTGCTTCTAACATTGGTTTTTCTGCACCGGAATCGGCTCCCGTGAAAAATCTCCTTCTTTTGGTTATGTTTGTTATTGCGGTGGTAAATATTCTTTTTATTTTGCTGTACTACAAATTGCAAAAAATCAACAACCAACAGTTACAGTTGCAGCTTTCTTTGCAACAAGAACAAGCAAACCTTACCTACTATCAAGCATTGCACACACAATCAGAGAATCAGCGTGTTTTCATTCATGATATTAGAAATCATTTACAGTGCATTTATTCCATTGCTGAACTTTCCCACGATTATCCTATTTTGCAATATGTAGAAACTATTGTGTCAGATATCAACAAATGTCAACTGGCACGCCTTTGCTCGGACCCTATTTTGAACATAATCTTGCTAAACACACAAGACCAATGCCAAACAAAGGGCATTGATTTTCATTGTGATGTAAGGCAGAATTGCTCTTTTTCTGAGGATGCTCCTAGTATTACAACTTTATATGGCAACCTCCTTTCAAATGCTGTGGAAGCCGCCCAATGTTCTGAAGAAAAATATATTGAACTATCTGTCACCAAGCATCCTCAGCAAGAACAAGTTATCATTTCTGTTATAAATTCTTGTGATAAAGCCCCTATTTCCGATGGGAAAGGTGGATTTATCTCTCAAAAAGTTGATAAAAATATCCATGGTTTGGGAATGAAAAGCATACAGCGGATTGTAAAAAAATACAATGGTCAATCTATGGCGTACTACGATGCAGAGCAACACCTGTTTCACCATATCCTACAATTTCCTATATAAAAACTCTGCTATGATGGTAATTTATTCAACCAATATTTTCTACAATATTCTCCTGTACCAAAACGCAAAAAAAGCGACCGATACATATATCGGTCGCTTTTTGGTGGGAGATGGTGGATTCGAACCACCGAAGGCATAGCCAGCAGATTTACAGTCTGTCCCCTTTGGCCACTCGGGAAATCTCCCATATTCTTTTGTGCACCACGTGAGTGCTTGATTATTATACCAAGACTATTGATAAAATGCAAGCATTTTTTGTGTTTTTATCGAATTTTTTGTTTTTTTATTTTTAATAAAAAATTTTTTGTATTTTTTACATAATATTTTCCCATTTCATGATATAATGGGGTTAAAATTTTCTAAATGAAAATTTATTTGAGGGGAATTTGATTGATTTTACTTTTGGCCCTTGGCGGCACTGGTTTTCAAAAAGGAGGAAAAGTATATGGCATCTAATCCAAGCTATTCGGCTATTACACCAGAAATTGAGGCATTGGCTCGCCTTGCCCAATCCAATAGCACCATCGACCCGCAAGATTACACCCGCTATGATGTAAAACGTGGCTTACGTGATTTAAACGGAAAAGGTGTTTTGGCTGGGTTGACCGAAATTGCCGACGTATATGCAAGCCAGACCCTGCCGGATGGTCGCTCTGTTCCTTGTGATGGAGAGCTGTTCTATCGTGGCTATAATGTACGGGATTTGGTACAAGGATTTGTCACTGACAACCGTCCCGGATTTGAAGAAACCTGTTATTTGCTACTGTTTGGGCAGCTTCCCACACAAGAGCAGCTTGCAAATTTTTCTGCACAAATTTCGGGGTATCGCAGCCTTCCCAGCAATTTTGTTCGGGATGTTATTCTCAAGGCACCCAGCCGTGACATGATGAATGCTCTTGCTCGGAGCATCCTCACCTTAGCAAGCTATGATGATAACCCAGATGACATTTCTCTGCCTAATGTAGTGCGTCAGTGTGTCCAGTTGATTGCTGTATTTCCTATGCTAGCAGTATATGGATATCAGGCATACAGCTATTCCATTGAGGGAAAAAGCCTATTCATCCATGCTCCCGACCCAAAACTTTCCACTGCGGAAAATATTTTGCATCTGCTCCGCCCAGATTCCTCCTACACTCCTTTGGAGGCACAGTTGTTGGACTTGTGTCTGGTACTTCATGCAGAACATGGCGGTGGCAATAACTCCACCTTTACTACCCATGTTGTCACCAGCTCCGGCACAGATACATATTCTTGTATGGCAGCAGCCCTTGCCAGCCTGAAAGGGCCACGCCATGGCGGTGCCAACCTGAAAGTGGTAAATATGTTTGAAAACATCAAACAGAATATTTCCAACTGGGAAGATGAAGAAGAACTCACTGCCTATTTGGACAAGCTACTTTCCAAAGAAGCCTTTGACCGCAGCGGTTTAATCTACGGAATGGGCCACGCTGTATACTCTCTTAGTGACCCTCGTGCAAGGGTTTTAAAGGGCTTTGTGGAGGCACTTTCCAAAGAAAAAGGCATGGCAGAGGAATTTGCCCTTTATGACCGTACCGAGCGACTTGCTGCCCAGCTTATCAGCCAAAAGCGAACCATCTACAAAGGTGTTTCCGCCAATGTTGATTTTTACAGCGGCTTTGTATATCGGATGTTAGGGCTGCCTATGGAACTGTTTACCCCCATCTTTGCCATTGCTCGTGTTGCAGGTTGGAGTGCTCACCGTATTGAAGAACTTATCAATATGGGCAAAATCATTCGTCCGGCTTATCGGAATGTGGGGCTTCGTCAAAAATACATCCCCATGGAGAAACGTTAAAACCATATTTGTACTTTACGCAACAAGGGACAGAACCCAAAGGGGTTCTGTCCCTTGTTCCTGTTTTATACAAAGCAGAAAACATATATCCCACTTTCTATTACAAAACATGTGCATCCATAACAAAGGCCTTTATTGTCCCATCATTCTCTACAACAAAATCCATTTGTAAGGTCAAATCATTGATATCCCCATTGGTTGTTAGGTCGTAATCCACCGAAAAATCTTGCCTATCTTCTCCAATATACACTTCAAGTTGGTTGTAACTATCATAAGAGGGCACATAAGCGGGACAAAATGGGCAATCCACACCATATTTGTCAATACAGGGCAATTCATTTGCTTCTAAAAAACCTTCTACTATCTCTTGCAACATATCCAACGAAATTCCATCATCTTTAAAGCCTGCATATAAAAGGATATCCTGATATTTTTTATCTGCAATGGAATCTACCACAGCTTTTACAATGGGTTCTGCCAATGTTCTTGCTTGTTCTTTTGTCATAGTTATTTCCCTCTCCTTTGTTATATATTTTGTTTTATTGTACAACAAATAGTATATTGATTCAACACATATAAAAAATAAAACAACCAGTACAGGGCTATTGTGAAAGATATCTCGTACTGATTGTTTATATTGT
The DNA here is from genome assembly GCA_944385935.1 of uncultured Anaerofilum sp. Classification (GTDB taxonomy): domain Bacteria; phylum Bacillota; class Clostridia; order Oscillospirales; family Ruminococcaceae; genus Anaerofilum. The sequence continues at coordinate 186,010 of CALWZC010000002.1, forward strand.
CATTATGCCATTGCCATTTGTGGTTTTAGTAGCACAATTTTTTCCTGTTGTACATCCACCACCAGTTTTTTTGTGGTATCATAGCTTTCCTCTAAAATTCTATCTGCTAGGGCTTGCTCTACAGCACGCACTACCAATTTCCGCAATTCTCGTGCCCCATATTCTTTTTTGGTTTGCTGGGCCAAAAATTCCACTGCTCTTTGGGTATGCTCCAAGGTGTAGCCTTGCTTTTGGGCACGCTGTTCCAGTTGCAATAGCAATTTTTCTGCAATTTCTTCCAGTTGTTCTTTGCCAAGGGGATGAAAGATTACAATTTCATCCAATCTACCAAGCAACTCAGGGCGAAAATATTCCTTTGCCTTTTCCATAGCCGCTTTTTGTGCTGCTTGCTCTGTGCTGACTTTTCCTCCAAAGCCCATTTCGGGGCGATTGTCACAAAGCTCTTTTGCTCCCAAATTACTGGTAAGAATCAAAATGGTATTACAAAAATTGATTTTTCTCCCTTCCGAGTCGGTCAAAGAGCCTTCCTCCATTATCTGTAACAACAGATTTTGAATATCTCGATGAGCTTTTTCAATTTCATCCAGCAACACAATAGAGTAGGGTTTTCTTCGCACTGCCTCGGTAAGCTGCCCCCCTTTTTCATGACCAATATATCCCGGAGGGGCACCAATCAAACGGCTAACACTATGGGCTTCCATATACTCGCTCATATCAAAACGTAGCAATGCCTTTTCTGTACCAAACCAACTTTCTGCCAATGCACGGGCAAGCTCGGTTTTTCCCACACCCGTTGGCCCCAAAAAAAGCATAGCCCCCATGGGTCTGCCTGCCTCGCCCAGCCCTGTCCTTGCCCGTCGGATGGCACCTGCAACAGCGGCCACTGCTTGCTGTTGTCCCACCACCCGCTTTGCCAGACGCTGTTCCAGTTGGCGGAGTTTGCTATATTGTTCCTCGGTAATTTTCTGCACCGGTACCCCACTGGCACGGGCAGCAACAGCGGCAATATCTTCGGGGGTTACTGTAACAGGTCGGGAAATCCGTTGTTTTAGGCTGCGCAGATGAACCGCTGCGGCGGCTTCATCCAATAAATCCACTGCTTTATCTGGAAGATGACGAGATGGCAAATATCTTACCGAAAATTCTACTGCCGCTTTTTGGGTTTCTAGGGGCAAAGATACATGATGATATTCCTCATATCGTTTACACAATCCCTGCAAAATTTCCTGTGCCTGTTCTGGCTCTGGTTCTTCTACCAATACTCTACCAAATCTTCGCTCTAGGGCAGCATCCTTTGCAATGCAGCGGCGATACTCATCTTCGGTTGTTGCCCCTACCAGTTGAATCTCTCCCCGTGCCAAAGCTGGTTTTAAAATACCCGCTGCGTCAATGCTTCCTTCTGCGGCACCAGCACCTACAATGGAGTGTATTTCATCAATAAACAGAATCACATTCTTTTCTCGAATCACATCCTCCAGCACACTTTTAAACCGTTCCTCAAAATCTCCACGGTATTTTGTTCCGGCAACCATACTGGTCATATCCAAAGCAATGACTCGCTTTCCCTGCAAAGGCAGTGGTGCTTTTCCTGCGGCAATTAGTTGGGCAAGGGCCTCTGCCAAGGCTGTTTTTCCTACACCCGGTTCCCCCACAAGACAGGGGTTATTTTTTTGCCTACGGCAAAGAATCTCTACCATTCGTTCCAGTTCCTGTTGTCGCCCAAAAACAGGGTCTAACTTTCCCTCCGCAGCTATACGAGTCAGGTCTTTTCCATAGCGTTCCGCTGCCCGTTGTGCCCGTGGAACCATGGCAGTTCTGCTTTGCAAAGGCTCTGTAAGCCTTTGGCATTCTTTGACTACCACGGTTTGTTGAATTCCCATACGGCACAAACATTGTACTGCACTGCTTTTTTCATCCTCTAACACAGCTCGCAATATATGTTCTGGCCCAGCCTGTCCAGTGGGAGAGGATTTACCTAACATAAAAGCAAGTTCCATGCAGCGGTATGCTCCCGATGTAAAATCATCTGGAGTAAGCTGCAAGGGCTCCCCCATTCCCCGCACAAGTACCTGTTGGGCAAGTTGGGAGTAATGCACTTTTTTGGCAGCCAAAAAAGCCGCAGATTCATTTGTATCTTCCTTTAAAATTCCCAAAAGCAGATGGCTGGTATCTGCGGGAATGTGTCCCCATTGTCCTGCAATTTCCAGTGCAGCCGCAATACATTTTGCCGCATCTGTCCGAAAGCCTTTCAACCAAAGCATTGGACTTTCCCCTTTCCTATTGGCATTTGTTGAAAAGTATAGGCTTGCAATGCAGATTTCAAACACAGAAAAAATTTTTATACTTTTTTTAAAAAAGTATTGACTTTCTTGTCACCTCCTGATATAATTCTTCTTGTTAAGATTCAACAGCTTATATTGCCGTGGGGGTGTAGCTCACTTGGGAGAGCGCTTGAATGGCATTCAAGAGGTAAGGGGTTCGATCCCCCTCATCTCCACCA
>CALWZC010000003.1 GCA_944385935.1 uncultured Anaerofilum sp.
CCAGCCCTCCGGCTGTATCGGTTGAGCAAAAGTCAGCGTGGGATTGATGTGGTATCTTTATCTAAGTGAACCCCCCCTCTGTCTCTAAGATATCACCCGACAGAGCTAGTCAAAAGTAGTCTGTCTATTTAGGATGAATCAAAGCTTTTTATAGGTAATCACCAAATTATATTTCAGGAATAGTCCCTATACTTTTAATTCAGATTAGCACCAAATATTTTTGCCAATCTTAATATATTCATGTAAATTTTCGTCCATAGATTTACCATTATCAGATGGCATATAACCTATGAGACCGCTAATTTCTTTAGGATATTCAAACTCTGCATAAACATCCTCTATTACATCATATATTTCACTATTGGTATGGATGTAAGCATCATAAATAATTGCAAACATCCACTTAGAATTTATCATTTCTAAATCTTTTTCTGCTTCTTTAAAGGCTAAATTAAATAAGAGTCCTTCTACTTCATCTTCTTCTGCGATAGATAACTCTAGTACACTATCAAATTGCTCCATATCTTCTGATAAAACCCAAATTGCATATGATATTATATCTCTATTTGAAATTATTGATTTTTTAAGTCCGACTTTTAATTCACCCCATTTCCAATTTGGAATAACATCACATATCCTATCAAAATTTACTTTCCTCTTTAACATCATTAATATCCCCCTTTGGGAACTACTTGATTTGAGAAACCTGTATATATTCCACCTTTAATATATCTTTGATGAGTTAATTACCCTACCCTACACCATTTACTATATACTTAAATATTCCAGCTATTCCATCAATTTCACCTTTTCTCTGTAGCAATATGTACGATTACTCATCTTATGCTGTAAAAATGTTCTATCATTGTCGAGTTGACCTTCTAACAAATAACCTGCTGCTCTATAGCAGGGGGCATCTTTTTTGGTATACATCTTCTTGCAGAAATCCTACCAACATGGTTGTAATAAAATACTGCTCTGTCATCTGGTCATACTGCCGGTCCGTATACAATATCCAGTTCTTTATTCCCTGTTGCGTGAAATCTATCATACACATCATACTGATTAACTATTCTGGATGGCGAGAAGCTCCCTAGCCTTTATCGTTGATTAACCTAACCAAAATCAAAAAATATTTAAGATTATAAAATCAATTATGTATCTCATAAATACAAGAATCAATATAACGTTCAAGTTCGATTTGAAACAATAAATCTTCTTTCATTTGATTTAATGTACATCTTTTTCTTTTGAAATTAATATCATATCCTTCAACTACAAAAATTTCCAAATTCGACAACGTTGATATTTCAATTAATTTTCTTAAGCAATCAATTGTAATTTTTAAATTATTCCTACAACATTTAGAAAAGTACTCTTTATCTTTAAGTTGTTCATGGCTAAATTTATCATATGGAAACAATAAATCACTACTGTTATATTTCTGGTTTACAGAAGTTATGGCAAATTTTACCTCTCCAAAGGAATTTTGCTCAAAACACATTTTTATAATATCATTGTAAAATGTTATCTCTTCGTCAAACCAAAAATATACATCTTTATACAAAATAACTCATATTTTCTCCTAGTTAATTTGGTAAATTATTATGTCCTCTAGTGGAATTGGACACACAAATTCATCGTCTCGAAAGTGCTTATCATTGGCCATTTAGTTTTTCAACTAGCTCCCCATAATGGTATAGAAAGTTGATTATCTTGCCATTTTCTTTGGTTTGGGCCCTCAGCTTTTCCGGGTTATAGCGGCTTTCCAGTTTATCCCTATTTTCCATAAAAATAGCTGTTTGTTGGTTAAAGGCATTATAACAATAAATATACTGTTATATCACTCTGAATATTGCTCTAAAACTTTTAAATATACTTTATCATCTTCATGTTCAGCAAAGTATTTTAAATTATCCAAAATATACCTTTGAGTATCTTCATTTACTTTTTTTAATTCATCTAAAAAGATAGTTGTGAATTGTTTGTGCCAATGAAAAAAAATTATAAAAATATCTCCTATACTCCTTTCGGCATCTTCTTGTTTTAAAACCATAATATTTTTGATAATTTCTTTTGCTGCTTCCCTAGGGCTTCTTTGAACTATTGCATTTAAAACTTCTGTCACAAATTCATTTTGTGCATATGTGATAGGTTCATCATAATATAATCTTAGGATATTTCTTATATCTTCAATACCAGCAGTTTCATGTATACTGCTACAAAATTCATTCATTATGTACACTCCATTTGAAAATTTCTTTGCATTATAAGCATCATTATAATTTACTTGTTTATTCATATACATACACTCCTTAATAAATTAACAAAATATATCTTACATATTTTTACACGTTGTTTTCTCTTTGTGCTGATTTTGAGAGATAATGTTATCCTTATAGTCTTTTATAGAAAACAGTTTCATTTTCAATTATTTTTATAGAAAGTCTTACCCTCCGTTTTTGTTGCTTACAGCAAGTTTCTCTTTTAATCATACTAGTAAGTTGTACTTAAATGTAGAAACTAATAGATAAGAATACTTTCATTTCTTTGACATTAACATATCCCATATGAAAGTCAAAGAAATTTTACTAATCATTCATTGGCGAACTCAATTTGTATTATTCTATTTCTATCATCAAATTGAACAAATTTATCCATTTTTACTGTAAATATCCAAGTTTCAAATGCCACTAAAGTAATATCATCTTTATAATCTAATACACTTTTAAAGTTCGTTTCTATTATAGGTAATTTTTCTTCATCCCAAATAATATAAACTGATTTATTAGTCCATTGGCTAGCTAGTTTTTGAATTGATTGAAGTTCTTTTTTCCTATTACCTTTTAGTAGCTTAGTTAACTTAATATTAAATTTTTTAATATCTCTTGCTGTTCCTCTATAGAAAACACCTTTTTATTGCTTCCCAGTGCATTTAAACATTTCCCATTCTTTCTTGATAATATAATTGCGATTTTTATTTTTCATATTTTTCATTTACTATTTGACTCATATTTCTCTGCACTTGTAATTCCATAAATCAATTATTGGTATATCTAGGAGGATTTTGAGAAAACTTTTTTCCTCCCCATTCAACCAGTAATTCTGATAAATTTATTTTACTTAATTCATTTTTGGGTAACAAAATATCAAGTATATAATCCATATTTATACTCCTTGTTTAAGCTTGAAAATACGATGGAGTATCACCAATCCTGTCAATTCTATTCTGTTAATACAGGAGTCCAGTTAAATTCACTGCATGGAACATTTTGTGCATTTGTAGGAGAACATGTTCTTTAAGAGGAAATGATTAAAGACATTATAAGAACAGAAAGTATTGCCTTATGTTCCTGTTGCTTGCAGCAAGTTTCCCTGTTGGTCGTACTTGTAGGTTGTGTATCTCCACCGGCACTTTTCTAGATTAACTACAAGTATACTCTAGTTTTCCTTTTTTATCCAGAATATTATTATCATTTTTCGTTGATTATTGATAAGAATAAAGACAAGGTAGCATTCTGCCACCTTGCCTTTGGAACATTGACTGGAAAAGCCGAGCGTATTAAATTTATCTTTCTAAGCCATCTACTTCTTCAAAAAATTCATCACACAATTTAAAAAACATCTGAACTGCCTCTTCTTCATTATCTGTTATATCTTTAAAAAAATTGCACCAAAAGAAATTTACCTTATCATAATTTTTATCCACATTTTTCTTAATCCAATCCAATACCCAATGGTAAAAATGTGCATGGAACGTATCATCTATACTATAACCAGCTTTATTTATCCTATTACTTCCTAAAAAACCAACAACTAAATAATAAATATATTCTATTTTTATTTCCTCAACATACATTAGTGGCCTATTTTGTACAGCCTTAATAAATTCTTTAATACTCATTCTTTGTTTCTCCTAATAGTTTAGTATTTCATTAAATTATACTTTAGTCGCTCCTAACAGAATTTTTCTAAACAGATTTGATGACAAGATTTAACACAAACTTTTTATATTCTTTTTGTTATTCAGATTCTTTATCACTCGCACAAATAGTACAACCACCCATTAGAAAATTATACAAATCGATAAAAATATTATAGAAGCTCTATCAATATAAATGTTAGCATTGGGAAAGTACACAAGGTTGACACTTTGAATAGTTTTTCCTGTAAAATAATATTGAGGGATAAAAGAAGGATATACAAGCAACATATTGTCCGGAAAAGTTTTAGTAACCTTAAATTTTGCTTCTGTAACAGTGTTATGATGAGGGCATCCCTATTTGCTCTGCTAAGTTTGATTTTGTGCCATGACGAAAGATGTTGGCTTTAAAATATTTACCTCCAGCCCCGGCTGTTTGTTCTATTTTTATAGGACAACTAGTTCTTTTCGCTCTAGAGTCAGATTTTCTGCCACTTTACAGGAATCACTGGTGTTATACTTTTTACACAATCATGAAATGTACAAGTATTCAAATTGTATTATTCGATTATCTCTCATCATAGTTTTCCATTATTGTAAAGAGTTGCACTATCCCCTGTTCAAACTTATCACTATTTTATTGCTACCGCTATTTTTTTCTTTTTGTTTAACATTTCTTTGAATTTCTCCATATACCGCTATTCTTAATCGACCATATATAACATTTCTCTACCTAATGCATTGTCTTTTACTCTCCATCGAACTGACCGAGCGGCAATCCATGTGCTTTCATCTTTTTCTTTTTCGTGAAATTCAAAATCTCTCTCATTCCAGAAAAATATACCATCTTTAAAATATAATTGAGTAGCAATAATATCAACCCCCTCATTTTCTTTCACTGGTTTTATATTTATCTGTATGACATGTTTGAATTCTATCTCAATGACTGCTGGGTCTCTTGCTTGTCTTTGAAAGAGTAATCTAGCTACAGGCAAACTGGTAACAGCCATAGCATAATTTTTATCTACAAAGCCACCTGTTGAAAAACATAATTCTTTTAAACAACAGTCATGAAAATTTCCAAATAGTATATTTAAATTATCTACATCCATTTGTGTTTTAACAGAATTCCACTCCAATTAATTGCTATCCTGTATAAGTGGGACCATTGCCTTCTTGTTATCACCCTGTTTCTGTATTCAAGATATCTAAAAGAGAATATGGATTCTAACCTTTGGTAGGATTTACAAGTGTACTAGTATGAGTCTTAGAATGAAAACTTAATAACACGAATGCCTCGTCTCTATCCATCAGAATTTTACACTCCTTAACAAATAAATTCACTCTTAATTTAAGCTAATTTTCATACTTAAATTTTAATATTTCAATTTTAGTAATCTTAGCAATTACATCTTATTGTTATTTTTATTATCTTTCTACTCCCTAGTGCCCATACATTGTTTCACTATACACATCACTGTACTTTCACATATGTGCTCAACTGTAAGTAATGAAAGAAGAATGTCACTAACCATTTCAAACATATTTTGACTTGAGCCAATCTCTCCCTGTGCAGAAATATTATAATAAATTGTTCCACTAGGTAATTTCCCATTTTTCAAAAATTTATTAAAAGAATTCATTATGCCATGTTTATATTCTTCAAAAATTCCCCATGTAACTGTATCAATTTGTGGTGCAATTGAAGTATTGTATTCATGGCTTCCTTCATTTTCGATACTCATTTTAATTTTTACTTGCTTTTCATTATCAGGTATAAACTCTATACCTAATAGGGCATAATTATTGTGGTCACGTGGTATAAATAGTTCCACCACCAATTGTTTTGAGTTAATCCACATTTTCTTTTGTGCTCTACTTAAGTATTTCCCTTTCATCTGTTTGGACTCTATAGGGAAATCATCAACCCAAACTTTTACCTTCAATCCATTTTCCAAAATACATTTAACCATAAATCTATTTTCCTATATGCTTTAATTTATACCCAAAGATTTTTTCTGTAATCAATCCAAAAAATAAACATTTTTGATTAGATATGCATGGAATCCAGTTTTCAAAATCATTCCTTTTAGAATTGTAATCAAGCATTCCATTTTTTGTAAAGGACAACTGAAATTTCATATTTTTTCTATATTTACAATCTCTGACAGATGTATTTTACAAACAGATTCTTTAGTAAGAATTTTACATTTTAGTTTCCCATAGGACTGTAGTAGGTCAATATTTTTTAGTAATGTTCAAAGGTAATTTTTATTTCTTGATTTGAATTCTTACTCCATTGTACAAAAACATACTCATCTGAAAATTCATCATACACAGTATTATTTCTTCTGGCTAAAATAAATTTTTCTTTTTCATGTGGATTAATTAACCACCCACTTAAATCTTCAATATACCACTGTGTTTTATTGTCCCAAAAATCATTTCCCTCGCCAGTGTCCAAGAAAAATTCTTTTCCTAATTCTATTGCTTTCTGGCATACAAAATCTATATACCAATCTTTTTTCATAACTTCTTTCCTCATCCTAAAAAAATCTATAATGGAAAATTAAAAAACAATAAAAATCCCCCGGCAAAGCCAGAGGTATTGCATATGTGGGTAAAGTCCTATGTTACTAGCAACATGCGTCACATCATGTTGGTACAATCCGACCGCTGTGAAAAGCCTTGTTATATTGTTTTTCCCATGTGGACGGTATATTTTTTTGCATGCCAAAACTTTGTAGCAAAAATTTATCTTTAACATGTGAAAAAACTACATAAAACTCTGTATTTTCTATCATGCCATAATATAGTAGACGAATTTTATCTAAACCATCTAAATAGACATAGGCTATCTCATATCCCTGTACAAATTCGCTATCTCCATGTAAAGCACTATACTTTTGTGCAATCAAATCCATTTCACAGAGGTGTTCAGCTATATAGGCAATATGTGGTTTTAATTCTTCAAACTGTTGCTCTTTTCCATTTAAGTCTACAAAAACTTTATCATACCATTTATCTCCAGAATAGATTAAAACTTCTGCATCTTCTGTGATTTTCAATTCAGCACTATTTGTAATCAATTTTTCCGTATCTGTATAACGCTTTTGTAACAAATTTTTTCCTCCAATCTTTTTAGGGATTATAGCTTGTATTTCATTAAAGGAGTAAAATCCACACACAAGCAATTCTCAATAAGTGTGTTTGTAATAGTTGCATTTAAATTTATCCAGCTTGTACATTCGTCAAGAATAATAGCATCGCTAGTAATGACATTATCAAGTTGCTTCAATACATAATCCACATTCGTAATCAATTCTACCTCTACTTCAAAAGAGAAATTAGACAACACTTGTAGTATACATTGCTTCAATCTTCCAGAATTTGAAACAGGAGAATCCAAGTAAAAATTCACTTTTTTTACTTTACTTTTTTCCAAAGCCTCTCCTATCAGAAGGATTGCTTTTTCTGTTTTATCAATTAGCCTATATGTTCCTCTAAGAGAAGCCAAATCTCGGATGGTACCATCCATGCTTTTGAGCAACAAAGAATTAGATAAAGCAACTTCTAAGGTAATTATAGTATTGTATCCATCAATATGCACTACACTTCCTTGAGGAATATTGACGATTTCTTTCATTTTCCTCAGTTTAATATTTTCTTCTGATGAAACTCCTCTTACAAGAGCTAATCTTTGCCGTTCAGAAAGTAAATAGTGGTTTCCTACGAAGGTGGAGGCACCTTTTATCTTGTACCCTTGATTGAGTAGATATTGTAAATCCCGACCCGCTTTCAATAACTTATTAACGGATATTTCGCTAAATTCTATTTTATCATTGGGGTAAAATCCTCTTTTCACAACTTCGCTCATATTCCTTCAACTCCAAATTTTTTATTTTATAGCTATTAGTATAATTAAAAAATAAAAATTAGGCAACACAGCAATGTATTGCCGTGTTGCCTAAAAAGAAAATAATTACATAGTAACAACAGTTACTTTACAATTTTCAGTTCCCAACTGGTCTGCGGAAGAAGCAGCTTCATAATTCTTAACCTTCACTTCACCAGAAGCCAACTTTTGATACATAGCATCATAAGCAGCAGTATCAAACTTAGTAAACTTTGCATGAGTCATTTCCAAGGAAACAGCATTCTTATCTGCACCTAGAATCAAATTCTGACCGCCGGGGAAAGAACCTGCGTAGTACTGGTCCAAAACATCTTCAACCGCTGCTGCCAGACCCTTCATAGCACTGGTTACAACAGTGGTGCTCTCTCCGCTTTGGTCAATATCAACACCAATAGACAAACCGTTGCTTGCCTCTGCTGCACTGAACACACTGTTTCCAACGCTACCGCCGCAACCAAAAACAATCTCTGTGCCAGCATTGTACCAACCAGCTGCCATGGCCTGTGCTTCAGGAGTAGCAGAGAAACCATCTGTATTGGTGTACATCATTTCAACGGTAATGCCCAGCTCTTTTGCTGCATCATTTGCGCCCTGTACATAGCCATAACCAAAGTTTACAACAGCGGGAACAGCCTGTCCACCCAAGAAGCCCAACTTGGTATGTCCATCCATAACAGCAGCATAGCCTGCCAAATAACCTGCCTGCTCCTCAGAGAACTTAATACCAACGGTATTTTCAGCAGTTTTGTAGGTGGGCTCTTTTGCGCCATCATTGGGGTTACCGTCAATCAAAATGAATTTTACATCTGGATGTTGCTCCTGAACAGTGTAAATAGGAACCTCAAACAGGAAACCGGGGGTAACAATTACCTTTGCTCCATCTTTAATTGCCTGCTCAATGGAAGTGATATAGTCATCTGTGGTAGCAGCAGCAGGCTTGTAATATTGGCTGGTCTTTCCATTTTCTTCACAATAAGCCTGAATGCCCTCCCAAGTACCTTGGTTGAAGGACTTATCATCAATATCGCCCTTATCTGTAATCATTGCAATCTCTGCACCGCCGCCAGTGGAAGTGCTTTGAGATGTAGAATTGTCCTGAGAAGATGTTCCAGAAGAACTGGTGGTTGTGCCGCCACAGGCAGCGAGAGAAACAGCCATAATTGCTGCTAGCGCGATAGCAAGTGCCTTTTTCATCGTGCATTCTCCTTTTTCATATTGTTTTTTAAAATCCTGCTAAAAATAATGGGTTGAGATAGAGTCCAAAAATTTAAAACAGCATTTTCCAGAAAGTAATTATACACTTCAACAACATTTTTTTCAACACTTCTTGTAAAAATAAGAACGTTACAATTCGTTTACAAGAGGTTTACAATTGAATTTTTTGAGCCTATTATTTATGATTGTGCTATATTTTGGGGGCCAAATGCCAAAGGTAAAAGTTCTCCAAGAGTAGTGATTTGATAGTCCTCTAGGCTTTTTGCCAAAATGACTATTAAATCATCTCCTCCAAACTCATACAACATTTGACGACAGACACCACAAGGAGAGGTAACCAATGTATTTTTCTGCCCTTCTAGGCTGCCAACAACAGCAATGGCAGAAAATTCCCTCTCCCCTTCGCTTACTGCTTTAAAAAGTGCTGTACGTTCAGCGCAGTTGGTCGGGCTGTATGTTGCACTTTCAATATTGCATCCTGTATAGATTTTTCCATGTTTACACAATAAAGCTGCCCCCACTTTAAAATGAGAATATGGTGTATAGGCATATTCTCGGGCAGAAAAAGCAGCTTGAATCAATGCAGCTACATCAAAATCCATGGTCATTACACCTCTGTTTGTTGATAGTCTGCGCCCAAAGCAATTTTCATCATGTTGGTAAAGCTGGTTTGGCGTTCTTCTGCTGTTGTTTCCTCTGCTGTAACAAAGCTATCTGAAATGGTAATCAAGCAAGCCGCATTTTTTCCTGTTACTTTGGCATTATGGAATAAAGCAAAGCTCTCCATTTCCACTGCCAAACAGCCTTTTTCATCCCTCAATACCTCCCAATAGGCTGGTTTTGCATCGCTAGCAGCACGATAAAATACATCCGATGAGTGAATGACTCCCTCATGCAATGGGATTCCTTGGTTTTGAGCACTTTGCTTTAATAGTTCGTTCAAGGTTTGACTAGGCAAAATAACATCATCTGTGCAACCGTTCTGTGTTTTAGCATAGCTAGATTCGGAATAAGCTCCTGTAGCTAAAACTACATCATACACTTTTGCTTGTGGGGAATAGCTGCCAGCAGAACCAATACGGATGATATTTTCTACATCATACTGTGTAAACAATTCATAGGAGTAGATTCCAATACTGGGCATACCCATACCGCTGCCCATGACACTAATCCGCTTTCCTTGGTAGGTTCCTGTATATCCCAACATTCCCCGAACATCATTAAAACAAACGGGATTCTCCAAAAAAGTTTCTGCAATGAATTTTGCCCGCAGAGGGTCTCCGGGCATTAAAACTGTTTTTGCAATGTCACCTTTCTGTGCTTTGTTGTGTGGAGTAGCCATACACTCTCGCCTTCTTTCTTTTTTATTTTTATCCTTCATCTTTCAACCAAAGATTGAAAGGGATATTTCAGCATTTTATCTTACCTGTATGATAGGCTTGTATTAACTCTTTTAAATCTGCTATACGTTCTAGTAATTGCTTTCCTTCGTCAGTATCCTCTACCAAAAGCCTATGGTTGGTAGTTTCAAAAATATTTACAGTGGATAAAATGTCAATGTTCTCATCAATAGCCTTTTGTGTAGTTTCAAATGGTTGATGAGCTCGTAAACTCATGCCTCTGCTGTTAAAAACAAGGGTATATCCTGCGGTTCCGGTTTTTTCGTGATAGGCACGACAAAAGCCGCCATCAATCACAATCAAACGTCCACTCCCCTTAATGGGGCTTTCCCCTTTATTTGCCTGCACTGGTACATGACCATTTACAATATGGCAATTGTCATTCAATCCAAATTCTTTGAGAATCATCCTGTCAATCATAGGATTTTGAATCAGTTGATAATAGGGATTTTTTTCTTCCTGATAGCAACTTTCATCTGCAACAAAAAGACGTTCAAAGGTTGCCATTTTACTGCGACCAAACAAGGGAGAAAGATGTCCACACCATAGGTACCACAAAAAATCTTGCCCCTTTTGTCGTTCTTGGGGAAGTTGAGAAAAATATCCATTGCGAGCAATGCGGTCACAGTAGTCCATCAATGCCTTTCCTGAATATGTGTTCCCATCAAAGGTTTCTTGGGCAAAATCCCCTTGGAGCGTTAGAGGAATAGCACCATGATACAAAAGATTGCCATTTTCTATATGATATACACTACCCTTATCATATAAAAAGCGAATATGCCTATTAAGCTTTTCACTTTCCTGAAAACTATGACAAAGACGCTGCATGAGCTCTCTTTCATCCGGTGTAAGAACATGGGGATTCTTTATATCCACTGTGGGGAGGTCTGTGTCCTCCATCTTATACCATGCCCCATCAATACAGACTATTTTTTTCTCAAAGTCGATTTGCTGCAAAAACTTTCGGCGTTCCATTTGAAAGTCAGGGTTTCTGTCAATAACAGCACACTCCAGTTTAAACATGATGACAGCAATCGCTTTGCGCATTCGGGCAACCTGTGCCAATTTTTGTGGAGAAATATCCCCTCTACTAGGGTCAACTTTAGGGGCAAAGCGGCTTACATTACAATGTTTATACACATTGTCGGCAAATGTTGCTAATGGACGTAAATTGATTCCATAGCCATCCTCTAAAAACTCCAGATTGTTATAAGCAAAAGAAGTATTTAGTACAGTGGCAATACACAAGGCACTGCCGGAAGCAGCTCCCATCCATACCACATCATGGTTTCCCCATTGAATATCCACCGAATGGTGATGTATCAAATGGTCAATAATAATGTCTGGTCTGGGCCCTCTATCGAACACATCGCCCACAATGTGCAATTTCAACACTGCCAATTTTTTGATTAGAGCACACAAGGCTTCAATAAAAGCATCTGCTTGCTGTGTATCTACAATACTTTGCAAAATGGCATGATAATATGCTTCTTTATCGTGGTCCTCAAAATGTGCATGGAGAAGTTCATCTAAAATATAGGCGAAATCTTGTGGTAAGGCCTTTCGAACAAAGCTACGAGTGTGTTTAGAAGAAACCATACGGCATACTTCCAACAGCTGCATTAAGGTGGTAAGATAAAAATCTTTTTTGTATGAATACTTCTTTAGCAATTCTGGCAGCTTTTGAGAAGGATAATAGATAAGGGTTGCAAACTCTGCCCTTTGGTCTGGTGTCAACTGTTGTGATAAAACCCGGTCCACCTTTTCTCGAATAACACCAGAACCATTATTCAAAATATGAATAAATGCCTCGTATTCTCCGTGAAGGTCACTCATAAAATGCTCTGTGCCTTTTGGAAGTTTTAGTAAAGCATTTAGGTTGATAATTTCCGCCCATGCAGATTCTGGTGTGGGAAAATCTCTAGATAGCAACTGCAAATATTTTGTATTTTCACCAGCAGCAAACACTTCGGCACACAATAAAATCACCCTTTGTTTTAAAAAAGATTTTCGTTCGTTGGTTCTATTATACCACATCTACAATATCTATGGTATGGTTTAGCTGGAAAAATCCTGTCGTATTTTTTAGTAAAAAAGCAGAGATATAATGAATGGACTTTCTGCTTCAATACGGAATTTTCTCCCATACTGTTGTACACTGGTTTCTTTGTAATTATTCTTTTTACCACTTTTAGTGGCTCTCTACTTCCTCATGCCAATAGCACATAATACCATTACTTCTTTTGACACTTTCATCTAATCGTTCATAACAATTGATAGTCATCTCTGTTCCCATGGCAAAAAATTTAATTTCTGCTGTCCTATTCATGTCCAATATATTCTTTGCCATTGACTGACAAAAGGATTTACAAAATTCGTTTGGTATATTTGTATCCAACTCGGGAAAGTATGATGTATCAATCCACAATTCCGTACAAAACAAAGCATTTTCAAAGTATTGTCTTGCTCCAATTGTGTAAGAATCGGCTATTCCATAGAATTGAACAATTTGATTATTTGTAATGCAGGATTGAATCTGGTTGTCGTTTTTCATACAAACTACATCTTCTTTTGTTGGCAGCCAATCATCCCAAACAATACATTTTTCAGAAAATTGTATTTTGCAAATATTAGGGAATACGGTTTGGCACATTTTAATGCTGAGGTACTTCTTGCTTAAAATATAAACTTCAAATTTTGCAGCCATCTTTTTAAGTATCGTTCCTCCTGCATTCTAATTTATCATATCATCTAAACAACCAAGACCTTAACCATTAATTCCTAGCTTATGGGTAGTGTTGTAACTAATACTGTTTTCTTTGTCGGGCTTTCACATTGCTATTACTTCAAAATCCTAATTTACAACTTCGCTAAATTTTTTCATAAATAGGAAGTTGTCTATCTAATGGTACAACTTACAGTACAAAGCCAATAATTCCAATAATTTGGCTCCCAGTGGATTTGAGTAATCCCAACTGTCACTAATCCCTTTTGGGTAATATGGGTAAAACATATGGCAATTTCTGGTTTGTTCCATTTTATCCAACTCAATTAAAATAAACACTAGTTGTTTTTCCAACATATAGCTTGGGCGTTTATCCTTATTTGTAAGATATTCTTGTACAAGTGCTTTTGTTTCGTCTATCATAACTTGAAAATTTTCCATGTTTGTTTTCTCCACAAATTATGATTTTCTACTTTGCTCAACTGCTTCATACATGAGATTGGTTAAAATTCATGTAGCCAATCTATTCCCGGGTAAAATTCCCCTGTCCGAATAAAGTACTCCACAGCCTTTACGCCAGCATCCATATCTGTAATGGCTTGGATTTTGGGGATTGGGGATTGACCTCCACTAGCAAGATTACTCCATACATCTGTGTTAGAATAATTAAATTTTTCCACTTCGTCGGCAGTATTAGCATAATCTACATTATAGGAATAATAGCAGCCATCTTCTTTTTGTTCCATAGAGCTACCAAGAGAAAGCCATTCCCCATCTGAAAGCACTTCCAAAAAATCCCCTTCTCCGTCAGGGTCTAAATATAGGCGGATTTCAACTCCTTCAGGAATATCTTTCAGTATTCTTGCAATCAGTTCTGGTGTAATGTCAGCTTCATCATATATATTGTCATATTCAATGTATTTTACTGCAACTGCATTTTGGTTAAATGGAGGGATTACCTCTTGCCTCGAAATAATTTCACTGCTCATATCTTTCTCCTTTCAATTTCTGCGAAATTTTTGATTTGTCTCTCAGTTTTGTATTTCATTATACCATCTTCAAGGCTAAAATCCTACCACCTTGTATTTTTAGTTTACGCAAACTAGTAAGATTGTTTACCCTATTATTCAATGCCACTTTATGATATATGAACACTAACATTACTCTTGTTGTTGCTACAGAATTTCAAAACTTTTCCTCTCTTGACTTTTGATTGGCCTAGCTGGACCTGATTTTACACTATAAATTATTATTTTTCTTTTCGTTCCTCAATCATTTGAACAAACCATTCAACCACTGCTGGGTCACTATGAGAGAAGAAAGAACTTTGTTTTTTATCCAATTCAGTAATTTTATTTATATCTGATTGCTCTAATACAAAATCAAAAATATTCAGATTTTCTTCCATACGTTCTTTATGTATAGATTTGGGAATAACAACAATACCTCGCTGAATATTCCAGCGCAAAATAACCTGTGCGGTTGTTTTATTGTACTTTTTTGCAATTTTAACGAGTACAGGGTTCTCAAACAAACCTCCTCTGCCTTCTCCAAAAGGTGCCCATGCTTCAAGCTGGATTCCATATCTATCCATCCATTTTTTCGCTTCTATCTGCTGGTTAAACGGGTGTGTTTCAATTTGATTAACCATAGGTTTAATACGACTAAAGGAAGCTATATCTACAAGTCTATCTGGATAAAAATTAGAAACACCAATTGCACGTAGTTTGCCTTCATCATATAAATCTTCCAATGCGCGATATGCACCATAATAATCGGAAAAGGGTTGATGAAGCAGAACAAGGTCAAGATAATCGGTTTGTAGCTTCTGCATAGATTTTAGAACAGATTTTTTCGTTTTCTCATAACCATAATGTTCTACCCAAACTTTAGTTGTGAGAAAAATATCCTTTCTGGGTATACCTGATTTAGCAATAGCATTTCCAACTTGTTCCTCATTGAAATAGCTTTGTGCTGTGTCAATTGAGCGATAACCGACAGCTAGTGCATCCATTACACAACGTTCGCATTCTTCTTTTGATATTTGATAAACACCATAGCCTACAATTGGCATTTCTACGCCATTGTATAAAGTAATCTGTTCCATATTTGTTACCTCCACTTTGATTTAATACACCAAATAATTGGTTGTTTCATGTGTTTTATGATACAATACAAAGTGTAACACCCGGTTGTAGCTACCGGTCAATAGTTTTTTTGAAATTTGCAAAATTTTCGAGGTAAACAATATGTTATATAGTATGAAACAGACCTGCCAGAAAGTTGGAATGACCTATGAGGCATTAAAATTTTATTGCAATCAGGGGTTAGTCCCAAATGTAAAGCGTGACAAAAACAATTACAGAGTGTTTGATGAGCATGACATCGAATGGATTAAAGGACTAACCTGCTTAAAACGTTGCGGAATGAGCCTTGAAGATATGAAACTCTATCTTGAACTTTGTCTGAAAGGGAAATCTACCATTCCTGAAAGAAAAGAAATACTAAAAAATCAGCGCAATCTTCTAATGAAAAGAATGGAAAATTTGCAAAAAGATATTGCATACATTGATTGGAAACAGCACTATTATGATGATGTATTATCTGGAAAAATCAAATATACTAGCAACTTGATTAACACAGATGAAAAGTAGAAGAAATTTTTTAATGTGTAACAAATGTGCTATAAAAGAATCGGTAGCTATCAACTGCCTTCTTATGTTATTTTATTGTAATATAAGTTGTCATGAATACAGTGGTATTTTTCTCATTAGCATCACTTTTGTACCTGCGTTTTCTGTGTGAATAATCGGCCGAACAGTGGAAAACAATATATAACCATTGGTTAATTTTTCTTACAACAAATTGAAAGATATTCAATAGAAATACATTTTACATATTGCTATAATGACAGTAGAAAACCACAGGAGAGATGGGAAGCATATGAAGATACATGAGATTATTCGTGAACGTCGCTTGGCCAAAAACTTTACACAAGAACAGGTGGCCAATTATTTGGGTGTTACTCCGCCCGCAGTTAATAAATGGGAGAAAGGAACTTGTTATCCTGATATCACTTTATTGCCCGCACTTGCTCGACTTCTGGACACGGATTTAAACACGTTGTTATCCTTTCAGGATGATATTTCTGAAAATGAAATTGCTACCTTTCTAAACCAAGTTTCCGAAACTATTAAGCAAGCAGACTTTTCTTCTGGATATAACTTAGCTATGTCCAAGTTGAAAGAATATCCTACCTGTGAACAGTTGATATGTAGCCTAGCAATGCTGCTGGATGGAGCATTAATGATGAATCCACCAATGGAGAATCAGATAGAAGAATATCAAAGAGAAATTGAATCTTTGTATCGCCGTGCAGCCTCAAGCAGTGAGCCAAGGATTCGAGAGCAAGCACTCTCCTCTTTAATCTCTAAATTACTGCAAAGTCAAAACTATACAGAAGCACAAGAGCTTTTAGATACTATGCCTGATTCAAGCCCAGTGGATAAAAAACAAGTTCAAACTAACATTTATATTGCACAGGGTAAATTTCCCCAAGCCGCAAAAATGGCAGAAGAAAAGTTATTGTCTGCAACCAACGAAATTCATGCGGTGGCCATAACTTTGATGGAAATAGCCATAAAAGAGAACCGCTTTGAGGATGCAGCTTATATTGCAGACGTTGATAAACAAGCTGCAAAGATATTCGATTTATGGGAATACAATAGTTATGTGGCACATTTTCAGTTATATTCTGCTTGTAGAAATCACATGGAATGTTTAAAGATACTTGTTCCTATGCTCAAATCCCTCACCAAGAAATGGGATATCAACAAATCCCCACTTTATCGCCATATAAAAACAAAAGAAGTAGATAAAAATTTTGGCCTGACATTGCAAAAGATAATCATTAAATCTATTTGTGAGGACAAGGACACAGCATTTTTAAAAGATAGCCCTGAACTAAAGGAATTTCTAAAAGAAATGGGCCAATGAACAAATTATTACACATAGCATTATATTATATGTATTAAGCATATGTTAGTATATTATCCTTTGTTATTTTTGCAATTTATTTAGAGCAAATTATCATCTATAAAATCATACACATCGGCCCAGTCTTCAAATTCAGGGGTATCCCCTTCATCGGTATCAAGTGTAAAGTCATACATTCTATAATCACGAATACAGCTACCATCTTTGATATGGATAAATTCTGCATTATCATCATCGCTGTAAAATCCATAAACAAGTTCTTTGTTATCGGCTAATGTAATCCATGCAGATGTTTCCCATTCAAAGAACTCATTCTCAGACATATCTTCAAATGATATTGTATTACCACATTGCTTTATGTAAACAGGCCCAAGATGATATGTGTTTAACTGTTCATCAAATACCCAGTTAGAATCACATTTCATCTTTTTGCTATACCACTCCATTGGGTTTTCAATTTGTCCTTTTACTACAAATACACTTGCCATAACATTTTCCTCCTACCAAGTTCTCTGCTCCTTTAACAATCAGCACAAGCAAAAACAAAACTATACAACATAGCATACTTGCACCTATTGCAAGCTCTCCTGCTTTCTTTGATTCTGTTTCCAAATAAATACTGATACATAAACCAGTAGATAGCCACCGGATAAACCCATCATCATGATATATTTCCGTTGCAGGCTATTCGTGTAACTCTCAACAGTCTGATGGGCCTCCACAGTAATGTAAGTGTTATCTGCTGGGATGGACAATACTCGACGCTCTACAGAACCACGGTTATACAACTGCTCTGCCAATGTTCGGGCAGAGCCGCCATTCTTCTGCCAACGGTATCCAGTTCCATCTGTTGTTTTATAATAAACTATATAATCTGTCCGTGTGCGATTGTTGCGCTGCGCCCGACGAGTTGTGCTAGTTTTGACCTGAACTGGCAAAATATCATAGGGAGTAAAAGTATGTATGCCGCAATCCTTATAATCATCAACGGGACGAGTGGACACAAAATTCTTAATTCCCACACAAAAGTTGCATACTGCTACAATCAGAAGAACAGGCCCAATTGCAGAGATAACCTTTTTTGCCTTTCTTACCCATATGTTTTCTTGTTGGATATGGGAAGCACTGGGATTTTCTATGTTGTGGGAAGAAACCGCTTGGTTTTTTAGACCTTTCGCACAAAGAAAACCATCCCCATGAGTGCCCATACCACAGCAAAAATGCCCACAAATGCCCCAACTAGAAATAAAATCATTCCATTCATTAGAAGTGACGGAAAGCAGACCAATAGAATCATCCAGCTACACAAACCACCAATAAAATTCATGCTAAGCCATAAACTCCAGCGGTTTAATTGTAGATGGCGAGCAAAAAGGTTCCCTACTATAACAAAGTAAACCGCTATTATCACAGGAAATCCCAACAGAAACCAGCGTATATTGTCTCCTATAAAAGACCAGAATGTTAAAAGGAATGTGCCAATATACAGTAAGACAGATAAAAAGAGCGCAGCTGTTTTTTTCATAATACTTTCCCCTTTAATTTGATTTTTTGAAAGTTTTCGGTATGACTGTTTTTTATTATAGTCTAGTTTCTTCCTAAAATCAAAGTTACAATACTCCTCCTACATCATTTAGATGAAGTTTTTAACTTCACTAAACTTACTACCTATTTGATAAATTAAAGGGATATACAATCTACTCTTCAATAACCATTATTTTCTGACAGTTCAAAATTCTTTGCGCTTATGAATTTTCACCGAAACAAAATAGGAGGCCAAAAATATTATAATTGCAATAAAAGTTGTAACAGCTTCAACAACAGGATGCCGCATATTCATACCATCTGTCCATTTAGATAAACACGCTGCGGTCAATAATTGCATTCCTATTGCGCCAAATGTGGATAGTATAAGGATAAGTTCATTTTTTTCTGTTCCCAATTTCAGAACAAGAGGGTACATAACTCCAATAGAAAAAAGATAAGGTAAGTCCAACTTCAAAGCCACGGAATAGTGTTGGCAGTGTCATGGAATGTCCACTTATATGGGAAAGCAAAACTGTTACACCACCCATTAGCACCCCCAAAATAAGCAAAATTACAATGGAAACATACTTTGCCAAAACAAGGTTGCCTCTACTTATAGGCAATGTTATTTCATATTTGCTCCATTTTGATATTTCATCCGCCCGAAGTGATGTACCTATATTGACAACAAACAAAAAAACTTGCATGGCTATTATGTATGGAATGAGGGCAGAACTCTTTATAAATAGTGATGAAACAGTTAAAAAAGCGGATAAAACAAAAGCAAGTACAATATTACTCTCCATAGAATAGAGATTATTTCTAATTAAACCTTTCATGCGGCTTCTCCTTTCACATAAAGAAGCATAATTTCATCAATGGATGCTGGGACAATCATTGTCTTTGGATATTTTTTCTGCATTTTGTTGCGGTCAGCAACTAAGACTTGCCACTCATAATCCATTTTTCGATATACAATAATATCGGATGCATCCAGCTCATCGAATTGTGCAGACCCACATTTTATAATTCCATACTGTTCCATTCGTTCATCTTTTGGCTTAGAAAATACAACCCTACCCTTGTGAATGAACACAATGTAATCTGCTATCTTCTCAAGGTCGCTGGTAATGTGTGAAGAAACCAAAATAGAATTATTCTCGTCTTGAACAAACTCCAAAAGCATATCTAAAATATCATCCCGTACCACTGGATCAAGGCCGCTAGTTGCTTCATCTAAAATCAGTAGCTTAGAATTGTGAGACAATGCAACAGCGATTGCCAATTTCATTTTCATTCCCTTTGAAAATTGCTTGATTGGTTTACCAACAGGTAAAGAAAACTTTTTTTAAAAGTGACATGAAAGTTTGATTGTTCCATGACTGGTAAATATCCTTCATTACATGGCTTATCTTCTTTGGAGATAAAATTTCAGAAAAATTATTGCCATCAAATACAACGCCAATTTGTTCTTTTGTTTTGTTATCAAGTTCTTCTTTTCCTAAAATAGAAACACTGCCTGCCTCTTTTTGAACAAGACCTAATGCGGTGTTGATTGTAGTGCTTTTTCCTGCTCCATTCTCCCCAATCAGCCCTACAATGGAGCCTTGAGGAACAGAAAAGGAAACATTATCTAAAACAAAATCCTTGTATGTTTTGGTCAGACCCGAAATGGTTAAAGCATCATTCATTCTCTATCACCCTCCTCATACATCAGTGTTAATAAGCCGGTCAATTTATCAAGAGATATACCGCTTGTGCGGGCAATCTCGATTGCCTCGGTAAATTTTTCTTCTATCTTTTTCTGCTGTTCTTCAAGATAGAAGTCTTGATTTTGTGCTGATACATAGCATCCTTTTCCCGCCGTTGTTTCAATGAAACCATCTTCCTGCAGGATGGCATATGCCTTTTGCACTGTAAGAATACTGATTTGCAATGATTTCGCCAGCGAGCGCACAGAAGGAATTGCCTCCCCAGCTTTTAATTCGCCACTTATGATAGCCGCTTTGATTTGTGAAGAAATCTGCTCATACAAAGGCCGGCTTGCTTTATTACTTATGACTATTTCCAAGTTTGCACCTCCCTTTTTCCTCAACTGTATTATGTGAACAAGTACAGTATAAAACAGAAAGATACAGATGTCAAGAAAAATGATGTGATTCTTATAACTAAATGATGATTAAAAAATGCTATGAATGGGTACTGTTTGTAGTATTTTTCTTTACTTTTATGTGTATCAAAGGTGGTACAAATGTACCTATGTGGTGGTTGCCTTATCTGAACAGAAAAAATACAGCCCCATGCGTATCGCATGAAGCTGTATGTAAGAGCAACCGACGCCACCCCTTGGTATTTTATACTAATCAGTTGGAAATGACCTTGAAAAACCTGATTTTTTATATTCTATTCCCTGTTGGAACAGATAAATCTCCTGCTCAAAACTTGTGAAATCAGGAAATACAGTGGATATATAGATATTCAAGTTTAAATCACTTGATATCCTGATATTTCAAAAGCCTAAAACCAGTGAAAACAGACAAAATAAGATATCCATATAATACAACAAAGCAAGGCAAGAATGATGATAAGTCATTGGATGCTGCATAAACAGACGGCATATGCGTAGAGATTTTCAAAAAGTCAAATCCGATATGGATTTTCAAAAATCCAAAAACCATTTCTAAAATTTGGGGAATGTTCGGAATCACAAGACCAAAAACAACTCCCATAATTGCATTCCTAGTGAGGATTGTCATTGTAACTGCAAAGCTTATGTGAGCCATCACAAAAAGAATGCGTGCTATTATGGAAAGAACATAGTAAGCAGGATAAGAAATTGTTCCCATGCCAAATCTGCTTCCTGCAATAACTCCCATAATAATGCTGCTAATTAGCATTACCAATAAGTATGCTGCGGATATCGTAAAAATGATTGAGAGACAGTATTGTTTTTTGAGATACCCCGCCCTATAATATTCTTTATGGCACCAGAGTTATAAGATTCTGCAATCATATTCGCTGTTAGCAACATAAAGGCATAAAGAACGATATCACCACCCAAAAATGTACCAATCAGACTATCTACACCTGTAGTAGGGAGCAATTCAGCTACCACAGAAGAAGAACGGATAGATACAATCAGGAAAATAAAACTGAGAGCAAGGCATCCGAAAAAGAAATTGTCTTTTTTCAGTTGATAAATATGTCCACGAATTAAATTTTTCATACTGCTTGCCCTTCTGAGAGTTTTTCTACAAAAATTTCTCAATGTCTTCATCGTTGGCCCCCAAACCACACACGCACTTTATTTTCCACCAGAAACTGGTTAAGATCCGCTGGATTGATTTTCTCATGCAAACGCAAGCTTTGATTGGAAAGGACTTCACATCGAACATCTGGATAACGAGATGCAATGAGTGTTTTTGCATTTTGCAAATATTCTGGCTCAACCGTAACCTGAACCCCACTGCTGCATGCACTTTCCAGCGTTTCTTTGCTAAACTCGTCAATCAAACATCCACCATCAATAATAGCATAATCTGTTGCCAGTTTATATAATTCGCTTAGGATATGGCTGGCGATCAAGATGGTGGTGCCATATTGACGATTTAGGGTTTCCAGCATTTTACGCATTTCATATACGCCTTCCGGGTCAAGGCCATTGATTGGCTCATCAAGAATGAGAAAATCGGGATTTCCCAGTAACGAAATTGCAATGCCTAACCGTTGCTTCATTCCCAGAGAAAATTGGCGTGCTTTCTTTTTCCCAGCATTTTGCAATCCAATCATTTCCAGTATTTTGTGATAATCTTGAGATTGGAAGCCAAACAGCAGTGAAAAATAGCGCAGATTTTCTAACGCTGTCATGTGCTCATAGATTCCGGGTTTTTCAATTAGCATCCCCATATTATTTCGCACTGTATTATCATTTGTCTTTCCTAACAATGTATAACTGCCTTCACTTTGCTGTGTTAAGCCGCAGATAATACGCATAAGTGTGGTTTTTCCAGCTCCGTTTTTTCCCACTAAACCATAAATCGACTTTTTGGCACATGAATACTCACATGATTCAAAACTGTTTTTGCTCCATAGACTTTCGATAGGTTACCTGTTTGCAAAATATACTCCATATCATCTCCACCTTTTCTATATTTTGGGACAAAAAACAACGAATACTTATTTTATTTTAGTATAAACTATCAGTCTTGGATATATATTAGCAAGTTATGAACTTTTGATTAATTCCTTAAAAAAGTCTAGCAAAATACAAATATAATTGCACTGGCTACCAACCCGTATATCGGTCAAATCGCTAACCTTTGAACAAGATACCATCCATCTTAGTGTATTGGCAATAGTGATTTTCTTGATTTTATTATTGCCGATTTAGATACTTATACCATTCACCTCACTTCAATCGCTCGCACAGGGGTAACAGTTGTTCCAGTTTTTGAATTCTGGGTGAGCTACCTGTGAGATTGAACACAGACAGATTAGAATCTTGGTATAAATATCGGTCTATTTCATTGGTCATCGCCCTCCAAAACACTGCCATAGAGAACGCCATTTTTACCGATGAATAACATCCGCCTGCAGAGTAGGCTGCACCATCCCACATCCACCTTGCTTGCGTCACAGGTGGGAATAGCCTCCTGTTTCTGTCCAAGGTGCTCACCCTGAGCAGTAAGGAAGTAGAATTTGTGGTGTTTCTCATATCCTCCTTGAAACAGGAAGGTGTCACCAGAAGGGGCAACAGAAAAAGCTCCGCTTCCTTCGATTGGCAGGTCAAACACAAAGTCCTCTTTGAAGTTCGTCCGTACCAGCCGGAACTCATCATAATAATAGAACCACAGGTTTTCTTCTTCATCTAGACTGATAGCATAGCAATCGCAGATAGAATATTTCTCGTTCTTCCATAGAGGGGTACCCTCTGGCGTCCATGCAATCAGCCCATACCTGCCAACTGGTGGGATATAACCATGTATGTTACTGGAGTCCGCCCACCCGTAATTACCGCACACACCTTCATCAAAATATCCAGTGATGATGGTACCGTCCGACTTGACAATACAGTCTTGAATTCCATCCCCCAAGCAGAATCGGGACAGCACATCTCCATTCCGACTGACAATCCATGCATTGTCGTCAGGGCCATTTTCTTCATAGGCACACCGCGCCCCCAGCAGTAGAAAGTGTTCACCTATGTGCCGCAAATAATGGAACTGGAACTTCAAGAGACCCAGAGGAAACACTGTAGTTTCCAATACTCGCTGCTTTGTCCAGTCCAGCTTGATTTCGAGCACAGTATAGATAGAGGGGGTTCTGAAATCATCCTTGCCTTGTTGACCGGAGGGCTGTTCCATGAGAAGATAAACATTTCCATCATGTGCTACGGAAAAATCCGTCAATTTTGCGCTTTTCAGATGATTTTCTTGGTGTAGCTGGTTCAAATCGATGATGGAGAACAGCGGTAATTTTTTGGTTTTTAAAGATTTACTCATAGGGATTCCTCCTTGCACTTCAATGCTCCATCATAGGTATGAGTTGCCCAGATGGACTCAAATTCAGATTTCTCTATTAAACAAGCATAACACTCCTTGCCCGTCAGAGCTATTTGGGGTTTTAGTCTTCCTCTGTGACCTGCTTATTCTGGGTATAAAAGTGCTTGTTAGCGATTTAACCTGTGTTCGGGTTGGCAGCCAGTGAAACTATATCTGTATTTTACTGGATTTTTCCAATCGTAAAATAGTGGGATATAGTTATGGCAAACAGGAAGATACAAAACTAGTATTACATGCATTGGCCAGTGTGTCAAGGTGAATCTCAACCATTTTCAAATTTTCCACACTGACCGGAGTAGTGAATTTAAGAATAGTGCCATGGATGATTTATTACATTCAGTGTTCTCTTAGCGCAAAGGGATGCCCTTATGATGCTGTAGAAGAAGCACAGTTTAAAGTGATTAAAATAAATTTTATTCTTGGACTGTGTTTTCCAATTACTTCAGCATTTACAAGTTGAGCTTGCAGCATATATGTATTGGTTTAACCATAAACGCATCTATGGTTCACTTGGTTATATTACCCCCGTTCAAGCTAGAACTCTTTTCCCTTGATTTTTTGTTCAACAAACTGTTACCAATTCAAGTTCCTTTTCCATTGTTTTCACAAATGTTAAACTATATTAATCACTGCATGACAAATAACAATCTTGTAATATGCGTTATGCGTGTGCCGGACATGCTTTTGATACTCTAAATTGGTTATGAAGATTTCCCCTTCTTTGAATGACATGAAAGAGCAACAGCACTTTTTGCTGTTGCCCCTTAGATGCCTATCAGCAAATACAAACCGGGCCGTTAACGGTGGCGTAGCCCATTC
Source organism: uncultured Anaerofilum sp. (assembly GCA_944385935.1). Lineage (GTDB taxonomy): Bacteria > Bacillota > Clostridia > Oscillospirales > Ruminococcaceae > Anaerofilum. The sequence continues at coordinate 25,082 of CALWZC010000003.1, forward strand.
ATCTTGACCGTTGACGGCTCCAGCTGGATTCGCTATTCACCCAAAGAACTCAAATAACTTTTTTCAAAATTTCACCTACATCTCCATCAAGACAAATTGCTTGTTCTTTTATTTCAGATGGGGCGTATGCACCGGATAAATTAATACAAGCATAGGTGGAGTTAGGATTTTTACAAGTCATTTTCCAAAACGGATACTTGATAATAACTGGAGTATTATTGCCGACACCAAGTTCAAGAAATAAAATGTGCATATCTTGATGTCTATCCAAAAACGCTTCATACTGTAGGCTTGCGGTGTACCAGCCGTTATCCTGTATAAACAAATTATCACAACGTAAATTCATTGTCATAGGTGCACCGCAGACAGGGCAATGTGGAATTAGGCCAGACGGTATCTGCATATTTTTCTGTTCGGCAATCATTTTTCTAACAGTTGTTTCATTATCGTAGGTTTTTGGGTGACAGGCTTTGGAGCATTGCCACAGTCCATAATCCCCCTGTGTATAGAATAATCGTTTTTTGTCAAAACTGTTTATTTGAAATAAATAGTCTACATTTGTTGTTAAAACAAAATAGTCTTTATCCCTCACCAACGCCAGTAATGTTTGATAAACCTGATTTTCTGGCTGGTCATAGCGGTTAAAGTAGATGTGTCTTGACCACCATGCCCAGTATTCCTCCAGCGTTTCATAGGGGTAAAAGCCGCCGGAGTACATATCGGCAATTCCATATTTTTTATTAAAATCAGCGAAGTGCTTCTGAAAGCGTTCTCCATCATAGGTGTAGCCTGCGGAGGCAGATAACCCAGCACCCGCACCAATAAGAACAGCGTTAGCACTTTCTATTTCTTGTTTCAATCGTTTTATATTATCCGAGTAATTCTCGGTAGATTTCGTAATCCATATCTTTGAAAACATTGAATACCACCTTAATTTTGCTGTGTGTCTGTGCTTTGAAATCTCGAATAGCCTTTACTGCAATTTGTGCCGCACTTTCATTCGGAAAGTGAAACTCACCAGTTGAAATACAGCAAAACGCAATACTTTTTATTCCGGTTTCTTCCGCCAATTTCAGACAGGAACGATAGCATGATGTGAGAAGTTCGCAGTCATGATTCGTAAGCTGTCCCTGAACAATCGGTCCTACGGTATGCAGGACATACTGACATGGCAGATTGTAAGCCAGAGTAATCTTTGCTTTTCCAGTTGGTTCTTCATAGCCTTGCCTCTTCATCAATTCAAAACAGGCAAGGCGAAGCTGTATGCCCGCAAATGTATGAATTGCATTATCAATACATGTATGACATGGGCAAAAACAGCCGAGCATTTGACTGTTTGCGGCATTAACAATAGCTTCACAATGCAGGATTGTAATATCTCCTTGCCAAAGATATAGTTCACTCTCGACAGGGGTAAGGCTCTCTATATCAGTAATAACTTTATTCAGAAGTGACAGTTGCAGATATTCATCTTGTAACTGCAAAAACTTTGGGTTTGTTGGTATCGGTGGGCGTACATTTACAAGGGAACGAAACAAGCGGAACTGGCTCTGTTCATCTTGTTTGAAATTTTCTGCTGCTTTTTTATGTTCTGGCATTTCTTCCAATAGAAAAAAATTGAGCAAAGACAGACGTTCAAGCTGTGTCAAAGTGTCTCACCTCTCTTCTCGACTGCACCTGCTGGGCAAACAGCAAAACAGTTGCCACAATGTAAGCAATGCCTTTGCTGAATAACCGTTGTTTTTTCCATGATGGTTATACATTTCTGTGGGCAATGAAAATAACACAATTTGCATCCTGTGCAGTTGTCATTAATAAAATAGCGTTTTTGCATATTTTCAGCACCACCAAACGTAAAATTTTCTCGTTCAATCGGTTTTTTTGATAAGTCAAACCATTCACCACTGCCCTCAAAAATCTGAAAGACTGTAAGAGCAGACATAGATTCCTGTGTAGGATAGATTTCTCTCATATGTGGGTTTTTCTCAAATAATCGGGGTAAAAGTTCTGTTCCCCTTTCCCTTACCTTGCCATGAACGGAAATTGCCACAGAATTCATTGTATCTTGACCGTCCATTCCGGTTAGAGATATGAATCCTTTCTTTTTTAGGCGGTCATAAAACCCTTTTCCTTTTGCCGTCAAAAAGTACAATCCATTTTCGTCATAGTCCATCATGTCAATTGCACAAGTAACAGGCAATCCATTTTCCTCTACAGTAGCTATGACAGTAGAGTGAATCTTTGTTACAAGATAGGAAAAATAATTTTTGGTAGTCATTATGTCTCCTCCATATAAAAACGTAAAATGCCCTGCAAACCGATTTGTCCGCAGGGCTGTTTACCAAGATTACAGGTTATACTCTTTAGGCGGGTTACCGGAAAAGTTTGCAATTACCGCATGAGCGTTTTTCAAATAGAATACCTCGAAAATCGGGTTGCTGGCTTCACCGTACTGTCCCTTAACAATCGGGTTTTGAATACACATTTCCTTTGCGGTCATATTGTTCTCAAATACTGCTTCGCCGTTCAGACGAATCCACGCATAGGTGGGGCTGGAAACAGAAATCTCAATGTGGGGATTTGCCTGCATATCCTTGTAGACATCTTTCTGATTGTTAGTGCAGAACCACAGTTTTCCGTCCAGTTCTCCGGCGAACATAAAGGGACGGCATTTCGCCTTTCTGTCACGACCTACGGTAGCAAGAAACTGAATAGGATTTTCCTTCAAAAATTTTACAACTTCATTCATGGTAAAAGACCTCCTGCTTAAAATATATCCTGCAAGGCTTGAACTTTTCTCCTTGCAAGATTATAATAAATCTGTAAGGATGTATTGTAAAGTAAGCACTTTATTGTACCATAGTTACCAAAAAGAAACTATTGAAGATTGGAGAGCTTTTTATGCAAGAAATAAAAGAATTGCCCGCCTGTCCTGTGGAAACAACCCTCATGTTAATAGGTGATAAATGGAAAGTCCTTATTTTGCGTGACTTGATTTCTGGAACCAAACGCTTTGGAGAACTGAAAAAGTCAATCGGTTCTGTTTCTCAAAAAGTCCTCACCGCACAGCTTCGGGATATGGAAGAAAAAGGGCTTGTAAATCGTAAGGTTTATGCAGAAGTACCTCCCCGGGTGGAATACACCCTCACCGAAACAGGATATAGCCTAAAACCGATTCTTGATGCTATGTGGAAATGGGGAGAAAGTTACAAGAAACAAATCCATACACAAGAATAAAAAAGCGAATCTTGATTAGAAAAACAAGGTTCAATTTTTACGGATTAGTGGACTGCTGCCTATTAAATTCTCATGTGATATTTTACCGTACATGAACATTGGCGTCAGCGTTATCGTTGCCATAGCCTTCCAGAAGGTTGATGACACCTCAGATGCCAAAGCTGGCACCAAGTGCAACTACCAGCGTTTGAAGAATGCCGTACATTTTCCTCCTTAATGATAGAAATAAATTGATAATTTCACCATAATTTCGTCATATACACCTGTCAGAAGAATGATGATGTAAAAATAGCCATATAACTGAATAATACTCCCCAGCGATGTAAATGCAATAACTGCCAATATCTAAAAATATTCATTGATATGTGAAGGTATAAACTTTGTAAATATAAAAAGAGCAGTAGATTAGATCTACTGCTCTTTTATGCTGTTTCAAATCAATTATTAATTCTTGTTAAATATGCTTCACAATATTGTACAATAATCTTAACTCCCTATAATAGGCATGGAATGAATGAACTCATCAGAATCAAGTGTTTTAACCATAAATGCACCAATATCTTCACGGGATATTGCGAATTTCATTTTTATATCACCAAAACCAACTTTTACTTTTCCTGTATATAACGTGTCTTTTGGTGCCATGAAACGAACAATAGTCCATTCTAAATCAGATTTCTTTATCATTTCCCCAATCGCTACCGTCTCTTTTTTCGCTTGTGTAAAAATAAGTCCTGCCATAATTCCTGGAGCCACTGTAACAAATGATTTTTTATCTTTTTCAAAGTGAATACTGGGCGTTCCCCAATCTACCAACCTTTTGACACGATTACTTTTCATTGCCTTTATTAGAGTTTTATGTCCCGCTAATGATTCCATTCTTGCATAGTTTCTCTTCATAGGGATGCCAACACACCAAATCACAGCGTCTTGTCCTGCCATCGCCTCTGTTATCTTTTTTGCGTCAGTAACCTCTCCTTGAATCACGGTCAAATTTTTATCTTGATTGGATGTTTTGCTTGAATCTCGCACATAAGCAGTAACATTGTGTCCATTTTGGAGTGCATGTTTAACTGCCCACTTTCCAATACCACCATTTGCGCCAAATATCATTATGTTCATAGTAAATACTCCTTTTTATTCATTTACAATTATCAATATAGATTGTATAATCACAAATAACAAGTACATTATTTTTTAAGAGATACTATTAAATTTAATAGTATTAGAGGATTTACAATGAGACATGATTATATGAACAATATAGCATCCTGCCCTGTTGCAAATATGCAAAAAATCATCCGAGGAAAATGGACAATGGTAATCATATATTTCCTGAGCCAGAATCCGGTCCTTCGATTTAGCGAGTTAAAACGTAAAATGCCGCAAGTTACCGAAGCAAATCTCACAAAGGAGCTGCGTACACTTGAGTCTTTCGGTTTAATTCATAGGGAAGTTTATCGTGAAGTTCCACCTAGAGTAGAATATTCTTTGACCACCATTGGTAGAGAAATTATCCCTGTTTTAGAAGCACTTGAAAAATGGGCTTTAGAGTACGAAGCTACTATCATTAAAAACGGAAATATAACGGATTCCTCTAAATAATACAAAACTATGCTTAGAAGAAAAAACACCACACACAGAGAAACGCTCTATGCCGCCAATGGCTACGTGACTGCATGGTTTATGTGGCAACTGCAAGGAGATATGTACGCTGCCAGTGCCTTCACAGGTGATGAACCTGAAATTATGAGAAATTCGCTGTATCAAGATCAATGTGCTGATTTGAGTTAAGTAAAGAGGAGCCAGTATAGCTGATTACAAGATATGGGCATGGTACAACATTGCAGAAATCTGTGTAGACTCGGTATCGTTGGAGGAACCGCTCTGGTTGACAATCACAAATGTAAAGAGTTCTATAAACAGCAAAAGTCAAAAAGAGAGCCAACTGACTAAAATCAGCTGGCTCTCTTTTTGTGACTTTCAAGAAAATGTTCTTGTTTTACTATTACAACACGGACATAATAATTATGAATTCAATCAATTTATGCAATTAATGGTTGTCCATATATTTTTTCAGATAATAATGAATGATATCAACATACTGTTGTATTTTATCTGGATCAAACAACATCCCATGACCTGAATTGGGAAACTCAATGTATGTATAATCCACCCCATATTTTTCCAAGGCATCAATAAGAGAATATTTAAGCTGAACTGGCACCACCTTATCCTTGGGGCCATAGGCCATCACTGTAGGTACTGTTTGTTCATTTACCAATAGAGCAGGAGAGATTTCCTTTATAATTGCTTCAAACTCTCCGCTTGCAATCATATCATGCGTGACGACCTTGCCTGAACCTACAGACGCAGACAACAACATATTTTCTTCTGTGGTATCACCCCATACCTCAGGCTCAAAAGTAGCTGGTCCCGTCATTTGAAATACCAGCTTGACCGGAATTGGAGATACTTCTGCATCACGGTAGGCGTATAGCATAGCCAGATACCCACCGGCAGAATCTCCGGAAGTAGCCATCTCGGTAATATGATACCCAATATCAGCAGCTTTCTCTTTAATTGAGCTTACCTGTTCTAAAATTTGCTCATACATTTTGTTGAAATTAGACTCATGTGCGCCGTCCTTTAAAGTATAGTTGACCGAAGTGCATATATAGCCTTTTGAAGTAAAATATTTACAAAGCCTTTCTCCGTCTGATTTGTCTCCGAAGGTAAATCCACCACCATGGATATAAACAATTAGAGTTTGGTCTTTTTCTTTGTCTGCATTAACAGGAATGTATAAATCATATCCAGTTTTGTCAGCTTCATTTAAATCAATATCCCGGTATATGGTGCCTACCTGATCGCTCCAATCCGTTTTCCATGCGGCATAGGCCTTCCTTAGAATAACTGCCATTCCAACCTGAAAAGAAATAACAATAGCTATGGCAAAATCGATTATACAGGCAACAGCAAATCCAACATTCAGTAGTGTTCGTTTCATATTAATTCCCCGCTCAAAACATGGATAAAAAAGCTTTGGATGCTGTGACACCAATTACACATCCAACCAAAGTAACGACAATAATAGTGATAAGTTTCTTTTTCATAATGCTTGCACCTTTTTTGCGTTTAATTGTCAAATTGTTGGTACAGCCAAGCACCGATCCCCTCCTCCGCTTTGCGGGCTATGCGCTCTTGCTCGGGAGATTTGCCGGGCTTATTATTCAGCTTGTCGTATTCGGGATTATTTTCTTCAATAAAACCATGTATCGCACCGCCATACTGTTTCACTTCAGTATGCACTCCATTTTCCTCTAATGCGTCTCGGTATGACAAGCTCCCATTGCTAATGGGATCATTATCTGCCAATACAAAAAGGGCTGGTGCGATTGATGCTTGCTGCTCTTGTGACAGCTTATTGTAGTTTTCCAATGCACTGCCAAGATAGGGATAACACAGCACTTGTGTTGCTATATCAATATTTTGTGCCTTCAATTCGATAACTGCTGCTATGGCATGACACCCGCCCGCAGAATAGCCCATTACACAAAAGCTATTGGGATCAGCACCATACTGCTTGGCATTGTGTTTGAAGTATCGAATAACATCTACAACTTCTTGTGTACCATCTCCAATGGTAATCCCATCTTTTGCAAGACGATAGTTAATGGTAACAACTATGACATTCCATTTTCTTGAGATACGATCGCTTTGCGTATCTAAAGTATCCGCATCTCCGCCAATGAAAGCACCTCCGTGAAGATTAAATACGACTGGAAGATTATCCCCTTCTTCTGGAAGATACAAATTGACATCCACTGGATCCTTTCCATTCCGAGGAACATCAAACTGTACTCCCAATAGTTCCTTATCTGATTTTGACATTTGTGCCTGATCCGCTGCATAGCTTTGCACCAACTTTCAAGTAGAATATGCCAGAACGCCTACACCTACGGCTATCAGTATCAAAATACACAAAAGTATGATACCAATTATCTTGATCGCTTTTTTCACAGAAACACCTCTTGACTTTTCGATGAGACAACTGTATCGTATTTACAGCAGCTAGTCAAGTATATCACTAAAAACGAGACACTTATAGGAGTATTGTATCATCATGAATAATCAAGAAAAAAACACCTATGTCCGTGAACAGCTTACACGTGCTCTACTTTATCTGTTACAAACAAAAAAGCTGGATGACATCTCTGTCAGCGAACTTACGCAGCAGGCCCAAGTGAGCAGAGCATCTTTTTACCGCAACTACCAAAGTCTCTCCGATATTTTGTTCCAATACGATAAATTTTTGATTAACGAATGGGCTACAAGATTTGAGAATGACCCTTCTTCAAGTTTTTCTATTGTATTTGGAAGTTTGTTTCAGTACTACAAAGACAACGCTGATTTTTATTTTCTGCTATACAAAAATGGATTGACAGAAACAATTCTGGAAACTATCAAAGCCCGCTTTGATATAAATGATAGACTGGAGAATAAGGACGCTTATACAAAATCTTTTTGGGCTTATGGAATCTATGGATGGGTAATGGAATGGATGAAGCGTGGGATGGTAGAAGAGTTCCCTGATATAAATGCCATGTTTACCTTTCAATAGCCATTTTGAGGTAGCGCACAACCAGCAATCAGGGTATCAAAGTGTTCATGGGTGATGCGCCCTATAGCGAAAGACTCATAGAGCTTTTTGATGATAGTATTTAGCTCACCAATCCTCTTTTTCTCTTGGTTCAGCTTCCGCTTGGTTTCCTTTGTCGCTTCCATTTTGAACACTATTAAGTTAATTGGCTGGATGATTGTCGTACCTTCCGAAATAGCACATTTCATCATAAGAATAATATATTTGCGTGCGCACACATTTTATGACAGAATGAGTAACAAGAATGGAGGAATAGATTATGAATACATTGCTAAAATGGCTTTCAGTGGCGGACCGCTTTTCTAAATTGTACCTGGATAAATTGTTGGCGGTTCATGTGGCCAGCATATGTTCCTAATCAAAATTTGTAAAAATCCAGGACTTCTACAGGATTCGCTGATTGATACCATATACCTGCACCCTAGCAATATTGTGCGCATGGTAGCGGCACTTGAAAACAAGGGGTTTTTGACCCGAAAACCCTGTGAAAAGGACAAACGAACATGGCAGCTCTTTCCGACCGACAAGGCGGTCGCTTTGATTGCGGATGTGGACGCCGCCTGTGCGCAAACAGAAGCTGTGCTTTTACAAAACTTCAGCGAGGATGAAAAAGTGGCCTTCAAAAAATCTTTGATTCATATGGGGAAGAATATTGCTTCCGCAATGAATGTTTATCGGGAGGAAGATGAGTTCGATGGCTGAAAATCAACTGGAATACGAAAAAGTTTCCACCTTGTTACGAAGGTTTGCTTTACCTAGCATTACCTCCACGCTAGTCAGCTCCCTCTACAATATTGTCGATCAAATCTTTATCGGGCAGGGAGTCGGCTATCTTGGTAATGCGGCCACCAATGTTTCCTATCCTTTCTCTACGATTTGTCTAGCAATTTCCCTTCTGGTTGGGATCGGAAGCGAATCCCAGTTTTCTCTGCTCTTAGGACAAAAGAAACCTGAACAGGCAGCAAAAGTTGCCGGAAGTGGTATTGTACTTATGGCTGTGGCTGGAGTACTCTATACTGTTCTGGGCAAACTTATGCTGGAGCCACTGCTTCAGATATTTGGTGCTACTGCAGATGTGCTACCATACGCCTGCCAGTATGCAGGGATCACACTCCTCGGAATGCCGTTCCTCATCGTCACAAATGGCCTGAGCAACCTCATCCGGGCGGATGGCAGCCCAAGGTACTCCATGTTTTGTATGGTTTCCGGTGCAATCGCCAATACAATTCTTGATCCAATCTTTATCTTTGTCTGCGACTGGGGTGTAGTCGGTGCCGCTCTAGCTACAGTTATTGGACAGCTTCTCTCATTTGTACTGGCTGTGGGTTATTTGTAGAGATTTAAGACAATCCAGCTTGGTAGAGGTGATTTCCGTGTCACTTTGCGTGGCACACTGAAAACGTTTGCAATGGGTGTCAGCAGTTGCGTGAATCAGGTTGCTATCACTCTTGTTCAGATCGTCCTCAATAATTCGCTAACCTATTATGGCGCACAGTCCGTTTATGGCACGGACATCCCACTGGCTGCCTGCGGAATCGTTATGAAAACAAATGCCATATTGCTATCTATCATCGTCGGTATTTCCCAAGGAGTACAGCCATTGATTGGTTACAATTACGGTTCAAAGCAGTATAAGCGTGTTCGGGAAGCCTATATGCTTTCCATCAAATGGAATTTTATCATATCTGCCATAGGTTTCTGCTTATTTGAATTTTTCCCCTATCAGATTGTATCAATATTTGGCAGCGGCAATGCATTGTACATGGAGTTCTCAGTCAAATTCATGCGTATTTTTCTGTTCATGGTAATCGTGAACAGTGTACAGCTGCTTTCCTCAAACTTTTTTACTGCAATTGGAAAAGCAACCCGTGGGCTACTGCTTGCTCTGACGCGGCAGGTGTTTTTCTTAATTCCGCTGCTTCTTCTGCTGCCGCTATGGCTTGGTATAGATGGTGTTATATTGGCAGGTCCTATCGCCGACTTTATTGCCTTTGTCGCTTCTGTGACACTTGTGCAAAAGGAATTGCAACAGCAAGCGGCACTTTTGAATTGATGACAGAAAAAGCTCTAACAGATAACACATGGTCTGCCAGAACTTTTTGCAGAAATTATGGCCTGCTTATTTTTTAATTTTAAAGTGGACTGGCGTTTATTAAATTCTTTTGTGTTACTTTATGGAATCTGAGCATTGTTTGTATGCAATAAAGAAGCAATAAAAGTGTAAAAAATTTTGCCATTTCTGTTCGACTTTTAGGGTTCTGTTTGATAGGTTGGTCTTATGCTTTGGGGAAGTTAATTTTGCCAACAAAGCTGTAATAAATCTCAATATTCTGCCTACTGGTGCTGTTCTGATTGTAGCTGCACTCATGTACTATGATTTTCTCTACTATTTTCTGTAAGAGGGTAGAATCAGTTCTTTAAAAACAAGATACTTACGCACAATCTCCATGAATTTCTCGGCGTTAAGGATGGCTGTCTATGACTTGTCCAGTTCAGCTTGCGGGGAAGAGTTCTTTCGCTTTTCGTCGATTTTATTCTGCTGAACAAGCAGCTTTACAAAGCGGCTTTTTGTTTTTGGAGGTGAATTCTGTCACTTGCCAGAGATTTGCCAAAACACCAGCAATCAGCAGGTCAACACAGAACAATATACCTGAGAACAGCTCCACTTCGTCATAGCGATTCGTACGTTTGCTCTGCTTGTGTGTAACTCCTCCACCCATTCTAAGGATATGTACCAGGGTGTTTAGTTGTCCATTTGCACTCATAGCTAGGATGATAGCAGCAGGCACCGCCAGTCCGTTGATATTCCAACGTCCTAGCGTGGAGATTTGCTGCTCCATAAGGATACAGGCAATCTTGGTCGGGCCGTTCCCGGCAAGGCAAAGCTGGTAAATCTGTTATCACCCTGTGTGCTGTTCACTCTGTCATGATGATTTTTCCAAAAATGTTTATCATGTCACGCAATTGGTAGAAAAATCCAAAATTTTGTGATATACTTTAATCAAAATTTTTTAAAGATTTTGGGGGTTACAAGTGAAAAAATATTTACCATTAATTTTAATGGTGTGGCCATATCTATTTGGTTTATATGTCACACTTCCAGACGGATTGGACGGAAATATTTATATGGTTCTGTTGCTTGCGTATATTATCTTAACGGTACTTGTTTATGTTTTGAACATACGAAACGCCTTTACCTATAACGGAAATGACGCTGCACTAAAATTAGCTTTTTATAATATGATAATCAAACTCATACATATCCCATTTTATTTGTATGTATTCGCTGTTGGGATTGTGTGTATAGTGGCAATGGTTGTGCCTGCTTTCGTGTTTATTTCTCCAATGATTATAATGATGCTGTTTTTCATAGACTGGTTTTTAATGTTAACTTCTTCCATGTATGGAATTAGTGCTGCAATAAAATCGTCAAGAGAGGGTATGATTTCAAAAAAAGCCGCTTTATTATATGGCATATTTCACTGTATATTCGTAACAGATATAATAAGTGCTATCCTTTTGTATAAGGAAATCAAGCGCAATAATAAATAGCACCCAAACAATAAATTAAAGTAATCATAAGCATAGTTGCCAGCGGGCATGTTTCCCAGCATGCCCGCTTTCTTGTACCCGACTCGTGTAGTAATATAAGTCAATCTTTGTGTAGCTGTCGTTTCGGCTTCCAGTGCTTTCATCATCTTGTCGGCTGCGGTAGCAGTTGTCTCTTTGAAAAAATCAGATACAACACGTACATATTTCCTCTTGTGGATTTCTATTACGCTGTCAAGGCGGCGGGCATTGGTTCAGGTAATCTGCTTGTTATCTTTATTAGGTTACTCCTTTCAATTATTCATCAGATTTTCAGCTGTTCCAGCTTGACCATTGTGTTTTCTCGTGTAAGTTGCTGCCTTCTCCATAGTAGGTGGCATGGAGCTTTTCCCCTTCTGAAAATGGTCTTTTAGGAATCCTCTTTAATAAATAATATATGTGTTTTATCTTTTTTCATAAACCAAATCAACAATTCCATTATACTCCTCTGTTCTGATTAATCGGAATTGCTTTTCATTAGAGCTATCAGAAAACAGTTTTATTCCTTGCCCTAGTAGTGTTGGTATAATTGAAATATGATATTCATCAATCAAATTATTTTCTATTAACTGCTGAGCAATGCTGGCACCACCACAAATCCAGATGTTTTTTCCGGACTGACTTTTTAATGTTTGGATAAACTCGATAATATCATCATTTATGAAGAAAGTATCCGCTTTGTTTTCTTTTTTCTTGTGTGTTAATATATAGCTGATTTTTCCTTCATAGGGATTCTTTTCAGGGGACAACTCGGTTATAATTTGACGGTATGTGTTCCATCCCATTATCACTGTATCAATTGTTTCATAGAACGAGGGATAACTACCACTGGCTTCTGGTCCACTTCCATCACCAACCAGCCAACCGACATTTCCATTATTCTTGGCTATATATCCATCAATACTCATGGCAATATATAAAATCACTTTTCTCATATTAATAATACCTACATAATTTAAAATAGAAACTTTACGTACTAGAGGCAAACAGCATTGTATACTGTTTGCGGACGGCAAGTCCACAAGGGATAAGCGCACAAACGGCACAAAAAGTTTTCTGTACAGTGGGTCTTTCTCAAACATATATCATTTTTGCTTTTATGATGTCCTTTGACCATCAGGAAACCATTTCTGATTTCCCGTTCAGTAGTGTTACTGGTGGGTGTTGGGTATTTCATTTTCTGGATGGGAATAGTCAGCTTATAAAAAGTCAATTTTTTGCTTCAAGAAAACATTCGGGATTTAATCCCTTTCCAACAAGAGAAACTACATCATGATGATTAAAGCCAATTATCCATTTGTATTTTTTGGAAACAATATAATAATCTAACCATCCTAAATCCAAAAAAGCACTTTCATTTAAGACAGAAAGCACTTTTGTTAATTCTAAAATTCCACTTTCAAAAATCCAAAAATGTTCACCCTCATACCAATAATTTCCTCTATCTATCAAAAAATATACCATATCATCTTCTGGCGCAATTTGGGGTAGATGATGAAACCATGTTGCATAATCAACAGAATAACATCCTATTAAATTTTTCATGCTTTTAGGACTATATCCATTTGTATTAGCCCAATGTAATCCATTTTTCCATGTCTTGGTTTTATCTGCAAAGTTTTCTGTGATTGTCTGATAAATTCCTTTCCATTGATTTCCTCGAACTTTATGAAAACGGTCTTTAGAAATGTTGCATTTTTGAAGCAACTCTCTTTCAAGAAAATAAGGGAATGTTTTCTTTAATCCGCTCATAACCGAAACCCTTCTTTTTTATACCTTATTGTCAACTTTTTATTCTTTCGCTTTCATTATACAATTCTAAACTTAACAAATTCAATTGGTTGCCAGTTTTTCCAGAATCAACTTCATGCGGGGCTGTCGGAATGCCAGCTTCAACAATCCATCACCTCATTGTCTGTCAACTCGTTCCGTGTTAGGAAAGAAACTTCCTTGATTCTACCAATGGAGTGCAGTAATTCCAATTATGATGGAAATTTAGGAAATACCTGTTGGCTTTTTTACTCATATAACGCTGGCAGTTCATCTTCTGACACAGTTATTATTTCATAGTTGTATCTTTCCCAGTTTGCTCCAATATCAGCAGAGGTAAAGAAATCTTGTTCCATATCCATTGTAATGATTCTTCCAGATTTTACAGCAACTGCCGAATAAATAATCTCATAGGATGTACCATCAGAAAGATTAAATCGGAAACTGGTCACCGAACCACCAGCAGTAGGTTCGGTTGCTTTATCTTTCAGAGAAATGCTTTCAAAAGTCTGATAAATACCTTCAATATCTTTTGATTCGGTAATTACTTTTTTCTTTGCATCCGCAGGAACAATGAAGTGGAACATTTCCACATTTTTAACATTAGACACTTCAAAGGGAAAGTCAATGCTTACTTTTTCATTACAAGTAGTCAGTGCAAAACAGAGCATAATGGTCATAACCAACGCGAATATTTTTTTCATATAAATCTCCCTTTCTTGTTCAACATTTGACCGATATATTAGAAATTTACGCCGATGTTACCCATGAATAAAATATATAATCATGTTCTGTTTCCAAACATAATGTTATTTGATTCCATGTAGGCAGTGTTATATTTACTGCTGCCTTGATTGATTGGAATAGCATTTCTACATCTTGATTCACACCCTTTATCTTTTCTATCACATACGCTACATCTTCAGCGGAAGCCGACAAATTAACACGTGTTTTATATTGCTCCGTCCAATTATCACAAAACTCGCTATCTGATTCCAAAAAGGTCAGTGCAGCTGTTATAAATTCATCCATTGAAGAGAATTCAGCTTTGGATTCAACAACCATTATAATACTCTGTTCTGAAGTGGGAACCAGAAAGCACGAATTGCCAAACTCATATGCAATCACCAAAATCACTCCTTTTGAACCGTCTGCCTCAATTCATTCCGTTGAAATTGGCTGTGTCTGGAAAACATACTGTCCTAGATTCTCATTCCAGATATAAACCGTCCATTCCTTATCTGCTTCGCCTTGCAGCCAAAAGTCCATATGTTGCGTTTGCTCATTCCAGCTTTGCTTTACTCGGGCACTCTGAATGGTAAAAATGCCATCCTCTGTCTGTACAATTTCCGGATTCGATAGGGTGTCTGCTTTCCAGATGAGCTTGTTTTCCCCGTCCAGAAAAACCATCGCACCGCCACTGGGCTGTGTACTGCCAGGAAAGGACAAACCGGTCATTTCCGTAAATTCATCACTCCCTATGGAAAGCAAAGGTCCTTCCTTCCCATTGGGAAGAAGATACTTTTCTCCATCCCGCATGCAATACCAAATCTCCACCGTCTGTTCCCTGCCATTGGCACTTTCTTCGGTGATGGTTTCTACAAAATCATAGGAGAAGGCATAGCCACATCCATCCACTCCAGTAAAGGAAAAATTGTCTGGCGCACCGTCTGGTGCCATACCCAGACGAAGCAATATTTCATACAGCCCACCATAGCTGATTTTCCCATCGCAAACGCCGATTCCAGTAAAAGTCCCTGGGGAAACCTCATCCTGGTTATGAAAGATTCCGTCTGGCATAATATTTACCATGTAGGAGCTCTCCCAATCCCAGCGGATTTGGGCATAGGCGTCCTGCTCCTCCTGAGTGAAACCGCCAGGCATATTCATGAATGTCATATACTCCAGCAGCATGTCCTCACATTCGTGCAACACTTGGAAAGGGTCGTCCTCTGGAAGCTGTGTTGTCATCACACAGTTTGCATAGTCATAGTAGTCCTTCCACAGAATATCCTCCATTGAGAATATGTACTCAACTTGCACATCCTCGATGGCCTCTCCGTAGGGCTGATTTGCCGCCCATTGCCGGAAGTCGGAAAACTGTTCTACCGCTGCTGTGACCTGTGCTCGATTTTGAAAATGTAGTTGGAATGGAATGATTAGGCCCTCTTCTAGTGATGCTATCCACGCATCCATATTGCCCCCTTCTGCCTGATAACGCTCTACCCAATATTTGTACAGAGTGTTCACAAAATTGTCCGAAAGCGTATAAGTCCACACGGAATCCTCATTGCTTCCGCTTTCACGGGAATAAAGCCGAAATACGCGAAACACCACTTCTGGCAAATCAGTCAAATAGCAGTCCCATGTTTGCTTCCACTGAGAACCACTCTGAACCACTGCCTCTTTTCCTGGAAACTGCTCTGACAGGTATTCCTCCACATCCCGCTGAGAATATTTCACCAGAGAGTTTGTTGTACAACCAGACAGAATGCACAGAAAAAGCAATATACTCAGAACTAGCAGAAAAATTTTATAGGTTTGTACCTTCATGCTGACCATCTTCCTTTTTTACTTTGATAGCTTCTTTTGAAATTTACTTAATTTTATTTTATCATCAGAGGAAAAAAATAGGAAGTCCCTCACTACTCCATGTTTCGGTGTCTGCTCTGCTCCTGCCTACGACGAGTAGTGGCTTTCTGGGTAGGAACGAACAAAAAAGTACCTGTCATTTTCATAAGGAAAACAACAGGCACTAGTAGTAAATCTGTATTCAATTTTGGGCACAAGAAAGATGCCACCTGAACTATTGCGCCCACCTGTTCCCGACCTCTGGCTTCGGATAAAGTTTCCAGAGGTTGGGCTCAATACAAGTATCTTACCTAACATATTATTTTTATTAAAATATTTCGCTTAATTCTAAAGAACCAATAACAAAAACTCTATCTCCTACTTTATAACTTACTGTATTTTCAAACTCAATCAAAATATCACTATCTGATACGGTTGAAAGTGCATATATAGAATACTCATCAATTATTTGAGTCACTTCTATAATCGCTTTGATATGTGAAGATTTTTGTATTTCTTGGTGATGAACACGAGCCTCATCTACTTTTTGGCTAAAAGTCACCAGTTGAATTGATATATCCCCGTCTAATGTATCTCCCTTTTTCTTTTTTTGAGACTTTTCACCTCTTTCTAAATATTCGTCATACTCAAGAAAATGCACATTTATTTTTATACCATTTTTGGTATCTTCTATTATCGCAAATCTCTCATAACCATCCGAGTAAATTTCATTGATATTGTAGTTTCCCACTTTATTGCCTTTACTGTTTGTCATCGCCCCTTGCTAGGAAATATCTCCAAAGGTGGGAGCGGCTGATATGCTGTTTATTTTAAGTATTAAATATATCAGTTTTCTCTTCTATTTTACAGACCAATAGGAATTCATCTACTTATTGTTTTCTAAATCTTCACGAAATCAATTCCGTGTTTTTTCGCATATCTCTCTGCTTCAGAACCAGCTTTCCCTTTTATGATGAAGCCGGGAATTTTTTGATAACCTTTGATTTGATAACCTGATTCATCAGGAGAAACATATTCCCTAATTTCCATCATTCCCACAGACTTGTCTCCAAAATCTGTAACACTTTCTGGAATCGTCAGCTCTTTCAAAGAAGTACAATTAAAAAATGCATAATCCCCAATGCTTGTAATACCATCTTCCAGAACTACCTCTGTCAAATTTTCACAATCAGAAAACGCCTCTGTTAAATCTCTCACTGTGGCTGGAATATGTACACATTCCAGATGTTCACATGACATAAATGCACGAGAAATATTTTCTATACTATTAGGCAACTCGATATTTTTTATCCGTGTACACTCAAATGCCCATGAAGCATCTTTTAATGCTGGCGGCAAATCAATATGCTCTAATGTAAAACAACAGTTGAAAGCATAGCACAATGAAACAATATTTTTGGGCAATGATACCTGTTCCAAACTTTCACAACCATAGAAAGCCCCATCTATGCTTGTCACATTTTCTGGTACTACAACACTTTTTAATGCTATGAAACCATCAAATGTACTTGCTAATGAAATAACATTTTTTCCCATAATTTCAGCAGGAACAACAATATTCACTTCATTTCCATTGTAGCGTAGGATTTCTATTCCTTCATCCAAATCTGTGCAAGTCCACAAGCCATCTTCACTGTCAAAAGTTTCCACCTCGTCATCATATGTGGGAAAATAGTCGTAACTCTCTCCCGTTCCATATCTTCCACATTCGTTATTCCAATAAGGCGTTATAATATTTTCCCTCTTTGAAACGACTTCACTGTTCATCATTTGCTCCCTACAATTTCTTAAAAAATTTGATTTACCGCCTTTGTCTTGTGTTTTTCTCAACAATTATAATGAATTTAGAAATCATTTTAACAAATATTTTCTAAAGGCTTTACGATTATCTATGTCTCTCATTGTCTTTACTATATCATAGAATGTTCAATTGTGATATACTCTTAAAATTCTATTGAGCGAGATGTTCCAAAGTGGTGCCATCCACCATTTGAACCTCATAGGTTTTAACATTCAAAGCATCTAAGGATTTTTGCCATTCCAGAACGGGCACCTGATAGGCATACAACATTTCCAAATTTTCCAGCTTCTGCATATATGCAATATTATCCATCAGAACATCAGAGGTTTCCAGCACTGTGAGTGCGGTAAGCTTCTCCAGTTCGGACAGGTCGGTCACTGGAAGCCCCACCAGCCGTAACTTTGTTAACTGTGTCAACTTCCCAATTCCTTCTAAAGTGGTGAGATTGGAATCAAAGCTGAGATGGAAAGAGTGCAACTTCTGGTTTTTAGTCAACTCGCCTATTCCTTCCAGTTTGCTGAAACTCATATCATACAGAGCCAACTCTTCTAGATTGGCAAAATGAGCAAAATCAGCTAAAGTTGTAATGGTGCTGGGGTTGGTTCCTTGATTTATTCGAGATGCCCCTGTGTCTACATTGAAAATAGCATTGGGGTCACGGACTGACATTGTAGTTACATTTACAAAAGGTGTATTGATAAAACCATCGTCCCCTACAAAAGCAATCGTCGAGATATCTGCTACATCTTCGGGGAAAATATCCCCTTCCGGTTTACCAAGATATTCTCGTATTGCACTTTCCACCACTGGGTCTTTCCATTGAATCACCCTATTTTGGGAACAACCTGCCAGAACAAAAATTATCAACAAAGTTCCAAATACAAATAGACAAACCATTCTTTTTTTCATGTCAACTCACTCCTTTTTACAGCACCATAGTCATTGGCACAAAATGCAGTCTAACATGCTATTGGAAAGTATAGCAGTTCTATTGTATTCATTGTATCATCAAAAATTTGTCTTGTCCATTGGCAAGCCTAATAAAAAAGAAATCACATATTTGTTTGTTTTTTCATAACTATCGGGTATCTTCTATCATTTTTAAACTTCGCCATAACAAAACTTTATTGGTTGCATTTTGTATAGTTTGCTAAAAGCACTTATTAAGCCTGTGTATAAAGCATATCTTGACACTAAAACAATTTTCAAACAAAAAACCTGCCTTGGTGACAAACCAAAGCAGGTTTTTACAGCTTAAAGCCTATAAATATCAATCTCTTTGCCAGTAACTTTTCCATGCCAATGCTATAAAAATTGGTATCAATGCCGCTGACATCCATATTGGCATTTCCTGATGTATGGTTTTGTATATTACCCATAGCAACATACCGACAGCAATCGCCCATTGAAGAAAGATTGCAACGCCCTCAAACTTTTCAGGAAGCCATAACCGAAGTAAGCGGCCTCCATCCAATGCAGACAAAGGTAATAAATTATAGCATCCTGCAAATAGATTGGCAGCTAAGAAAAAATATCTTCCGTAGGTTGCCTGATACTGGATAAGGCAAATTAAAATTCCACAAGCAATAAAGTTTGCTGCTGGCCCTGCCAACAACAATAGGGTTTGCTTTGTTCTGCTTTGATGAAGTCTTTGTGCTTGTAGAGAAATTCCTGCCAATTCCAAAGACACACAAGGAATCTTTTTGGTTTGTAGATAGTACACAAGGCAATGTCCACTTTCGTGAACTAAACTTGCCAAAATAGCAAGGCGTAAAATTCCAGTTCCATCCAACAATAACAACAAACACAAAACACCTAAAGCCAATACAGGGGAGCGAAAAATTTTGTTATTCATTCTGAAATCTCCAAACTGAGTGCTGGATTTACTCGAATTCCATTCAACAAAAATTCCAAATGGAGATGTGGGCCAGTTGATACGCCTGTGCTCCCCACTGTTCCCACTTGTTGACCCTGTTGTATCATCTGACCTTGCTTTACAGATGCTCCTTTCATATGGTTATATGTGCTGACAAGATTACCTTGATGGAGAACCTTTACATAGTTTCCATAGGAATTGCTGGTGCCCACTTGTAACACAATGCCGGGCAAAACAGAAAGAATTGGTGTTCCTTCCGCAGCAGCCAAGTCAAGCCCTCCATGAAAGTCTGACTCACCAGTGATAGGATGTTTACGAAATCCATACTCCGAAGTAACTGTAAATTGTTCCAATGGCAATGTTGGTGTCTGTTTTAATGTATAGTTTTGCAAAGAAAACCCTTCTGGTGGTTGATTCTGGGAAGATGTTGGATTCCATCCCCCTGCCCCTTGTTCTGTAGTGTTAGAATCTAACATTTCCTGTGCTGCATCTCTTACTTGTGCTACTGCTTCCTCTGTAAATTTTAATAAATCATGGTCTCCTGTAATTTCTACCCCTTGTTCCAAAGCCGCTTTGTATTCCTGTCCCATCTGCAAATAAAACTCGTGGTTTGTTTTTTGCATCAAAATCACAAATCCAATTACAGCCAAACAAACCACCAACTGTGCAAGGAATAAATAGTTTACATCTGGGGTAGCAGATGAAGATTGTTTTGGAGCAGATTTTGGGGCAGATTCCTTGTTGCTTTCCTCTGCTTTTACAGGGCGAACTGTTGGTTTTTCTGGTGGTTTAGAGGGTGGCGGCTCGGTATATCCTCTGCTTAAACTAGGCGAAACAGGAGGGTATAAGTATTCTTTTGGTTGTAGTGTTTCATTTTCATGTTCCCACATTGCTATTCTCCTTCCCATAGGTTCCATAAAACCATTCGATTGCTATTATATATATGAGAAAAAGAAATTTTTAGAACTTTTTGACCAAAAGAAAAGCGGGCGGAAAAGATTTCTCTTCTCAGCTCGCCCGCAATCTTATAAAAATTATTTTACATGTAATGTGTTGCTTCTATCCTCATAGCAAGTATGCAACATTTTTTCTGCCAACTCACTCAAAGGTTTCCCATAAAATTCTTGGTAGATACGTTTAATATCAGGATTTTCATGGCTCTTGCGGATTGTCATAGAAGCATCTTTTTGGTAAAGGCTTTGTATACGGCTTTTGCGTACAACATCTTTATCCTTTAGGATATTTTTTGGCTGTCCACCACCGCCTATGCAACCACCGGGGCAGGTCATTACCTCTACAAAATGGTATTGCTTTTCTCCGCTTTTTAACAAATCCAAAAATTTACGAAGATTCGCTGTACCATATACAACAGCAACATGTACAAGGCTTTCACCCATGTACACAGCAGATTCCCGAATCCCGTCATATCCTCGGAGGGGAGTTAATTGCAACAAATCCAATGGGGCAGGTTGGTTTTCTATGAATTCATAAGCTGTACGCAAAGCAGCCTCCATCACACCGCCTGTATTGCCAAAAATCACACCTGCTCCAGATGCTTCACCCATAAAATCATCATAGGAGCTATCCTCTAAAGCAGTAAACTCAATGACTTCTTCTTTTGCCCATTTTGCAAGTTCTCTTGTAGTGATGACATAATCCATATCACGCAAGGTGTCATCATCATAATATTTTGCTGAAGCACACATCTCATCCCGTCGGATTTCAAATTTTTTGGCGGTGCAAGGAGTCAGTGCCACATTTACAATCTTTTTGGGGTCAATCCCCATCTTCTTAGCAAAATAGGTTTTTATTGTTGGACCTTGCATACCAATGGGACTTTTGGCTGTAGAAATGTTTGGAAGCAATTCTGGATAATACAGCTCTGCAAATTTTATCCATGCAGGACAGCAACTTGTAAACTGAGGCAAAGGAATATTTTTGTTCTTTATGCGCTCAATCAATTCACTTGCCTCTTCCATAATAGTTAAATCCGCAGCAAAATTGGTATCCAGAACATAGTCTGCCCCTAATTTCCGCAACAGTGCAACCATTTTCCCTTGTACAAAGCTACCATCTTCCATGCCGAATTCCTCTCCCAGCGAAGCCCGTACCGAGGGAGATGTACTAACGATAACAATTTTGTCTGGGTCTTGGATGGCTTGTTTTACCTGAGGATACTCATATTTTTCTACAATGCTGTCCACAGGGCAAACATTGGCACACTGACCGCAATGGATACAAACCGCTTTTCCTCCAGTTTGGTCAAATGTGTAGGTTCCATGTACCCCAATATCATAGGTACATACATCTTTACACATTCCACACTTGATACATTTTTCCTCGATTCTGCAAATACTGGGATTGTCTTGTTCAATGGGAACTCGGACCTCTAATGGTAAGTGATTCATAACAGACCTCCTTTTATTGAAAACAGATTATATTTTACAGTTGCTTGCATTGCTACAACTGCTATTTCTTTGTTTCCCATTCTGTGCGAACTTTACGCATTTCCTTTGCAGCAGCAATGGCGGCGGGAGTAATTTGGTCACCAGAAATAATCCTTGCTAATTCTTGCTCTCGCTCTGCTTCATTCAACGAATGAATTTGGGTATAGGCTCGCCCCTCTTCAAAATTCTTTTGAATGAGTAAATGTTTGTCTGCCAAAGCGGCAATCTGGGCTGTGTGAGTAATACACAGTACCTGCCGACCTTTGGAGGTCTGGAACAGTTTTTGTCCAATACGGGCAGCGGCTTTACCAGAAACACCAGTGTCAATTTCGTCATAGATAACGACGCCTACATCATCTGCATCAGCCAATGCACTTTTTATCGCCAACATAATACGGGATAACTCACCACCGGATGCAATTTTCGCCAGTGGCTTGGGGTCTTCCCCCGGATTGGTAGAAATATAAAATTCTAACTGGTCTTGTCCAGAACTAGCCAAAGGGCCTGTTTGATGGTGGGCTACAAAACGAATGCCCGGCATATTTAAGAAAACAAGAGCTTCTGCAATCTGACGGTTAAAACGCTCAAAAGCATCTAAACGCACTTGCGAAAGCTGTTGTGCCATTTGTTTTGCTTGCAGATATAGCTGTTGTTTTTTCTGCTCTAATTGTTCCAGTCGAGCATCTGCCGTTTCCATGTTCTCCAATTCTGCACAGATATCTTCTCGATATTGCAAAATTTCTTCAATGGAAGAGCCATATTTTCGCTTTAGTTTAAACACTAAGTCTAGGCGTTCTTCTATGGAATCTAAGGATTCCTCTTCCTCTGGTTGCTCCATGCGTTGTGCTAAATCTGCACACAATTCCCTAATATTGTAATAAATTTCATCTGCTCGTTCACTTAGAGCTTCCAAATCTTTTCCAATGTGGGAAATACTTTGTAATGCTCTACTGGCATCCCCTGCCAAATCTGCGGCACCTTGCTGTTGGTCATCTCCATCCAAAGCATGGTAGGCTTCTGCCAATCGGTTCATAATATTTTGGAAGTTTGACAATCTATCTCGTTTAGCAACAAGTTCTTCTTCCTCTCCCGGTTGCAAGGCAGCAGAATCAATTTCATCCAACTGGTAGCGTAATAATTCTGTACGCTTTTGCTTGTCAGCCAATGCCTGTTTAATGCTATCTGTTTCCCTTTTTACTTGCACCAGTTGGCGATATACAGCATGGTATTCCAATCGCTGTTTTTCACATCTGGCATACAAATCCAACATAGCCAAATGGCGAGCAGGGTCTGTCAAACTTTGGCTGTCTTGCTGTCCGTGAATATCAATTAAATTTCTAGTAATTTCCCGAACAATCTTTCCTGTAGCGGGCATACCGTTAACACGAAATTTACTTTGCCCTTCGCTGGAAATTTCCCGATAGAGAGAAAGCTCATCTCCGGCATCCATCCCTGCTTGTTGCAGTTGAAAGCGCACTTTTTTGGGAAGGCAAGAAAATACCGCTTGAATTTTGGCACCACTGGTATGGCTTCGTACAATGTCTTTGCTGGTACGTTCCCCCAAAATAGCATGGATAGAGTCAATCAAAATAGACTTTCCTGCACCAGTCTCACCGGTAAGCACATTCAAACCAGCACCAAATTCTACCTGTGCTTTTTCTATAACGGCTACATTTTCAATTTTTAAGCTGCAAAGCATGGGCAATCTCCTTTTTGGGCAAAGCTAAACAATCTCTTTTAGTGGTCTTGTGGGATATATTGCTTTAGTTCATCGCAAATAGTATGTGCTGCTTGTTCACTGCGCATCAAGATTAAAAAAGTGTCATCCCCCGAAAGTGTGCCAACTACATCTTGCCATACTCTGGAATCAAACACTTCACAAGCTGCATTTGCCATACCTGTAAAGCATTTTACCAGTACAATGTGACCTGCATAGTCCACATGTAACACAGACTCCCGGAAAATGGTTTCAAAACGGCTGGAAGTATGAGGACGTTTTCCCATTGTGCCAGCGGTATAGCGGTAGCTTCCATCTCCCGTGGCTGTTTTTACAAGCTGCAATTCTCGAATATCTCTGGAAACTGTGGCTTGTGTTACTTCAAACCCATTGTTTCGCAATTGACGCATCAGTTCCTCTTGGCGGTCTATGGGCATCTGTTCAATCAATTCCAAAATTTTTTTATGCCGTGCTCGTTTCATAGCATTGTCTTCCTTATCAGTTTTTTATCAATAGCCTCAAATTGGTCTGTGGGGCTAAATTGCACCAAAATTACCGTATTTGAAGAGCAAAAGACTTCTACTTCACTTTGGGGCTGGATTTCCATGGCAGGGTGGTTTCCATCTGCTGATACATAAATAGGCTCCTCGCTTTGCGATTCCATACAAATACGAAGCCTCCGATTTACCGAAAAAACCATCGGTGGATTTTGCACCCCATGTGCGCAAATAGGAGTGAGCAGAATCCCTTGCAAAGCAGCATCCACCACTGCCCCACCAGCCGATAAAGAATAGGCTGTGGACCCTGTAGGGGTAGCAATGACAACCCCATCTCCCCGGTACCTGCTGAGAGAAATACCATCACAAAATACTTGCAATCCAATGGTTTGTGTTTGTATTCCTTTGAACAGCACAATATCATTGAGTGCGGTTAATGTATCAACAACTTGCCCTTGATTGGTAATTTTGGCTTCCAGCAACATTCTGCTGTCAGAAATAAATTCTCCCTTTGCCAACAGAGAAAGTTTCTCCTGCATTTCACAGGGTTCGCAGGTAGCCAAAAATCCCAGTCTGCCTAGGTTAATGCCCAAAAGAGGTTTTCTTGCAGGCTGAATTTCCCGGGCAATTCGCAGCAATGTACCATCACCACCAATGGTAACGATGGCATCGCTTTCCTCAATGGCTTGCTGATGGGAGCGTATTTCCTGAGATGAAATTTCAAGCTGTACGCCATCTTCCTCTCGAAAGAGTACTTGTGCACCTTGTTGGCGGAGAATTTCTGCTGCCTGTGTTGCAATTTCCTTTGCTTGGGGCTTTCTCAAATTTGGAACAATAAAAATCTTCATTGCCTTTTACTCCTCAAGGTTCGGGACTTGTAAAAAAACAGCTTTGCTACATCTCAAACCTATTTATCCAATGCACTGTGTGCTTGCTGAACTACCTCTTTGATTTTCTCATCCGAAAAAGCCACTGGAGCATCACTTTTGCAAACCTGCATTAAAAATTCAATGTTTCCTTCTGGCCCTTTTACTGGGGAATAATCCAGACCTACCGCAGAAAATCCATTTTGGAGAGCATATTCTCTCGCCTGACAAATCACCTCAAAATGTGTGTCCGGTTCTCGAACAACGCCTTTTTTCCCCACTTTTTCCTTTCCTGCTTCAAACTGTGGCTTTACCAGACAAATTCCCTGAGCATTTTCTACCGAAATGGCATTTGCAACAGGAAAGATATGCTTGAGAGAGATAAAAGAAACATCAACACTAAAAAATTCCACTGGCTCTTTTAGCATATCCATTGTTACATGGCGGATATTGGTACGTTCTAGGTTGACAACTCTTTCATCACAGCGCAACTTCCATGCAAGCTGCCCATAGCCTACATCAACGGCATATACTTTTACTGCCCC
Organism: uncultured Anaerofilum sp.; assembly: GCA_944385935.1. Classification (GTDB taxonomy): domain Bacteria; phylum Bacillota; class Clostridia; order Oscillospirales; family Ruminococcaceae; genus Anaerofilum. The sequence goes on from CALWZC010000003.1 coordinate 50,681, forward strand.
ATTTTGCAGCATACAATCGGTAAAACCGCCCGTAGAGGCTCCGATATCCATGCAGACCTTTCCAGCGGGAGAAATGGGAAAAACCTGCATAGCTTTTTCCAGCTTTAGTCCCCCTCTGCTCACATAACCAATGTCATGGCCTCGCACTTCCACAGAGGAAGTGTCTGCAATGGTAGTTCCGGCTTTATCCACCTTTTCCCCATCCACATATACAATTCCTGCCATAATCAGAGCTTTGGCTCGCTCGCGGCTTTGTGCCAAACCTTGCTGGCAAAGATACTGGTCTAATCGAATCTTCACTGTTTATTCCTTTCCGGTTTGTTGGATATTGTAAGAATTTCCACATCTTTGCAAAACCATATTTGACAAACTTTCCCCATCCAATCCAAGCACCTTTTTAATTTCTTCCACTGAGCCATGGGGAATACCCACATTTGGAACCGACACGCCTACCCATTCTCCACGCCATCCATTGGTATACAATGCCATTGCTGTGTGTTCGCCAATGCCACCATTTTGAATACATTCCTCTGCAAACAGAATGGTATTGTAAGTGCGTAGAGATTCTAAAAATGCAGTGGGCAAAGGATGAATTTGGAGCAATTTTATCACATCCACAGCAATTCCTTTTTGTGTCAGTAATGAGGCTGCATGCAAAATATTTTCTACTTCACTTCCATAGCTCACCAAAGCAACGTGTGCATTGGGAGCTTGCTGTACAATATCAAAGGTGTTTCCTGTACAGGGCAGTTGTGCCAATGATTGTGCTTCCACTCCACGAGGATAGCGAATGGCTCGGGGGCCATGACCCTCTGTAACAAGTTTTTCTAACCAATATTCCAGCTCGGAGAAGTTACTAGGAGATACAACACGCATTCCCTGCATTTGGCTAAAATAAGCAGGGTCGTAAATGCCTTGATGAGTTTCTCCATCACCGGGAACCAATCCAGCACGGTCAACTGCAAAGACAACATCCAAATTTTGCAGTACCACATCATGAATGATTTGGTCATAAGAACGCTGCAAAAATGTGGAATAAATGGAAACTACTGGGAGCATTTTTTTTTGTTTTATCCCTGCGGCAAAGGTCACTGCATGTTGCTCTGCCATTCCTACATCAAAAAAGCGTTCAGGATAATTCCGATAGAAGAATTGCAGGCCCGTTCCATATTTCATTGCAGCAGTAATGGCGCAAATATTTGGATATTTATTTCCTAGCTCCACCAATTTTGTTCCAAAGATGGTAGAAAAAGAGCCATCTGGAGAAACATCGGGGTCTGGTACACTGTGAACATCAAAAGCAGAAACCCCATGGAAAGCACCGGGGTTTTGCTCGGCAGGTTTAAATCCTTTGCCCTTTTGTGTAACCACATGAATAAAAAGCGGTGCTGTTTGATTTTGCAAGTTGACAAACAAGTCTTCTAGGGCCAGCACATCATGACCATCCAACGGCCCCACATATTGAAATCCCATATTTTCAAACACGGTGGAATTATAAATGGCACGGCGCAGTAGTTTTTTTCCGTGTTGGATTCCACTTACCATAGAATTTCCAATCACAGGAATTTTGTGTAAAGCACTCTCCACTTCTGCCTTTGCTTTGGAATACTGGGGGTCAGTTCTCAATTTTGTGAGATAATTTGCCACAGAGCCCACATTTTTGGAAATAGACATTTTGTTATCATTGAGAATCACGACCAAATTGCCAAGTTGCTGGATGTTATTCATACCTTCGTAGACCATTCCACCGGTAAAGGCACCATCCCCAATAATAGCAATTACTTTTCCTTTTTCTTGCCTCAGCTTTTTGGCCTGTGCTAAACCAATGGCAGCAGAAAGAGCTGTTGTTCCATGACCAGCGATAAAACAGTCATGAAAACTTTCGTTGGGGTTTGGGAATCCTGAAATTCCATCCATCTTTCGCAAACGGTCAAAGCCTGCTTTTCTTCCAGTCAACAATTTATGGGTGTAGCATTGGTGCCCTACATCAAAAACAAACTTGTCTATGGGAGAAGAATATGCCCTGTGTAGAGCAACGGTCAATTCGATGGTGCCAAGGTTAGAGGATAAATGGCCTCCTGTTTGAGATACCTTCTCAATCAAAAATTCCCGAATTTCCTGGCACAAGGCTGGCATTTGCTGAGAAGAAAGTTCCTTTAAATCCTGAGGATTTGAAATTTTGGATAAGAGTGGAAATGCCATCAGACATGCCTCCTGTCAGCTTTAAAATAAAGGAATTACAAAACCCACCACAATTCCAAGCAGTGCCCCAGAGAGCACTTCAATGGGTGTGTGGCCTAACATTTCTTTTAATTCCTTTGTTTGTTTGGCATTGGGAAAAAGTTGTTTATTTTCATCCATCCAGTCAAAAAGCAACTGGTTTAGTACTTTTGCTTGCTCGCCGGCTGCCCTGCGCACTCCCATTGCATCATACATTACAATGGCAGCCAAAACAAATGCAAGGGCAAACATGGGAGAGCGTGTTCCTACTTCTCTGCCTGTGGCAACCAAGGCAGAGCAAACCAAAGCAGAATGGGAGCTAGGCATACCTCCCGCCCCCCAAAGGCGTTCTGCTTTAAATTCCTTCATCAAAATAAAATTGATGATTGTTTTGGATACTTGTGCCAATAACCATGCAGTAAAACAAATGGTCAAGATTGGGTTTTGTTCTAACAAAAACGAGTAAAAGTTCACAACCTTTTCTCTCCTTTTCTCAGTTGTTACGAACCAAAAGCCGCACAGCAAATTCCTCCAAAAAGGCGGATTTTTCGCCAAATTCAGTGCGCAGCAGATGACACGCTCTTTGGTTGATTGCCTGTGCATGTTCCAATGCGCCATTTGTACCATACAAGGTAACAAAGGTTGTTTTGTTGTTTTCTTGGTCACTTCCCACTGGCTTGCCCAGTTGGTCTGTAGTGGCTACAACATCCAGTACATCGTCTACAATCTGAAATACAAGACCAATATCATAGGCATATTGACGCAACATATCCGCTGTTGAGCTGCTGCACTGGGCAGCAATGCCTCCCAACTGTACAGCACCATTGATAAGCGCACCTGTTTTGTTTCGGTGTACCTGCATCAATTGGCCAGCAGAAGCAGGCACTGCTTCATGATACAAGTCCAGCTCTTGCCCCAGAATCATACCTTTGGCACCGGCTGCCGCCGAAAGTTCTTGAATTGCCTCCACCCTTTGTTGGTGTGAGGTTGGAGCGTTGGCCAATACCTGAAAAGCGGTTGTCAGCAAAGCATCCCCCGCCAGCATAGCAGTAGACTCGGAAAATGCTTTATGGCAAGAGGGCTTTCCACGGCGAAAGTCATCATCATCCATACAAGGCAGGTCATCATGAATCAGGGAATAACAGTGCACCATTTCTATGGCTGCCGCAAACCATGCTGCCGCTTGCATATCACCATTTAATAAATCACAAGCCGCCATTGTTAAAACAGCTCTCACTCGTTTTCCACCGCCCAACAGGCTATACCGAGCCGCTTTGCATACCTGACTACTTTCTGGTAGGTACTCATCACACACTTGTTGCAAAACATCTTCTGCTTGTTTCAAATAGCTATGATATGTTTCTTGATAATTCATTCACAGCACCTCCTCATCTGGTAATAGATTCTGTTGCTGAACCTTTTGTTGAATTTGTTCGATTTCCAGCTTTGCATTGTTCAATTTTTCACTGCAAATTTCCATAATAGAGGCAGCTTGAGCATAAAGCTTGATGGTTTCTTCCAAAGGAGTGGACTGGTCGCCAATGCGAGCTAGAATCTGCTCCAACTGCGCCATTGCTTCCTCATAATTTTTTGGCTTTTTCATTTTGGTTCCCCCTCTACTTTGGAAATAGACTTTACAACACATTCTAGCTGTTCATCAAAACGCTGCACAAACACCTTGCTGTTTATCTCAATTGTATCTTTGGTGCCCAAAATCTCTCCTGTTTCCGAACGCACAATAGAATACCCTCTTGCTAGCACTTGATAGGGGTTCAAACTAGCACATAGACTGGCCGCCCCTTGAAGTCGCTTGTGCTCTATGGTGTACTTTTGTTGTACACGTTCTGTCAACATATCTCGGTATTGGTTTAGCATTTTCTGGCGAAGCTCTAGCTGTTTTTCCCCATCATAGGACAGAAATGCTTGCTGTTGCTTTTTGTAGGCAGAAAACCAACTGTTCCACTTTTGGTCTATTGTGGAGGAAAAACGCTTTTGCAGCAACTGCAACTTTTGCAACATCTGTACTTTATTTGGAGTGCACAACTCGGCGGCTGCTGAAGGGGTGGGTGCTCGCATATCTGCCACAAAATCCAAAATACAGGTGTCAATCTCGTGACCAATGGCAGAAATCAAGGGCGTTTTACAAGCGTATGCTGCTCGTGCAATCTGCTCGTCATTAAAAACCCACAAATCTTCCTTACTGCCGCCACCCCTTGCTACTATAATTACATCTGCTCTGCCATCTGCATCCAACATGGCAATGCCACGGGGAACTTCTGCCGCAGCCAAGGAACCTTGTACAGTGGCATCCGCCAACAAGACCTTTGCCAAAGGCCAACGCCGCTGCAAGACATTACAAATATCCTGTAATGCGGCACCAGTGGCAGAGGTAACTACACCAATGCAATGTGGTTCTGTGGGAATAGCCTTTTTATGGGCGGAGTCAAACAGCCCTTCTTGCTGCAACTTGTATTTCAGTTGGTCTAATGCCAACTGCATGGCACCTACTCCGTCGGGTATCATCTCTTCTACATACAGTTGAAAGGCACCATCCCTCTCGAACAAAGAAACTCTACCCCTTAGAATCACTTTCATGCCATTTTCTGGGGTAAAAGGGACACGCTGGGCATCACGGCTAAACATTACCGCCCGTACACTACATTGACCATCTCGCAAAGAAAAATAGTAATGGCCTGTTTTAAGATGATGGACAAACCCGGCAATTTCCCCCCGAACAGCAAGACCATCTAAAACGGAATCACTCTCCAAAAGGGTTTTTACATACCGATTTAAGGCACTGACACTGATGATTTCTGCCATGATGTTGCCTCCTGTCCTGCAATCCATGCAACACCAATGGCGTTGTCACTGGAAAATTTTCCATCTACAAAGAATACCTCTGGCAGTTTGCGCTGAACCTGTTCTCGAATGATATTGCTGCTCATTACACCACCTGCACACACTACAGGCAATCCCGGATATTTTTCGTGGGCAGATGCTATCATTTTTAAAACGATTTCTCCAATAGCAAGCAAGCAAAACTTACAAATATAGGCAGGGCTTTTGCCCTCTGTCTGCAATTTCTTACATTGGTTTTCCAACCCCGAAAGGCTGCAATTTGTACCTTTTACAGAAACTTTCGGCTTTGCGACTTTTTCTGTGCACTCTGCCGCCAAAGCAGATACCTGTGCACCTGCTGGAAACTCCATCCCCAAAGCCACACCCACTCTGTCTACAGCCTGTCCAGCATACAAATCGCTGCTTGTGCCCACTGTTTCCAAAACTTGCAATCCTTCACAAAGAAGCAGGTCTGTAGTACCACCCGAAATATGGAACACCAAAACTGGCTGTTGCAATAGTTTGGGCTCTTTTGTGGCATACAATGCCGCCGCAATGTGACCTTGTTGGTGTGTGGTATAAATTAAGGGCAATTGACGAGGCAAGCAAAAGGCCTGTGCCGCAGATACACCTGCCAAGAAACAGGGCATGTAAGAACCATCTACCGGACGTGGTTTTTCCGAAACTCCCACCGCAGCAATTTGAGTCAAGTCTACCTTTTCAGCCAACTGTCGCAATAATTGCGGCAGAGCAACTGTGTGGTGAAACAAAGCGTCGCTTTGCCTTAAACCTAGTTGCCCTTGTTTTACAGGGAGAAATTTTTTTATATCGCAAACAACCTCTTTAGCATCGCTGTCATAAACAGCCAAAGAGGTTGCGTAATTGCTTGTGTCAATTCCCAGTGTAAGCATAGTTTTAGTTCTCTGGGGTTTCTGCACTTTCCATGGAAGTGTCTATCCCCTTCTCCCGCACAATAACTCCCAAGATACCATTTACAAATTGGTAATCATCCTCGCCGCCAAATCGTTTGGTCAGTTCTACAGCCTCATTGATTACAATGCTGGGACTGCTTTCGGGCACATAGAGAAGCTCGCTAAGTGCCAAACGTAGGCAAGTTAGGGAAACACGGGGAAGCCGAGCCATAGTCCAGCCTTTCAGATGCTGCTCAATCAACTGGTCAATTTCCTGAGAATGGTCAAAATAGCCACAGATGATTTTTTCGCCAAACTCATCTACGGGTTTCTCGTTCTCTTCTCTGCCCTCAGCAATTACTTGGGCAATGTCCATTCCTCCAAAAGTGGCGGAAAAAGCGGCATAAAATGCGTTCTCTCGTGCGGTTCTTCTTTTCATATGTTTCCTCTCAAAAAAACGCCCCCACCCTGCCGGGTGCAAGGGGCGCCGATTTTTATGGATGGCAAGCCATCAGTTTACCTCTGGGTTCGGCATTTGTACACCACAAACCGTTACATTTACATGAGCCACTGTAATATTGGTCATGTTCTGGATGGAACCCTTAACATTCTTTTGTACTTTTTCGCACAGAGAAGGAATTTTGCATCCATACCGTACAATCAAGCATACTGTGATTTCTGCAACATCATCGCTAAGTTCCACAGTGACAGGTTTTTGTGGGTTTACTTTGCCCAAAAGTCCCTTTACACCAGTATTGGCGGCAGAAACCTCCTGCACACCATCTACCTCCAAAGCAGCTTGCTTTGCAATCTTTGCCAAAACCTCCACCGAAATGTGAAGGCGACCACCTACAGTATCTGTGTTCATAACATCCATTGCTCTGCCTCCATGATTAAAATTTCACAGGAGTATTTGTGAAGTTGCTACTATTATACCACTTCTATCCCTTTTTCACAACTCTTTCTTGTGGCCACATATAAAATTTATTTTCTGTTATTTCATTTTTCATAAATAGATTATATTTTGAGGATACTGCTTTTTTCTTTGTTGAAATTTTTCTGCCATTTGTTTTGTAGCTTGGTCTGGGTCGTAGATACTTCCATTTTCACACCATCGCAAACAGCTTGTAAAATCCACAAAGCAAATATGTTTCATAGGCATTTTTTCGTCATATTCTTGTTGGCTATGAAAATTTAAACACACTTCATCATGCTCTATACAATAAACGTCCTCTGTTTGACAATCAAGAATAATCAGCAAATCATCATTGAGAGAACCAATGCAGATGCACTTCATTGGCCAACTACCTTGGTTAAAATAGTGGATGCTGTACACCTGCTCTATCTCTGAAAAGGCAACCTCTACATAGCCAATGGTTCCTTCTTCTGGCTCCCACTGCCACCGCTTTTCTTCATCGTCTTCCTTGGGATTGCAAAAACAATTGAAACAACATTCATCAGCCTGTTTTGCTTTTGGATAGTATATTTTTCCTTTGGGATAATGTTCTATAAACCCTTTGTAGCTGGATGGGATAGAAATTTCAAGTTCTCGTTCCAGTTTGTTTATCAAGTTCATGGTGCAATCTCCTTACAACTGTACCTGTGCAGGGTAGCCGGCCTCTTTTAGAGCATCCAAAAGGGGTTGTACAGGTGTGGTTTCTTGCTGCAATCGTACTGTAGCAGAGTGATTTTCTAGAGATACCTCTACCCCTTGTACTCCTTCACAGCCCATCAAAGCCTTTTCCACTCGTCCTACACAATGGTTGCACATCATGCCCTCTACAGATAAAACCACAGAATGTCCAAAGTCTGCGGGCTGGATAGAAGTTTGACCTTCTATTTTGGGTAACACCTCCACAGAAACTAGGTGCTTTTCTTGTTGTTGGATAGAAACATCTTCTTGTTTTTTGGGAGCCTTAAACCAATTTAATCGGAGAGCATTGGACACTACACATACAGAAGATAAACTCATGGCAGCCGCCCCAAACATGGGATTCAGTGCCAGATGGAATCCAAACCACAAAACACCAGCAGCTAGAGGGATTCCTATACTATTATAAAAGAATGCCCAAAAGAGATTTTCTTTAATATTTGTAATTACACTTTTTGATAGGCGAATGGTTGTGACAACATCCCACAAATCGCTTTTCATCAACACCACGTCTGCGGATTCAATGGCAACGTCTGTTCCAGCTCCAATGGCAATGCCAACATCTGCCCGCACCAAAGCAGGAGCATCATTGATTCCATCTCCCACCATAGCCACCTTTTTGCCCTGTTGCTGCAGCTGGCGCACAATCTCTTCTTTGTCTTGGGGCAGCACTTCCGCCTTTACATTGGGGATATTCAGTTGTTGTCCAATGGCGTGGGCTGTTCGGGTGTTATCTCCTGTAATCATCCAAACATCAATTCCCATTGCTGCAAATTGAGCAATAGCCTGTTTACTGGTGGGTTTTACCACATCTGCAACAGCAACCACCGCTTGTAAAATTCCCTCTTTTGCAAAATACAAAGGAGTTTTTCCCTGCTGAGAAAACCTATCTGCAAACAGTTTTCCTTGGGAAATATCTATGCCTTTTTCTTCCATCAAGCGTTGGTTGCCTGCAAACCATATCTGTTCTTGCCACAAAGCCTGCAACCCTTTTCCACTGATGGCTGTAAAATTTTGAGCAGACTCCACAGAAATTTGCAAAGATTTTGCATATTCTACAATTGCTTCTGACAAGGGGTGCTCACTGGGATTTTCCAAAGCAGCGGCAGCCCTCCAAAAGTCTTGTTCTGCTACATGTTCCAACAATGCCAAATCTGTGACAAAAGGTTTTCCCTGTGTAATGGTACCGGTTTTATCCAAAACGAGGGTATCAATGTGATGGGCATTTTCCAAGGCTTCTGCGTCATGGAATAAAACTCCTTCTTTTGCACCTCTGCCTGTACCTACCATAATTGCCACAGGTGTAGCCAATCCCAAAGCACAAGGGCAAGAAATAACCAATACAGCAATACTACGGGAAAGGGCAAATTCCAACCCCTGTCCCAAAAGCATCCATACCACAAAGGTGAGTGCTGCAATGCCCATTACAATGGGCACAAAAATACCACTGACCTTATCTGCCAACTTTGCAATAGGTGCCTTGCCTGCTCCGGCTTGCTTTACTAGCTCTACAATCTGAGAAAGAGTAGTGTCTGCCCCGACCTTCTCGGCACAAAGCACAAAGGAACCATTTTTATTGATGGTAGCAGCAATGACCTTATCCCCTTGTTGCTTATGAACGGGAATGCTCTCTCCAGTGATGGCGGATTCATCCACAGAAGAACTGCCTTCCACCACTACACCATCCACAGCAATTCGCATTCCCGGTTTTACTACCACATAATCCCCTACTACAACTTCCTCCACAGGGATTTCTCTTTCTTGCCCTTGTCGCTTAACCAAAGCGGTTTTAGGGGCTAGATTGAGAAGGGCTTGTATTGCTGCTCCTGTCTTTCCTTTGGCACGACTTTCCAAAAACTTTCCAAAGGTAATGAGGGTGAGAATTGTACCTGCTGACTCAAAATACAAATCCATGTGGTACCGGTGGACAGTTTCCATATCTCCTGTTCCCATTGCCCAGCCAATTTGATACAGAGCAAAAACACCATATACCACCGCCGCTAAAGAGCCGATAGCAATTAGACTATCCATATTGGGACTGCCATGGAACAAAGTTTTAAATCCCGTTTGGAAATAGTTTCGGTTGATGTAAAGAATGGGCAAAGTCAAAAGAAGCTGTGTCAAGGCGAAAGGAATAGCCCCCTGTGTGCCAGACAGTAGTTCCGGCAAGGGTAATCCCATCATATGCCCCATGCTGACCCACATCAAAGGAATCAAAAACACCAACGAAAGCAAAAACCGGTGCTTCATCTGGTTTTGTGGGTTTTCTGTGGGAGAGGATTGCTGTGCCGCAACTGTACCAGAATTTTTAGAAAAAGCACGATAACCCGCCTTTTCCACAGCAGAAACAATATCTTCCGCCTTTGCAGATGCATTACACTCCACTGTCATACTATTATCCAATAAATTGACAGCTACTTTTTCTACGCCCTTCACTTTAGACACTGCCTTTTCCACTGCTGCACTACAAGCGGCACAGGTCATGCCAGAAACCCCATATTGTTCCTTCATCCGCACTACACTCCATTTCCATTTGCTATTTGATTTTAATTATACCATTCAAGTATAGTTTGTCAACCCTGCCCTATTGTTTCCATCATCCATTTAAAAAGTTCTAGCTTTTTTGCAGCAAGCGGGTGTAGGTTTTTTCAATTAAAAATGCACCTGTGGGTGCTGTGAGGAAAATGGATAAAACAGCTACAGCCAAAATACTATTGCCACAGGCTAAACCAGCGGCCAGCGGGATACCTCCAATGGCTGCCTGTACAGTTGCTTTGGGAGTATAGGCAATCATACAAAACAATCGCTCTTTGGGTTCCAAAGAGGAGGGCAATGTAGACACCCATACCCCTACCATTCGTACCAAAATAGCCAAGCACAACAAAATCACTGCTGGGATTCCTGCACGAAATAGATAAGAAATATTTACCGAAGCTCCTACCAACACAAACAACATAGGCTCAGCCGCTACCCACATTTTGGACAATTGCCCATTGGTCTGGGAAATGGTAGTTTTTAGCTGACTTTGTGCTACCAACCCCATGGCCATTACCCCCAACAGCCCGGAAAACGGCACAGTTCCTTTCAAAAAATCTTCTACGGACACCAACAAAAATGCCACAGAAAGCAAACAAATTGTTTGGATTGCAGAAATGGGCTTCCACTTTTTTAGTAGAAAGGAAATTGCCCAGCCTACGGCACACCCTCCAGCAATTCCTAAAATGATAGAAATGGGAATCTGCAAAAAGGATACAGCCGAAACTCCTTGTCCCTGAGCCATTCCAAGAAAGCTAGTAAATACCACAATTACAAAAACATCATCCACTGAGGCCCCTGACAGAATCATCTGGGGAATGCCTTTTATTATACCATAGCCCTTTTCCATCAGTTGTAGCATTTTGGGAACAATAACCGCCGGAGATACTGCTGCCAATACTGCTCCCAAAAGGGCAGCTTCTTGAAAAGAAAAACCCAAAAGCATTGGAGCAAATATAATTGTAGCTGTCATTTCAAAACAAGCAGGAACAAAACACAACAACATTGCCGTGGGGCCTACTGATTGTAGTTTTTTCCATTCCAAAGAAAGCCCTGCTCGCAACAAAATAATAACTAAGGCAATTTGGCGCAGTTGGGAAGAAATTGTCAAGGTTGTTTCATCCAAAAGCTCCCATCCGAAAGGTCCCAAAATAATTCCTGCAAGCAACATTCCCAAAAGAGGTGGCAGCTTTATCCATCCCACTACTTGCCCCAGCAAAATACCTACCAAAAAAATCAATGCGAAACTAAACAACATAAAAATACAACACCCCTTCTATTGATAAAAATAAAAAAGCTGACAACTCTACCGTAACACGGTAGAAGTCATCAGCTTATCAAAGCGGTTTCCGATTGAATTCGGTGGGAGAACTTCATTCCCAAAGGCAAAGCCTTACATCAGCAAACAAGCCACATTAGATAGAAATGGTGCTTGCCACATCAATCATATTGGTATCGATGGTTTTGTGCATGGACAATGCTACATCAATATCATAATCTACAATTTTATCAGCACTTACAGCAACCACACGGTTGTAAATGCCCTTTTCCAACAAAGAAACTGCTTGGAAGCCCATAGCAGAAGCAGTTACACGGTCACGCAGAGAGGGAGAACCACCACGCTGCACGTGGCCCAGAACAGTTGCACGAGAGTCTACACCAGTACGAGCTTGAATCTCGTTGGCAATGTCTTGTGCATGACCAACACCCTCAGCAACAATAACGATAAAATGACGCTTACCAGTTTTCTGAGTAAAGTTCATACGGCTGATGATGTCACGCTCCAAGTCATAGGGGCGTTCAGGAATCAAAATGGCCAATGCACCTACAGCAATACCAGTGTTTAAAGCAATATAGCCAGCATTGCGGCCCATTACCTCTACAACACTACAACGGTCGTGGCTCTGGGTAGTATCACGCAGCTTATCAATCATCTCTACTGCGGTGTTCATAGCAGTGTCATAACCGATGGTGTACTCACTGCAAGCGATATCATTGTCAATGGTTCCGGGAATACCAATGCAGGGAATGCCCAGTGCAGCCAGTGCTCTTGCACCACAGAAAGAGCCGTCACCACCAATAACAACCAGAGCATCAATGCCAAATTCCTTGCACTTTTCTGCACCCTTTTGCTGACCCTCTTTTGTCTTGAACTCCAAGCAACGAGCTGTATACAGCACAGTACCACCACGGTGGATAATCTCCGAAACACTACGAAGATTCATTTCAAAGATATCACCATTGATTAAGCCATTGTAGCCGTGACGAATTCCCATCACTTTAAAGCCCTTGCTAATGGCAGTACGTACAACTGCACGAACAGCCGCATTCATGCCGGGAGCATCGCCACCACTTGTCAATACACCGATTGTTTTAATCTCTTTCATAACAAATCTACCCTCCTGAGATATTTACCCTCCTGCTGGATTCTTTCCAGACGCTAACCATTATACACAAACCTTGTTAAATTTGCAACAACTTCCTTACACAGTTTACAACTTTTTTCTATATGAAATACCTGTTTTTCTTTCTATTCTGATAAAATCAAAGGATATTTGCAAGAACATCGTGGACATCTGTGCACAAGTGGTGTAAAAATTATGTGAAAATTCCCTAAAATAAAGTTCCACATTTTGGAACCTATTCAGAAATTCTTCTGCAAAAACAAAAATATTCCCAAAAACATCGAAAATATGATAGATTTTTTTGTAAAATAAAGATAAAGATTAGGAAGATGGGAGGCTTCCTTACACAATAACAAAAGAAAGGAGCCAAAACCATGACACAGTATCCTACAAAAAAATCATGGGCTGTAAAAGCAGCCAGTATTGTGTTGTCTATTTTACTTGTGGCTGGAACATTTCCCAGTGGTGTATGGGCAGAAGATTCTTCCCCTCCACCACCGGAAAGCAGTGAGGAACAGCCAATAGAGCTGCCACAACAATCCCCCATTCCCACTGTGCAGCCAGAAAATACCCCCACTCCAGAGGAAGGCATACAACCTTCTACACCGGGAGAAATTCCCCCTTTAGATTCAGAAGAGGTGCCTTCCACTGAACCAGAGGTATTGCCTCTTGAGGAAAACCAAATGGCTGCGCAAGTTCCTGTTGTACCAGATGCAACAACACAATATACAATTTACCCTATTCCTTACCAAATAAGCTATGGAGAACAAGCAATCTCTTTGCCCAAAGAAATTGTTGTGACCTTTGGTGAAACGGTAGATTCTGCAACAAAATTCCATTTAAAAGAGGTCTTGCAGCAACTTCCAGAGTACACGCTGCAAACCCCAGACCTTTTTGAAAAAAATGACGGCTATCTTCTTTTAGCAAAAGAGAATGGCATTTTTTTGGTTGGCAAAGACAACGATGCTCTTTTCTGTGCCATTGCTACTTTGCAACTTGCTTTGGAGCAGTCCCCTAGTCAACTGCGTTTTTGCACCATTGAGGATTATGCTGATGTAAAATACCGTGGTGTGGTAGAAGGATACTATGGTATTCCTTGGTCTAATGAAAATATTATTTCCTATATGGAATGGGGCAGCAAATACAAGATGAATACCTTTATCTATGCCCCAAAGGATGACCCTTACCACAACAGCAAATGGCGTGAACCCTATCCAGATGCCCAATTACAAACCATGAAAGAGTTAATTGAGGCAGGTGTTCGTACCAAAGTACGGTTTATTTATGCCATTCATCCCTTTATGTCCAATGGAATTGACAAAGAAAATTTTGACCAAGAACTAAAATATATTACCGATAAATTTCAGGTAATGTACGACCTTGGAGTTCGCCAATTTGCGTTGTTGGCAGATGATGCTGTATCGGAAACCGCTTTGCAGGTAAAAACCATCAATGCCTTGACAGACTGGCTCAATAGCAAACCGGATACCTACCCTCTGGTATTTTGTCCACAGGCCTATTCTGGTACCCCCACAGACCAACAGTTTAATCCTTTCTGGGATGGCACAAGCATTACCATTGGAGGAGTATCCCAGCCTGTTCCCGCCATTGCCCCCGATGTGGAAATTATGCATACTGGTGGTGCTATTATCGGAAATGTAGAGGATACCGTAGCCCAGACTTTCCAGTCTGTAAGTGGTAGATATCCTTATTTTTGGCTGAACTGGCCTGTAAATGATTACACAGATTCCACTTTGTTTTTGGGTAAAGCGGAAATGTTGAAAGGAACCCAGCCATATTTAAATGGTTTGGTGTCTAACCCCATGTGCGAAGCACAGCTTTCTAAAATTGGTCTATTTCAAGTGGCAGATTATAGCTGGAACATTGGAGATTTCCAAGCAGATAGCTCATGGAAAGCCTCCTTTGCCGCAGTAGACCCTGCCGCCGCAGTGCCACTGGCAGAACTGGCAAAGCATATGTCCTACCCCAGAGATGGCGTTTACCATACCACTGGATTGGCATGGGAAGAATCCGAAGAGCTTGCCCCCTTGATTGAAGCACTGAAACAGCAAGTAAATGCCGGACAGGATGCTTCCAAGGAGATAGATGCTCTCAAAGGAAAACTACAGGAAATTTTAGATGCTTCCAATCAGCTTATGGCACTATCACAAAACGCCGCTCTAAAAGAGGAGTATGCACCTTACAAAACATCTTTGGATGCTACATTACAAGCCTGTTTAGCTGGGCTTTCCTCTATAGAGTATCTAGCCAATGGCGATTATGACCAAGCGTGGGGACAGTATAGCAAAATTTCCAGCTATATCGAGACTTCTAACTCTGTAACAAAACCCGGACTAAAGCCCGGCGGCTACACCGATTTGGAAGTAAAGCCCGGCACAAAACGACTTCGCCCCCTTGCTTTGTGGTTGCAAGAGCAAGCAGGTGAGCAAATTAACGAAGTAATGGGCTTCGGTAGCAAGGTATCTCCTTACTTCTCCTTCTCCTCTCTTGAGGCTTCCAAGTCCCAAGCACAGGACTACCTTGACGGGGATGATACAACCTTCATGAGTTTGGAGGGTGCGGGCAAAGAGCAAAAAAAAGATGATTATTTTGGTGTTGACCTTGGAAAAACAGAATTTGTGCAATCTGTTCGCATTTTGCAAGGTTCCAATGAAAGTGACAAAAATATCTTCCACTTTGCTATTTTGGAAATTAGTACAGATGGAGAAAACTGGACAACTGTAAAGGATTTTTCTTCTGGTGGAGGTGCCCCCCATCTCATCGAATCGGATGTGCAGGCAGATGCTCGTTATATCCGGCTGAGGCTAACACAACAAGGATTTGATGGTAAACCCGATTATTGGCTACATGTTCGGGAGTTTGACGTACAACGGGAAAATGGTGCAACACTGTTCACCAACTTACCGGAAGCAGATAGCCTACAATTGGAAAAGAGCCAAAACCAGCTTATTCTTACTGCAAACAAAACTGCTTTGCAGGCGGGTCAATACATTGGTGTTGATTTTGGAAAAGTGCAAAGTATTTCTTTGGCAGAATGGAGCACGAAATTGCCACAAGGAGCACAGCTTCAATATTCCGCCAGTGGACAAAGTTGGCTGCCTGTTGCGGATTCTTTTGTTGAACAATCTAGCATCCTTGCCAGATACGTGCGTATAAAGAATACCAACACAGAGAATGTGAATGTTTCGGGCAATTTAAAAGCACAATGGCAATCTATTCAAACACCCGATGTTCAGTGTTCTCAAAACTTCCTTTTAGGCACAGCAAATAATGCCACTACGGTAGATAATCCTTCACAACTTCTCTTCCAAATGGATGGATTAACCGAAGGAACTCATACTCTGGTTCTTGCCACTCATCCACACAACCAATCACAAAAAATATCTCTGGATAAATTGGTTGTTGATGGAAAAGATGTAAATCTCACCCTATCTGACACAGAAGGGCTTGTTTTGAAGGCTGACTCTGCTGCACATAGCTGGATGACCTATTCTCCCAAGGCTGGCTGGTTGAATAATGATGAAATTTACCTCACAGATTCCACTGGTACACTGACATATACCTTTACTGGAACTAACATTGCTTTGTATGGGGCCAAAGGTCCTGATATGGCAGATTTTGCTGTATATGTAGACGGTGGTTATGCCTGTGAAAACAGTAAAAATGCTTTGTTTGACTCCAATGACCAAACCCTTGCTAAATTCCACGGTGATTTTGTAACAGTGGATTTGGGACAACTGGTTGATGTGGAAAAATTGCGCCTAAAAGTTGGAGAAAACCTTTATACAGAGCAACCTTCTCTAGTTCCGGGCAGCGGAAAAATCCAACTATCCGTAGATGGTCAACAATGGAATGACATTCATTCCTTCCGCATTGTAGATAATAGCGTTGGTGGAGAAGGTTTCACCTTGCATCAAGCTCCCTTCTATTACCTTGATATTGCTTTAGATTCTCCACAAAAAGCGCAGTTTGTAAGAATCCAACTGGATGAAGTCACAGATTTTGCTTTCAATGAAATGGTGGTCAATGACGGAAATTTGATGCAACAGATGGATTGGGCATCGTCCTCCTCGGCAGCACAAAGCCCTGAAAATCCTCTTGCGTATATGACAGACAGTGACCTGTCCACTGGTTTCCAAGTGGTTTCCACACAGGAATCCACCATTGAAATGCAGTTGACAAATGCACAGAACATTTCGGCATTGACTATTATACAGGATTCTTCTTCCATTTCTCATGCTGTTGTACAGCTTTTTGCAAAAGGTGAATGGATTGATATCGAACATTTGGACAACTCTATCAATCAAATTGATACCACTCCCTATTCTCAGTTGGAAAAAGTTCGATTGGTCATTCCCGCAGGTGCAAACTGCAAAATACTAGAGATTGTAGCAAAAGAGAATCCTTCGCCTGTGCCTGTAACAGTGCACCCAGTTTCTTTTTTGGTAGACAATCAGGTTATTTTTGAAATGTTGGTGCCTGAGGGAGATACCACCTATCTACCCAATGCTCCTCAGAAAGATGGCTTTGAATTTGTAGGATGGTTTGCACAAGAAAAGGAATTTACTTCTGAAACAGCAGTTGGAGAAGCTTTACGAGTGGGGGCAACATACACAGAAAAGATTGTGCCTACGCAATCTCCTAGCCCCACACCAAGCCCCTCCCCCACGGTGGTGCCCACTCCAACTCCTATCCCAGTTCTGCCAACTGCAACACCGTCACCCACAGCTGCTCCTACACCCACGGCAACACCATCACTCCAACCGATTCCAGCTCCTACGGCTGCTCCACCTGCCCCTGTAACACCTCCACCGCAGGCATTAGGCGGAAATTCTACCACAAAACCAACAAAAAAACCTTCTGTTTCCTCTGAAACAACAGAAAATTCTGAAGTTAAAACAGAAGCAACTCCTACACCCAAACCCACCGCAACCACCGCCCCTGAACCCACCACAAGCCTAACAACAAAACCTGAATCCACATCCCAAAGCACTGTGGATTCTTCACAAAATGGCATTTCTTCTTTGGGCATTGTTGCAATATGTGTAGTTGTGATTGCTGGTGCAGTAGGAATTTTTGCTTTTGTTAAGACAAAGGGGAAACAGTAAATAGAATTTTATAAGCAATGCTGCCCTTATGAAGCATTTACTTTCACAAGGGCAGCATTGTTGTATTTTAGTTTATAATTATTCTATAGTTTTTACGCCAACTGCAAAGTATATAATATGGAATAGCCAAACACATCCCAAAACAATTCTTCCTATGGGTACCTGCCCCATCATAGCAAAACCAATTGCCATCAAAAAAGTGACCGTAACCATGATACGAATTTTTGTAGAGCGTGTCATGCCCTTTCCCTTTACATAGCTTTCCAGATTGTTTTTATACAACTTTGTGTGAATAAACCAGTTATGCAACTTTTCAGAACTTTTTGCAAAACAAACTGTGGCTAAAAGCAAAAAGGGAAAGGCAGGCAGCAAAGGAAGAACTGCACCAATGGCTCCCATTACAAGACTTAAACAACCCAACACCATATATAATAGTTTCTTTAGCTTCATTTGCAATTCTCCAATCTCTTCTTTTCTTTGTGTGTTTCAATTCCGTGACGAATTACCATAACGGGATGCCTTAACAACATCCTTGGCCCAGAAAACCTCATGACTTGCCTAATTTTTTCTCGCATTTCCGGCTTATAACAATGTACCTTACAGTTAGAGCAGAAAGTTTTGTTTTCCATAAAAGGGCAATGTTCACTTCTATTGCGGGCATAGGTATCCAGTTGAGCGCATTGGTCACACAACCCCTGTTTTGTATGATGCTTTTTTCTGCAATAATAGCGAATCATTTGGGAAACTAACAGCTTTTCTTGTTCCCGTTTTTGCTGTGTGGTTTGTTTCATCAGCACAACCTCCCATGCTCTACAGAATACTCTCTGTCTACAATGCGCATGGTAGATTGACGGTGTGAAATCAGCACAACCGTCTTGGTATCTTTCTCTTCTTTAAGAGATTTTAAAATAACCGCCTCATTCAAACTGTCCAAATTGCTGGTAGGCTCATCCAGTAACATAAAATCTGCTTGATGCAAAAATGCTCGTGCCAAGCCCAAACGCTGACATTCTCCCCCTGAAAGAGTATCTCCCAGCTCTCCCACAGATGTATCATATTGTTTGGGGAGCTGCATAATAAAATCATGAATGGATGCCTTTTTGCAGGCTTCTTCTATTTCTTGTTGGCTTGCCTTTAAATTGGCAATAAGCAGATTATTTCGGATGGTATCCTGAAAGAGATGTGTTTCTTGGGTGACAAGGCTTTCCATCTGCCGCAAATTGCTGGTATTGATTTCGTTGATATTTGTACCAGAAATAGACACTTTGCCCTGTTGTACCTGCCAAAAACGCATTAACAACTTTAACAGTGTAGATTTTCCGCTGCCACTTTTTCCTACAATACCTACAATTTCCCCATGTGGAATTTCAACAGAGATATTGTCCAGAATCTTTTGGTCTTGATAGGCAAAGGTAACATTGTCCACGGCTGCACCCTGAAAAGCAATCTCCTTTTTTCCGCTAATTTCTTCTGTCACAGGAGATTCTTGCAGAATATCCAACACACGATTTCCAGCAGCAAAGGTACTCTGCAAGGTACTTCCTAAATTTGCCAAGGCTACACAAGGGCCAAAGGAACTCATCAAGGCAATGGTTGCCAGCAATGCAGCAGAAAAATCAATCCGATTTTGTAAACAGAGCCAACCAGACGCAAACAACATTGCTACATCAAACAATAAAATTACAGTGTTTGTAATGGCTTGGTTGCGGCCTGTCATCTGTTTCATTCGTTTTTCATCTACAGACAGTGCCTCTGTTCTTTGGTTCATTTCTTGCAACCGCTGGTTTCCGTTGCCATATTGCAAAATTTCTTCTAAGCCTCGCAAGCTATCCAACACAAAAGCAGACAACTCCCCTGCTTGCGTGCGAAATCGCAGACCGTCCTCTCCGCTTTGTTTGGAAATAAACAAAGGGATGGCAACGCCTACACAGATATAGGCAACCAGTGCCAACACACCCAACAAAGGGTGAAAACTTCCAATAAAAATGCTAAGAATAAGAGAGAATAAAAAAGCGATAGCAATGGGCGAAATGGTATGTGCATAGAACACTTCCAACAATTCAATATCCGAGGTAATGATAGAAATGAGATTGCCTTTATCCTTTCCCTCTAATTTTGCAGGGCAAAGGCGACGCAAGGCATAAAACACCTTTTGTCGCAATAATGCCAATAGCTTAAAGGCAATGTAATGGTTGCAGGCTTGTTCTCCATATCGCAACACACCACGAACAAGGGCAAAGAGAATAGCAAAGCCAAAAATCCACCCCAGTGAAATACCTATTTCCACGCCTAAAATAGAAGAAATTGCATATCCCCCCAAAATGGTAATAAAGGAAGCTGCCAGATGCCCCAGCAATCCCAAGCCAATGGCCAACAACATAAAACCGGTTAAGGGTTTCACTAAGCCAATCAACTGGGCCATAACCTGAAATCCAGTTCGCTTTTTCATGCAGTTTCCTCCTTTGCATAATTTTCCAATGATTGTTGTGCTTGCCAAAGTGTGGCGTATTGTCCTGTTTGTTGTAGTAATTGTGTATGGGTTCCCTTCTGTACTGCCTTTCCAGATTCCAGCACATAAATGGTGTCGGCCTTTGTTACATTGGCAAGGCGGTGGGAAATAAGAATTACTGTTTTATAGTTTGCCAAAGAATAAATCTGTTCCATAATATCGTTTTCACTTTCCACATCAATGTTGGATGTGGCTTCGTCGAAAATATAAACGGGCGTATCATGCAACAATGCTCGTGCCAACGCCAAACGTTGCCGTTGCCCTCCAGAGAGATTGGATGCTTTTTCTGTTAGAAGGGTATCAAGTCCTTGTTCGGTTTTTAGAAAATCTGCTAGTTTTACCTGTTCCAACACTTTCCACATTTGCTGCGGTGTTGCTGCTTCACAACCCATCTTTAAATTTTCTTCCACAGTACCCTTAAACAGATAGCTTTGATGTCCGATATAGGTAATTTTTTTCAGTATACTTTCTGGAGAAATTTCGGATAATTCTACGCCACCAATGGTTATAGAGCCTTGATAACCTTTGTTTCTTCCCATAAGGATTGCGGAAAGGGTAGATTTTCCACAGCCGCTTTCTCCCACAATGGCTGTAAAACTGCCCATAGGGAAATTTAAGTTTACTCCTTGTAGAACTTCTCTCCCCTGTTCATAACCAAAGCGTAGGTTTTGGCAACAAATTTCCACTGTTTCCGGCACAGGCTTTGTTTTTTCTGGTTCTCCCTCCAAATCCAGCAACCGGAAAATTTTATCGCTGGCTGCCATTCCATTCATGGCGATATGGAAAAAAGAGCCCAGCAACCGCATGGGAATGAAAAAGTCAGCACACAACAAAATAATAAGCAAACAACCCGACAAAGAAATATTTCCTGCTGCGTATTGGATACAGGATAAAATAACGCCCAAAGCGGCTCCACCATAAGCAATCAAATCCATGATAGTGATAGAATTTAGTTGCATGGTCAACACTTTCATGGTAATTTTTCGGAAGTTTTCTGCCTCTTGTTCCATTTGTTTTTGTTTGAAGTGGTCTGCTTGATAGATTTTCAATGTGGTTAATCCCTGTAAATTTTCCAGAAAAGTATCTCCTAGTGCTGTATATTGTCCCCAGTATTTGGAGAGAAGTTTTTTTGCCCAGCGTTGCACCGCTATAATTGCCACTGGAATGAGAGGCACACAAATGAACAACACCAACGCACTGGGAAAATTTACAAAGCTCAACACAATAAACAAAGTCAGTGGGGCTAACATGGCATAAAAAAGCTGTGGGAGATAGGCAGCAAAATAAATTTCTAGCTGTTCTACTCCCTCTACTGCCACTTGCACTACCTCAGAAGTTTTTACATTTTGGTTGTAATCACTTCCCAAACGAAGCAATTTTTGATAAATCAGTTGGCGCAAGGTTTTCTTGACTTCATGGGAGGATTGGTAACTGGTTTTGCTGACTGCCATAGAGCATACAAAGCGTATGAACACAGCAATAAAAATGACAGCAAAGGTAATAAAAAACTGTTTTTGAGAAAGGGTTTGATAGAATAATCCTTCCAAAAACTTTGTAATGGCTATCATAGAGCAGATATTTGCAGCCAAAGACAGCCACTGTAATGCTACATTTGCCACAATATATTTTTTGCTTTGGCTAACTGTTTGGATTAGCCTTTTGTTAATCATCATAAAAATTCCTCACACTGCTTTTTTATAGGATTTTTGCAAAAGTTAGCGAACACTAACCATCTGATAAAACGAAAAGTTAGTTTTATCTAACCGGTGTCAGTCTATCATATCCAATCTTGTGTGTCAAGTGAATTTTTTTAAGTTGTTGCAAACCCTTTTCAAAAATATTAAAATATGACCAGAAGTATTTTTTATTTGTAGGGAGGAATACACCATGCCAACATTAGACAGTAACTATGCTGCATATTTGCAAGACCTTGTAAAAAAAGCCAGCCTTGTAGATTCTGAGCGTGAAGTTTTCGCTTCCGATTCTCATGAATACCGATTAAATCCTACAATTTCCATAGAAGAAGTACGAAAATTTGAAGCAGAACACAATGTAAAGCTACCTTCTGAGTATGTATTTTTTGTCACACAGGTAGGAAATGGCGGAGCAGGGCCTTTTTATGGAATAAATCCCTTAACAAAGAACAACATCATGGGTGACACAGAAGATGTTCCCTTTATTTCTTCCAAAGTTACAGTAGAATCTTGGAGAGAAAAAATTGCCCAAACCACAGAGGATGATTTTGAGGATGACTTTGATGATGATTTTGACGATGAATTTTGTGAAGGAATATCAAAAGAGGTTACACGGGGTTGTTTTGCATTGGGCACACAAGGGTGTAGTTATGAAACCATTATGCTTGCCAATGGCCCAGAGGAAAACCGTATTTTCTATATAGATTTTGACTGGTTTGACGAGTATCCTCCCTTTGATACTGGAATGACCTTTTTGCAATGGTATGAATCTTTCTTTTTGGAAATTTTGCAAGGAAACTCCACAGAATTTTATGGACGAGAAATTATTGCAACACAAGCAGAACTTATAGAGCGTTTTGGACAAAATACCGATAAAAAATATCGCTTGAAACTGCTTTCTAGTTTTTATCGCTTTCCTGAATTAAATAGTGATACAATAGAGTTTATCCGCAGCTTATCCGATGAGGAGTTTCCCGCTGAAAAAATATCTTTGTTGCTTACCTATGACCTAGATTTTGGGCTGGAGCTATATTCTCGCTACCTAAAAGAAAAGCCCTACATTGCTATCCGTGTAAGTTACCATCTACCAAAGAAGGCAGTAGAAAATTACTTCAATGAATTTTTACAACTATTGTATACCTTGCCCGATGGCTCAGAAATTTGTGATGATGAATCGAACCTTACTTTCCATGAAAGTTTGTTGTATCGGTTTATGCATTGCCCATTGACAAAATGTGATGATATTTTGTTATTCTTAAAATTAAAAAAGGACACCCTTACCGAGAATGAAATTAAAACCGCTTTGTCCACTATATGGACAACACCGGATAAAATCAAGGCGGTGGATGTGCTAAAGGATTTTATGTTACATGGTTCTTATTGGGTCGCTCATGCAGCAATACAAGCCATATTTGACACAAATTGTCCTGAACTAAATGAAACATACAAAACCTTGTATGAGCGATACAAAACAGATGATGGCTGTATCTTGAACAATTTGAAAATTGCCTTTGAAAGCAACCATCTCCCCTTTCCACCAGAGCAATAAAAACATACAAACCCCCACTAATTCGTACAAAGGCGGCCAACTGTAAAAGTTGGTCGCCTTTGCTTTATTCTTGAGTATACGTTGCAAAGCACTATCTGTTATGTAGCCCAGTGCTAGGAAATTTTTTGTTTTTCCTACTATCCCATGGATTTATACATCATGGTAGTTGTATTGTTGCTATTGCGATATTTGTCGCTTTCTATCATACCATGAAAAGATGATTTTTCCAATGATTTGTGAAACAAAACTTACAATATATGGGTATTTTTTCGTTGGTAGAAATTCTTTACAACAACCTAAACAAAGGCTTTGGGATAGTATTACCCCCCGCTTACGCGGGGAAAAGTTATTCATTCCAGTGTCCATAAGACCATCCATAGGATCACCCCCGCTTGCGCGGGGAAAAGAATTGCACTTTACCCATCGGTCTACTTGGTTTAGGATCACCCCCGCTTGCGCGGGGAAAAGGTACACCATACAGTTTTTCATAAGTTTGAGCTGGGATCACCCCCGCTTGCGCGGGGAAAAGAATTGCACTTTACCCATCGGTCTACTTGGTTTAGGATCACCCCCGCTTGCGCGGGGAAAAGTGTCGAAATAGCTTTCATCTATCCGGTACGCCGGGATCACCCCCGCTTGCGCGGGGAAAAGACCTTGCAGACAGCAGGAGTATTGATAGTGGTGGGATCACCCCCGCTTGCGCGGGGAAAAGGAATTGCAGCCGACGAACCGAACCGCTTTCACGGGATCACCCCCGCTTGCGCGGGGAAAAGAACTGGAATGAAAAACCGTGGCGTAAAGCGTGGGGATCACCCCCGCTTGCGCGGGGAAAAGCACGCCATTATCTTGCCCTCGCTGGGCGTGGAGGGATCACCCCCGCTTGCGCGGGGAAAAGTGACTTGCATATCACGCAATTTTCTTACCGATAGGATCACCCCCGCTTGCGCGGGGAAAAGATAGAGCTACAGCAACACCGACTTGTTCGCCTGGGATCACCCCCGCTTGCGCGGGGAAAAGTTTTGCAAAATCCGCAAAAGGGGGATTTGTTTGGGATCACCCCCGCTTGCGCGGGGAAAAGGCAATACAATGGGTATTAGATATGCTGACTTTAGGATCACCCCCGCTTGCGCGGGGAAAAGTTGCCAATATGTGATAGCTTCATACTTTGGCAAGGATCACCCCCGCTTGCGCGGGGAAAAGTCGTTCTGTTCGTTTTCTTTGTCTTGTTGCTTAGGATCACCCCCGCTTGCGCGGGGAAAAGATTTGAATAAGATTATCTCCAATAGATATTAAGGGATCACCCCCGCTTGCGCGGGGAAAAGTGTGAGAGCGCAGAAAAAACAATCAATGAATTGGGATCACCCCCGCTTGCGCGGGGAAAAGACAAAAAATCCATAATCACCTTTTTTGTACTCGGGATCACCCCCGCTTGCGCGGGGAAAAGTGACTTTTTAAACTCCTTGTAAGTTTTGTCTCGGGATCACCCCCGCTTGCGCGGGGAAAAGTGTGCATAAAAAGCATCGAAAAACTCTGCGAAAGGATCACCCCCGCTTGCGCGGGGAAAAGAGATGGGCATACAGTCAAAGATTTTGAAAAGCGGGATCACCCCCGCTTGCGCGGGGAAAAGTTTGCAGAAATGATTGGAACAGAAAGGACTGAGGGATCACCCCCGCTTGCGCAGGGAAAAGTGAGACAAAGAAAAAAACAGGAAAATTCACTCGGGATCACCCCCGCTTGCGCGGGGAAAAGCAGCGTTTGGCGTGCTAACGATTTTGGGTGTTGGGATCACCCCCGCTTGCGCGGGGAAAAGGCATTGAGCAACAAGAAAAAAACCTATGTGCAGGGATCACCCCCGCTTGCGCGGGGAAAAGCTGGATATTGTCAATGGTTGCGAAAGTGATTTGGGATCACCCCCGCTTGCGCGGGGAAAAGGTACCAAATATGGCTCAAGTATGGGGGAAGAGGGGATCACCCCCGCTTGCGCGGGGAAAAGAACTTTGTGGATTACCACGACTGTTTCAACTGGGGATCACCCCCGCTTGCGCGGGGAAAAGAATTTTCAGCTTTTTGGGTGGTGGGGTTTCCGGGGATCACCCCCGCTTGCGCGGGGAAAAGCCGAAAGCACAGCCGGAGCAAGAAAACAAACCGGGATCACCCCCGCTTGCGCGGGGAAAAGTCTTGAATGTAACGTGGTATGTATTCCCAAACGGGATCACCCCCGCTTGCGCGGGGAAAAGGTATGTATGTAAGATGTTCTGCCTGTTTTGCCAGGATCACCCCCGCTTGCGCGGGGAAAAGGCGTACGAGAGTACGCAAAAGACCATCGACAGGGGATCACCCCCGCTTGCGCGGGGAAAAGCCGGACGTAAATCCTGCCACACCATAGTGACCGGGATCACCCCCGCTTGCGCGGGGAAAAGTCTCCCCTCCAGCCGTTTTGTGTGTAAAACTCGGGATCACCCCCGCTTGCGCGGGGAAAAGTTAAAATAGTTTTCCGTTGTTCCTGTCCACCTGGGATCACCCCCGCTTGCGCGGGGAAAAGTTGTTGGTTTGAGCCATCAACAAGAGATTCTAGGGATCACCCCCGCTTGCGCGGGGAAAAGAGGTTTCGATTTCCTGCACAAGCGCAAGCACCGGGATCACCCCCGCTTGCGCGGGGAAAAGCTGTTGGAGCAGGAAACCGGAGAGGACGGGCGGGGATCACCCCCGCTTGCGCGGGGAAAAGCCCGTCCTTGTTTTTTGGAAATAAAAAGGCGCGGGATCACCCCCGCTTGCGCGGGGAAAAGCACTTTTGTTTTGCAAGGGTTTTTTATTTTTTGGGATCACCCCCGCTTGCGCGGGGAAAAGGTCTACGGATGGTGTAAAGGGGAAGCAAAACCGGGATCACCCCCGCTTGCGCGGGGAAAAGTCTAAAAATATTGATATTTGTGTTTCCGAAATGGGATCACCCCCGCTTGCGCGGGGAAAAGTGAAAATATTTTTTATTTTTTTTTCAAAAAGTGGGATCACCCCCGCTTGCGCGGGGAAAAGCCTTTTCCAAAGGAACACTCAGAGAAACTAAAGGGATCACCCCCGCTTGCGCGGGGAAAAGGCTACGGTATCCGAAATAAGTTCTTGACGAAAGGGATCACCCCCGCTTGCGCGGGGAAAAGAAACCCTAAAGCTAACAGCTTTTATATATCCGGGGATCACCCCCGCTTGCGCGGGGAAAAGGCGCGTCGCTTTGTCTTGGTAATATAATATCTAGGATCACCCCCGCTTGCGCGGGGAAAAGTTATTCGGAGGTACAGGATTTCCCTGACAAGTGGGATCACCCCCGCTTGCGCGGGGAAAAGGCTACGGTATCCGAAATAAGTTCTTGACGAAAGGGATCACCCCCGCTTGCGCGGGGAAAAGGTTCACGCAGTAGCCATCCGTTTCTGCGGTCGGGGATCACCCCCGCTTGCGCGGGGAAAAGGCTACCGTTACTCCTGCCGCTGTCAGCGACGAGGGATCACCCCCGCTTGCGCGGGGAAAAGTTCGGCTTGTCCAGCATCTGGGCGACTTGTTTGGGATCACCCCCGCTTGCGCGGGGAAAAGAATGTGTGCAAGGATACAGACCTTGCTCGGCTGGGATCACCCCCGCTTGCGCGGGGAAAAGACTAATAAAAATACGAAAAATCGTACTTTTAAAAATTTTAGGTTGAATTTTCATTCAACTTTTGATAAATCCCATGTGTCAGATAGCAATCCTTTATTGCCCTGTGTGCACCATCTGTATCGAATCCCAAAAATTCCGCAATAGTTGTTAGTTTATAATTTGGAAGTGTTTTACATATTCTTTTTGAGTAAATCAAAGTGTCAACACAACGGTTTTTAAGTGGTGTCAATTTCTCTTTTTTGTATGCCACTTGCAAAAACTTATAGTCAAATGTTGCATTATGGCACACTAAGCAATCATCTCCTACAAAAGTAGCTAACTGTGTAAGTGCTTTTTGTAAATCTATGCCTTTTTCTTGCAAATATGCTGTAGTCAACCCTGTTAATTTTTCAATTTCTGGGGAAATTGGGTGATTAGTTTTTATCAATGCATGAAATTCCTGTTGTACTTGTCTATTGCGAATTTTTAGAGCTGCAATTTCAAGAATCACGTCAGACAAATGGGAAAGACCTGTTGTTTCTAAATCCAAAACTGTATAGTTTTCCAAAGCTACATTCTTATTTTTAGAGGTTTGCATTTTATCAATTTTATGAAATGTTGCCGCTTTACTGAAGCCAAAATCACATTCTCCCAACAAATGAGAAAGTTGTCGTTGATTTGTAATAGGCAGTGGTCGGCGCATTAACTTTACTCCATCAAAATCCACAATCTCCCATGATGTATTATGAACTTTAAAGGACATTTTTTGCTCATTTGCATCGGGATATACCATAGTGGCTTGTCCATTTTTGACATTCTCACAGATTCGCTCCCACAAACGTTCTCGAACTCTGGCACTCACTGTTCCAACATACACATTTGTGTTGATTTCCACCAACCATTTTGATAAATCTCCTCGAAGTTTTGCAGGGCAATCGGAAAGAGCCAACACAATCATGTTATTTCCTCCTGCATAGCATAATTGCGGCCATTGGGTAAGTTTTGGTTATGTAAATCCCATAAGTAAACAACATCTACTGCCACTTCATCTTTTTGCTCATCTGCTTGTAGCAACTGATGGACATCCTTTACCATGCGTTCCAACAAGGAGCTTTGTGTCATCTTATCTCGCACACGGCGGCGAACCACTGCTGGTAAATCCTCTGGTTGTTCTGATGCCGTTTGAAAGGCAACTGGTATGGTGATTTCTGCTTTATATAAATCAGCAATATCATATACAAAGGAACACTCGTGTCCAACATGAACAAAGCCCAGTCCAGCCGAACAGCCAAGAGCTGCAATTACTGCATGTGCCAAACCATACAAGCAAACATTTGCAGCAGATAGAGCTTGATTTATCAAATCTGATGCAAAAAAATCTTCTGTTTTATATTCTCTTGATTGCCATGAAACGTTCCATTTTTTTGCCTGCTCTTTATACAATTTTCGCATACGGCTTCCTTCTCGTCCTCGAAGCTGCTGCATTGTCAACTCACTAACATCCTCATCCGGAAAACGCATTTGATACATTTTTCGCACTACTTGTAGATGTGTGCGCTGATTGCTAACAAGTTGTGCTTGCCGCATCAACAGATGTGACCGATGTGTTAAGGGGCGTCCCATTGCATAAAAGCGGACTCCTTGTTCCCCTATCCACATAATGGAAACACCTGCATCACCAATCAACTCAACAGCCCGATGTGTGACATTGGTTCCGGGGCCAAGGAGCAACACAGAAATGGAGGCTGCTGGAATACGAATGGTGCCTTTTTCATCTCGTAGCAAAATAGCACTATCTTCCCGATTGATTTGGCAGTGCTCCAAATACAAAAATGTAAGCCGGTCGCCAATTTGTGGCAAAGCCTGTAGTTCTGGCTTTTTCATGCCGGGCATTTCTGCCATTTTACATTCCCCCTATGCGTGCCACTGTTAACATTCCCATTCCATAGGCTTTTCCACGGCCAATGCCCTTTTGCAATGTAGCTTGAAAGCGTTCCTTATCTGTGACTGTCAAAATCCCTTCATACGTTACAGCCAAAAGGGACACTGGTTTTTTGCGGTTTGCTCCTTTGTAAAATTTAAGCCATCGACTTTCCACTACAGAAAATTCTTGTGGCTGTAGAGAAAATCCCCAACTCTCACATCGCTCTGCAAGCCATTGTTCTTGGTAATGGGTAGTAATATGCGCCCGAACAATTCCACGGTTTTGGGATGATTCTTTACAGGATTTTGTGGGATTGGCCGTTAGACGAAATCGCCATGTTGTGTTTTCCTCTATACGTTCCAAAAGTGGTTGGTATGACTTTGTTTGCCATGATTCACTTTCTAAGCCAAATTGGCTGATTGCATGCTGCAAAGAAGGTTTTTGATTGCTAAGCAACAAAAGATAATATCGCCCGCCTAAACGGTCTATTCTCCAAAGATTCCGTTCCCGTTCCCCTTGGAAAGCAGATTCAACAGCACCATGAATTAGATTGGGGGATTCCAGTGCTTTCATTGTGTGTCTTTTGGTAATATCCAATTCCATTTTTGTTAAAAACACAGGCTCACTCTCCCATCAGTTCTGCCATTGCATCATGTGTGGTGGCAGCAATTTTTTCCTGCTGTATATTCACAGCAGGATACATTTTTACAGCACGATATTGGTACAAACGTCGGTTTGGGTTAAAAGACAGTGGCAAATCCTTTTGCCCCACAGCTCCAATCTCATTTGGGAGAGCATCTGCCAGAATGCGTAAGCTAGTAGTTTTTTTCAACTCTTTTTCTCTCCGCCATGACGCAAGCTGCCATTCTTCTTGCTGTAGAGCCTGTAACAATGTGCATTTACGAATACCAAGGTGGATTGGCAGTGTGGGAACGCAGGAACGACGCCCTAAAAAAAGAGGAAAACAGGGGGATGTAATGGCAGAGGAAATCTTTTGTAACAATGCCTCATCTTCGCTTTCCAATCCAACTAGAAAGATAGCATCCGACAAATAGTAACGGTGTGTCACATAAGTTTTTCCATCTGCTGTTGTTGCGGTGTGATAATCGTGCAACAGTTCACCCTCTTTATCCACACGAACCCCAAAGCGGAGCTGTACCAAATCATCCAATGGTTCGTTTCTTTTGCGGCCCAATGCTGCTGCAATCATTCCAATAACTCCACTTTTTGTTGGTTCACGGTTGGTACGCCGTGTTTCAAACTTCGAGTCATATCCCCACGATTGCAACGGCCCAGACAGTCGCAGCAACAAGGTGCTCATTCTGATGCCCCCTCATAATATGTGGAAATTTCATGGTGTAAATCCTTTAACACCTCTTCCAGTGAAAAAGTTTCTCCCATAG
The DNA here is from genome assembly GCA_944385935.1 of uncultured Anaerofilum sp. Classification (GTDB taxonomy): domain Bacteria; phylum Bacillota; class Clostridia; order Oscillospirales; family Ruminococcaceae; genus Anaerofilum. The sequence goes on from CALWZC010000003.1 coordinate 81,068, forward strand.
TGGTTTGTTCACCAATACAATAGGTCTTTGTTGGTTGGGTTACAAAAGATGTATATGTCTTTTTTGCATATTCTTCTAAGGCTTGCAAGGATTTTGATACATAGCCACCCTGCCCTTCATAGATGGGTTTCTCAAATGCTCCGGCTAAATTCACCGGTTGGTCTTGGCGCAATGTAATGTAGGCAAAATTGGGTACAGTACGGTTGGCAAATGTATTTTGTTTTCCTGTTGGCATGGACAATAAAAATGATTTTACAAAAGCATCTACAGTTTGAGCTGTTTCCGCCCCTAAATACTTCATCAAATCTTTAATGTTTATCGTGGCATAACGATACAGGGTAGCTGAATTAAACTCCACTGCTCCAAGGTGTCCCGCACCTGCCTGTTCTTTTGTTTCGCAATCATCTACTGCTGTAAAATAATCGTACTCGTTTCGTACCTCATGGGTTGAAATACTATGTGCAACCTGTGCACAGGCATCATAATTCAAAGATGGGTCACTGGCAACCATACGGCCAAACAGTGCCATATCCACACTGGGATTTCTCTGTAATGCTTGCTTATAAATTGCCTTGTCTGTTTCACCATTTATGACACATTGTGCCAATGCTTCTACCTGTGCCTTACTAATAAACAAAAGTGCATCTGTTGTATTTTCTTTTTTCACTTTTATTCCAGCATTCTCCAGTGCATTTATGGCCGCTTTGTGTACATCCCCCTCATAATGCAAAGACTCTAATGCATCCGCTACCAATCCAACCGCTTTTTTGGTGCGTAGACCTACTTCATTTCCTTGGAAAATCTGGAAAAAGTTCTCACGCATGGCATGTTTCCATGCCTGACTGGACACTCTTGCACGAGGCACACCACCATAAATGGCGGTTTTGGGGCTTCCCGTATCATCACGGTTTACACAACTGGGGGGCACGGTTTGTAATACATGAATATCCAAATAAAACTGTTTCATAATAATTCCTCCTATAATATCATTCTGGTAATTTGACGGAATAAAAATCCTGTCCCCACCTTAACCGAATGGAGCTAACTGCTTGGGGAAATTGGTATAAATACAAATCCTTTGCAAGACATGGGTAATCCAGTGGTATATTTTCGGCACGAAGCAACTGTACAATGGCTCTCATGTGGTTACTAAGCTGTTTCATTTGGGTAGCAGTTGCAACGCTTTGGAATCGACGCTCCACGGCATCCTTTGCCTCTGTTTTTTGTACCAACAAATTTAACGCCGTACCAAGGGTGTTCCCCTCCTTGTTCATGCAATCCGTTTGCACATTTTTTCCCTGCTGATGAAGTGCGTATAAGGTAAGTGCTGTATAAACTGCCCATTCTGCCCGACTCGCCTCTTTTTGACCATAAAAAGATTCAGGCATATCCTGCAAAAAATATCCCCAAAGCTGTGGAACTTCACCGGGTTGTTTTCCAATTCCTCTGCGCAGTTGGGCAAATGCTTTTGTTTGGTTGACATTTTCTGCAACCAAAGTATCCAGCTTTTTTCTTGTAAATTCTAACACTTGCGTAGCTGTTGGTGCTTTATCCATGGCTATTCCCCCTTTTTATAATTTTGTTTGATATAAAAACCATTGGTATGCTTTGGGTGCATTATATTGGTGTTCTGTTTCTTTATTATTTTTCTTTTCTTTTACTTTTTTCCCTATAAAGCCCTGTATACCACATTGTTCTACCATTTCACGCCCCAAAGCTCTGGCAATGGTTTGTGCGGTTTTTCTCCATGATTCCAATGCTTGGTTTTCCTCTTTCGGTATTTGCTGTGGCTCCAATTCTGCCAACCATTGGCGGAAAGGTATATCTACACGGTGATAAAATTGCTCTTTGGCATGCTTGGACGCTGTTTTTCCATCGCCGCCACAGGCTTTTTCCAATTCTTCAGCCAGTCTGGATACCGCGGTTGCCAGCTTTTCGCAATTCTCCACTTCATTGGAAATTTTCTCCTGTAATTTCCGGCTAAAATCTTGCAAAAGGGTAGCATGAAATTGCAGACGGTCTGAAAATTCATCACTGATTCCACAACACATACTGCCATATACCACGCCTACTATTTGAAAAGAAACCATTTTCGTTTTTTCTAAACAGTTGTTTGTTTTTAGGCGTGCAATCCATTTCATCACACCACATTTTTCTCCCTTGATACCCATAATTGTGGGGAAATCCCGCCACATTTGCCGTGTGGCATCGTGAATTTTGGGATAGATTACCTCTACACCTTTTTCCTCTTTTTTTGCCCAAAATGTCATTTGTTCCACAAAAGCACTTTCTTTTTCAAAATAATCTCCGGCTGCCTCAATATAGGAATTGACTACACCATTTTCACATTGAAGTTTTACCCTTCGACACTGGAGAGTGTATAATTCCGGCAAATTATCCGGCATAGCAATTTCCGTCAGCTTTTCTGTTTTTGGTGTATTACACTCCCAAGAGGGTTTTGGAGTTCCCCATAGTTCATTGGAGCTTTTCAATAGAGTAAAATTCAACATCAATGTTTCAAAAAGGGTTTCTCCCTTTGCAAAAACACACCCAATTGACCCTACCCAAGACATTTTAGGGGATGGTTTTTTCGCTGCACAATCACCAAAAGATTGCAGATACACAAGCCATCTTGCAGCTTCATCATTATCTAGCTGCTCCTTTTGTATGCCATTGCGCAAAGAAAATAGTTGTACTTTGTTCTTGCTTTCTACCAATGCACCATTCATTTTTTTAGCTGGATTCTGTGTTCCGTCAATTTCGGGCACTTGAAAAAAGGGATGAGAATCATCAAAGAGCCAAAAACGCTGGTGCCAGTGATTGCAGTAGTCTTGGATGGGTTTAGCCGGAAATTGACCATTGTTCCATATTGTTTCCCATCGCTTCAATGCTTGTTGTGGTTGTTCAATGGGAGAGTCTGTTCCATTTTCATCACAACGTGTAAACACTGTAAGAAGCACCGCAAGTAATAAACGAAGCATAGCGAAATTTTGTGTTTCGGTTTCCCCTGCCAAATCCCGAAAATGGTGGGCATTGCACAATGCTTCCATCAAGGAAACCTTGCGAAGCACAAATTGTTCATCTGTGACATAAATCCATGATTCATCCCACAAATTGAATCGTTGACTTTCCATTTACTCATCCTCCTTTTCACACAGTAACCCCATTTTTTTATCATAGCGAATGCGATATCCACACAAATCTGTTGCCAAATTTTTGTCCAGTATCAGCACTAATTCTCCATGCAACCACTTTGACCGTTGCCATTCTGGGCATACTGCCATGTTTTTTGATTCCAATTCCCTTACACAGGCATCAAATTGGTAAACACTTAGTATGCGAGGAAGTGCCACGCTTTGTTGTAAAATTTTGCAGCATTCATCTTCGCTGGGAACATGGTCGCAAGCAATGCGTTCGCCTCGACTTTGCCAAGGCAGAAATCCAAGATAGCCCTCCTCTTCTTGTTCTACCATTAACAAAACAGATATACTTGCTTCTCCATCTCGAACCCGTGCTTTTGCAGAAGAATCATTGTCACCAACATCAGTATCGGTTATTCCATGCAGCGTTTTTTCTAACAACTCTGGGCGTGGCATGAGATATTTTTCAGCTTCTCGTTCTTTCTTTTGGTGTAGCATACTCATTTCTTTCCAAAGGGGAAAAAGCTCATCATCCTCTGAAGGCTCATGGTATGTATCCTGAACCAAGGGAGAAATATCATCTGGCAAACAAACAGACTTCCCTAGTAAAGAGGCTGTTTTTTGCAACAGATATTCACCATAAATTTTTATGGAGGGTACATCCTGACATTCTCTATCCAAAACAACACAACAAGGAGATTGCAGCTTTTGTGGTCTTTCTTTTCTTGTTGTGTGACGATGTAAGCGTCCCATACGCTGCAATAGTAAATCCATTGGTGCCAACTGGGTGATGAGTAAATCAAAATCAATATCCAGTGATTGCTCTAGAATTTGTGTACCAACTACAACCAACCGATTTCGTTGAGATGGCGTTGAATTTTTTCCCAAACGGGATAACAATAATTGTTCTGCACATTGCCTATCAGCAACTGTAAAGCGGGCATGCACCAGCAAGACCTCAAAATCAGGTAATGTGTCCTGTATTTGTTGTGCAATACTTTGTGCAGTAGCCACACTGTTTACAACAATGCCAGCACACCCACCCTGTGACATTTTACCCAGCAAAATTGTGCAAATTTCTTGTTGTGTAGCAAATTCAATGGCAATGTTCTTTTTTTCCATTTCTGTGGAAATACTGTATTGGCACAATTCATCCCCTTGGGTGTAGGTAAGCAATGGATAGGCTGTACTTTCTTTCCAGCCTGGTGTTTCTCTTTGGAATGGACGATTCCCATGATATGCCAGAACCAATTCTGCACGACGTTTTGATGGCAAAGTAGCAGACAACAAAATAACCGGAACTTGGTAGACACCAAGCCAGTACAAAACTCGCTCTAAATAGGTACTCATATATACATCATACGCATGGCACTCGTCAATCACAACTACCTTTCCGGCTAGTCCCAAATGGCGCAACATAACATGCTTTTGTCTTAGCCCCGCCATCAGTAATTGGTCAACGGTGCCTACTACAAAAGAGGCAAGCAATGCCTGCTTTCTTCCTTCAAACCATTCATGTACCAACAAACCGCCCTGTGCATCCAACTCTTGACTGGCCTTTCCATGGAAAATTTCACGGTAGCCTTGCTGCAACATTGCCATACCGTGTGCCAATCGAATGCTTAGTTGCGCTTGCTCTGATTGTTTCTCTCCCCACTCTTTCAAACGGGGAAAAATTCCATTTGCAGTGGCTTGTGTTGGCAATCCGAAAAATAGTCCACCACATTCCCAACGACTTGCTAAAATTTCCGTTGCTGCTAAAGCTGCCTCTGTCTTTCCCTGCCCCATGGGTGCCTCTAAAATATATAAGCCCGACTGTGTAGCTTCTTCTACTGCCTCTATCATTTGCTTTTGCACTTCATTGGGAAGGAATCCAAATGTTTCTTTAAAGTTTTCCTTCTCAAAAGAGAAAGTAAGAGGGCTCCATAGTTGGGTTAGAGAAATTTTTTGCCAAATATCGTCCGTTCGCTGCCAGTATTCCAGCGTTTCCCCACACTCATCAAATAAGAGCAGTGGTGCATATTCCTCATTGCTTGCCATCCAATCTGCCATTACCAATAGACCACTCAGCAACATTTGTATTGTAACATCTAGTACTGGCAACGCATCAACAGAGGCATAGCCACACAAATCCAAAGCAAATTGTAACCATTCATGCCATAGTTCTTGCCATTTGTCACCCTCTGGGCTATTTTGACCTTCTTCTGTATAAAAATTTTCCTCATAGCATTCCAGTATATCCAACACATCTTGGTAGTCTGGTATGGTTTTTCCATGATGTGCTCCCACAATACAAGCAACACTTTCATTGACACCCAATAAGCGCAAAATTGCTTCTCCTGCAAAGGCATGTGGTGTGGCGTTTGGATATAAAAATTCGGACTGGTCAGGAATATAAAACCCCTTTTTCTCTATTTTTTCCTTTAAAAAAGAGGATTGTTGAGAAATTTTACTTTGGAAAATGGGTGTCAATTTTCCGATATCATGTACAAATGCAACAAACTGCAAAAATGGGATTATGTCTTCTTGTCCAATGTTTTGTTGTATACAAGTAATAGTTGACTTTGGTAACCAGTGATTGGCTAGTTTTTCCATTACACCAGCTGTATCCAGTGCATGTGCCCAATAAGGAAGCCAACCCTTTTGTGAATTGTATTTTGCCATAAGAGAGTAGCAACCCATTGGCTGAAATGATGATACTGAAAAATTTGTCATCTTCATCCCTCTTTATTTACAATATTAACCAAAAATATACAAAAGAACCAATTCTTTCCTAATTATAACATATTTTTTAAAACTTTCAATGGTTCCATCTAGAGTTTCTATTTGAAAAAAACAACTTTTAAAGAAACAGTTTATATAGCAAGGATAAAAATTTTTATTTATGATTTTCAGATTCTTATTGACAAATCTATTATGTAATGATATAATGAACATCGTTGTCCGGGTGTAGCGCAGTTTGGTAGCGCGCTTGAATGGGGTTCAAGAGGCCGTGAGTTCGACTCTCGCCACTCGGACCAAAGCCATCAGTCTTTTGACTGATGGCTTTTTTGTTGTTATATCACTGTTTTTTAAGATTTTTTAGCAATGCAACTCCTCTTTTTTATTCCTATTTCAAGTGCTAGTCTAACACAAAACTTTAGACCATAATGAATCCATATTGAAAAGCGGCAAAGGGTTTCACACCTTTGCCGTCTTTTTGCACCAGAAATCCATAAATTACTCAAAAAGTTCAACTTTTTCTATTGGTCAAAAGATAAAATTTTCATGTACTCTTTTGTGCATAACAGCAATACACCATAGCAAAATTCTCTTAATTTTGCCAAAGCAATCCCTAGCAGTCCTTTTTGTGTTCTAATGAATTTCTATTATGCGGAAAACATTACTCAAACAGTTTTTTCTTTTCTCGAATACTGTAAACATCTTCATCTGCCAACAAAGCATATCTAACAGAATCGGCCTTCCATTCCTCCTCTCTTTCTACTTTATATGTAACTCCATGGCCTGAAAATGTTGTTGTACTATGGGGTTCAGTTTCCTCAATAACGAGTTCCAGTTGACTATTGGGCGGCAAGGTCAATTCCACAGCACAAGAGGGCACCTCGGTTTTCTTTATGGTTCCATCTGTGGTATAGCGCAATGGATGGGCAGGATGATACAGTGTTCTACTTACATGCTTTTTCAAACACATTTGGTACAGTTCTGATTGTGTTGGCTTGTTGGCTCCAGAGCGATTTCTATTAGATTTATCTGCATGGCCCATCTGTTGGTAGATTTCTTTGTTTTCCAAACCACTTGCACAGTACAACGATGTACAAAAATTTCGACGCAATGCATGGCAAGTGAGCATAGATAACAAGTGACTATCTTGAACATTTGGGTCAAAACAATAAGGTCTACTCTCTTTCAATTTTTTTACAATTTCATCTTGACGCAGGAGTTCAGGAATTCTTTTTACAATATCCTCCATATGCATAGATATTGCTTTTGAATCTGTACAATAGCTATCTGAGGTTTCTTTTCCACACACAAGTTTTAGGGATATATCCCCATATTTTTCTTCCAGTTGCTGTTTTCTTTTAAACAGCATTTCTCCCAGCTCTCTGGAAAGGGGTACCACTCGATAGGAAGGGGCTGTTTTGGGAATTTCAGTGCGCTTTCTGGTTTTGTCAAGCTGTCCACTAACATGAAGATAATACATATTTCCCTGTGAGCCATTTATACCCTCCACTGAGCAAAACAACAAGCCACCATATTCACTAATGCGCAAACCTGTATCTGCCAAAATTCCAATTTGCTGCCCCAAATCTTTATTGTCACACAATTTCTGTAGTTCTTCCTTTGGAATACTACGGGCATTGTCAGTATAAACCAGCAACATATCTTGATGAGAAACTTTGCCCCCATAGGGTGTGGGCGAGCAGGGATATTATATCCCTCTACAGTTTTCAAATCATCAATGAGAAGATACAACAAATTTAGCCATTTCTTTCCGGAGGATGGGGCTTCTTCTCCCGGCTTCCATTGACTTTTTTTGTGAGCATTCTTTAGGACATTGTGGCAAATTTGTTCCTGTAAATTGCTAAATATTTACTATTTTAATCATAATCCATCCACAATAAATGCCTTCTACAATACAAGCATTGAAATAGGTATCCTTGTACGCTGCCTCGATTTACCATATTTTAAATCAACTCTTTTGCATTATCATTCCATAATGGGTCATCTAAAACTTCTTCCATAATGCCCATTGCCCGTAATTCTTTTGCCCCTACATATCCAATAAAAGCGCAAAAATCACCACAATGGGCACGCCAATATTCCTGTTGCCAGCCATGGTAACCCGGTGTACGATGGATAAGTTCATCCAATTTGCTGTTATCTTTAACACCTTTATCAAGATAAGATTCATCCTGAAATTCACCATCAAACTTTTCTGCCGCCGCACCATTGGCAATACACTGTGGGCACAAACACTCTACATCATCTATAGAATAAAAAGGTGATTCGTAAAAAATATTAGTTGGATTTCCGCAACAATCACAAATAACAGGCTCTTCTGACTGTTCAAAGGCTCCCGTTTCCAATGGATTTGGATGATACTGAAAATAAGGCAAACCGACTAATTTTTCTTTTTCTTGTAATTTTTCGGCCTCTGTCTTTGGTTTAGGAAGGGCAAACCTATCTCCCATAGTATCAGCACTCTTCTTTAGTTGTGCCAAACGTTTTGCAGTTTTCTTATCAGAGGTATCCCCAATTTCAACCAACAAATTGTATGCACTTTGTTTCAAATCCAGTAAATCATACACATACACTAACACTGTTTTTGCTTCCACAGAGTCTATTTTCTCTAGTTCTTCTTTAAACCCATACAAAGCAACAATACTTTCACATCCACCATTTGTTTTGTCATATTGATTTTTTAATTGGATATATTTTTGTTGGTATTCTGTCATACGTTTCACCACTTCCCTTTTTACATTGACTATTGACCAATTTAGCTAACTTTGTTATCTTCCCCAACAAACTAGAATGTTTATATAGTAATATGCTTTAGAGAATTTATTATAATATCTAGGCGTTCAATATACTCCCAATAGTTTGATGGCAAATTAGAAATTTTACTCATGTCATTTTTGTCAAAATGATATACAATATGTTTTATAATTTGATTTTGAATAAAATACAATTTTCTTAATTCTAAAACTGTTATACTATCTAATGCTTGAATATAGTCACATAAATCCAAAAAAGATTTTTTGTCAAATTTATTTTCTTCGTGAAGAAAGTAAAGGAAACTTTTATTTTCTGCATTTACATTATCATCTATTATACTTTCCATTTTATGCCTCTTTTTTCAAATTCTGATTTATTCTTCCTTTATCCCATTTTATCATAATTCTAAGGAAGTGGAAACTTTTTCTTTTTTAGCTTAATTTTTCATTGTAATAGATTAATTATGCTTGGTAAGATTTCTTTGATATGGTATATCACTAATTACATTCTAAAATTTGAGCTAAAAAAATACACCGAACCAAAATTCGGCGTATTTTTTATTTTTATCACCAAACAACAACTTTGAAGTATTACAGTATTGTTTTACTTTAAGATAGCAACTGTTGTTAGCTGTGAAAAATTTTTTATATAGATAACGAATCTCTATACTTTCTGGTCAAGAAATTGTTTTTGTTGCTGCTGGTAAAGAAGATATCTTTGGTCTCTTTGGCCATCTATCCATTCTTGGGTCTGCAATTCATTTCTAAATTCCCGCAACCATTTTTTCTCTTCTCTGCGGGTTTCTAAACTTTTTTCTGAACGCTTCTCAGATGATTTTGCACCAGTTGCCTCATTGTAATCAAAATCCGATTTGTGCTTTTCTAGAAGTTCTTCCTGCTGGTCTAAAAAGCTATTGGCATTAAAACTTGCATGATAGTTATTTCTAGCTTCCAAACTGCTATATTCTCTGCGTATCATTGTTGTTGAAGAGCCATCTGCATTTACGTGTACAGACATTGATACTTTTACATCAGGTGGATTGTTCATGGCATTAAAAAGGTTTTGACCTATGCTTGTAAGTCCATATAACAATTCATCTAACTCTTTCGCTTTTTCTGGATTGTTGGCTGCTTGTTGTAAAATTTTTGAATCAACCGAAAAAGATGGAGCAACACCATGCTTTGGAGTGGTTAACCCAGAAGACAGGCTCAATCCAAACTCTTTATATCGGTTCAACATATAATTTGTGAATTTTTCCGCTTTTTCTTGCTTTGTAGGGGCTTCTGTTTGAGATAGTTGAGCTTTTGAAGTGCTTTCATCTGCTGATAAACAATCCATAGATGATGTTGTTTCTTTTTCTGGTGTTTTGTTATTTTTTATTTGCTGTTTTTTTAGTTGATAGGGGCTAAAATTTTTATTTGTGATTCTCATAGTGGTACCTCTTTTCTACAATAACAACATATTGATGTTTTAGGTTCCTTTCAACATAACGGATAATACAAATTTTTTGCCCTCAATAATACAATCCATATCCCCTGCATACTTTTTGGCACAATTTCGGATATTTCTCAGCCCTATACCATGTTTTGTTGGGTCTTTTTTTGTTGAACAAGGTAGTTCGTTGTTTGCAACCATTTGAATCTTCCCATCAAAACTATTTTCAATTTCAATAAAATACATTTTCCCTTTCCAAAAAGACCGTACAAGAATATAGGTGCTTGCTTCTGGTTCTGTTTTTTGTAGGTTTTGACAGGCCTCAATAGCATTATCCAATCCATTGCTTAAAATAATCCCGATGTCATAGGCTTTTACGGAAATGGTATTCGGTAGAATGAACTCATCTGCATCTAGGAAAATGTTTGGTATCTCTTTCTTTGCATATTGAAATTTACCATTGATTGCAGCATCACTAACGGGATTTCCTGTGGAGATACGTTTGTCCAGCTGTTCTACAGATATTTGTAGACCTTTGAAGTATTGCTCTACCTCTGGGCTAAGAACATACCCCGCCTCCTTTTGGTCATGCAATAAAGTTTGCAATACAATCATGTGGTTTTTCATATCATGTTTTACTGAGCGAATTCCGTTATACACACATTCCATTTCAGCTATGGAATTTTTCAAGTTGGTAACCTGATTTTCCAGTATCTGTTTTTCTGTGTGCTCTTGCTGCCAACCAATCATATTTTGGAACATTTCAAAACTGAAAAGATTTGCCAAAAGCAATGTTATAGCTAGCATTGGAATGATAATGTAAAGTTTTGGATACTTATCATACAGAAGAATGGTAGTACCCTCTTCTATGGCAATGATAAGCAATCGTATTAGTATTGCAGTTATTACGCTGGCAACCGCCGGAAGCAAATAGGGTATAATATCCTTTTCAAAAGGTTGTGGATATTGGTATTTTTTCACAATCCTTTGAATAAAAGCAAAGGTTAAAGCTTCTCTTGCAATTCCAATAAGCCCAATAAAAAGCAAAGTAGATATAGGCACTAAATTTACAAATACATTCAAGGATAAAACCTCATAGTGTAAGCCCATACCGAGAAGTTCTACCATTTTTGAATTCAGGCAAATCAAACTGCTACTAGTCCATATTGATAATTCATGGATAGCAGTAAACTGAACCAACAAAAATAGTTTTAACAGAATACTACCTTGATACAAGAGTGAGCTAAATGCAAATAACACACCCATATAGATAAATAAATTTACAATGGATGAAGGATAAAATGTCACATTTGTTGCCAGACAAATTAGATGATACAAAACCCATACAGCACCAATGGCATATTGACTGGATTTTGCTATGTTCCACCGAGGTTTTACAAATGCCTTGAATAAATATTGCAGACAAAAGCCTTCAAACATACAAAGCGCAATCAAAAACAAATTGCTTAAACAATTAGACATGATACTCCCTTCCATTTCGCAGGAATCGCATATAATGTTTTACAAAATCCTGATAATTTTTTCGGGCTAAATATGCGATTTCTCCGTTATCCATGTAGATAGTTTCGGTGTCATATTCTGCTATGTGTGCCATGTTTACCAAATATCCTCTATGACTTCGATAGAACTCCGAACCAAGTTTCTGGACAAATTCTGACATTGTGCCATATACAACCACAATTCCTTTTTTTGTATGGATTGCAATTTTTCGTAGGGCATTTTCTAAAAACAAAATATCATTTGTATCCAATATCAGGCTTTTTTCTCTTGTTTTCACAAAGAGCTGGCTTTTGTGCATATTGGCTTTTTTGATGATTTCCCTTTCTGCTCTATTCAAAATTTCTTGAAGTTTTTTTAGTTGAACAGGCTTTAGGAGGTAGTGGAAAGCAGCAACATCAAAGGCATCGAAAACATATTCCTTCCATGCAGTGATAAAAATAATGATAACATCTTCATCCATACCCCGAAGTTTTTTAGCAGCGTTGATTCCATCTAATCCCTTCATTTGTATGTCTAAAAAGATAATATCAAATTGTTTTTGTGTTGCTAACAATTCATCTCCACAGGTATAGCACCAAACTTCACAGTCTGGAATACATTGTTTAACCATCTTTTCCAATTGCTTTGTGATTTCAATTTCATCATCGCAGATAGCGATTCTCAGCATACCATCCCTCCATTTCATGATACAGTATATCACAAGCAACAAGAGCTCTGCCAATGTGTCCATTAGATTGTTTACCAGTGGTTTAAAATGATAGTATTGTTTTCATATTCCTTTATCAACTATTTACTTTACATTAACAACGAACATGTAACGAAAGACCTTTGTAATGTAACGAAATTTATAGTAAGGGCGTTTAAATTGCTATTTCTTTGCCTTTTCTATTGGATACACAAAAAAACAGCCACAGGTTCCTATAAACCCATGGCTGAGAAAAGAACTATTCTGTATAATGCTCCATTGTACTGGAAGTGCCCATCTGCTTGGCTTGTACATTGTTAAGAACAATGCTGATTTAGCCAGTCCAAAACATCCTTATAAACTTTTGTGCGGTTTAGTTCGTTGAGCATTTCATGCCGACCATTGGCGTATAGAACTAGCTCCACATCCTTTAGCCCGGCTTCTTTCAGCATTTTTTCTACTTCTATAACCCCTTTGCCGTAGTTTCCCACTGGGTCAGCATCTCCTGAAAACAAAAACACTGGCATAGAGGCAGGAATTTTCTCTGCCCACTGTTTACTACTTACTGCACGCAAAACGCGAAACATCTCATGGAATGCACTTACTGTAAAAGAAAAAGTGCAAGCAGGGTCTTTTTGATAGTCTGCAATGATTCTTTCATCACGGGATATCCAATCGTAGGGGGTTTTGGGATTTTTAATTTTAGAGAGATATTTTCCAAAAGCAATTTTGTTTACAGCAACAGAAACATATCTTGGCCCTTTTGTTTTGCACAAAAATTCTGTCAATAAAATACCTGCATCTACGCCGGCAGTTGGGCCTGCTGTTCCACTGAGGAGCAACCCTGCAATATTTTTGGGATATACTGCACAAAAAAGCCTTGCAAAAAAGCTTCCCATACTATGACCTAATAAAAACACCGGAAGATGGGGAAACTGCTGATGCACAATTGTATTCATCTGTTGTAAATCTTGCAACACACATTTAGCACCATTTTCTTCGGCAAAAAATCCATAATTATCGGGGCTTCCAGCGGTTTTGCCATGGCCCAAATGGTCATGTGCAGCCACTGCATACCCATTTGCAGCCAAAAAGGATATAAATTCATGATATCGTTCTACATGTTCGCACATACCATGGCTAATTTGCACAATCGCTTTAGGAGGAACCATAGAATGTGTGTAGATTGCTCCTGAAACAATGGATACACCATTAGAAGATTTAAAGCATATGTCTTTTCGCTGTATTTCCGATGTCATCTAATTCCTCCTGTTCCATAACCAATTCATAAAGCTCTTGCAAATGGTGAATTTCATATTGAGGTTTGATTTTTCCGTGATTCTCTGCTTGAGAAAAATTACACCAGCAAGTAGCTAATCCGGCATTGTTTCCACCTTGGATATCTGCTTTTAAACTATCCCCTATTACCAATACTTTTTGTTTATTATTTACACCTAAAGTTTGCAGTGCTATATCAAAGAATTTTCTATTGGGCTTGGTAACTCCCAATTTTTCGGAAACAAACACTGCATCCATTAAGGGCAACAATCCACTACGTTGCAGCCTTCCCTTTTGCACTTTTTCTACCCCATTGGACACTACAGCAATGGTTGCCACTTCGGAAAGATTTTTTAATACAACATCAGCATCTTCAAAAAGGACTGCTTTTTCGCTCAAACGGTTCAAATAATATTCATTGATAGCAGCAGGATTTCCTTGCAAGTCCAACTGTTGCAGAAGCTGTTCAAAACGTTTTACTACCAATTTATCCTTTTTGATTTCACCTTTTTCCAATGCAGCCCAAAGGCTTGTGTTAATGCTTTGATAACAAGAAACATTTTCATCTGTGTAGGGAATTTCAAACTTTTGAAAGGTTTCCTGCAAAGCTTGTCTTTCTGCTGCTGAAAAATCTAACAATGTATCATCCACATCAAATAATAAACAATTATAATAGGCCATTTGCACATTCCTTTCCACGGAAACAAGTAAAATACTCTTAAAATTGCAAGCAAAGCAAAGGCTATATCATTCCTTTGCTTTGCTCAAGGGAAACAACAGATTAAATTTCTACAATTTCATATTCCAACTCTGTTGGTTCTGTTGTTTGTGTTTGTGTGACCACTGGTTTTGGTTTTTGCTGCCTACAACTACAAGAAGGGTTACAGGGGCAATCCTCTTGTTGTGAGCAATCTCCACAACCATCTGTTTCATCCTGCCAATCCATAGGATAATCTTCGTGACACCCACAAAAGGTGTCTGGTTGGGGTTCGGCATTGATAAAACTGGGGCCAAAACAATTTGTCATAGCAATTCCTCCTTTACGATACAGTATATACCGAAAAGGGAAAATTGGTTACAATTCAAATTCACCTTTGACACTTCTGCTGAATAAAGCTGCCACTGCTTTATCTGCTGTCATTCCATGATACAAAACATCATTGACCACATGACAAATAGGAAGGTCTACTTTATATTCTTCACCCAGTTTTATCAAAGCCTTTACAGTAGAGGCTCCCTCTGCCAACTGAGTATAGGGTTTGCCCAATATGAAACATTCGCCAAACATTCGGTTGTGACTATGGGGAGAAAACAACGTGGCTTCATAATCTCCCAAATGACATAGTCCATAGGCAGACAGTTCGTTGCCTCCCATGGCATGAATGAGGCGTGCCACCTCTCTGGCTCCTCGTGCCATCAAGGCTCCTTTTAGACTTGTTAAACCAGCACCATCCAAAAGCCCTGCTGCTATTCCAACCACATTTTTGGCCGCAGCACCTACTTCGGTTCCAATAATATCCGCCCCTCGATATAAGCGGATTAAGTCCGAGGACAAATTCTCCGAAATTTGCTCTGTAACTTGCGGGTCTGGAGAATCCACTACCATACAATTGGGAATGCCTGCCAAAAAGTCCTGTACATGACCAGGGCCAACCCATACTGCAACGGAAATTTTTTGTTGGATTTCCTCGTTGATAACCTGCGTCAACCTCTTTCCAGTGTCTACTTCAATGCCTTTCATACACAAAATAAAGGTTTTTCCACTTACATCAAATTCATTGATTTGTTTTGCAAAAGAACGCAATTGCTGTGCACTGATAGAAATAATAATTGTATCTGCCCAAGACAGTGCCTTCTCTAAATCACTTTCCAAAATCAGCTTTTCTGGCAATGTTAGGTATTGGTTTTTTCGATGTTGCGCCAATTCTTGAAAACTGGGAGCGTCGGGTCTTCCCCATAGAAGAACTTCGTTTTTTGCGCTGTGATAAGTGGCAAGAAAACTTCCCCATCTTCCGCATCCAAGCACAGTCAATTTCATACAGGCATTTCTCCTTTCATTTGGCAAAAGCCGCTTGCAAAGGGGCAAACGGCTTTTGGTAAAGTTTGTTAGCATCCTCCAATATACATTATTCTTCTGGAATCACTGGGGGTGGCTCTGGTGTAGGTTGAGGTTCTTGAGTAGGAGTAGGAGCTGGTGTCACAACTGGTTTTTCGGTGGGAATAGGCTCCGGCTCCGGTTCTGATGGTGAACTGGATGTAGGCTCCGAAGAAGATGCCTCCGGAGTGGACTGAGAGGGAGAAGTATTTGAACCGGAATTAATAATTGAACTGGAGTCGCTTTGAGAAGGTGTAGTGCTTGTGCTTGTGTTGTTGGAACTGGAGTCTGGCTGTGTTGGGGGTTGTGGATTGGGGGCGGGAGCAGATGTGGCTGTCAACTGTACGGAAACAACATTATCTCCCACTGTGGCACTAATGGTATAAGTTTGCGCAGAACTGGGAGTAAAGCTGAAATTCCTTCCAGTTTTTTGCTGTCTTCCGTCTACTTTCCAAACCACATTGTCCAAATCAATTCCTTCACCGCTGGCAGTGTAAGTGACTGTTTGACCTACTTGACATTTTGTAGAACCAGGAGAAATAGACAGCTGAGATTTTAATTTCATCACAATTGCAGGAGATGTAACACCACCCACGGAAGCTGTAATTTGGTCACCGGGTTTTACATTTAATGTCACCTTTGCGCCAGTTGCATCGGACAAAGTTTTTCCATTTAGTTGCCAAGAAATTGTTTGGTTGCTTGCTCCACTGGAAAGTTTAGCTTCAAAGGAAACACTTTCTCCTGTGGACTTTACTTCTGTTTTGGAAGCAGTAATAGAAATGGAACCCTTTGCCCGGAAGATAGCAGTTACTGACAGACTTGCACTGATATTCTTATCAGTACGAGTGGCGGACTGTAAACCATCGCTCCACTTTACAAATTCATATCCATCGTTGGGCACAGCGGTAACAGTGAAGCTATTTTGTTTGTCGCTAATAGTAAATTGTTTAGAAGTTTCACCAGAAAAACCATCACCAGATAATGTGCCGTAACTTTTGCCGTCTACAATCTCTACATGATAAGAGGCTGTAGCAACAGAAGAACTATTGCTTTCTGTTTCGGGAGATTTGCGTCTATCTGGAATATTATCTGTATCTGGTCGCTTGTCCTCTGTGCCTGTGTAGGCATGCTCCCTCACATAAGTGAGAACATTTTTCAAAGCCTCTGATTTTAGATGAATACCATCTGCATTTGCATACTCAGGCTTTAAATACCCATCCTCACCCTTTAGAATTTCAGTAGTGTTTAGGAATTTATAGCCTTCCTGCTGACACATATCTGCCAGTGCCTGATTATATGCATCTACAGTGCCCATAGAGATATCTGGGTAGTTATTCTTTTGGGCAACGGGATATACAGCATTCACAATAATATCTGCATAGGGATACAATGTTTTTGCTTCGCTTAGAACTTTTTTGTATTCTGTTATAAACTCGTCTGTAGTGCGATAGGAAACATCATTGGTTCCAAAACTAAAAATCACACGCCTTGGCTTCATTTTAGGAATGGTTTCCAGCATGGTATAGCCTTTTTCATCATTCTCAAAGTAACAACAAGCATCGGTAGAAGCACTGGATACACCAGCTCCCACCTTGGCAGATACTTGGTTTAAAGGCAATAAACCATACTGGTACAAAGCGGCTGTATTGGAATCGCCAATAAACAGAGTTTCATTGAGATACTCTTGTCCGGCATCTTCTGTTTTGGGCAAAATAGTATCCTTCAATTCTTCTTCATTCAAGGGAAAAGAGTTTACATAGCTTCCAGAACTTGCACCGGGATTGGAAGCAGATTGTTTGGAGGCAGCTAACACAGTTACAGTGATAATTGTTCCCAAAAGCACTGTAACAAACACACCTGCACAAACCGCCGAAACCTTTGCCGCTTTTTGTTCGATGGGCAACAGCTGTTTCATCCACTGTTGAATTTTATCTTTCAATACAAAACACCCTTTTCTTTACTTTGATTCTAAAATCCATCTTGCAAGGTCTAAACAATCCTTTGCCATATACTGTGGATGGAAAGGCTGCAATTCTTCTAGAGAACCATACCCATACAATACGCCCACAGCATCTACACCACAATCTGCTGCACCAATAAGGTCTTCTTTTCTATCCCCTACCATCAGTGCCTTTTTACCATTTAGCTCTGCTCTACTAAGAACATGTTGCATCACTGCGGTTTTGGTGTCTAAAGTGGAATCATGGGATGCACCGCCTACATAGTCGAACATCTCTGCAATTCCCAAATGTTGCAAAATAGGAAGTGCCACATCTCTGGGTTTGCTGGTAGCTGTGTAAAGGAGAAAGCCTGCTTGTTTGAGCTGTTGCAACATTTCTACAACATGAGGATAAAGAGAACAAGCAAACTGACCATGTGTATGGTATCTTGCTCTGTAAATGTCAACTGCTTTTTCTATCTCGTTGGGGTCTGAAAAATGCTCTCCAAAGGTTCTGCGCAGAGGCGGGCCCAAGTAACGGGTTAAATCAACACCAGTAATATCTTTGCCCATTTGTGCAAAGGTAAACTGCATTGTATCCAAAATCCCGGGGCTGGAATGAATCAAAGTTCCATCTACATCAAATAGAATTGCTTGATAATGTGCCATGTATGTTTACTCCTTTTGTTGCGAAAGCAAAAGTTGTCATTTATGCATTTTTGTGCTGTTTTGACCTTATTGTGGATATTATAGCATTTCTCATGATTGCATACAAGGTCTACTGCTTGCCAGAATTTATTTCACAAAAACTTCTAAATTTTTTACTACAACATTTTCCTCTCCCAGTAATTGCTGCAATTCCAATATAAACCTTGATGTTGGATTGCACCACATAAAACGAGGCGCAGCAACCTTCTTGCCTGTATCTTCAAAAACAAAATAAATTGGAACTGCTCCATCAAAAATGGTACACAGGCTTTTTATTTGATTCATTTGGCTGCAATCTTTGGAAGGAACTCGAAGCCAAATGCCAGCATATTTTTGTTTGTTGTCTTTTGGTGTGGTTGCAGATGTGGAACCTTGGGGGCGGTTTTTTCCGGGAACATAAATCAATTCCATTTCTGTCTCTGTGATATGAGAAATATCTATAATTTCATCTGCTATTAGCTTGGCTGGTTCGTCCTCTTTTACAGACACTTTGCCTCGAATTAACACTACACTGTTTTCCCGTATAGAGCTTCCACCCTGTTGGAGAACTTTGGGGAACATAAGAGTTTCCATGGTTCCACTCAAGTCCTCTACTGTAACAAATGCCATGGTGGAGTTGGAACGAGTTGTTAAAAATTTTATTTTTACAATGGCACATACAATATTAACGACTTTACCATCGTAATCTTTTCCATCTTCCCCTGTTAATTGACTAATTGTGCAACTTGCCAAACGCTGGATTTTATCACGGTATCCATTCAGAGGATGTCCACTTAGATACAACCCACTAACCTCTTTTTCCATTGTAAGAAGTTGGTCATAGTCAAACTCATCACAATCGGGTAGATAATAATTTAAATCGCCTAGCAATGGTTCTTCATTATCTTGCATACTGGAAAACAAGTCTAACTGCCCATCCATATTTTTCCGAGCATCATTTTCTATGCTTTTCAGCATACCTTCCAAACCTTGCAACATTGCTTTTCGGCTGGATTCTAGCTTGTCAAAAGCACCTGCTTTAATCATGCTTTCCACAGCACGGCGGTTCATTTCATTGCCCCGCAGACGCTTACAAAAATCGTAAAGATTGCGATATTCCCCGCCCTCTTTGCGCTTTTGCACAACAGATTGAATGAGATTTTTTCCCACATTTTTTAGAGCCAGCAATCCAAAGTGAATGCTATCCCCTTCCACTGTAAAACGAGCTTCACTGGTGTTGATATCAGGTGGCAAAACAGGGATACCCATCCTCTGACACTCTGCTGTATATTCAATTACCTTATCTGTATTATCCAACACACTGGTAAGCAAAGCGGCCAAAAATTGTTTTGGGTAATGGCATTTTAAATATGCAGTTTGGTAAGCTACATAAGCATAGCAGGCAGCATGGCTTTTGTTAAAAGCATAACTGGCAAAGCTGCTCATTTCATCGTAGATACTGTTTGCAACTTCCGCAGAAATACCATTTGCCACACAACCAACGCAGCCATTTTCTTCTTGTGGATTTCCATATACAAAATGCTGCCGTTCTTGCTCCATAACATCATGCTTTTTTTTGCTCATGGCACGGCGCACCAAATCCGCTTGTCCATAAGAGAATCCAGCCAACTCCCGACAAATCTGCATAACCTGTTCTTGGTAAACAATACATCCGTTGGTGACATCCAAAATATGGGCAAGCTGGGGAGTTTTATAACGCACACCCTCTGGTTGGTGTCTATTTTTTAGGTAGGTTGGAATAGAATCCATTGGCCCCGGACGATAGAGGGAAATGAGAGCTATCAAGTCCTCAATATCTCTGGGTTTTAGTCCAACCAGAACCTGTTTCATTCCGCTAGATTCCAACTGGAACACGCCCTCGCTCTCTCCCATGCTTAACATTTGATAGGTTTCTGGGTCTGTGTATGGGATGGTTTTTATAGAAAAATCCGGTTGGGTTTTCTGTATCATTGCTTCTGCATCATGGATGACAGTTAAAGTACGCAAGCCCAAAAAATCCATTTTCAGCAGTCCCAATTCCTCTACTGTTGTCATGGGAAATTGTGTCACCGGCTGGCCGTCATTGCTTGCCAAAGGAACATATTCATCTGCCGCTTCTCGGGTAATTACCACACCTGCCGCATGGGTAGAGGCATGGCGAGGCATTCCCTCTATTTTTAGTGCAGTGTTAATCAACTCCCGCACTGTATCATCCGATTGGTATTGCTCTGCCAACTCCTTGCTTACTTCTAGGGCACGCTTTAAGGTCATCTTCAGTTCCACAGGTACCAATTTGGCGATGGTATCTACTGTTTGATAAGGCAAGTCCATTACTCTGCCTACATCTCGAATGGCTGCCCTTGCTGCCATGGTTCCAAAGGTAACAATCTGCACCACATGGTCTGCCCCATATTTTTGGGTTACATAGTCAATTACTTCCTGACGTCGCTCATAGCAGAAGTCAATATCAAAATCCGGCATACTTACCCGTTCGGGGTTCAAAAATCGTTCAAACAACAAATGGTGTTTGATGGGGTCAATTTCTGTAATTCCCATGCAATAGGCCGCCAAACTTCCTGCGCCGCTGCCTCGGCCGGGGCCCACTGGGATGCCGTTCTTTTTTGCATAGTGTATAAAGTCATACACAATTAAATAGTAGTTGGTGTAGCCCATCCGCTGGATAACATCAATTTCATAATCCAATCTTTGACGCAATTCGGTAGAAATTTCATCACCGTAGTTTTGGTGTAGCCCTTCTTCACAAATTTGTTTAAAGTAGGCTAAATTGTCCATTCCATTGGGGGCTTCAAAATATGGCAATTTTGTTACACCAAATTCAAAGTCAAAATTGCACTTCTCTGCAATTTTCACAGTGTTTTCGCAAGCATCCTGAGCAAAAGAGAATAGGTGATACATTTCTCCTGTGGTTTTGACAAAAAACTCATCGGTTTCAAATTCCATTTTGTCTGGGTCTGCCAAAGTTTTTCCTGTTTGGATACAGATAAGCACACTTTGCATTTTGCTGTCTTCTCTGGTGAGATAGTGTGCATCATTGGTAGCCACCAATGGGATATTGGTTTCCCGTGCTAGCTGGACTAATTGGAACAAAACCTGTTTTTGCTCCTCTAATCCATGGTTTTGTAGTTCAATGTAGAAATTACCATCTCCAAAAAGCTGCTGATACCAAAGAGCAACATCCTTGGCCTTTTGGTAATCCCCTGCTAGCAATGCCTGTGGAATTTCTCCAGCAAGACAGGCAGAAAGACAAATCAACCCCTCATGGTGTTGCTGCAACAATTCCTTGTCAATGCGTGGTTTATTGTAAAATCCATCAATAAATCCTTTGCTTACAAGTTTGATAAGATTCTTGTAGCCTACTTCATTTTTACACAAAAGAACTAAGTGATGGTAGCCATCTATTCTATTTACTTTGTCAAAGCGACTACGTGTAGCTACATAAACTTCACAACCAATAATGGGCTTAATACCCGCTTTTTTTGCTGCTTTATAAAAATCCACACAACCATACATTACCCCATGGTCGGTAATGGCAACGGCAGACTGTCCTAGTTCTTTTAGACGGTCAAACAAACGGTCAATACGACAAGCACCATCCAAAAGGCTATATTCTGTATGAAGATGCAAGTGTACAAAATCACGAGTCTTGTTGTTCATGACTGCTCCTTTCTTGTAATGTTGCTGCAATGCTTTCCAATTTTCTCAAACGGTGGTTCAATCCTGATTTACTAATGGGAGGTTGAAATTTTTCTGCCAACTGGGACAAAGACAAATCCGGCCATTGCAGGCGCAAATCTCCAGCATAGCGCAAAGAGTCGCTTTGCAATTCCCACACACCACTTTGTTGCAAATAGCGAATAGCTTGTATACTTTTTAAATTTGCAGCAACGGTTTTATCAATATTTGCGGTTTCACAATTTGTAATGCGGTTCGCCTTATTGCGAATATCTCGATATACCTTTACATTCATCAATTCCAGACTGGAACTGGTTGCACCCATCAATGTGAGTAAATCTTCAATTTTTTCGCTGGCCTTTATGTAGATGACTGCTGTTCCCTTGCGCAAGGTTCGTTTTGGCGAAAATTCATGTTCTGCTAAAATTCCCTCTAAATCTTTTGCCAACATTTGCCTTGAAGATGTAAACTCTAAATGATAATCCTTGTTAGGGTCGCTCATGGTTCCACTGCACAAAAACGCCGCACCTAGAAATGCTCCAGTGCAGCGAGAACAGCAGATGTTTTTGCTGTTTATACGAAAACAGATTCCTTCTTCCAAACCAAATAGATTTTTTAGCTTTTGCATTTCTTCGGGGTTGGAAATTTCAAATTCATAGGCAGGGCTGGACGCACTTCCTTTTTGATGGATATGCCCTTCCACTCCAATTTGTCCAAACACCCACTGTGCATATTCTGCAATGCAAAGCTGTTCTGTATAGAGAAGCAATCCTTTTTCGTCAAAATTTCTGGCAAAGCAGGCGATTCCATAGGCTGCTGCATGTCGGCAGCAACTGCGTTGTAGCCGATGTGCCACAATTTCTTGTTTTACCTCACCGGAAAAACTCATTTCACTTTTACTCCTTTGTATGGGGGTGTTGTTCCCTTAATTTTTTCGGTGAATATCCCGATGTTGTATTGTTGGTTCATATCCTTGCTGACGGCAAAATGCACCAATTTTTCTGGCAAATGTAATGGAGCGATGTTTGCCACCAGTGCAACCAACTGCAATAGTTAGCTGACTTTTGCCTTCTCGAACATATAAGGGCAGGGAAAATTCCAGTAAAGACAAAATATGCTTGAGTAATTGTTGGGATTCTTCAAAGCTCATTACATACTCTACCACAGGTTCATCCATTCCTGTTTTATCTTTTAGCTCTGGAATATAAAAAGGATTTGGCAGACACCGCACATCTAAAACGATATCTGCCTCCTTTGGTTGGCCAAATTTAAAGCCAAATGACATGATATTCAATGCCATGCCTTGATTATGGTGGGATAAAAACAATCCAACCAATCTTTCTCGCAACTGTGCTGTGGAAAGTAAAGAGGTATCTACAATATAATCCGCCTTTTCAAACAAAGGGCTCATAATTTGGCGTTCTTGCTGTACTGCTTGCTGTGTACTACAATCAAAAACATGGCTTAGGGGATGGCGGCGGCGTGTTTCTTGATAGCGGCGCACTAACACATCATCGCTGGCATCCAAAAATAGCACCCGAAAGGCCATTTTCTTTTGGGAAAGTTGTTCCAGTGCTTCCTCCAATCCCTCAGCAGAACGGCATCCTCTGGAGTCCAATACCATGGCCACTTTCCCCAGTTCCATCTGTTTTGCCAGTGTCAATGCTGCAAAATCCGCCAACAGTCCAGCGGGAATATTATCAATGCAAAAGTATCCAATATCCTCCAGTGCATGAACCGCCAAAGACTTTCCAGCCCCAGAAATTCCTGTTACAATTAACAGCTCCATGTTTTTTACACTCTTTTCTTTCCATCCTTACAGATTATTTTACTACTCGGATTTCTTTTTCCAATACAAACCCTGTTTTTTCCTTGACGATAGCAGACACATCATCTGCCACAGCCAAAACATCTTTGCAGGTTGCTCCACCCAGATTGACAATGAAACCTGCATGTTTTTCGCTGATAGCGGCACCACCCACCTGATAGCCCTTTAGCCCACACTGGTCAATCAATGCGGAAGCATAGGCACCTTGGGGGCGTTTAAAGGCACTTCCTGCGCTGGGCTTATCTAGGGGTTGCTTTTCCCTGCGGCGGGACATATAGTCCTGCATTTGTGATAGAATGGTGTCTTTATCCCCTTGATGGAGGGTAAATTCTACCTCTAAAATTGCCCATTTATTTTTTTCAAAGCAACTGGTGCGGTATCCCAGCTCCAACTCAGGCAAAGTAAGATGATGGATGTTGCCTTCCATATCCACACAAGATGCACCAGAAACAATACAGGACATATCCCCACCATAGGCACCAGCATTCATATACAATCCGCCACCTACACTTCCGGGAATTCCATAAGCAAACTCCATTCCAGATAAGCCTGCTTTTTGAGCCTCTACACAAACTTGCTGCAAGGATGCTCCCGCTTGGGCATACACTTGATTGCCTTTTATCCGAATGTGGCACAGGTCTTTTCCCAAATGCACAACCACACCATGGAAACCTTCATCAGCAAACAAAACATTAGAGCCTTTTCCTAAAAAATAGTAGGGCATTTTTGATTGATGAATCAAAGCAATGGCCTTGCACAACTGTTCTGGAGAAGTAATCTCCACAAACAGGCTGGCATTTCCGCCAATCTTAAAGGTGGTATGTTGGCAAAGGGGTTCTTGTTCCAATACAGTGATAGTTTCAGCTTCCAGTTGTTTTTTTAATTCTTGAACCATGTTGTTCTCTTTTCTCATTGATTTTGCATTCCCAAACTGGCAGCACCAACAATTCCTGCGTCATTGTTTAGCTTTGCAGTAACAATTTTGGTACGTCGGTCGCCATTACGGGCATATTCTTCTTTATCTACATATTCACGAATGGGCCCCAGCAAAGCCTCTCCCTGCTTGGAAACTCCTCCACCAATGCAAAGTATTTCTGGCTGGAAAATATTGATTACGCTGGTAATGCCACAAGCTACATACTCTAAAAATGTATGTACAAGCTGGGTAGCCAATGGGTCTCCTGCATGCATAGCATCAAAAGCGGTTTTGGCATTTACCTTATTGATATCACCATCCACCAGCTTCCACATCATGTTTTCTGGATGCTGTTCCATGGCTGCACGGGTATCTTCTGCCAATGCTCTGGAGGAGGCGTATTTCTCCCAACATCCTTTTCTACCACACATACAAGGACGACCATCTTTTACAATAACCAGATGGCCCAACTCTGCTCCTGCATAGTTAAAACCGGAAAAAATCTTGCCATTGATAATAATACCACTGCCAATGCCAGTGCCCAAAGTAATAACCACTGCATACTGAGCACCTTTTGCCCCACCGTCAATGTATTCACCATAGGCGGCAGCATTTGCGTCATTTTCAATGTACACTTTGCATCCTAGAATTTTTTCCATATTCTCCTGCAAAGGCCAGTTATTATAGCCAAAATTTGCATTAAACTCTACAACACCTGTCTTTGTGTTGACACTTCCCGGTGTGCCTATACCAACCCATTGAATATCTTTGGTAATATCTAAATTTTTATCCTTACAAATTTGCAAACAGAGATTTGCGATGGATTGTTCTATCTCCTCAGAAGGGCGTGGAAGGTTTGTGTCACAGCCTACTTTATACTCAATTTTATATTCTTCATTTACCAAGCCAGCGGAAATAGTGGTTCCGCCAAGGTCCACCCCGATTGTATACTTACTCATGCCAAACTCCTCCTAACTTTTCCGCTACCCCATGATTATGGCAGCGCAATTCTTTTAAAAGCAATTCTTTGGATGTATTTATCACCAAATCCATTGGGAAATCCAATTCTTCCAACATGGTAAAAATATCTCTGGTTTGCCCCAGCCGATAGATGGAATGTGCATCTGAGTTTACAGCCACAGGAGTTCCATTTTCCTTACATGCCAAAGCTAAACGGCGCATATTTTCTTTTCCTTCGGGCCGCCATGTGCAAGAATTTGCATTTAGTTCTACTACTTTATGCTTTTCTGCAAAGAGTTTTGTCAAGGAAAGATAATCATACTCATAGGCTGGCATTTCGGAATGTCCTATCATATCCACCCAAGGATTTTCCGCAATGGCAGACCAAAGATAGTTTGCTTCCCGAATGGTCAGTTTTTGGGGAAGTAAAGGACGATGGATAGAAGCAATTACCCAATCAAATTCTGATAGCTCGTTTTGTGTAAAATCTAGTGTACCTTTCTCGTTTAATATATTAGCCTCTGCTCCTTTGAGAACGGGAATTCCCTCCATAACAAAAGGCAGTTCTTTTGTTAAATTAGAAAAGTACCATGGATGTGGTGCATCTGGCATAGCCGGCCCGTGGTCTGTAATGGCCATAGCAGCAAGACCTATACTTGCCCCCTGTTTCGCCATTTCGGTAATGGTATTGTAAGCATGGTTTGTTACCAAACTATGTGTATGTAAATCTGCGATTATCATATTCCACCTGCAACCTTTCTATTGTTAAAATTGCATTGTGTCGTTATCCAATCCAAGCCGTTCCATCAGCTCTTGTGCTGCGTTGTAGCCCATCTTTTTCTGGCGATTATTGATAGCCGCCGCTTCTAGGATTACAGCCAGATTTCTTCCGGGCATAACAGGGATTACAGTATGGGGAATATCTACACCTAAAATGTCAATGGAATCTGCCTCTAGGCCCGTTCGGTTATAGGCCTTTGTTTTATCCCATGGTTCCAGCTCCACAACCAAATCCACTTTTTCACTTACTTTAACAGCACCTACGCCAAACACACGAGCAACATTCACAATACCTACGCCTCGCAGTTCAATAAAGTGGCGGATGTTTTCGGGACTGGTACCTACAATAGAGCGATTGGACACTCGGCGCAACTCCACAGCATCATCTGCAATCAAGCGGTGTCCTCTTTTTACCAACTCTACGGCTGTTTCGCTTTTGCCTACGCCGCTATCACCTAAAATCAAGATACCTTCACCATATACCTCCACAAACACACCGTGGCGAGTGATACGGGGAGCCACTTCTACACTCAAAATAGAAATGAGGTTGCTCATCATGGCAGAGGTGTTTTCTCCTGTTCGCAGGATAGGAACTTCATACTGCTGGGCAAACTCCAACATCTCTGGCAACACTTCCAAATTGCGGGTAATTACTACTGCTGGCGGACGAGAGGCAAACAATGTATGCACATGGCTGCGTCGCTCTTGTTCGGGCAAGCGTTCCAAATAGTTCATTTCCGCTTTTCCGCAAATTTGCAGCCGGGTAGGGTCGAAATACTCATCATACCCAGTAATTAGTAGCCCCGGGCGGTTTACGTCCATTGTATAAATGGGAATATTCTCC
Organism: uncultured Anaerofilum sp.; assembly: GCA_944385935.1. Classification (GTDB taxonomy): domain Bacteria; phylum Bacillota; class Clostridia; order Oscillospirales; family Ruminococcaceae; genus Anaerofilum. The sequence continues at coordinate 108,364 of CALWZC010000003.1, forward strand.
AAATCCGTTGGAGAATAGGCTGTTTCCAACCGGAGTTGTTTTGCAATTTTTCCCAACGAAACAGAAAACTGTGCCATGGCATTTCACCTCTTAAGAATTTTAGTCCAATTTCCGACCATTATATCATGGTATATATCATATATTATAGCTGATTTCACCTTTAATGGCAATCAATAACATGGTAAAGGTAAAAAGTTTCCCGATAAATTTTAACAAAACTTCCAACAATCGACAAAAACATCCCATATTTTTTACTTTATTAAAAAATATTTCACTGTTTTTACTTTTTTTATTTTATATTTGCAAATAAAATGGTATAATCACTAAAATAGATTCTAAATATTGGCTAACAGAATAAAAGAGCGATATATTGTTGTAAACAAGCAAAGGGATTTGCTTACTTTTATGAGGAAAAGAGGTATTTTATGCGAATTGCTTTATTTACCGAAACATACTTTCCATTTATCAGTGGAGTAGTTACCCATGTGCAAACGTTAAAAGAAACACTGGAATCCCACGGCCATGAAGTATTGATTGTTACTACCAGCCCCAAAGCAGCATGTCACTACATTAAAGATGGGATTCTCTATTGTCCTGCTATCCCTCTAAAAAGAATTTATGGCTATGGCGTTGCCAATCCATTAAACTTGCAGCGTTTGCGGATTATTCAAGAGTTTAATCCCGATATCCTACATATCCATACAGAGTTTAGCATGGGCATTTTTGGGCTGTTTGCCGCAAGAAGGCTGAAAAAACCCATTGTGTACACCTTGCACACCATGTATGATGACTATATGTTTTACATTGCCCCAGAGCGATTCCACAAAATGGTAAAACCGGGAGCACATATTTATTTCCGCAAGGTTGCAAAACGAGCCACCGAGATTATTGGCCCTTCCCCCAAAGTGGTGGAATATTTGCGCCGCTGTGGGGTGGAAAGACATATCAATATTGTTCCCAACACAGTGGATTTATCGGACTTTTTGCCCGAAAATGTAAGTTCTGAGGAAATTGCAGCAGTAAAAAAGAAGCTGGGTATTTTGCCCCAGGATACCGCTTTGTGCTTTGTAGGAAGATTGGGCAAAGAAAAGAGCATTGATGTGCTTATTGATTGGTTTACCAAACATTTCAAAAATCAATGCAATTATAAACTATTTGTTATTGGAGATGGCCCAGAAAAGGAAAATCTGCAAAATCAAATCAACAGCTTAGGAATGGAAAAGCAGGTGTTTTTGTTGGGGCGCATTGACCACAATCTTCTGCCCCCCTATTACCATGCCTGCGACCTTTTTACTACCGCTTCCCTTTCCGAGATGAATTCCATTGCTATGCTGGAGGCAACTGCCAGCGGTTTGTATGTATTGCAACGGCTGGATATTTACAACAAAGACCAGATTATTCCCGGTGTAAACGGAAATTTGTTCACCAATGACCAAGAATTTGCCCAGCTTGTGCAAGAGGAAGGCAACATGGATGCACAACAGCGACAGCAACGGCGACAGGCAGTTACTGCATACAGCCAGAAGTATGGCAAAGAGGAATTTATTCGTGCAGTATTAAACATCTATGACCGTGCATTGCTAAAATATAACACTCTGCAAAAGAAGAAAAAATAAATCAGTTCTCACGCTGCTCAACAGTTTATTTGTGGAGCAGCGTGTTTTGTTTTTAGCAAGAGGCCCACAATATCTGCAAGTACCCAACCGATGGGAATTGACCACCAAATTGCCTGTACACCCATTTGTGGAGCAAAAGAATATGCCAATAATACCCGTGTACCAAGGGAAATGACAGTCAGTAAAAGAGAGATTTTGGGCCGTTCCACGGCACGAAAATAGCCATACAAAAGAAATAGAACACCAATTCCCACATAGCAGGCTCCTTCGATACGCAGATATTGCACACCAGTCAGCAAGGCTTGTGTTTCATGGGCTTGGATAAAAACACCAATTAGCTGAGGAGCCAACAACCAAACACCAGCAGAGATAATAGCACAAAAGCACAAAACAAGGACAATGGCACTGCGTGTACCAATTCGGATACGCTGTGTATTTCCGGCACCATAATTTTGTGAAACAAAAATGGAATAGGCATTGCCAAACTCCTGGGCTGGCATATATGCCAGTGTATCAATTTTAACACCAGCTGCAAAAGCTGCCATCACCGAAGCTCCAAAGCTGTTGACCAACCCTTGTACCATTAAAATACCAAAATTCATTACAGATTGCTGTGCACCTGTTGTGGTTGCATAGGCAAAGATTGCAACAATAGACCTCCATCGCACACGAAGCCCTTTATCAAGATGGAGCAATGGTTCACGAAGAAAGCTATAAAGTGCAATTCCCAATCCAGCTACCACTTGGGCAATGACAGTGGCCTCGGCTGCACCAGCAACACCCCGTTGCAGCACAGCTACAAAGATAACATCCAACACAATGTTTAGAATGGTGCTAATTCCTAGAAAAAACAGCGGCACCACAGAGTTTCCAACAGCCCGAAGAAAGAAAGCAAAATAGTTGTAGAGAAAAATAAAGGGCAGCCCCATGAGGATAACACCAACATAGGTAAACATCATGTCATATACCTCTTTTGGTGTTTGCATCCACTGCAAGATTTTATGAAGCAACCCATAGGAGCCGACCGTCAACACGGCTGTGATAACAAGGATTAAAACGAAAGCAGAGGCAAGATACTCCCGCATATGCTTGTAGTCCTTTTTTCCATAGCTAATGGAGAACAATGCTCCTGCGCCCATGCACATGCCAATGATAAGAGATGTCAAAAATGTGATGAGTGTATAAGCACTGCCCACTGCACCCAGGGCAGCTGTGCCAAGAAATTCCCCAACAATCCATGTATCTGCCAAGTTGTAACATTGCTGTAATACATTGCCCAAAATCATGGGCAGTGCAAACAGCAACATGGTAGATGTAACAGGGCCGGTTGTTAAATCCCGTTTCATTGCTTTCAGACTCCTTATCCTAGTTTTGGTGACAGTAAGAACACCATTTAAACGAAAAAAATTGTAGCACAAATACCAAAATTTTTCTATCATTTCCTAGAAGGCTAAAAAATAAAAAGCCTGCATCTTATGGATTGCAGGCTAGTAAAAAATACACTATTTATTTTCTTGTTGGTGTTCTGAAAAGGTGAATTCATGTTCGGGATACCGTGCTTGTAAGTACATAGCAGTATGTACGGTGGTAGAGTTTTTCCCCTTGGGACTGGCGTTCAAAACAAGTATTTTCATGGTTGTTCCTCCAATTGGCAAAGTAGATTACTGTACCAGTTTTGTTCAAATTCGGCAGCAGCAATACCATAAGCAATGGTATACTCTTGAAAGCGAAAAACCTCCTGCCAGTTGGTTCCTTGTGGCAGATGGCTTTTGTCAATATTGCGAAAGCGTTCCCGAATTGCACAAAGGATTTCTCTGGTCTGTTCTATTTGGCTGATATATTCTTGGATTGCAAGAATCCTTTCTTTTGGCTGTGCCAAACCCAAAAAGAACAGGCGGGATAGCTCCATATTTTTGACTTTATCTGCTTGCATGGGCTGTGCTACCCAAACTGAAAAGGCGGAACGACCGCTTTCTGTAATGGAAAAAATCTTTTTGCGTCGTTTTCCTTCCAATGTTTCGTGGGCTATAATCTGTCCGCTTTTTTCTAACTTAGTAAGGGCTGTTTGTACACTTCCTGCACTATGGGAGCATATAAGGGCAAGATTTTGTTTGATGAATTGCTGCAATTCATACCCTGTCATGGGGGAAAGCATCAAAATGCCAAGAATGAGATATTCCATAATCTCCTCCAATATGTCGAATAGAGATATTATAAGACACTACACATCCTCTTGTCAATAAAACAGCTTACATTTTTATGATACAATGGGAATACTTTTGCCACTTGATTTATATGATAAAATAGGGTACACTGGTACTATTTAAGATACAATATGACAAATTTTTTATAAGGGTGTAAAATAATGAACATAACAGATGTATTTAAAAACAGAAAAGTGATTGCATTGATTTTGGCAATTATTGCATTGGTTTCTATGTTTGGTATTTCGGGGGTTGCCTCCTCTCCAGAGCTACACGCTGATACCATTCAATCACTGGAAGAAAAACGGGATACTGTCATGGGACTGGTAGCAGCATCTACGGCGGCCTCGGTTGCCATCACGCTGTTGCCGGGAGATATTGCCACGCCAGTGGGAGAAAATTTGGCAGATTTGAGCTTTTATTTTTTGCTGGTACTAAGTGCCCTCTACTTAGAAAAATATCTAGTCACCATTACAGGATACATCGCCTTTTCCTATATTGTGCCGGCGGCTTGTGGTTGTCTTATCCTCTACTTATTTTGGCAAAAAAAACAGTTGGTACAAATATCTGCAAAGCTGGCCATATTTGCTGTTGCGCTGTGCCTGATAATTCCTGTAAGTGTTGGGGTATCCAATATCATTGACAATACTTATGCTAGCTCTATTGAGCAAACTATCTCCTCTGCCCAACAAGCAGCTGAGGAAATTCCTAAGCAAACAGAAGAAACAGAGGAAAAAGAAGAAGGGTTTTGGTCAAGTATTGTTTCACAGGTAACCGAGGGAGTTTCTGAGGCAGTTTCCAGTGCTACGAAAAAATTTGAAACCATGCTAAACAACTTTATTGAAGCACTGGCCGTTATGATTGTGACATCCTGTTTAATCCCCTTATTTATTCTATTTTTATTCGTTTGGTTAGGAAAAACCATTTTGGGGTTTAATGTTTCCCTGCAAGAAACCCTGCCCAAAATTCTGCCGCGAAAACTGCGGTAAATCAATCCTATTTTATCTGAACAAAACAACAAAGCGGTATTGCCCCTTATATAGGAGCGATACCGCTTTGTTTGTGTAGTTGTTTACCGCATATTGTTGTGCTTTCTGCGGTATACCATTCCTCCGCTAAAACCTGCAACACTCAGACAGGCAAAAAGCATTGTGTATGCTATTGCACTATCCCCTGTTTGTGGGCTTGTGCTTGTATTTCCAGATGGTGTGGAGGGTGTTTGATTTTGGTTGTTTTGGTTATTATTTCCCTGATTGTTGTCTCCAGTGCTTTGGGAGCTGCTGGATTTCCAGCTCAGACCAATGGGCGACAAGCTGTAAACTCGGAAAGAAATACCATCTTTGGTGACTGTGGGGATAATGGTTTCCACATCACCTACTTTATGGCTGCCTTGTTCTGTTGTGAACATATGGGTCACCACAAAGGTATCCTTGTCCGAGGTAGATTGTGGGAAATCCAATGTTATAACAACGCCCTCTTTGGGGAAGTTTTCAGGTGTTACCTCTTGCTGTGTTCCGTCGCTCATTGTAGCCATCAAGCGATAATCCCACAAAGAGAATTGTTGCAAATCTCCAACTACTGCCTTTGCCGCTGCTTCCATCTTTGCTTGAATTTTAGCAACTGTATTTAACTCTGGAATTTGTGCCAACTGGGCAGGAACCTCTTTCAACTCGCTTGCTACAGGTGTATGGGTAGCACTGGGATTGGGGGTAGCTGTTGGATTGGGTGTAGCTGTTGGATTGGGTGTAGCAGTGGGTTGGGGTTCAGTTGTAGGAGCAGGGGTTGCTGTTGGATTGGGTGTGTTTGTAGGTTCTGGAGAAGTTGTAGGCTCTGGGGTAGCTGTTGGATTGGGGGTAGCAGTGGGTTGGGGTTCAGTTGTAGGAGCAGGGGTTGCTGTTGGGTTGGGTGTGTTTGTAGGTTCTGGAGAAGTTGTAGGCTCTGGGGTAGCTGTTGGATTGGGGGTAGTTGTTGGCTCAGGGGTGGATGTAGGTTCTACCTTCAATTCTGCTACAGAAGAAGCTCCATTTGTTCCAGCCATTGCAAAGCTAAGAACAATATGGTTTTCGTCCTTTTCTACCACAGATACATTTTTGTCCAGAGCAACCTCAGAAACGATAGGCTTGGTAATTGTAATCTGAATGTTGCCTTTGTTCTTCATGGTGGGGTCGGATACTGCAATCTTCAAGGTATTATCACTGGTTTCTTGCAGAATGACAGAAGCCGCTTTGTCGCTGGTTACATCAGCCACAGTTCCACCGTTTTCATCCCAGAAGTTGATTCCAGTCATTTTCAGGCTGTCGTCATATACAGCTTGGATAGAGCTGGTATTTTCCAAAATCTCAATTTCTGGATTTTCGGCATAGGCTTTTGTTTCTGCCTCGGTTTTTTCAGGAAGTAGCACATAGCTATAATTGGAGTCTGTGGGATTTACGCCATGGTCTACCCACATTTCCAAATAGTTTTGGGTGCTTTCTCCCTCAAAAGTGCCAACATCGCTCCAGTTACCAGTAGTTTTGGCAAGGCGTGCCTGAATTTGTGTATTTGCGCTGGGGAAGTAATATCCTGTACCAACGGCTTTTGTTCCTGCCAAATGTGCCCATGTGACATTGTCAAAAGCGGTACCCGAAAGGTCTGCGCTGCGGTCTACCAATTCTTTTACATTGGCTTCCTTTGCAGAGAGTTTTACATTTTCTCCATCCACTACAAAGGCATTGCTTGCAGTTTCATCCAGCTTTCTGTTTTCGATGGTGGTTTCTACTGGGACATCCATTCCTTTATTGGTGATGCCTGCACCAAGGCAAACAATCTCATTGTCAAACATAAACCAAGATTTTTTGCCTTTTAGGTCGGGTGCATAGGTGAGGGAACTATCTCCACTAGCAACATTGGCTTCACCAGTGAAAGACATACCACTGATCCCGTAATTGCCCAAAGAACTGCCGCCAACCCAACTTTCATTGGAGCGGAAATCTCCTCCCTGTGCAAAACCAGAACTATCTGGAGCACCATTTCCAATATTCAACGCTGCTACAGTAGTACCTGCCAAACGCAAGGGGTTTACAGTATTCCAGTAGTTTTCTGTATATTGGTTATCTGCATCATAAATATAGGTCATACCATTGTTTTGATGCCAACCAAAACGGTTTTCGTGGTTCATAATTTCTGTATTCTGAATACGTTCGGAATACATGGAAACAGTAAACAAATAGTCATCTGTTCTATGGATAGCACGGTCCATCAAAGGATAGGATACATGAGTGGGGGAAACCTTTGCCTCAATGCTATCATCTGCCAGAATTTCCTTTGCTCTCTGTTTGATGGCAACATATTCGGCACCAGTCAAACTATCCACAAATGTGGTATCCTCTTGCATCCAAAGTTTCAAAGCAGAAAGAGTAGTGCTTTTTGCAGGTTCGGTGAAGGAATCCACCAACTGTAAAATGATAGTCATGGCTTCTCTGCCTGCTGCCTGATTGCTGGAAGCAGGACGAGAAACAGAACGGCCTTTCAGAGAATCTAACAGCATTCCCTTATACATACCATTTCCAAAGCCATCTACTACATAGCTTTCCAGATTTTTCTGAACTTCGGCAGGATATTGCCATGGAGTGCCTGCCAACAAAGAGGGAATTTTTACAGCACCTTTCATAAACTCAATACCATAAGCTCCCAAATAGGGCACACTGCTATGGTCTAGGTAAGAGCCATCGGGATAGAATCCGCTAGCATAGCCTTCTTGTGCAATGGTGGTGCTGTCGGCAACGGTGTTGATAACAAATGTTCCCGAAGATGCCTGCATACCCATGTATACAAGCTCATTATCTTGACGGAGAGCACCTAAGCCCACAGCTGTTGTGGAACAGTCAATAATATTTGCGCCTTGTGCTGTTCGGTATCCTTGTGCATGGGTGCTAGCGGTATTGATAACACCTTCATGGAAGGGGTCGGGCTGGAAGAAATACAGTGCCTCTGTATAACGCATGATTTGTTCTTCTGTCAAATCCTCAGCAATTAACATCAATGCAGGAATCAGGTCTTTGGGCAAACCAATTTCCCAAGTCCACCAGTTATCTGTCTGGGACTTTGGCACATAGCAGGTAGTGCACAGGTAGTCCAAGATATTTACCATATCTTTGAAAAGCTCTGCATTTTTGTAGAGTGCGCCTCCCTCGGCGGCATAGGCTTTTGCCATAGCGAGCACATTTTTAAATGCGGGGCGGAACTCTACAGCATCATCTGCATAAGGAATGTCAGGGTTACCTGCTGCACCCTCTTGTTGAGGCCATGGGATTCCAGAACAGGTGTCCTGTCCCTTGAAAGCATAGCTATTCCAGATAGTTTCTGCTTCTTGATTCAGATTTTCTAAAATTTCTGTACCACCAGTTTCAGCAAACAGGTTACTTCCTATCAAGGATTCACGCCATGTCTGGCGGATTTTTGCAAAGTCCTCTGGGGTGGTAGCAGGCAAATTTGCAGGGTCCTCATAGAGAATTTCTACATTCCATTGTTTTTGTTGTCCGGTGCTGTCAGTGGCTACTACTACAACATTTCCCTTATTTTTTCCTGTGAGCACAACACCAGCCGGAACTGTGCGCAGCTCCAACAAATGGCTTGCATCTGCATCGCCAGCGGTACGGGTTCCATCCACTTCCCCATCTTTTAATTCTCGCTTAATCTTTTGATAGCCAGAATTTCTTAGGAAAGTGCCATCATATTTTAGAAATTTTGCACTCCAAGTCACTTCACCAGAAAAATTCTCTGGTGTAGCAATCTGTACAGAATTTCCTTTTACAACCTGAACATCTTCTCCTGTAACAGTTTCCATCTCTTTTTCTGTCAGTTTAACACTTACAGAAGAATCCATTTTTGTGGTATCAAGCTTTAGGGTAACTTTTCCACCCTCAGTAGAAGATTCTACCAATGCGCCAGCTTGTCCCAATTCTTCCACTGTATCTGCCATAACATCCAGTGTAATGTCTATGCATTGGCTTGTGGGCTGGGAAGATTTTGCCACTGTCAATACCGTAGTATTGTCAGCAAAATTCTTTTCCATCAGTACAGAGGAGGCTTGATACAAGGTGAAGTTTACAATGGAATTGGAAATTGTGGTTTCGCCATCCACCCATTTGTTTGCAGCAACCACCCCTTGTGCAGTATTTTCTGCCGCTTGCAACTCTTTTGTGTTGCTTAAAACTTGGTTGGAAGTTTTGGCTGGTACTCCATTGTTGAAATCATTTTGCTGACCACCAGCACCTAAGGTATAATTGTAGGCACCATTTACCGGCTCTACCCACAGTTCAAAGGACTGCACCTGCTGGGTTCCCTCTGTGGGAAAACGGTAAAACACCTTTGAGTTAGTAATACCATCTGAGAATATGTAGCTCCACTCCAAAGGCTTATTAGAACCCTCTGGGGCAAGGCTAGAGGCTGTCAGCCAGTTTCTTGTATGTTTTCCTTGTGTGATAGTGTCCACAACAGGAGCCCAGCTATAGCGTGGGTCTGTTGCAGCAACTGCATCTAAAATATTGCGGTATCCATTCGCAGGGTTTGTCAATGCTGCATAGGTGTTTTCGTTTACTAGCACATTATCTACAACATTGATAACCTTGTCTTGTGTGCTTCCAGTATTTGCTATATCTGCACCAAGGCAAAGAATTTCGTTATCAAAAAAGAACCAAGATTTTACACCGGAAAGTTCTCCTGCCATTTTTACGCCGGAAAGTCCGCCATTGGTCGTGGTGTTGCTTAAAACTGATTCCATAGTAACAGCGGCTGGTCGGTTATTGCCATCTGGGCCCAACATCATGGTTGCACCGGGAACCATGGCCTTTTCTGTGTTGTTCCAACCAGCTCCCGTATGGAGGAGATTTTGAAAAGTAAGGCTTCCTGTGGATGTATCAACAGTTGCCTTATACTTTTCTGTTTGAACGTTTGTGGCTGGCTGTTCTGCTGCAATGGCTGCCACTGGTGCAGTTACAATATTTGCTGCCCCTATTGCCACAGCCAACAGCATGCTTAGACTTCGTCGCACTTTTGTTTGAAACATTTTTCATGTCCTCCCTGTTGTTTTGTCGTTTTTCCGACAATAGCCAAAGATTTTTTCATCATGCCAAAGTCAGTTTTGTTTTGCCTTCATCAGTGTAACAAACTCCTTTTTTCTTTTCAAGTTTTTTGTTACATTTTACATAATAATACAATAAATTCAAAATTAAAATTGGTTACTAGCACAAATATTTGTGTGAATTTTGTATTATATCCATAAATAAACAGATGGATTGTTTTGTATTTTACTTTACATAAAGAAAAAAGAAGATGCACTACAATTCCAGCGCACCTTCTTTAAAAAGCGGATATAAAATTTATTTACCGTTTACGGAATACACATTTAAAAACTATCACTGCTAAAACAGCACTTGCAATCCATAAAAACTTATGCAAAAAATCCTCCATAACGCTTTTTTGTGAATGGTCAATCATGTTATTTTCCTCCCTATATCTATTTTATTCTTTTATTTTGCTAACAATGGAAAAATAAGATTGGGATGTAACTTTATATATCACCCCGTAAAATACTCCAAACACAGCATAACAGCATAGAGTTGTAATAATAAGAAGCTGCGTGTCCATCAATCCCAACAGCATGAGTAATTTTCGGATAAGCGGAAAGGCAAAAGCAAGATGCACACCTGCCATCAGTAAGGGTGTGAAAAATACTGTGAGGATTTGAGAGTTGATACTCTGTTTTATTTCCTTTTTGGTCATGCCAACTTTTTGCATAATATCAAATCGGGATTGGTCCTCATAGCCTTCCGAAACCTGTTTATAGTAGATAATTAAAACTGCTGCAAAGATGAACACAATTCCTAACAAAATTCCTAAGAAGAACAAACCGCCATAGATTGCATAAAAATCAGTTCGTTCTTGTGCAACACCTTCTGTAGAAATGCTGAAATAGCTGGTTTCTTGGGGATTATCTAGTTGAAGAGAAATCTTGGTTTCTATTTGTCTTAAAATCTCTATCTGTGTTGTATCATCACAGGGCAAGTCAAAGGCGTAGCACCAGTGGAAGGACAGCAAATTTCTACCAGTATTTGTTGTAAGCCCTTGGAAAGGTTCCACAATTTCTGTAAAATTAGGCACAAAGAGATACATGGTAGGAAAAATTTGCATAGAATCCACACCATTGTCCACAAAACCTTCTGCTTGCTTTTTTACATTGAAGGTCATATCTTGCAGTTTTATGGTGTCAAAGGTATATTCCATCTCTTTTGTAGTGTAAATCATTACCTCCCCAGAAGAAAGGGTTTCTTGTTTTCCCATTAAATGATTGTAGTCTTCTAGTGGCACAATAAAGATTTGCCATATATCTGACATGGCATTCATTCTATTACCATAGGCGGACTCATCTACCAACATCTCGTTTCCGTGTAAAATTCCTCCCATGGCAGCAGTGCGAAATTCCAAAATGTTTTCTTGTTGTGTGTTATTTTCTTCTGTAATTTGTTGTACCAATTGTTTAACCTGTTGCACTTGCTGCCCTTTCAGCATTTCTGCACTGCTTGCAATAGCATCCAAGTTAATATTTCTGGGAAAGCGATTGCGCAAGCTATCCTCTGCCCCAATATACAAGCATACCGTAGAGGACACCATGACCAACACCATAGTGCAAAGAACGCAAATGGAAGCCAGACCTGCGCCGTTTCGTTTCATGCGGTATACCATAGATGACACAGAAACAAAATGGTTGGTTTTGTAATAATAATTTTTATTTTTTTGCAACACTTTGCAAATAACCACAGAACCTGCAATAAACAATAAATAGGTTGCCACCACAACCATTACCACAGCAACAAAGAACATCATCAATGCGGTAACAGGGTCTTCAATGGTTACTGCCCAATAATATGCCACTGCCAAAAGCACTGCGCCTAAAATGGCAATTATCCAGTTTGCTTTTGGGGGCTTTTCTCCTGCGTTTTCACTGCGCAAAAGCTGGATGGGATTGGTGAGATGAATCTGTCGCAGTGTGTTGAGATAAATGAAAGCAAAAATGATTACAAACAAAAGTGCTGTCTGGTAGATGGATGGAAAGCTAAGAGTGAGGGCAAAGGTGGCTGTTCCATCCAAAATTTTTATCATACACAGTTCAGCCAATTTAGAAAATAAAATGCCAAAAAATAAACCTGCTACAATGGTGATGGTTGCAATGATAAGGGTTTCTAAAAATAGAACCAATGCCAAGTGTTTCTTTCCAACACCTAAGATGTTATACAAACCAAATTCCTTTTTTCGTCTGCGGATTAAAAAGGAATTGCTGTAAAACAAAAAGATAAGGGAAAAGACAGACATTACCCCTACCCCCATGGAAAGAAAACTTTGCATGGTAGCACCCCCTGTTATATTCCTAAAGGTGGGCGAGGTGCTCAAAAACGAGATAATATAGCACATCATCACAGTGCCAATGCAAGTGAGCATATAAGGCACGTAGAACTTTTTGTTTTTTTGAATGCCACTCCATGCCAATGTTCGATAGATTCCCTGTTTCATCTACGGTCACCACCTGTTGCTAGCATTGTAAGTGTATCGGAAATTTTTTGGTACAATTCGCTTTCTGTACTATTTCCCCGATAGATTTGATGATATACTTCGCCATCCTTAATAAATAGCACCCTGCTGGCATGACTTGCCGCTTTGACCGAGTGGGTTACCATCAATATGGTTTGCCCATTTCTGTTAATTTCTCCAAACAGTCGCAACAGTTCATCTGTGGCTTTGGAATCCAGTGCGCCGGTGGGTTCGTCTGCCAAAATCAACCGAGGGTTGATAATCAAGGCTCTTGCCACTGCTGCCCGTTGTTTTTGCCCTCCTGAAACTTCGTAAGGGTACTTTTTTAATAGTTGAGAAATTCCCAGTTGGGAAGCAATGGGCATCAGCCGCTTTTTCATCTCATCGGGACGCTTGCCCGAAAGAACCAAAGGCAAGTAGATATTGTCTTCTAGGGAAAAGGTGTCCAACAAATTAAAATCCTGAAACACAAATCCCAGATGGTCACGGCGAAAGGCCGCAATGTCTGATTCTTTAATTTTGGAAAGCTCATTCCCATCCAGTCGAACACTGCCAGATGTGGGCTTATCCAAAGCGGCCATAATATTTAGCAAAGTGGTTTTGCCGGAACCAGATTCCCCCATGATTGCCACATATTCCCCCTCCTCTACCTGAAATGTTACATTGGAAAGGGCTTGCACTTGGTTTCCACCAAAGCGAGTGGTATATATTTTCTTTACTGCATCAACTTCTAAAATGCTCATAGATTTCTTTCCTCCTTTGTTTTTTGCACCTTCATTGTAGCAAAAAAGGGAAATGTATCGCCATGGATTTAGCTTACATTTCCCACAGAATTTCTTACGCTTTTGTAAGAAGTTTATTCTACCTGAAGATAGCTTTGCTCCAAACCAATGCGGACAACAGTTCCACTGTCCAAAGAAGATTGGATTGTGATGGTATGGCCCAGATTTTTGCAAATTCTTTTGCACAGATACAACCCAATTCCACTGGCTTTTTTATCGTTATGCCCATTGTATCCGGTATAGCTTTTTTCAAACACACGGGGTAAATCCTCTGGTGCAATGCCAATCCCTGTATCTCGAATACAAAGGGTGAGAGGCTCCTCCATATCAATGGTAATAGTACCGCTGTTTGTGTACTTCAAGGCGTTGGATAGAATCTGCTCAATGACAAAAGAAAGCCATTTTTCATCAGTAAGTACCATAGCATTGGTTGGCTCATAGGATAACCTTAACTTTTTTCGGATAAACTGCCCTGCAAATTTCTTTACAGCATCTTTCAATATTGTATCCAGCGGCTGCTGGCGAAAAACATAGTCTTTGCTGGTGGAGTCCAGCCGCAGAAAAGCAAGAACCATTTCTACATACTGTTCAATTTTTTGCAATTGTTCGGAAATTTGCCGAGAAAGGGCGGAGTCCTCATTTTGCAGGGTTAGGCGCATGGCAGCAATGGGGGTTTTTATTTGATGTGCCCAGATAGTATAGTAATCTATCATATCTTGGTATTTCATATTCATGGTGGTTTCTAGTTGATTTTGCTGCTGTCGCAAGGATTGAATAATGGCTTGGTAGTCTAAATCATCTTGGGTTTGCTGTGCAGGAAAGTGTTCCATGAGGGAAGCGGGTTGCTGGCTGAGTTCTGTCAACTTCTGGTGCTTTCGTTTGATATGTTTTATATCCCATACAAAAACACCGAGAGTAATTATCAAACAAATACAAATTGGATAGCATACTGCTGCCATTGGAAGATTGTATAAGAAAAATGTAAAAAGAAAAACAAAAGAAAATAGACAAAATAGAATGATTGTCCGTTTTCTTTGTCTAACATACAATGCAAAAATATTCATAGACAGTCCCTTCCCTACTGTATTAGATATCCCACACCAAACTTTGTGGTGATAAATTGTGTAAGCCCTACAGCATCCAGCTTTTTCCGCAAACGATTGATATTGACAGTAAGGGTGTTTTCGTCCACAAAGCTATCTGTTTCCCACAATCGTTCCATCAATTTTTCTCGGCTTACAACCTTCCCTTTGTTTTCCATTAAAGCAAGCAAAATGCGGTATTCATTTTTTGTTAGGTCTACCACCACATTGTTGTATGTTAGCTGATTATCTCCTGTGTTCAGCAAAGCTCCTCGGTGCTCTAACACAGGCACAGCGGCGGCAAAATCGTAGGTTCTGCGAAGCATTGCTTGAATTTTTGCCATCAACACCCCTTGGTCAAAGGGTTTTGCAATAAAATCATCTGCTCCCATGTTCATAGCCATTACAATATTCATATTATCCGAAGCGGAGGATATAAAAATAATGGGAACTTTAGAAACTTTGCGAATTTCTCCACACCAATGATACCCATTGAAGAAAGGGAGAGAGATATCAAGCAAAACTAAATGGGGATTACACTGGGCAAATTCTCCCATAACATTGCGAAAATTCTGCACACAAATTGCATCTAAATCCCATAGCTTCATCTGTTCTGCCACAGCTGCGGAAATTGTAGGGTCATCCTCCACAATCAAAATCCTATACATCTATTCTCCCCCACTTCTTTACAGTATTATACTGTATATATAATTCTTGCCCCAAAAGGACAAAGTGCTAATTTTGCTATTTTAAAGCACTGCAAACCAAAAGGAATACCTATAATAGTACAGCACAGCAATAACCCATTTACTGTTGCAACTACTGCCAAGGGAATACCACTAAGTATCAGCCAAAACACATTGGCAATGACGGACAAGGTACCTCCACCGTACTCCACATCTTTTCCAAAGGGGAAAAAAGCAAGGGAAGCCATTTTAAAACACTGTCTGCCAATGGGAATGCCCACAATGGTAATACTCCATAAAATTCCTGCCAATGTCCAACTAAGACCTTGCCACAAGCCTCCACAAACAAACCAAATGATATTTCCCAAACAGCCCATAGTATCTTGCCTCCTGTCTAATTTTCCTGCTGCCATTATATCATAAAAAACGAAATTGGGTTGATAAACTTTCCAGTTTGCAAAAATAAAAAGGAAGCAGAGATTTTCTCCACTTCCTTTTTTCTATTATTGTATGCTATTGCTTTGTTCCATGACAATTGCCTTTTGTATGGCATCCTTGACAACTGCAAGGGCTGGCTGTGTTTCCATTGTGATGGGAACAGCACTTGCTCACCGGACAGCCGATACACTTAGCACCACTCTTTTTTGCTTTAATCACATACCATGAGGCGGCGACTATTATGCCAGCTATCACCACCACAAGGACAACATCCACCATTGTCATATAAAAAACTCCTTTTTTACATTAGTTTGTTGCTGCACCAGCAAGGGCATATTCTTTTGTAATATCTTTATTTGCCTTTTGAATCAGATAGGCAATAATCGCTACAATAGCAGCCACTACAATCAATCCGGGCACAAATCCGGTTCCCAATGTGCCAGTAGTAACCAATGTGCCAACCTGATATACAACAAATGCTACTACATAGCCAGTTGCCAACTGAAGTGCCACACCACCCAAAAGCCATTTTTTGTCTTTAATCTCCGAGTTCATTGCGCCAATGGCAGCAAAACAAGGAGGTGTAAACAAATTAAACATGAGATATGCCAAAGCTGCAACAGAGGTCAAACCCAATACAGTAGCAACTTCATTTCCGCCCTGAATCAATACTTTTTCTTCTACATCAATGAAGTTGGTAATGCCATATACCACAGCCAAAGTACCTACTACATTTTCTTTTGCAATAAAACCGGTTACAGCAGCTGCTGCCAACTGCCATACACCAAAGCCCAAGGGAATCATCAAGATTGCCACAGGAGAAGCAATGGAAGCCAAAATAGAGGTGCTTTCTGCGCCTTCCTCTACCAGTTGGAATCCCCATGTAAAACTTTGCATTATCTGTACTACAGTGTTGCACAACAGAATGATGGTTCCCGCTTTTACAATGTAAGACCAACCACGAGAACACATGGAAAGAAATGCACGTTTTAAGCTGGGCACTTTATATTCAGGCAACTCAATAATGAAGAAGGATTTTCTATTTTTGTAACCTGCAATTTTGTTGATGAGCAAAGCCCCGAAGAAAATCAGGAAAATTCCCATAAAATACATCAAGGTGCCAACCCATGAGGCATCTGCAAAGAACACACCAGCAAACAAAGCGATTACTGGCAATTTTGCACCACAGGGCATAAAGGGAGCCAACATAGCGGTGGCTTTTCTCTCTCGCTCGTTGCGAATGGTACGGCAAGCCATAACGCCGGGGATGGCACAACCGGTGGTAATAACAAAGGGAATTACAGACTTACCAGACAAACCAACCTTTTTGAAAATGGGGTCTAGCACTACACTTACCCGTGCCATATAACCGCAATCTTCCAGCAAGGCAATGAGGAAATACATCACCATAACCAAAGGCAGGAAGCCTACCACAGCACCTACACCGCCAATAATACCATCTACCAGAAGGGCTTGAAGCAATGGGGAGCTGTTCTCTACCATTCCGCCAACCATTCCTTGGAAAGACTCAATCCAACCCACAAGGGTATCTGCTACAAATGGCCCCAAGGTAGACTGGGAAATGTAAAACACCAAAAACATTACTACCGCAAAAATGGGAATCCCCAGCCATTTGTTGGTTAAAATACTATCAATTTTGTCCTGTGTATTTTTCTCTCTGCTCAATATCTTGCGGGTTTCCACCTTAGAAACCAGTTGGTTTACAAAAGCGAACCTGCGACGGTCGGCAGCCTCTACCTGTGCTTTATCGTTCAGAGAAATATCACCCTGTACATAGGGAGCTGTCTGCGCTCTTCCTTGTAGGGAAGCTGCTATTTTTACAAGCTGTGACAAGCCGTTTTCACCGGAGGAAGTGGAGATAGTTGCAACAACCGGGCAACCCAATTCCTTTGACAATTTTTCTATATCAATTTTGGTTTCTTTCTTTTGGTTAATATCGCTTTTATTTAAAGCTACTACCATGGGAATTCCCAACTCTAAAAGCTGTGTGGTAAAAAACAAACTACGGCTTAGGTTGGTAGCATCCACAATATTGATGATGACATCGGGGTGCTCATTGCGAACATAACTACTGGTAATGCTTTCTTCAGATGTAAAGGGGGACATAGAGTAGGCACCCGGAAGGTCTACCGCAATCAGTTCCTGTTGTCCATCCCAAAAGGATTTTTTAATAGGGCTTTCCTTTTTCTCTACAGTTACGCCTGCCCAGTTTCCAATTCGCTCGTTTCTTCCAGTAAGAGCGTTGTACATTGTAGTTTTTCCGCTGTTTGGATTGCCTGTAAGAGCAATTCTCATGATTACACCCTCCTTATGATTTTGCTGCACTAACAATTACAAAAACAATCATTCGATTAGTTTCAACTAACCATGTTCTGAAAAAACAAGGGGCAGATTGTTCTGCACCCTTTAAATTTCTATGGCCTGTGCCAGTTGTGTGTCAATGTTGTATCTTCCATCTTTAATGGAAACCACACAACCACCTTTTAGGTGAGAAATCACTGTAATTGGTTCCCCACTGTAACAGCCCAAAGAAAACAAAAACGCATTTAGTTCTTCATCTTCTGTTACAATGTTACGGACAATATATTCTTTGCCTTCCGTTGCAGATGTCAAATTCACAAAAACCCCTCCTTTTCAAAAGGTTAGACAAAACTAACTGTATGCAGTATAGCACTGGAATCCATCCTTGTCAATACTCTTTTGCAAGAAAATGGAAAAACAATCTCTAACAGATATGCTCCATTAGAGATTGTTAAAAGAAATTTTTGATACTAGATTTTATTCTTTGGAATACATTTTTATTAAATCTGGTAGGTAAAGGAAGCGGTTTCCAAAACCTCTTTGTTCTTTATAGGGCACATTCTCAAATCAACGCTCTTTAAATTTGGCATTTGCAACAACAATCGGCAGTCAGAAAAATTGGTATTTTCCAATGACAGATGTTTCACAGATGTACATTTTGGTAAAAAGGAAAAATCTTCTACGCAAATTCCTCGGATGGAAAGATTCTTTAAATTTTCCATTTCACCAAGAATTGACCAATCCTGTAAACTGTAGTAATAATGCTTTCTGGGTAAATATTTATCCGGTGGACACAGTACAACTTTTCTTCGGGTACGGTTCCAATTGATTACTGTTTTTTCGTTTAGTTCAATGGTCAGTTTTTTCACTTTTTCAAACGTTTTTTCCCAATCTTTTGCCTTTGATGGACAACGACCAAACTGTGTACAAATACTCCATGCAACCAAAACATGAATTGGTGCGCCGCCCTTTTTGGATGGTCTGTCCACATCAAATTCCTGCATATCCAAATCATACATTTCAATCCTATAGGGTCTGGGTACATTGGGAATAATCGGGTTTATTTCATTGTAAAAGAATTCTTTGGCCATAGCACACGCTGCTTCATAGACCTCATTTTCTTGCCTTCTTCGTACTGATTTTTCCAACTGTTCCGCATCATGAACATCTGTGCAAAATATTTCCTCCTGAGCGAAGGCAAACTCCTCCTGAATCTTGAGCACCGGTTCTTTGAATTCTTGGCATGGAAAACGAACCAGATACTTCAATGTGATAGCAAGAAGTTTTAAATCTTCTCTTTCCTCCAGCAATGCACTCCAGAACTCTATATGTTCTTTTGCATCTGGAAATCTGGAAAACAGTATTACAAACTCTATCTTTTCTCTGCTAGTTGTTGCATCTTGGAACCATGGCAGTACCCGCTTTAATGATAATTGTTTGCTTTGAAACAATACTGTGATTACCAGCCATTTCTCTTGTACACTGAAAGTATCTGCAACTTCCATAATAGGCGCATACCATTTTTCAGACATCTGCTGTTTATCTATATCTGTATGTAAAAACAAACTATACAGTTCCTGTACAACAGGAACATACAAGCCCAATTCCCACCGTTTTTGTAATAATTCATGTACAAAATCAACATCTATAGTATAGAACAACTCCAAAAAGTCCCGTATGTCTAGCATATCAATTTGTTCTAGAACGGCCTTTTTCATGAATTTTTGAGAATCTTCTGACAAATCCCGAATTTTTAGCATACTTTCTAATGCAAAGCATTTTTCTTCTTTGGAGGTGGCTTGCAAATAATGTTGTTGTAGGGATTTTTCATCCCCATCTAAATTCATGGCAAATCCTGAAGTATCATAGTTGTTGCCAACTTCCCGCAGCCATCGCATATACCATGACAAAAAATCCTTTTCTTTGGGAAAGAATGCCCAACTCATTTCATACTCCACATAGACAACTCTACCACGGTTTGGGCCAGTTACCATCAGATATGTAAAATAAATATCTCCTTGGGAGGAAATGGGAATACAACCACGTTTCCAATCATCCTGTGTCATATCTTGTCGGCTAAAATCCCCTTGTTCTGCAATCTCTGGTGTAAGATATGGTGTTTTATCTGCTTCTACAGACCAATCCAGCCAACTCTCCACTTCTTCAATGGAAAACAGACCACAGTGGGGCCCTGCTCCCCCATCTGCCACCTTTAGTAAAAATTGTCGGTACTGTTCTGGAAGTTCTACACCAATTTTCTTTTCAAAGGCTTCAACCTCTTTCAAAGAGGCCGGGGGATTCCATTCATACCTGTGACAATCTGCGCCAAACTGTTCACATTCACTATCTGTTTCCTTTGCCTTTTTTAGTAGGGCTCGCAATTCTTTAACAGGAAAATCGCACATTTCTTATCATTCCTTTCCTAAGCAAAAGCGTTTGATTATGTTTGCTAATTCAATAGGATTATCTTTGTTCACCTCATGTCCAGCATTAGGAACTAGAATAAGCTGAGAATTTTTTATCTGTTCATTTAATTTTATAGAGGCTGGTTGATTCACTTTGTCCATTTTACCACACAAAAGAAGAGTGTTGCAATGAATGTGTTTTAAATCTCCATAAAAATCCAATTCCATTATAGAATTACAAAGAGCAAGTAACTCTTTTTTTCCAATTCCCATTTTTACAAATGCTCTATTTGGCAAAATACGAAAAATCATATTCTGAAATTTTAATATATTTTTAGGAATGGAAAACTGTGCTCCTATTAAAACCAAAGAATACACTTTTGGGCTATGTTCTGCGGCATACTGCAAAGCAAGCATACCACCTAAGGAAAGCCCCACTAACACAAAAGGTTCATCAAATTGCTGGCAATATTCTTCTAATCCTTGGTACAGGCGAGAATAAGAAACATCTGTTTTGGGTAACCATTGAAATATGTCTGGACAAAAAATTTCTAGATTATTGCCAATATGGTTCACTGTTTCGTTCCAGTCGGAAGGGTTTTGACCTAATCCATGAAGTAAAATACATTTCATGAATAGAGCCTCCTTACATCACACGGATAATTTTTTTGCAGTTTTGCTGATTTTGTTACAATAAAGCACCAGTAATTTCCATGCGCCCTGCCCTAACCAATACAAAAGTACACCAATGACTATGGAAATAATAAATTCTATGATGGGATTTAGCTGTATGGCTTCACCTGCATATATCCCAATATGTTGCATATATGGAATATGCAACGAGAATATATAGTCAATCATTTTAATTGCACATAAAACAGGAGCGATAACACCAGAAACAATAAATGTAGGAGCAATAACGCCTAAACAAGGTATAACAAACATTCCCGAAAGACCTGTTAAACTGTAAAATGCGCAGATGGTTAAAAATCTGTTCCAACTAAATTTTCTTTCTTGTGCTAGCAAATTTCCAAGGTAGGCTTTTGCCAAATCTTTTGGACTTCCCAGTCTTTCTATAATTTTTTCTGCAGAAACTCCATTATTTTGCAGTTCCTGAATTTGACTTTTGATTTCGTTGATAATATCTACTCGTTCAGAAATAGCAATTGGCCTAAGGTATTTTTCCAATTTTTCAAGATAGTCATCGAATACTTTTTCCATAGTTATTCTCCTTTTATTTCCTTAATTGCAGTAATCAAATTTTCCCATTCCACAGACATTGCTGCAAGATACTCTTCTCCTTTGTTTGTAAGAGAGTAATATTTTCTTGGTGGCAGCCCTTCTGTTCCCTCTTGCCAAGAGGAAGAAATGTATTCTTCCTTTAACAAACGCCTTAACAAGGGGTATATAGTATTTTCCTTTGCTGCAATGATAGGATATTTATCTAATGCGCTTATAATTTCATATCCATAGGAAGATTGTTGCTTTATTAAAAGCAAAATACAGAACTCCAGTGTGCCTCTTTTTATTTGTGATTTCCAGTCATCAATATTCATTACTACGCCTCCTCGATATACAGTGTACCACACAGTATATCACATTTCAATAGTATATCTAAAATTTTAAAAGTATAGGTTCAAGAATTTGTTTGCTAATTTAGCTTGTAATATTGCATAAATACACGCTCTTTCGCATAGAAAAAAGCCGCCCCATCCAATAGGGCGGCTTCTCAATTTTTTAATAGACTTTAGCATGATGCCTTGGTAGAAATTGATTTTACACTTTTTCTACACCAAAAGAAACAGTTTCGCCATTGATATCCCATTCTTTGGTATATCCCTGCAACTGTCCACAGACAATCTTGTCTGCAAGGGTATCCCCTGCTACACCGTCTTGGTTGCGCTGCAAAATTTGAAGAATCTTGTCGTTTCCATCAGCATAGATGCAGATGTGGTCTTCCACGTTGAAGCCTGCCTCTTTGCGCATGGTTTGCACCTTGCTTACAATTTCACGGACAAAGCCTTCCTCAATAAGCTCATCGGTCAAAAGGGTGTCGATGGCTACGGTAATGCCGTTTTCTTCCAAAGAATAGTAGCGAGCATTTGCAATCATCTCAATGAGCAAATCTTCTTCTTTCAGCTCAATCTCTCCGATGGAGATGTTCAACTTCAGCACACCAGTGGAATCCAGCTCTTTCTTCGCTGCACTGCCATCAATTTCTGCTAGCAATGTGCGGATTTCATTCAACTGTTTGCCATACTTGGGACCGAGGGTTTTCAACTGGGGTTTAAAGCTATAGGAGGTAAATGCAGAAACATCATCGGTAAAGGTAACCTTTTTGATGTTCAATTCATCCGCAATGATAGCCTTGTAGTAGTCGCTCAACTCCTCTGGTGCTTTTACAAACATTTCTGCCAAAGGCTGGCGATTTTTTCGGTTTGCGCCATTGCGGGCAGCACGACCCATCACAACAATGCTCAATACCAGTTCCATATCGTATTCCAGTTGAGTGTCTACCATAGACTCATCTACTGTGGGGAAGTCACACAAATGAACACTTTCGGGAGCCTCTGGGCTGACACTGCAAACCAAGTTGCGGTAGATGCTTTCCGCCATGAAGGGAATCATGGGGGCGGCTGTTTTTGCGGTAGTAACCAAAGCGGTATACAGGGTCATATAAGCGTTGATTTTATCCTGCTCCATTCCCTTTGCCCAGAAACGGTCACGGCTGCGGCGTACATACCAGTTGGACAGCTCATCTACAAACTCCTGCAATGCACGAGCAGCCTCAGGAATTGCATAGTTTGCCAGATTTTTATCTACCAGCTTTACCATGCTATTCATTTTGGACAATACCCATCTGTCCATAACATTCAGTTTCTCCTTTTCCAGTGTGTACTGGTTGGGGTCAAACTGGTCAATGTTTGCATACAGCACAAAGAATGCGTAGGTATTCCAGAGGGTGGACATGAATTTACGTTGTCCCTCTTGAACAGCTTTTCCAGAGAACCGCTTTGGCAGCCATGGAGCACCTGCGGTATAGAAATACCAACGGATGGCGTCGGCACCATAGGTCTGCAATGCCTCAAAGGGGTCTACTGCATTGCCTTTAGACTTGGACATTTTTTGTCCGTTTTCGTCTTGTACATGGCCCAAAACCACAACATTTTTAAAGGGAGCCTTATTAAACAGCAAGGTAGAAATTGCCATCAGAGAATAGAACCAACCACGGGTTTGGTCTACTGCCTCGGAAATAAAGTCTGCTGGGAACTGGGATTCAAACAACTCTTTATTTTCAAAGGGGTAGTGGTATTGTGCAAAGGGCATAGAACCACTGTCAAACCAGCAGTCAATTACCTCTGGCACACGGTGCATTTCTTTTCCACAATCGGGACACTGGATGGTCACAGCGTCAATGTAGGGGCGGTGCAGTTCAATGGAATCCGGGCAGTTTTTGCTCATGGATTTCAATTCTTCAATGCTGCCAATGGAATGACGGCAACCACATTCACATTCCCAAATATTTAGCGGAGTACCCCAATAGCGGTTTCGGCTGATACCCCAATCCTGTACATTCTCCAGCCAATCTCCAAAACGGCCTTTGCCCAAACTTTCGGGCACCCAATTTACTGTGTTGTTGTTGCGGATGAGGTCATCTTTTACCGCTGTCATCTTTACAAACCAGGAATCACGAGCATAGTAAATCAGCGGAGTATCACAACGCCAACAATGGGGATAACTATGCTCAAATACAGGAGCACTGAACAGCAAACCACGGATTTCCAAATCCTTCAGGATTTCCTTGTCTGCCTGTTTACAGAATACGCCTGCCCACTTCGTTTCCTTTGTCATGCAGCCCTGTGCATCTACAAGCTGTACAAAGGGCAATCCATAATTTCTGCCAACAATAGAGTCATCATTACCAAAGGCAGGGGCAATGTGAACAATACCAGTACCATCTGTCAAGGTAACATAGGTGTCACAGGTAACATACCAGCACTTTTCTTTTGGAGAAACAAAATCGAACAAAGGTTCGTATTCTTTATACTCCAAATCCTTGCCTACATAGCTTTCTAGAACGGTGTAGGTATCCTCTCCCAGAACGGTATCTGCCAAAGCCTGTGCCAAGTAGTAGATGGTGCCTTCTTCTTTCATCTGCACCTTGACATAGGTTTCATTGGGATTTACGCACAATGCAACGTTAGAAGGCAAAGTCCATGGTGTGGTAGTCCATGCCAAAATATAGGTGTTCTCTTCCCCTTTCGCCTTAAACTTTGCAATGGCACTGCGCTCTTTTACGTCCTTGTACCCCTGTGCTACTTCGTGGCTAGACAAAGGGGTTCCACAACGGGGGCAGTAGGGCACAATTTTAAAGCCTTTGTATAGCAAGCCTTTTTCCCAAATCTGTTTTAATGCCCACCATTCCGATTCGATAAAGTTATTATCATAAGTAACATAGGGGTCGTCCATATCTGCCCAGAAGCCAACAGTGCCGGAGAAGTCCTCCCACATTCCTTTGTATTTCCAAACGCTCTCTTTGCACTTGTCGATAAAAGGCTCCAAGCCATATTTTTCAATCTGCTCTTTGCCATCCAAACCAAGCAATTTTTCTACTTCCAGCTCTACTGGCAAACCATGGGTATCCCAACCCGCTTTGCGGGGAACTTTATGGCCCTTCATTGCCTGATAGCGGGGAATCATATCCTTGATAACACGGGTTTCTACATGGCCAATATGAGGCTTACCGTTTGCGGTAGGGGGGCCATCGTAGAACATGTAGGTTGGGTCATCTTTGCGGTTTTCAATGCTCTTTTCAAAAATGTGGCGTTCTTTCCAGAACTTTTCTACATCTTTTTCTCGTTCCACAAAGTTCAGATTAGTGGAAACTTTCTGATACATGGGTTGTTGCCTCCTTGTAGTAAAATTGATAGAGATTGCTGCTGATATAAGTAGCACACCAACAGAAAAAAGCCTCCTTCCTGCAAAACAGGACGAAGGCTTTTGTTTGCTTTCGTTATACCACCTATTTGCTGTGTACAAACATACACGCTCCTGATAACGGAGGAGTCCGGCACTGCTTACTGCCTTGTTACAAACAAGGGTTGGGCGGGCGGCTCAGGAGAGATATTCGGCATTGCCATACTCATACAGGGCTTTCACCGTTCCCTGCTCGCTGAAATTTTCTGTGCAAAGCCTACTGGCTCCATCATAGCCTTTCTGGGTTGCTATTACAAAATACCTGTGCAAGATAAAAAACAAACTCACACCAGTATTTTCTTCATTTATAGCACAGCATAAACGGAAAGTCAAGAAAATTATGGTTGCTTTTAGCAAAGAATCCGTTGATATATTTTTTTGTTTTCTATTATCAAAAATGACGGTTAAAAGCAATTATCTGTGTAAACCACACAATATTTTGTCGCCGTTGTTCAGCACATTCTTACAAAAAGCAACCATTTATTTGCGGGATATGTATAGCCAAAATATCAAAAATTTGGTATGATTATAGGGAACTGTTTGCCAAACAAGCAAAAACAGTCTTTTTTGTTGTTTGTCAAAAAACTACTTGTTATTTTGATTGTTTGGGCGAAAAAGCCGTTTTGGGGACACCCTGCAAATGGACAACATTAGATGGTATGCCTGTTTTGCTGCGATGCTTTAAAACGAATGGGACAGTGGAATGCATTTTACAAACTGGAGGTTTATGTATGAAAAAGACAGAACAACTCTATGAAGGCAAAGCAAAGAAAGTTTACTGCACCGATTCTCCCGACCTGCTGATTGTGGAGTACAAGGATGATGCCACCGCATTCAACGGTCTGAAAAAGGGCTCCATTGCTGGTAAGGGCGTTATCAACAACCAAATGAGCAACCGTTTGATGGAGCGTTTGGAAAAGGCCGGCATTCCTACCCATTTTGTGGAGGAACTGAACGAGCGCGAAACTGTTGTAAAGAAAGTGTCCATTGTGCCTTTGGAGGTTATTATCCGCAATATCTCTGCTGGCTCCTTCTCCAAAAAGTATGGCGTAGAAGAAGGCATTGTATTCCAACAACCCACTATTGAGTTCTCCTACAAAAACGACGATTTGGGCGACCCATTGTTGAATGACTACCATGCTTTGGCTTTGAACTTGGCAACCGCTGAGGAAATTGAAACCATTAAAAACTATGCCTTCCGTATCAATGATGTTTTAAAAGCATTCTGGAGCGAGTGCGGTATTACTTTGGTTGACTTCAAACTGGAGTTTGGCAAAACCAGCGACGGTACCATCATTTTGGCCGACGAAATCAGCCCTGACACTTGCCGTCTGTGGGATTCTGTTACCAAAGAAAAATTGGATAAAGACCGTTTCCGCAGGGATATGGGCGGTGTAGAGGACGCATACTCTGAAGTAATGAACCGCTTAATGAACCACAAATAATGGAGGAACAAAACTATATGTCAAATTGTGCGATTGTTGGTATCAACTGGGGCGACGAGGGCAAAGGCCGTATGGTAGACCTGCTGACCAAAAACTATGATATTGTAGTACGGTATCAGGGAGGCGGAAACGCTGGCCACACTATCATAAATGAATACGGAAAATTTGCGCTGCACTTGCTTCCTTCTGGTATCTTCACTGATGGGGTAGTAAACATTTTGGGCAACGGTGTTGCTTTGGATTGTGAAAACCTCTGGAAGGAAATGCAAGAGGTTACAGCACAAAATGTGGCTCTAACCCCCGACAACCTAAAAATCAGCGACCGCGCTTCTTTGTTGTTGCCTTGGCACCGGGATTTAGATGCTTTGGAAGAGCTGCGCTTGAAAGACAAAAAATATGGTTCTACCAAACAGGGAATTGCTCCCTTCTATTCAGATAAATACCAGAAAAAAACTGTTATGGCTGGAGAACTGCTCTACCCAGAGTTGCTGAAATCCCATCTGCAAGACCTGCTAGAGTGGAAAAACCAGATTTTAACCAAGGTATATGGTGCAGAACCTTACACCATGGATATGCTTATGGAATGGGTAGACAATTACGCTGAGAAAATTAAGCCTTATATCTGCGACACAGGTCTATTCTTAAAAGAGGCACAAAAACAGGGCAAAAGCATTTTGTTTGAAGCACAACTAGGTGCATTGCGTGATTTGGATTATGGCATTTATCCCTATACCACCTCTTCCAACACCATTGCTAGCTATGCGCCTGTGGGCTCTGGTATCCCCTGTGCAAAAATTGATGAGGTAATCGGTGTAGTAAAAGCCTATTCCACTTGTGTGGGAGAAGGCCCCTTTACCTGTGAATGGTTTGGGGAGGAAGCTGAGGCTTTGCGAGAAGCTGGCGGCGAATATGGTGCAAAAACTGGCCGTCCTCGTCGTGTTGGACCTTTGGATGTGGTTGCCACTCGTTATGGTGTAGAGACCCAAGCAGCTACCTGTATTGCTCTCACCAAAATGGATGTGCTAAGCTATATGGACAAAATTCCCGTTTGCACCCGTTATCTGCTAAACGGTGAGGAAATTGACTTTTTCCCCTTCCCTGCTGCTTTGGATTTTGCAAAGCCCGTAGTGGAATATCTGGATGGTTGGAAATGTGATATTTCTGGGATTCGCAAGTGGGAAGACCTTCCCATTCAAGCACAACAATATGTAGAGTATGTGGAAAAGGCCATTGGCTGCCACATTGGATATGTTTCTGTAGGCCCCGAACGTGATAGCATTATCTTGAGATAAACAAGGAGAAGGATTATGAAAAGCTGCTACGAGTCCCCTTTGTCTTCCCGTTATGCTTCCCAGTATATGCTGAATTTGTTTTCGGCAGATACCCGTATTAAAACATGGCGACGCCTTTGGGTTGCTTTGGCACGAGCTGAAAAAAACCTCGGCCTGCCTATTACCCAAGAACAAATTGACGAAATGGAAGCACATTTAGATGAAATTGATTATGAGTGTGCTGCTGCCCGTGAAAAAGAAGTGCGCCATGATGTAATGGCTCATGTATATACCTATGGAAAGGTTGCCCCCAGTGCAGCCGGAATTATCCATCTAGGTGCCACAAGCTGTTATGTAACCGACAACGCTGACTTGGTTATCTATCGTGACGGCTTGGAGTATCTGCGCAAGGAAGTTTTGGCAGTTGTTTCCAATTTGGCCGCTTTTGCAGAAAAATACAAGGCTTTGCCAACTTTGGGATACACCCATTACCAGCCTGCACAGCTTGTTACTGTTGGCAAGCGAGCTACCTTGTGGATGCAGGATTTTCTGTCCGACATAGAGGAAATTGATTTTGCTATCCAAAACATCAAGTTTTTGGGCTGCCGTGGTACCACTGGCACCGAGGCAAGTTTTGTGGATTTGTTTGAAGGTGACACAGCAAAAATCGACGAGATGAACCGCCAAATTAGTGCCGAATTTGGCTTTGAGCAGTGCTTTGATGTATGTGGTCAGACCTACCCCCGCAAGGTGGACAGCCGCATTTTAAACTGTCTGTCCTCCATTGCTCAAAGCTGCTACCGCATGGCAAACGATATCCGCCTTTTGCAGCATGACCGCCAAATTGAGGAACCCTTTGAGAAAAACCAGATTGGTTCTTCTGCTATGGCATACAAGCGCAATCCCATGCGTTCCGAGCGTATCTGCTCTTTGGCTCGCTATTTGATGGCAGATGCTGCCAACGCTCCTATGACTGCTTCTACCCAGTGGCTGGAGCGCACCTTAGACGACTCTGCTAACCGTCGTATCTCTATGCCGGAGGGCTTTTTGTGTGCAGATGCTATTTTGCGTTTGGCTCAAAATGTTACCGATGGCTTGCGTGTGAACGAAAAAATTATTGAAAAAACTGTACAAGAGTATCTCCCCTTTATTGCCACAGAAAACTTGATGATGGAAGCAGTAAAGCGTGGTGGTGACCGTCAAGAGTTGCACGAAATTATTCGTACCTGTTCCATGGCTGCTACTGCAAAAATGAAAGAGGGCGAAGCTTGTGACCTGCTGGCACGTCTTGCCGCAGAGCCTGCCTTCTCCATGACAGAAGAAGAATTGCAGTCTGTTTTGCAACCCAGCTTGTACATTGGCCGCTGCCCCCAGCAGGTAGATGCTCTATTGAAAAAAGTAAAACCCTTGATTGAAAATCTGCAAATCGAAGAAGCAGAAATCAATCTGTAAGTTTACGATTTTCTTATACAAGCCCTTCTTATACTTTGGAAGGGCTTATGTTAATTTTGGGAGGATTTTATGAGTTTACATGAAGAATGTGGTGTATTTGGTGTATTTACCCCAAATACTGAGGATGTTGCAAATATTGTTTACTTTGGTTTGTACGCATTGCAGCACCGTGGACAAGAAAGCTGCGGTATTGTTGTAAATAACCATGGTCAATTTCAATCCTACAAAAATTTAGGCTTGTTGAATGAAGTATTTACCCCTTCTGTTCTATCTCGTTTTTCTGCTGGAAATATGGCAGTGGGGCATGTTCGATATGGAACAACTGGTGCTACCAACCGAAATAATTGCCAGCCTATTGAGGTAAACCATCAAAAAGGGCGGATGGCTTTGGCACACAATGGAAACCTTAGCAATGCCTATCCCCTTCGCACTCAGTTGGAACTGTCTGGTGCCATTTTTCACAGCACCAGCGACACCGAAACCATTGCCTATATCATTACTAGAGAACAACTAACAGCACCTTCTTTGGAAGAAGCCTTAAGTCGAACCATGAATGTTTTGGAGGGTGCTTATTCCTTGGTGTTGATGGCTGGGGAAAAGATGATTGCTGCCCGTGACCCCTTCGGTTTTCGTCCCCTATGCTATGGAACAACCTCCGATGGTGGCTATGTCATTGCATCGGAAAGCTGTGCTTTAAAGGCGGTAGGTGCCACCTTTGAGCGAGATATTTTGCCGGGAGAAATTTTGGTGTTTACAAAGGATGGCATTGTATCTCATACAGAGCATTGCAATAAACAAAAACAACATACCTGTATTTTTGAGTACATTTATTTTGCTCGGCCTGATTCGGTGATTGATAAGGTTTCTGTTTATGGTGCCCGTGTGGAAACCGGAAAAATTTTGGCAAAAGAACATCCAGTAGATGCTGACATTGTTATTGGTGTGCCTGATTCTGGGCTGGATGCCGCTTTGGGATATGCTCAACAGTCTGGCATTCCTTATGGAATTGGATTTGTAAAAAACAAATATATTGGCAGAACTTTTATTTCTCCCGGTCAAAGTCAGCGATTGGATAAAGTAAAAATCAAACTAAGCCCCATTGCCGAAACAGTTGCTGGAAAGCGTGTTGTTTTGATTGATGATTCCATTGTTCGGGGTACTACCAGTGCCCAAATTGTTGGGCTGCTGCGAGAGGCAGGAGCTAAAGAAATCCATATGCGCATTTCCTCTCCTCCATTTATGCACCCCTGCTATTATGGAACAGATGTGGACTCTCAAGAGCACTTAATTGCTTGTCACCATTCTATTGAAGAAATTACAAAAATTCTGGGAGCTGACAGTTTGGGCTATCTGCCAATGGACAAGCTATGTAATCTTGTTGGCAGTGACTGCTATTGTGATGCTTGTTTCAGTGGTGTGTATGCCACTAGTATCCCCACAGATTCTGGAAAAGACCGCTTTGAGCAAAAACTCTCTGAAGTTGGAAAAGAATACTGTTAGACAAAAATAGTGGTTATTTTTCGATTGTGTAGACAATCCTGCTAGGATTGCAGCCAAAAATATAGATTTTACTTGACAAGATTTTTTGTTTTCGCTATACTATCTGAAAGTAGGCTCGTCCTTTTGGATGGTGCCTTAACAAAACCAAATGCAACGATGGGAACAAGTACTTCTGATTGGATGGCACAGAGAGGCTCTGGGTGGTGAAAAGAGCAGCAGAAAACAGAAGGAATACCTCCTTGAGCAGCAGGCTGAAGCATTGTTGTGGGTAGGCTGTGCCGTGGGTGCACGTTATAGCACTGGGGTGGGATATATTCTCCACTCCCCAAGGCTTTTTTCTGTGAGGGAAAAGCGAACAGAGGTGGTACCGCGATATTTCTCGCCCTCTGCCAATTTTACAAAATTGGCAGAGGGCGTTTTTCCCTTTGCCGCAAACCAAAGGAGGATTTTCCATGAAATTGTATGATGAACTGGTGGCCCGTGGCTTGATTGCACAAGTAACCGACGAGCAAGAAATCAAAGACTTAATCAACGAGGGAAAAGCAACATTCTACATTGGTTTTGACCCTACAGCAGATTCTTTGCATGTTGGTCACTTTATGGCACTCAATCTCATGCGCCGTATGCAGCGTGCTGGCAACCGCCCCATTGCACTGATTGGCGGCGGTACTGCGATGGTAGGTGACCCCTCCGGGCGCACCGATATGCGCAGCATGATGACCACCGAAACCATCGCCCACAACTGTGAATGCTTTAAAAAGCAGATGAGCAAATTTGTAGATTTTTCCGATGGCAAAGCCCTTATGGTCAACAATGCAGATTGGTTGATGAAGCTGAATTATGTAGAGTTGCTCCGGGAGGTTGGTGCTTGTTTCTCAGTAAACAATATGCTCCGTGCAGAATGCTACAAGCAACGTATGGAAAAAGGCTTGTCATTCCTAGAGTTCAACTACATGATTATGCAGTCCTACGACTTCTATCACATGTTCCAGACCTTGGGCTGTAACCTCCAATGTGGTGGCGACGACCAATGGTCAAATATGCTGGGTGGTACCGAATTGATTCGCCGCAAATTGGGCAAGGACGCCTATGCCTTTACCATTACCTTGTTGTTGACCAGCGAAGGCAAAAAAATGGGCAAAACCCAAAAAGGTGCTGTTTGGCTTGACCCCGAAAAGACCAGCCCATACGAGTTCTACCAGTACTGGCGAAATGTAGATGATGCTGACACTCTCAAATGTCTGCGTATGCTGACCGATGTTTCTTTGGAAGAAATCGACGCCATGAAAGATTGGGAAGGCAGCCAGTTGAACCAAGCAAAAGAATTGTTGGCATTTGAGTTGACCAAACTGGTACACAGCGAGGAAGAAGCCCTAAGAGCACAAGAAACCGCAAGAAATCTATTTAGTGGCACTGTAGATGCTGCAAATATGCCCTCTACTACTCTATCCCCTGACCAACTGACCGATGGAAAAATTGGCTTACTCAGTTTGTTGGTTGCTACAAAACTGGCCTCCAGCAATGGTGAGGCTCGCCGATTGGTTTTGCCCGGCAGTGTTTCTGTTAATGGGGAAAAGGTAACCGACCCTGCCTTTACCATTACAACCGAAATGCTGAAAGAGGGCGTTGTATTGAAAAAGGGTAAAAAAGTTTATCACAAAGCAATTTTGGAGTAATTGCAAGTATCAATCAAGGGAGAGGATGGGAGCGATTGCCCCCTCCTTTCCCATTTAATAAGAAAGGAAATTATCTGTGAGCTATACATTTGTTGCCCCCTGTTACTTTGGAACCGAATCCACTGCTGCTTTTGAGGTGCGCCGACTGAATGCCCAAAATGTGCAGGTTAGTGATGGCCGTATTCGGTTTGAGGGTGATGCAAGTTTGATTGCCTCCGCTAACATCAATTTGCGTTGTGCCGAGCGTGTTCTGCTGCTATTGGCAAGCTACAAGGCTGTAACATTTGATGAACTGTTTGATGGTGTTTACAATATTCCGTGGGAGGATTTGATTCCCGCCGATGCTGCATTCCCTGTGAAAGGTTCCTCCTTGTCCAGCACTCTATCCAGTGTGCCAGCTTGCCAGAGCATTGTAAAAAAGGCCATTGTGAAGCGTTTGATGAAGGGGCACAAGGTACAAACCTTGCCAGAAACTGGAAGTCAATATCAGATACGAGTTGCACTGCGCAAGGATATGGCAGAAATCTTTTTAGATACCTCTGGGGATGGCTTGCACAAGCGTGGGTATAGACGGAATGCAAACGCTGCCCCCTTGAAAGAAACCTTAGCCGCTGCCATTGCCGACTTGGGAAGAATTCGCCATAATACCCAAATGTTTGACCCCTTCTGTGGCAGTGGTACTTTGGTCATCGAAGCCGCACAAAAGGCGTTGCACATGGCTCCCGGTTTACGCCGTCGATTTGCCGCAGAGAAATATGCCTTTGTGCCAGAACAGGCTTGGAGAGATGCCCGTTCTGAGGCTCTTTCTGCCATCCGAAGGGATATTGAATTTCGGGCAGTTGGCACTGACATTGACCCTGCCGCCATTGCTTTGGCTGAGAAAAACGCTCGTTTGGCTGGAGTGGGCGAATACTGCCGCTTTGAGGTAGCAGATGTTCGTAATTTCGCGCCTCCCTCTGAGGCAGTTGTTCTGACCAATCCTCCCTATGGAGAGCGTTTGGGGGATTTATCTGAGGCCGCTACACTGGAAAAAGCACTTGGCAACCAGCTAAAAACACACCCTGTTTCCGGTGCCTACATTATAACTGCGGATGCCGGCTTTGAGCAAAACTTTGGCAAAAAAGCCAACCGCCGCCGGAAGCTGTATAATGGCATGATTCCTTGCCAGGTATATATGTACTACTAATTCATATCGAAAAAAGAGTGAATCTACTTCCCATTTTCGTGGGGGGCAGGTTCACTCTTTTTTTGCTATACACAGAGATTTATTTTTTATCTTTTTTCATCTGCTTTGCAAATTCTGTTAAATCCTGTTTCTTCAGGGCACGCTCTAAAAGCTCTGGTAGCTTGTCTGGTGCACAAGCAAAACAAGGAATGCCCATGGCGGAAATATGCTTTGCTGTAGTTTCATCGTAATAGGGGCGGCCTCCATCTGCCACAGCCAACAGCACAATTACGGTAACGCCGCTTTCTTTCATTTCTTTTAGATGATTGAGCAATCCTCCACGGTTGCCACCTTCCATCAGGTCAGAAATAAGGAAAAACAATGTTTTTGTGGGAGATTCTACAAAGTTGCGACAATATGCCAATGACTTGGCAATATCTGTGCCGCCACCCATCTGAAAACCAAAAAGAAGGTCTACAGGGTCTTGGCAAAGGTCGGTTAAATCCATAATTTGGGTATCAAAGGCAACTACATGGGTGCTAACAGCTCCCATAGAAGCCAAAATACAAGCCATAATAGAAGAATAAATAATAGATTCTCCCATGGAACCACTTTGGTCAATGTCCAAAATTACATTCCAGCGATTCACTCGAGTAGAACGGTCGAAAAAATATACTCGTTCTGGAATAATGGTTTTTAAGTCTTGGTTGTAATTGCGCAGATTGCGGGAAATGGTATATTTAAAGTCAATGGCAGAAGCAGCAGGCAAAGGAGAATGTGCACGCTTGTTTAGTGCAGCAACCACTGCCCGTTGGATTTGGCTTTCCATCTTTTTGTTGATTGCCTCTACAATTTTTTGGATAAACTTTCGGGCGGATTCTTTTGACTTTTTGGGAATTTGGTCTTTTAACATCAACAAGGTGGATGCCATATTCAAATCCGGCTCCAGATTTTCCAAAAGTTCCGGTTCCAACAGCAACTGTTTTAATCCCTTGCGCTCAATAGCATCTTGCTGCACTACAGTTACCATTTCTGGGTCAAACAAACTGCGCAAATCTCCCAACCATTTGCTGATGTGGGGAGAGGAAGGCCCTCTGCCTGCTCCCCTACTGGAAAACTCTTGTTCTTCGCTTCCTCCATAGATAGCACCTAGAGCATTATCCATTAAAAATTCTTCGGGGGAAAGGCTCCCCATACCCATATCACAAAATTTGTCTTGGGTCTGTGCTCCCAAAATTAACCGCCATCGGGTCATTTGTTGGTTTTGCTCCATACAGCTTCCCCCCTTTAAATATCTCCAAAATCAAAATCATCCAGTCCGTCCAAAATCTCTTGTTCTGCTTCGGTAGTATCTCGCATCAGCAAATCCGCCATTTGTTGTGGATTTACTCCCCAAATTTCCCCTAGATTCTCGGCAATATCGCTCTTTTCGTTTGCAGAAAACTCTGCAAATGCACGGCGCAAAAACACCAATGCCCGTTTAAAGTCCTCATCGTCCAACTGCTGCAAATAGTCATCCAGTTGTTCCCATAGGGAAAGGCGCATAATCAAAGAATAACGGTTCTTTTGTGCCAATCCTTCAAACCATCCTGCTCCCAAATCCGCAGGAACACCTTTGGACAATCTGCGGGCAACTTCGGTGGAGAGCAATTCCTCTCGTACCAGTCCACGCTCAATGAGAGTAGCCATAGCAAAGCCGGAACATTTTGTGTTTAAATCATCCCTATCTGAAATGGAAATTAGCAAATCAATCCAACGGCTTTCTTCCAAAAAGTCGTTGTCAAGCTGTACACGGTTCATCCGTTCGATACTTTCCATCACTCGCTTTGCAGCTTCATCGTCGCAGTTGCAAGCCTCCTCCATTGTCAGGCAGGCACGCAAAAATAGTTGTGATAGAAGTGGCTGAATGGCTTGGGAAGAAAAGCGGCGCAAATCTCCATAGCGCAAAATTTTAGAAAGCCGTTGTGCTGCTTTGGAAATTTCCTCTACTGCTGCGGTTTCTACCGAGAGGCTTTGTAATGCCTCTAGAGCATATTCTGCCGCTTGGGGCATTCCACACAGGAAGGCATCTTCAAACACTTGGGCAGCTTGTGCGATATCGCTGCTTTTATCTGCTTGTTCTTTTAGAGAAAAGGAGCAAGCAAGAGAAACAGTTTCTCCCAAAAGGGCAGCTTCTACCATTTCGATTTCTGTTTCTGGAATCCAGCGCAGATTCCAAGCCTCTGCCCATGCTCCTTCGCTTCGGGTAGGCGTAGGAGTTGCAAAGCCAATGTTGA
Source organism: uncultured Anaerofilum sp. (assembly GCA_944385935.1). Lineage (GTDB taxonomy): Bacteria > Bacillota > Clostridia > Oscillospirales > Ruminococcaceae > Anaerofilum. The sequence continues at coordinate 144,226 of CALWZC010000003.1, forward strand.
GCACCCGCAAACGGTGCAAGAAAAAGGAACGGTTCAAATCCATCCATGCAGCTTTTTCGGATTTTACACGCAGCTTTTCCCGCAAATCCAAATCCAGCCGTTGCACTTCTGGAGTGCGGTATTTTTCTAGGTTCAACTCTTTTAATTGCCTATAAAAATCATCCTGTATAGAAGTACGACTGACTCCCTCTGGCAGTTGACCAATTTTTGTGCCAATCTCTACCTTTGCCACAGAAACAGAAATTTCTGATAGGTTACCATGGCCCATACAAGTGATTGCAGCATCCCGCAAATCCTGCAACACAGGATACTTGCTATTTCTCATAAATGCCAGTGCATTTGCCAGCCGTGCTGCCTCAATAACCTCTGCGGAGGAGGTCATCTGCCCTAGCTTTCGCTGGGAGGCAGCCAATTCTGAAAGGTAGCGATAGCCTGCCTGCTGGATATTGCCTTCCTTGAGAGCATTCCAAAGCAACTCAAAATAGGCTGGTGCCTGATTTCCTGCACCATATCCCGAACGGGCGGACAACCGATAGTAGGAATAGGGCATCAGGGTGGCATTGGTTTCCACACGGGGGAGCATTTTTTCTTCTTGGTCAGTCATAGGGCTATTTTGTTCCAGCCCTTCCACATGATAGGCACCACATACACAAAAGATTTTTTCTTTCCCCTCTTGCTGGGCTTGTTGAATACACCGTTTCATGTAAGCTTCTCGTACCAGATTTTCTGCTGTGCGAAAGGCTGGGTCGGTGGCACTTTGCCGCAGTTGTTTTCCAAACTCTGCAGCCGCCTCCAGATAGTTTCCCTCCAACTGCTCAAATTTTCGCTCCCAAAATGTGTCGTGGGATTCTCCTAAAAGGGTTTCCAACTGCTGGTAGACTTCCTCGGTGGTTCTACCCTGTATTTCCTTTTGTGGCTGGTCTTGGTCTTGTTCTTCTTCTTTGCTTTGTCGGATGGCAAGCATTACGCTGGAGGGCAAATCCATAAAGCGACAAGGTACCTTGTGCTTATTTGCCCATAAAATTGCTTGATACTCCGGCGAATATTCTGCAAAGGGGTAAAGCAAAGTATGGATGGGGGTTTGCTGGGTATAGGCGAGGATGGCGGCGGGCAATTTAGTTTGTGGATGACAAAACCAGTGCATCTGCTCTGTCAGGTCTGCGGGACCTTCAATCAATACAATGTCTGGCTGCACACGGTCTAATTCCTTGCGGACATAGTGCGCCGCCGCAGGAGAAAGGTGCCTTACACCAAAATAAACCGGACTTGCCATATCAATTCAGCTCCTTGCAGGCACGATACAGGGGAAGCCATGCAGCACCCCGCTTTTTCATTACATTTTCCAGATATTCTTTCCAGCTTACACTGTCATTCTCTTCATCCTTTACAACGGCACCTTGCAATGCAGCCGCCAAGTCTGCCGGCTCAATTTCTCCGCTACCGAAACTGCCTGCCAATGCCATGGAGTTTGTCAACAGAGAAATTGCCTCCGCAGTGGAAAGCACACCACTGGTGGTTTTTACCTTCTGCTTTTTATCCAATGTTGCTCCGGTGCGCAACTCTCGGAAAATAGTAACAACCTGCTCTACTACATCTTCCGATGGACACTGTGCGTACAAATCCAGACCAGCAGAAAGCTGTTTTACACGATTCTGAACAATTTCCATTTCTGTTTTCAGGTTTGCAGGGGCAGGCAAAACCACAATATTAAAACGACGCTTTAGGGCGGCAGACATATCATTTACGCCCTTATCACGGGTGTTGGCTGTGGCAATAACAGAAAATCCCTTTTGGGCTGGCACCTCTACTCCCAACTCTGGCACAGCAACTCGCTTTTCGGACAAAATAGAAATCAGAGCATCCTGTACCTCGCTGGCACAACGGGAAATTTCTTCCATACGGGCAATGCTTCCGCTTTCCATGGCTCGGTAGATGGGGCTTTTTACCATAGCTTCGGGGCAGGGGCCTTTTGCAATCAGCATGGCATAGTTCCAAGAATAGCGAATATGCTCCTCTGTGGTTCCAGCGGTACCCTGTACCACTTTGGTGGAATCGCCATTGATGGCAGCAGTTAAATGCTCACTTAGCCAAGATTTTGCGGTACCGGGCTCTCCAATAAGCAACAAAGCTCGGTCGGTAACCAATGTGGCAATACAAATTTCCACCAATCGACGGTTGCCCACATATTTGGGGGTAATGGTGGTGTCGCCTACCTTTCCACCACAAATGTATGTAAGTACAGATTTTGGCGACATCTTCCATCCTGTGGGGATAGGGTCTTTTTCGGCAGCGATAAGTGCCTCAATTTCTGCCTTAAATAGTTCCTCGGCTGGTAATCTTTGTACGGTTTGCATGTGCAATTTCCTCCCTTATACGTTTAAAAATCCTTCATTTATGAGATATTTACGCAATTCTTTTGCTTTGTTTCTGTCTTGGTAAAATTCATTGTAAAATTTCAAAATATCTTGTGCCTCTGCACGGGTACTTTCCAGACCGGCAAATTCACAGTAAACACTTAAAGTAGAAGTCACATGATAGTGGGAAATGGAAGGCAAATGCCGACACATTGCCACCACTGTGCCCCGAAAATCCTTACAGCCACAGCGGTTCATCATGCGCAAGCACTGCCATGTTTTTACAGATACATTCGTTCCTTCTGTCCATGGGGTGTCCATTGCCAACCTATGGAAATATGCCCCCACTGTTTGGAGCAATTCTTCCGGGCCATCTGGCATTAGAAGATAAAGTAAATCGCTTGCATCTCGTTGTATCATCCAATGGAACCAGCGCGAATCCAATGGTTCCTTAAATTGTCTGGTGATACTTCCATAGTAATATCCCATGGGAGTAAGGGCTGACATTTTGGATAAAATTCTTATATGATAGCCCTGATAATGCAAAATGTCATCTTCAAGCCATGCTTCAAGTATTTTCGGTGTTGGGGGTTCTTTGTCATGCCACTTATCGTATACATAAGCAGCGGATTTTGTCAACAAATCGCTAATAAAACAAGCCTCTGCAAGCAGGTCGGCGTGCTTTTGGGGAAGGTCATCCAAAAAGTCTACCATTTGTTGGGGACAGGAATATACCAATGTTTCGGAAATTACATGGCACAATATGTAAGCAATGCCGCCTTTTCCAAATACTCTTTCATGGTATTTTGTGTTTGTCAAAGAGTCTATATTGTCCAATATCCAGCAGTAAAACTTCAACATTTTTGCGGAGGTTTTGCCAACCACAGCATACATTCCATTGGGCAAGTAGCCTTCTTGGGAGGAGTCCTTTTTCTGTATGATATGGACACATTGTTTTTTTAAATGGTCTGCCAACATGTCCGAAATTTCATCCGATTGTGTATACTGGAGATATTGAACAGACATGGGATTTTTCTGAAACTCTTCTTGCCAAAAGTCAATCATACCAGCAAAAGTGTGGTTACCCAATACGCTGTATATTGCTCCTTTGTTTGCTTCTCGCTCTTTGTTGAGCAATTCCAACAGCAAGGGGATGTTGTCTTCACTGTACCCTAAACAGAGCATCAGTTGTTCCCGAACAGTCCTTCTAGCTGTTTTTAGTAAAGAGAGATACCAAGCATTTTCTTCTTCCTTTGCAATGGAACCAATCAAAGACAATTTTGTGGCCATGACTTTTTTACCCTGTGGGGCAAAATCTTTTTTCAGAAGTGCCACCAACTGCTTTTTATCCACATAGGGCAAAGAATACGGCTTGACCATGTTATAATCATTGGGGTCTTTCAGATATATCTGTTCCCCTGTTCCCAAACATTTTACTAAACGCCGGATTTCCTTTGCCATATCGGTATAGGAATTATCCAAATGGTCTACCAAAGCATGGATAATGCGATAGTCTGCCAGCACATGGGGACTGTATAGCATGGCGTTGGTCAATGTTTCCAACCGGTTGCCATAGCCAGTGGTATGCAAGGCTTGTAAAAGGGGTTGAATCTCACTATATTTTGCCTGTGTTACTGTATTTAAGTTTCCCTTATTATCCAAAGGGGAAAATTCTCCTTCAATGCCGTAACCTGCTTGGGTGTAAAGCACTGCATCCACTAGTCCTAACAAATTGAGCAACAAAACACCTTGTTGTTCCTTTTCTGCTTGCAAAAGCTGCTGCAATCCAGTGTAAATTTTGCAAAAAACAGGATTTTTGTTTGCTAACTGCGCAAACAATTCCACAGTACGCTTTAGCCGAAAATCTTCTTGCAGCAATTGTGTTCCTGCAACTGTGCTATATACCAAACGCTCTTTTAATTCTGCCAATGGATTCGCCGTAGGAACACCTCCTTGTAATGGTATAAGGCAACTATGGATTTTGCTATCTTATACTTTCAAGAATCCTTCATCCACGAGATGGTTGCGCAATTCTTCCACGGTCTTTCCCCCTTGGTAAGATTCATTGTAGAATTGCAAAATGTCTTGTGCCTCTGCAAAGGTACTTTCTGCGCCGGCAAATTCATAGTAACGCTGTAAGACGGGTCGCAGATTCCACCAAGAAATACTGGGAGATTGCTTGCACATTGCCAATACTGTACCTCGAAAATCTGTACAGCCGCAACGATTCATCATGCGCAAACATTCCAATGTTTCGCTAACAGAATGATAACTTACTTTTTGTTTCCATGGTGTAGTTAATGCCCGCTTGTGGAAGTACTCTCCTACTGTTTGGAGCAATTCTAAGGGGCCATTTGGTGTTAGATTGGAAAGCAAACCACTTGCATTCCGTTCCATCATCCAATCAAACCAGCGCAAATCCAATGGTTCCTTTAGTTTTCTAGTGATATTGGAATAGTATCCAGAAACGTCGCCAGAGGACATTCTGGAATAAATTTTTGCATAGTAAATACCATAGTGATAGAAAACGCAATCTCCAAGCCATGTGTCAACCACTTTGGGAGTGAGAGTTTCTTGCTTATGCCATTTGTCGTATACATAAGAGGCGGATTTTGTAAGTAAATCGCTGATAAAGCAAGACTGTGCTAGGATGTTTACATCCTTTTGTGGAAGATTATCCAAAAAGTCTACCATTTCTTGGGGGCAAGAGTATACCAATGTTTCGGAAATTACATGACGCAATACATAGGCCATTCCGCCTTTTCCAAACACTTTTTCATATTTTTTATTGGTTAGTGAACCGATGTTATCCAATATCCAGTGATAAAAATCCAACATTCCCGAGGAAATTTTGCCAACAGTGGCATACATTCCATTTGTTAAATTTGTCAAATCGCTTTCTTTGGCAGGCTCTCTCCCGTGTATAAGTTGGAAACATTGTGCTTTTAGATGTTCCGCCAGCATATCCGAGATTTCATCCGACTGACCATATTGAAGATGACACACAGCATTGGGATTTTTCTTAATTTGTTCTTTCCAAAAGTCAACCATACCCGGAAAGGTATGCTTGCCCAATACGTTGTTTATAGCCTCCTTGTTTTTTCCTCTCTCTTTATTGACCAATTCCAACAACAAGGGGATATTTTCTTCGCTGTAGCCTAAGCAGAATATTAGTTGTTCTCGAACATCCTTTTTTGCTGTTTCCAGCAAAGAGAGATACCATGGGTTTTCTTCTTCTTTTGCAATGGAGCCAATCAAAGACAATTTGTTTGCCATAAGTTTTCTACCCTGTGGGTCAAAGTCTTTTTTCAACAGGGAAATCAACTGGCTTTTATCCACATGGGGCAAAGAGTAGTGTTTCATTATAAAATAATCATTGGGGTCATGAAGAGCTATCTGCTCTCCTGTTCCCAAGCATTTTACTACCTGCTGTATTAGGGATGCCATCTCACCATAAACATCGTCCAAATCCTCTATCAAAGCATGAATAACCCGATAATCTGCCAGCACATGGGGACTATATAGGATGGTGTTGGTCAATACCTCCATACGACCAGAACCAGTGGTGGTCAAAGCTTGCAAAAGGGGTTGAATTTCGCTGTATCTTACCTGTACCACTGTGCCTAGGTTTTCTTTGTTGTCTATAGGGGTAAAATCTCCCTCAATGCCACAACCCGCTTGTGTGTAAAGCACTGCATCTACTAGCCCCAATAGATTCATCAATAGAATACCTTGTTGGTCTTTTTCCCCTTGCAAAAGCTGTTGCAAACCAGTGTAAATTTTAGCAAAAACAGGATTTTTTTGTGCCAACTGTGCAAACATTTCCATGGTACGTTTTAGACGAAAATCTTCTTGCAATAGTTGTGTACCCGCAACGGTGCTATATACTAAACGCTCTTTTAACTCTACTAATGGATTCATAGAAGTACCCCCCTTTTTTAATATTGCAGGCGAATAATTTGTTGATTAGTCAAAATGCTATAGGGATGGAGGCAGATGGTTCCATCTGTAGAATCGTAGAACATCAATCCAAATAATACCTGATGTTCCAGCCACTCTCCATTGGGCAACCAAAATAGTTTGGAGATAGAATCGTGGTCTTCCCCCTCTGTTGGACGGTTTCTCAGTACAATGCGCTGACCTTTCTCATCTTCCAGTACCATCTCATCCCCTACTTTACCAATGCGGTTATAGGCAACGGCAACACCTAAATATTTTTCTGCCAGTGTATTTTTAATTTCGTTTTTTACCAATTTTGTTACTTGTGTCAAATCCTGCTGTGCGTAGGAGCGCAGCTTTTGCACCATATCAGCAGTAACAGGCTCCATAGAGCAGCCATCCCAGCGAATGCGCTGGTTTCCGGTGCCGGGATAATAACAGACTTTTGGTGCTTTTACCGCTTCAAAACAACTATCCTCTGCTTTCACATATTGCAAAGCCTTTACAGGGCGATAATTCAAAGTTTGGTGGATTTCTCCACTCTCCAATTCCATCCAATAGCCACGGTCGATATATTCTTTTTTGGCAGGGTCAAAAATAACATCAAATGAAAGCTGTACCAATGTGATATTTTCTTTTACAGAGCCGATTCTCTCCAACTCCTCCAGCTTCCAAATACCACCTAATGCCTCATAAAGGAGATTGTCTTCTATATCATACTCTTTTTTATCCAGTTTTTCTTGTAGGAAACTGCGAGATTTTTGAATCATTGCATTCAACCAAATTAAGATGCGAACAGCCTCTTGATAATCTGCATTATCTGGATGTTTTTGAATATCTTCTACTTCCTTTGCCAAACGCAAAAATGCTATTTGTGCACCTGTGAGGTAGTAGCTTCCCAAATCCTTGGCTAATGCTTGATAGGTTTTTACAGAAGTACCTGCCAGTGTTCCCAAGCCATGAGAAAGCAGGTCCGTCATCATTTGTTGTGCCTTGTCCAATCCTTCAAGCTGCTTTTTAATTTTCTTTGCTTTTGCAGCAGTGTTTACTTTTTTGGGCTTTGCAGAGGTTTCGCCTTGTTCTTTTGCTTGCTCTTTCTTTGCGGCTCTTGCTGCTTGCTTTGCCCGTTTTTGTGCCAAATCTTCAGGAATTTCTGTCACCACAAAGGGCTTTTCTGCCAAAATTTCAAACATCAATCCCAAAGCATGCTTACAGGGAAATTGCCGACTGGGGCAAGAGCAACGGCAGGTTGGTGCTTCCTCATTGGTAAAATCAATGGAGGTGTGATAGGGATTTTTTCCACTACCTGCACAGTCAGCCCAGAAAAGGGTTCCATCTTCTGTTTTTCCTAGCTGAGAAAAACTTCCCCTTTGGGACAACTTTCGTCCATTTTGTGCAGCTGATGCATTGGGTGCCTGTGATAAAATCCACTGTTCCGTCAACTTCATATATGACCCTCCTAATTTCACTTTTCCATATTTATAAAAACAATAAATTTATATGGAATTTTTTTCAATTAATGGTACTTTTATACTGGATTTTGTTTTATTATAACAGATTTTTAAAAAGAAATATATTTATTTTTTTATTTTGTAGAAAAAGCAGGTCCCCTTTATAGTACAAGAGAACCTGCCTTTGGCTATTTTGGAGTAGTTATTACTAGTAAGCTACCCTTTTTAATGGATATTGTCACAGAATCTTTTACAAATTCATTGCTGACGCCCAGAGGGTAGTCTGGGGTTAACTGAACATTTTTAACAGCATATTTTCCCCCTTCAATAGACACGCCATCTACTGTGCCAAACCAAGGAATTACTGAAAAATAATGATTTTCTAGGTAAGAAAGGATTATTTTTTCTGGACCTTGCAAAAGTTGTATCTGTGTCACTCCATCTGATAATAGCACCTTTGCACCATGATTCTTGGCATAGTAGGCAGACTGCAAAGCTCCCAACATATGGTCTAATCGCATCCCGCCCAGTACACCTAAATATAAAATATCCCGAAATCCTTCCGAAATTGCCAATTTTGTGGCATAGTGGGTATCAGTATCATCTTTTTCTGTTGGTAACACAATTACATTTTCTCGCTCTGGACAGGGAGAACTATCAAAATCCCCCAAAATGCAATTTGTGTTCCATCCCATTTGCTGGGCGGTTTGCCATCCGCCATCTGCTGCAATGATATAATCCGAAGGATGTACAAGTTGTTTCGCCTGAGAAAAAATAGGTGCTGCTCCCAAAATTACACAGCGGTTTGTCTTTAAGGCAGTTCCCATTTTTTCACATCCTTTGCTTCCTCATACAATGCAACATAGCTTTCGTAACGAGTAGGCTGAATCTTTCCCTCTTCCAATGCGGCTTTCACTGCACAACCTTTTTCAGCAACATGGGCACAGCCTGTAAATTTGCACTGTCCAAAATATGGCTGAAATTCTGGAAAGGCATGTTGCAGCTCGTCTTTGGGGATATGCAGTGCTCGGCTGGTATCCAAACTTGCAAAGCCGGGAGTATCCGCCAGCAAACCGCCATATGCTTCCAACAGCTCCACCTCTCTGGTGGTATGCTTTCCTCTGCCCAATTTCTGGCTGATATTTCCTGTTTCTCGTTGCAAATGGGGCAACAAGGCATTGAGCAAAGTGGATTTTCCCACACCAGAGTTTCCACAAACAGCGGCTATTTTTCCGGGCAAATATTCCCGAATTTTATCTAAAGAGGTTGGGGTATTGTAATCCACCTCAATCACCGGAATTCCTGCCGAAGCATAAATATTTTTTAGTTGTTCATCTGGTTGAATATCTGTTTTTGTTAAAACTAAAACGGGCTGAACCCCTTTATGCACAGCAATGGTTGTCAATTTATCAACGACACGAGTGCTAGGGACAGGTTGCACTGTAGAAACTACAATAAACAAAATATCCAAATTGGCAATGGGGGGGCGAATAAATAAATTTTTACGAGGATGAATTTCTGCAATTACTGCCTGATTTCCCTCTTGCTCTAAAGTGACAAAATCTCCAGCAACGGGAGAAATTTTTTGCTTTCGGAAAATTCCTCTTGGCTTACATTCTACAATGCCATTGGTGGTTTTTACATAGTAAAAACCACCAATGCCTTTCACAATATAATTTTCAAATGGCATGATTTCTCTCCCCTTTTTAGTCGCTGCTTCCACCAGAAGGAGTTGAACTGCTTCCACTATCAGAAGGGGTAGAGGAAGAACTATCTACTGGAGGCACTGTAGGAACAGGGGTGGGAGAAGGTGTAGGAATTGGCGTGGGAGAGGGATGCACCAGATGTTCTGTTGAACCACAAACGGGGCAACTTCCCTTCTCTACATAAACTGTTACCTCTGCTGGTGTTCCAGCAACTTGTGCGCTTACTGTATAGGTTCCCTCAGCTTCCCATTTTACAGTAAAGCTGGAACCAGTACCGCTTTTGGTTCCCACATTCCATACAACTGTGTTGGGGTCAGCATTTCCTACTACAGCAGTAAAGGTAGTACTTTGCCCTACTTTCAATTCTCCGCTATAAGAAACGCTTAGTGTTACAGGAGGTGGTCCCAAAGAAACAGTATAGTTAATTCGGCTATGAATACGGACTTTGGTTCCTGGTTCGACACTTTGAGAGATTACCATACCAGCCGGAACAGAAGCACTATATTCTTCTGTCACTTGACCGGCAATCAATCTCACACTACTTAAAGCAGTAACTACATCGCCGGGGCTTAGATTGCGAATGTCTGGCACTGTACATTCTGTTTCGATGGCGGCCTGTGCCACATATAGGGTAATAGTGCTGCCCTGTGGCAACTGTTCATTGGCAGCAGGCTCTGTTTTTACTACTGTATTTACTGCTGCACTGCTATTTCTATCTGGGCGAATAGTAACAGTAAACCCTTCTTCCCGAAGTTTTTGCTGTGCACTATCACGAGTCATACTTGTTACATCGGGCACAGTAAGGATTTCTGTTCCCATACTTACCTTCAACACCACAGTTTGCCCTTGCTTTACCTCTTTGGGGGCGCGAGGGCTCTGCTCATAAATAATCCCCTGTTCATAGTTGGGATTATATTCTTCCTGCCATTGAATTTTGAAATTTTTTGTGTACTCTTTATTGGACTTCACATCTGCCTGTGTCATTCCAATAAAGTTTTCCAGCTCCACATTTGGCTTATCACTAAACAACATATTGCTGGAAGTAGTAAAGATATTATAGCAAAGAAAAGCAGAACCTAAAGCAAAAGCCAAAGCCATTCCCAACATAACGGGAATTACTATACTATGGCTTTTCTTCCGTTTTTTTGGTGGGGTAGCTTTTTTTGTAGTGGCTGTATTGCCTGTACGGTTGGTTTGATTTGTCATAGTTCTTTTTTGTGTGGCAGCATCTGCAATGAGCTTTTTATACTCAAAACGAATGCTTGGGTTCCTTTTAAATTCCTCAATATCTGCCAACATATCGCTGGCAGAGGGATACCGGGCGGCAGGCTCTTTTGCCATTGCCCGTTCCACAATCTCTTCCAAAGCCTCTGGGATAGAAGGGTCAATTTCTCGCAAGGGCGTTGCTGTGTCGGTAATTTGCTTCATGGCTACCGAAACAGGGCTATCTGCATCAAAGGGCAGTGTATTGGTGAGCATTTCATACATCATTACCCCCACCGAATAAATATCCGCTTTTGCATCGGTGATATCGCCTTTTGCTTGCTCGGGGCTAATGTAATGAACAGAACCAATGGCCTTGTCGGTAACAGTTTGGCTTTCTGAGCGAGAAATGCGCGCAATGCCAAAATCCATTACTCTTGCGCTTCCATCTGCCAGCAGCATAATATTTTGCGGCTTTATATCTCGATGCACTACGCCATTGGCGTGGGCATGTTCCAAAGCTCGCAACACTTGTGCAACAAAGTGAATGGCCTCTTTCCATGGCAGTGCCCTTCCACGTTGTTTTAGATACTCCTTTAAAGTAATGCCATTTAGATATTCCATTACAATATATTGCAACTGTGGTGTAATGGAAACATCATACACTTTTACAATGTTGGGATGATTTAATACAGAGATGGCTCTGGATTCATTTTTGAACCGTCGAACCAACTCCACATTGTCCAAAAACTCCTCTCTCAATACCTTAATGGCAACTGTACGGTCTTTTTTTAGGTCATAGGCTCGGTAGACATTTGCCATACCGCCTACACCAATCAATTCATCCAGCCGGTAGCTGTCATCTAGTACCTTTCCTATCAGATTATCCATCCTTCTCCTCCTGAGCTATCTGCATAACCACTGCGGTGATATTATCGGGGCCGCCTTGTTGGTTGGCTTCCTCCACCAAAGACCTTGCTTGTTGGTAGATAGGATAATGGGCCAAAATCTCGGCAATTTCTTGAGAAGACAAAGGGCCACTTAATCCATCACTACACAACAAAAATTCATCCCCCGGTTCTACAGGAATACTTCCAACATCTACCTGTACTTGCTGATGTACTCCCAGTGCACGAGTAATTCGATTACGCTCGGGGTGAAAGCGGGCTTGTTGCTCGGTAATTTGACCAGATTCTACCATTTCTTGCACACGGGAATGGTCTCTAGTTAATTGAACCAGTGTATTTTTTCGGAAAAGATATACCCTAGAATCTCCCACATGGGCATAGAATGCATCTCTATTGCGCAAAACCACTGCTGCAATGGTAGTTCCCATGCCAAAGGTATCCGCACCACCTTCCACAGCACGGTGAAACACCTCTTCATTTGCCTTTTCCACAATATGCTGCAAAAGGATTCCGGGATTTTCGGCTGTCACTAGGTCGGTGTGGGAAAACTGTTGCTCCACGCTGGAAATGGCAGTGCAACTTGCCAGCCGTCCGGCTCGCTGTCCACCCATACCATCACAAACTACAGCCCAAGCAAAGGCATTACCTTTTCTTCCAGCACGCCAAGTATCCTGATTTTCTTTTCGTCGCCTTCCAATATCCGTTTTCCCCGAAATAATCATTTCAAAGCATCCTCTCTGGCCTCTCTGCGAAGTTGTCCACAGGCAGCACTAATATCACTGCCCAAACGACGGCGGATGGTAGCATTTACTCCAAGCTGTTCCAATTGCTGTTGGAATCGCTTTACATTTGCTGCATCTGTGGCGGAATAGGGACTGCCATCCACTGGATTGATGGGAATTAAATTCACATGAGCCCCCATGCCTTTAATAAGCTGTGCAAGTTCTTTGGCAGTGGCAGCACTATCATTAACTCCCTTTACCATGGAATATTCAAAACTAATGCGGCGACCGGTATGCTGTTGATAGCGGCGACAAGCTGCCACCAACTGTTCCACAGGATAAGCATTGTTCACCGGCATCATTTGACTGCGCATGGCATTATTGGGTGCATGGAGGGAAATGGATAAAGTAAGCTGTAATTTTCGCTCTGCCAATTTGTCAATCATGGGCACCAATCCACAAGTGGAAAGGCTAATATTTCGCATACCAATATTTACGCCTAAGGGAGAAGAAATGATAGATAGAAAATCCATCACATTATCAAAATTATCCAGTGGTTCTCCGATACCCATTAAAACAATGTGAGAAATTCTCTCCCCAATGTCTTTCCCCGCAGCATATACCTCGGCAGCAATTTCTCCGGCTGTTAAAGAGCGAACCAATCCGGCTTGTGTAGAAGCACAAAAGCGGCAACCCATGCGACAACCCACCTGTGTGGAAACACAAACAGTATTGCCATAATTGTACCGCATTAGTACAGTTTCTATACAATTTTCATCTGGCAACTGGAACAAAAATTTAATGGTTCCATCCTTAGACTGTTGCCTACGTGCCACTACCAACTGGACAAGTTCAAACCTTTGGCTAAGTTGTTCTAGTAGGCTTTTGGGCTGGTCGGTCATCTGAAAAAAATCGGTAACCTGCTTTTCATGAATCCAACGAAAAATTTGTTTTGCTCGAAAAGCGGGTTGCCCCATCTGTTCCATGAGCTCTGTCAATTGCTGCTGTGTTAAAGAGTTGAGCTGTTCTTTCATTTGTCACATCTCTCCAAAATAGCGATAAAAAAGCCATCGTACAACCCCTTATATGGCAGTATTGTAAGCATGTTGTCCTCCAATATTGCTCCATGGGGAATCCATGGCGGTTGAACCAATCGAAAATTGTTATTGGCTTGCAAAAAAGATTTTATTTGTTGCTGATTCTCCTGAGGGTTTAGGGTACAGGTGGAATAGACCAATCTTCCATGGCGTTTTAAGTAAGAAGCAGTCCTTTGCAAAATCTGCTGTTGAAGAGGATATAGCTCCTCCATTTTGTCTAGCTGTTTACTGCGAATATCAGGCTTTTTTGCCAAAATTCCCAAACCACTGCAAGGAACATCACACAAGGCAAAATCCGCTTGTTCCATGGCAGCAACCGGCTGGCTCGCATCCTGCCAACTAGCTGAAGCAATGCTAATTCCCAAACGGGAAACAGTGGATTGGATAAGGGAAACACGATTTTTGGCACCATCGGTACAAAGAAGCTGCCCTTTGTTGTTCATATACTGTGCAAGTGTAGCACTTTTTCCACCCGGGGCAGCACATACATCTAGTGTTTTGCTCCCCTCAGTGGGAGAAAGGCAAAGACAGGCAAGTTGAGAAGCAAGCCCTTGTACATGAAACAAACCCTTTGCAAAAGCCTCTGTCTGCACAACACTTCCCCGACCAGTCAACAACAAGCTATTGGGAATAGGGCCTTCTACTGCCTGCCATCCCTCTGTTTGCAAAGATTCCATTAGTTGTTGAGGGGTAGTTTTTACAGTATTTACCCGTACAGCCAGCACCGGTTTTTCAAAAAAGCCTTCTAGAATATGGTTGGCGTTTTCTCCGTACCATTTCCAAAAATGCTCAGCAATGGGCATACTCACAGAGTATCGCACACTCAACTTCTCCATTGGATTTGAAAAACTGGCATTCTGTGGCTGGATAAGAACAGCTTTCCTCAGCACTGCATTTACCAATCCGCTAGCACTGGATTTGCGAAACTGACGGGTGAGTTTTACTGATTCATTTACAGCCGCAGAAATGGGAACGCTATCCAAGTAAACAGCTTGATACAAACCAGATTGCAAAATGGCTCTAACTGGAGCATCCAGCTTTTCCAATGGTTTCTTTATGCACTGCTGCAACATCCAGTTTAGAGTATATTTTCTTTCTAGTACTCCATAAAATACAGCACTGGCAAAGGCAGCCTCTCTTGCCTCTAGTTGAAATTTTTTTAGTGTGGCATCCAGCACTAGATTGGAATATCCTTCCTGCTCTTGCTTTAGCAGTGCTTCCACAGCTACTGCACGGCCACTCTTTCCTTTTTTCTCAATCATCTCTTCTATTTCCAAATAACAAAATCAATCGCAACAGGTTGGCTACACTTACAATCAAGGCTGCCACATAGGTTAAGGCAGCGGCGGTCAGCACTCGCTTTACTCCAGCATGTTCTTGTGCATTTACCATACCATAGGAATCCAAGGTTTTTAGAGCACGCTGGCTGGCATTGAATTCTACTGGCAAAGTGATAAGTTGGAACACAGTTGCCAAGCTAAACAGCAAAATACCAATGCTTACCAAAGGTTGAAATCCCATTACATAACCCAACAGTACCATAGGAATGGAAAGCTGAGAGCCAATATTTGTGATAGGAATAATTGCATTCCGAAATTGCAAAGGGGCATACTCCACAGAGTGCTGAATGGCATGGCCTGTTTCGTGGGCCGCCACTCCCACCGCTGCAACAGTTGCACTGCCATAGACATTTTGAGAAAGGCGCACCACCTTTGCAGAAGGGTCATAATGGTCAGTCAGGTTTCCCTGCACTGGTTCAATGCGGATATGGCTTAAACCATTGGCATCCAAGATTCTTCTGGCTGCTTGTGCTCCTGTCAGTCCTTCCAAAGTTCGGACACGGCTATACTTCGCAAAGGTAGATTTTACATTCATCTGTGCCAAAAGCGCAATTAGCATGGCAGGGATGACCAGCAAGATATAATATCTATCTGGTAAAAAATAAAAGGGCATTTGTCATTTCTCCTTTCCTTGTTTGCAAAAACCAATTCTATTAGAAAGCAACTGTATTTTTGCTACATGAGGGAATATTTATCTGGTTTTTGAAATTATCAGTGTACCATATAAATGTGACAAAACTATGCCTGATACAAAATTTTTACAATCATTCTAGGGGGATTTTATTTTTCAATACAATCCCCTATGGAGAATCTTCTACCTGCTGCCCATGCAGAGCCCTCCATGGGGCGTTTGCCTTCGGGAACCACCTCCACCAGTTGCAATGCTCCTTGTTGACAAGCAACAATCAATGGTTTTGTGCTGAGAATTTCTCCCGGCTTCCCTTCCATATTCTCTAGGCGGCTTCTAGTTACTTTTACTTTTTTTCCTTCATACATAAAAAAAGCGATAGGCCATGGATTCATTCCACGCACAAGATTATGCAACTCTTGTGCAGGTTTTCCAAAGGTAAACTCTGCCATTTCCTTTTTAAGCATGGGGGCCATAGTTGCTTTGTCATGGTCTTGAGGAGTTGCAACAGCTTTTCCCTCTGCAATTTCCTCAATGGCTTCTAGTAAAGTCTTGGCACCTACAGCGGTTACTTTTTCAAACAATTCTCCACTGGTTTCATTTTCATCAATGGAGATGGGGCAAACTTTCAAAATATCTCCTGTATCCATTCCCTCATCCAGATACATAATGGAAACACCAGTTTCTTTATCCCCGTTCAGCACTGCCCATTGTACCGGCGCACTGCCACGGTATTTTGGCAAAAGGGAAACATGGAGATTGATACAACCATGTTTTGGCAAATGGAGCAAAGAGGCCGGCAACAACTTTCCATAAGCCACTACTACACATAATTCTGGGGCAAACTGAGCAATTTGAGTTTCTGCCTGACCATCTCGCAAGGTTGCAGGTTGAAACACAGGAATGTGGTGCTGCTCTGCCACCACCTTCACAGGAGGAGGCACCACCACTTGTTTGCGTCCAACAGGTTTGTCTGCCTGTGTAAAAACGCCACAAATATCATGCCCTGCCTGTATTAGCTGTTCCAAACAATAGGCGGCAATGTCTGGAGTTCCCATAAACAGGATACGCATTAGTATTCCTCCTGCTCTTCGGGATATTCATCCTCATAAAAACGAGTTGCCAAGTCCAAAATTGTCACACCATCCAAATGGTTGCTTTCGTGGCAGATGCAGCGAGCGAGCATATCTTCTGCTTCAATGGTAAATACATTGCCATGGCGGTCTTGTGCACGAGCTTTCACCTTTTGAGGGCGAGTAATGGCACCATTGCGGCCGGGAAAAGACAAACAGCCTTCGTACAAGGTTACTTCCCCTGATTGTTCCAAAATTTCTGGGTTCACAAACTCAATAAATTTTGGCTCCCAGTCTGCGGGAATTTCCTCATCCTCTCCAAACTCACGGTCATCCAAGCAGATAAACACACGGCGCATTACACCCACTTGTGGGCCTGCCAAACCCAACCCATTGGCATGCCAGAGGGTTTCTTTCATGTCATCCAGTAACTGTCCTAATTTTTCATCAAAGTTTGTTACAGGACGGCACACTTTTTTCAAAATTGGGTCTCCGTCTTGTACAATTTCTCTCAAAGCCATAATCTTTGTAACCTCCAAATGTAATAGTCATAAAATTTATCAAACAATCTTCCGCAGCCTTTACAAGTCTGCATCCGAGTGTAAATCTAAAGAAACGGTCGCTTTGGCGGATAAACCATGGTCAGCATACAGCTGCAAAACTTGCTCCATCAACTGGCGAAAACTATTGTCTTCACGGCATTTTATGGTAAGTTTGTAGCGATATTGATTTTTGACCATGGCAATATGCAAGGGGGCAGGCCCCAGCACTCGCAAAGGAATATGGGGTGCTTTTTCTGCCTCTTTCGCCAAAATTCTTCCAAATCCTGCGGCAGCTTGTGCCACAGCAGCTTCTTTCTCTCCTGTAAACAGTACCATACAGATACTGCAAAAGGGAGGATATAAGCTAAATTTACGAAAAGCAATTTCTTGCTGGTAAAAGGTTTTATAGTCTTGTTTTGCAGCAAGCTGCAATACAGTATTTTGAGAGTCCATAGTTTGGATAATGGCTCTCCCTGGCAAGTCTGACCTTCCTGCACGACCTACCACTTGGGTAATTAAGCTAAACACTGTTTCGCAGGCACGAAAGCCCTGGGCAAAAAGCATCTGGTCAATGCCCAACACCCCCACAAGAGAAACTTTAGGAAAATCCAGCCCTTTTGCCACCATTTGTGTACCTAGGAGAATATCATACTCCCCTGCTGCAAATTGTTTAAACAAAATTTCGTGGGCATCCTTCTTTGCAGTGGAATCTTGGTCCATCCGCAAAACTCTTGCCTGTGGGAAGGTTTGGGTCAATTCTTCTTCTATGCGCTGGGTCCCAAATCCAGTGTATCGCAAGGTGCCCCCACAGCATGGGCAGAGTGTGGGCACTGGAGAAAGAACCTTTCCACAGTAATGACAAAGAAGTTTTTCTTGGGCTTTGTGATACACCATAGGAACACTGCAAGAAGTGCACTTTATAACCTCTGCGCACTGGGTACACATGGCAACCGTTTGGTATCCACGACGATTGAGCAACAGTATGCTTTGTTCTCCCCTTGCCAAATTTTCAGCAATTTGCACCCGCAAAGCATTACTTAATTGGGAAGTATTGCCCTGTTGCAATTCCTGACGCATGTCTATAATATCTACCTTGGGAAGTTGTTGGCGGGAATACCGCTGGGTCAATTCGTAAAGTTGATACTTTCCATGTTGAGCAGCATAATAGCTCTCAATGCTGGGGGTAGCACTTGCCAGCAATAATAACGCTCCATGACTGGCTGCCCGTAACTTTGCAATATCATGGGCTTTGTAGCGAGGACTGGATTCTGAATGGTAGGTTTTTTCATGCTCCTCGTCAATGATAATTAGACCAATATTATCCAGTGGGGCAAAAACTGCACTGCGAGTTCCCACAACAATGGATGCCTTTCCTTTTTGAATGTCAATCCATTGCAATAGCCTTTCTGTATGATTGAGAGCAGAATGCTGAACGGCAACCTTCTCCCCAAAAAAAGCAGAAAGTTTTTGCACCATTTGGGGAGTTAGCCCAATTTCGGGAACCAAAACCAGTGCTTGCTTTCCTTGTCGAAGGGTTTCTTGTAGTAGTTTAATAAAAAGAATTGTCTTTCCACTGGCAGTTACACCATGCAACAATGCTGCATGGGCCTCACCATCCAGCTGCTTTTTCAATTGGTCATAGACCTGTTGCTGTTCGTAGGAAAGCTGCAAGTCTATAGGGGATGCAGAAAATTTGGGTGTTATTTTTCTGGGAACCTGCTGTTTTTCCAGATAACCTTTTTCACACAAATTTTCCAACACAGCACGACTGACGCCCATGTCTGCCAAAACCTTTGCTGTTTGTGCACCATACTGCAAAATACTTTGCGCCAATAATTGCTTATGGCCGGGTTTTGGTTTTTCGGGCAAAGGTTTGGCAAGGATATATTGTGTTTCTGTATATGCAGTTAGCTGTTTTTGAAGCATCATCCTTCCCTCTTGTTCCACAGCTTTATACTGGGCACCATAGGGGATGACCGCTTTGACAGCATCATACCATGTGCAGAAGGTTCGCTCTTTTAAAAAACCTACAATATCCAACAATTCTCTGGTGAGTATAGACTCCTCTGGAGCTACATCCAATAAAGATTTGAACTTTGATGCAACAGATTCCTCTTGTTGTTGCACACCCAAAACAATCGCCATTCGGCAGCGATTGCCCTTGCCAAAAGGAACCAACACCATACTGCCAATATGTACAGCTGGTTTGAGATGGGAAGGAATCTCATAGGAATAAAGTTTATCAAAATGGATGGTTGCACTGCTTACAGCCACCTGTGCTATATCAATCAAAACAATCCCCCAAAGGACTTATTTTAGTCGTTGCTGAATAATATTATAAATTTCCTCGGCACATTCTGCTATAACAGAATTGATTACCACATAATGATACTCAGCTGCATATTCCATTTCTTCCACAGCACGTGCCAAACGGCGGCGAATAGACACCTCGTCTTCTGTCCCTCTGCCCATAAGCCGCTCACGCAGTTCTTCATAGCTGGGTGGACGGATAAAAATTGTTGTACATTCTGGATACATCCGGCGTAGATTTGCAGCACCTTCCACCTCAATAACCAGTACCACTGTTTTGTTTTGCTGAATTCGCTTGTCTACTTCTTGCTTTAGTGTTCCATAATAGTTTCCACAATATTCTGTGTACTCCAAAATTTCCCCAGCTGCAATTTTTTGTTCAAAGCCTTCTCGTGTTAGGAAATAATAATTTACCCCTTCTTTTTCTCCAGCACGAGGCTGACGGCTAGTGGCAGATACAGACACCTCAATGTCAGGATGCTCTTTGCACAAATGTTTTACTACTGTATCCTTGCCGCATCCACTAGGCCCAGAGATTACAACTAAATGCCTTTCGTTATTCATCCTCAACCTCCGTTTCTTCCAGCTCTCCTTCAATGGTATCGGTCAAGCGGTTTGCAACTGTTTCGGGCTGGATTGCCGAAAGCACCACATGGTCCGAATCTGTAATTAAAACTGCTCTGGTTCTTCTGCCATAGGTGGCATCAATCAACCTACCGGAATCTCTGGCATCCTGTACAATGCGCTTGATGGGTGCAGATTCTGGGCTTACCATTGCCACCAATTTTTGGGCGTTTACCATATTGCCAAAACCAATGTTAATAAGCTTCATACCATACTCCCTTTTTTGTTACTATTCAATATTTTGAACCTGCTCTCGAATTTTTTCAATTTCCGCTTTCATGTCCACTACCATGCGAGTGATTTCCAAGTCCTGCGCTTTTGACCCAATGGTGTTGGTTTCTCGGTTTAACTCTTGTGTAAGAAAATCCAGTTTTCTTCCCACTGGCTCGGATAGCTGCAAAATTTCCCTATACTGTCCAATATGGCTTTGCAACCGTACAGTTTCCTCATCGATTGCTGTTTTATCTGCAAAAATTGCTGCTTCTGTAAGTACCCGACTTTCTTCTATGGATACATCTTTCAACAGTTCTTGCAATCGTTGATAGAGCTTTTGTGTATATGCCTGCACCCGACCAGCACTTTTTTCCTCAATGGCATGTAGGGTATTTTCCAAAGTTTCCAGACGAGAAAGAATATCTTGCTGCAATCTGCTACCTTCTGTATGGCGCATTTGACAAAACTGTTCAAGAGCTTGCTTGCAAACAAAGCTTACATCCTGCCATAGTTGTTCTTCGTCCACAGCCCCTTGGCGCACAGACAACACTTCTGGAAAACGTGCCACATCTTGCAATGCTACATTTCCGGCCATGGAAAGAGTTTTAGAGAGGTTTTTCATTGCTTGCAAATAGCTTTTTGCCAAGGGTTCATTTACTTCTACTATTACATCCTGGGCCTGTAGTGCCTGTATAGTGAGGTTTAACTCTACCTTTCCCCTTGCAATAGAAGCATTTAACTGTTGTTTCAGTTTATCATCCAAAAAATTACAGCTTTTGGGCATACGAGAGGAATATTCAAAATAGCGAGAATTCACGCTGCGAATTTCTACTGTAATGCTACGTCCATTCAGTACCAAAGCAGCTCGGCCATATCCGGTCATGCTGGAAATCATTTTTTATTTTCATCCTTTCCCTATGGAACTTGGCAAGTACATACATAAGTAATAGTTTACACTTTTTAGGCTTTTTTTTCAAGTGAAGGAAGAAAATTGTTTTATCCGCACTCTTTCCCAAAAGAAAGATAATTTATTTTTTATTTGGATTATTATTCCAAATAAAGAAAAATTAAACAAATTTTTTGTAGATATTATTTTTTTAATCTGCTATACTGAGAGCTGCAAATACTGTAAAAATACATCGAAATAAGATGTCTTTTTGTAGTATTTGTAATTCGGCATAAAGAGGAGTTACACCATGAAAAAAAGAAGTATTCAAACAGTAATGACCTTTCGGCTAACCTTGATGTTGCTGATGGTTATCATTTTATCCATAACAAGTGGTGTTGCTATGGCACAAATTCAAGAAGCCAACCTAAAAGTTGATGAGCAGTATGAATTCCTGCTACGTTCTGTAGAGGGAAAACGAGCACATTATACATGGGCAGAAAATTTAGTGTCTAGCTTAGGAATGGGCACTGAATTTACTGGTAGTTTAGACCAAAAATCTTGTACTTTGGGACAGTGGCTATATGCAGACCACTCAACCGAGGGCGAATTTATTGCACAGAAAGCCCAAGAGATGATTCCTGTTCACGAATCTATTCATTCCTTTGCTCAGGATGCAATCGATGCTAAGGACACAGACATCAAAAAAGCACAAAGTATTTATTCCAACCAAATTCTTCCTAAAATTCAGGAGTTATCTTCTTTGTTGGATGAAGTGAACGCATATTGTCGCAATGAAGTAACACAGTATCAACAAAAGGCGGAAGCAATTACCAGCTTTTCTATTGTGATATCCATTGCACTATCCATACTTGTATTGTTGTTGTGTGTATGGGTATATGTGTATGTAAAAAAGCAAATTATTAACCCTGTAAAATCTATCCGCGAAGGCAGCGAAAAACTGCGGCAAGGTAACCTAAACTTTGAAATTCCTGTGACTTGTCACAATGAAGCTGGACTGCTGGCAGAGGATTTAAATGATGCTGTTTCTGAACTGAAACGGTATATCCAAACCATTGATACCATTATGGCTGCTTATGCACAAGGCAACTTGACTGTAAAAAGCGATATTGCATTCCGTGGAGATTTTCAAGAAATTCAACACAGCATGGAACAATTTTGCTTTAATATGTGTAACACTTTAAGTCAGATACGCTCGGCGACCTACGATGTAAGCAATGTGGCACAGGATTTGGCTGCCTCTTCTCAGCAACTAACCACTGGTGCCAATGACCAAACAGATAGTGCTGAAAATTTGAAAAGAGCCATTGAAACATTGTTTTCTCAGATTCGTTCCAATGCAGACAGTGCAGAGGAAACCTCTCATGCTGTAGAATTGATTGGAAAAGAAATGCAGGAAAGTAACCAGATGATTCGTGGATTGGTAAGTGCTATGGATGACATTCAGACTAGCTCTTCTGAAATCGAAAAAATCATCAAAACCATTGAGGATATCGCCTTCCAAACCAATATTTTGGCATTGAATGCCGCAGTAGAAGCAGCACGTGCTGGAACTGCTGGCAAAGGCTTTGCTGTGGTTGCGGATGAGGTTCGCAACCTAGCCGGAAAAAGCGCGGAAGCCTCTCAAAATACCGCCCAACTAATTACCCAGTCCATCCATTCGGTAGACCATGGTACAACCATTGCTGGCGACACAGCACAAGCGTTGGAAGAGGTAAATATTCACACTGGAAACATGGTAGAATACATTCAAGCGATGTCGGATAACTTTAAGAATCAGGTACAAGAGTTGCATAGCATTAACGAAAGCCTTGGACAAATTACCGATATTATCCGCACCAACTCTGATACTGCTTGCAATAGTGCTGCCGCCAGTGAAGAATTGGCAAGCATGGCAGAAGAATTGTCCAGCATGATTGCCGAGTTTAAAATTTAACTTTTATCTTCTGCCATTGATACAAAGAAGAACACCGAAAAAACCTTGTTTGTTGGTTTTTTCGGTGTTTATTTTATAAAACTATCATATTGGCAATTTTCCAGCCTTGTTCTGTTTTTTGATAGTAGAAAGTATATGCACCGGGCAGGTCATGGACTCTACGACCACGATACAACTTGTAATCAAAACGAACTTCACAAGAAATTTGCTGAGAAGAATACCGCTTGAACTCAGAACAAACCAAATTAGAGAATTGGTAAGAATCGTGCTCCACATACCATGGGTTATAAAAACTTGTCAGTGATTTATAGTATTCTGTATTTGCCAAAAGATAAGGTTGTAATTGGCCAAAGCTTGCATCTCTTGTAATAAATCGTGCATAGAATTGTGCTGCTTGTTCCGCCAATGGCACAATTTCTTGTTGCACTTCTTGGGAAACTTTTGGCAAAATTTGAATGGTATCTTCTGTAATAGAAATATCGCAAGCTTCCCCTTCTAAAGATGCCTCCACTGTGGGTTCTGTCATTGTTTCTAGTTGGTATGTAATCTGTTGGGGCACAGTATACTGCTCTGGGATTCCTTGATATCCTGCTATTGGCTCGCTTCCAGATTGATATTCTTGTCCCAAAGTTTCCCCATTCACCAAAATTTCTGTTCCTATGGGGCATTGAATTTTATACTGCTGTGTCAAGGCAAGCAGTATTTCTGGTTGTTCAATTTGATACTTTTGAAATCCCATCCATGTTTTTTGGCCAGTGGGAACAATGGAAATTTTGGCTATTGCTCCCTCATCATTGCATATTTGGTACTCATGCTCTTCCTTGCCCTTCAAGGTATAAAGGCTTTTTTCTTGCACCGCTTCCCTTACTTTTGTTTCACGGTCTTGCTGGGTGGCAAAGGGAGTAGATTGCAACTGTGGTGCTGTTTCAAAATCTGATAGGTTCCCCTCTTCTAAACGGTTGGCTAAAGCTACCGCAATTCTTTCGGGTGTGCAGGTTTCATACTGCTCCAATCCTTGCCACAGCAATGCCAATATGATGGCTGTAATGCAAATATTTACCAAAGCATACCCCAACAAAAACCGTTTAAATGCTCCCTTTTGGGGGTGTTGTGTGGTGTTTTTTTGTTCGTTTGATTCAGAAACTTGTGACTGCATACATTTTCCCCTTTACTTTACCAACCAGCTTGTGGCCATTTTTCTGGAACCATACAGGGATGCACATACGTTCAACAGCTCTCCTTGATAGAACATTACAGAGCTTGAACCACCATCCATATTACAGGCATTCACCGCCTCATATTGCTCCATAACGTCAATTAAATCTTTGTATGTAGCACCCAAACTATGGGGTTGACGCCCATCAATAACCAAAAGCAAAACCGAGCCATCTGCCCTTTGACCAATAACTGTGCGCGGGTTCAAGCCTCCTCCCGTACCTTCTACCTTTGCTCGTTCGCCGTTTACCATAAGCACAGGCCCAAAACTAACAGCATCCCGCAAGCCCATGTTCAAGGCCTGTTGCCCTGTCATGCTTCCTACAATCAATTTATTGTCTTGGTTAAAACCTGCAATTACGCCAGATGTATCAGGGCCGCCTGCCAAAAGTTTACCGTTGGAGATAACCAGACCAACGGGCTGCCCTCCATTTCCCACACCATTCACATCTGCAAACCCTCCAGCATTTACCCCTGCAATGGCACCATCTCGCTCCATCATTTCTTCCACTTTCATGCCTTCTACATCATCACCATATCGACCGGGGGTTCCCACATATACACGGGAAGGGTCACTGATAATCATCATTTTCCCCTTGAAAGTTGGGCCAGAAACATCTTCAATCACAATGGGTTCTACTGGGGTGTTTTGGGTTTCGGTTTGGCTAGGAATTTGCACTAAAGTTTCATCTGTAACTTGCCCCGAATCTTGCACAGAATTTGCTTTCAGTATTTCATCCAGTTCCTCTTTAGAAAAATACCAGCTTGCTAAAAATTTTGCTGCGCTGGTTTCCATCATAGAGGTAACAAACAAGTCTCTTGCACCTTGGGAAGGGCCATAGTTGATAATGGCTGCTCCGCCAAATACCAACACCAATACACAACTTAATGTAATCCCCAAACAGCAAAAAAATTTTACAAGAATGCTTTTGGGGTTTCTGATAGTTGCTTTCACCTTCTTTTTTATGTAGTTTTCTTTAGATTCCCCATTCATTTTGTTTCCTCCTTAAAAACCCAGTCCCGCTGGATATGAAAACTAACAAAAAACAGCAATACATCTACAATAATTTTGAATAGCACTTCTCCTTGTGAACCCAAAAAATGCACCAAAGCGAACACCCCTGCAAAAGAAGCAATCGCCTGTGCAACACAAAGCAAATAATAGCGCAACAATGAATCTGATTGGGTTTTTTCTTTGGAAAAAACCACCTTTTTATTCACAAAATAATTCACAGCAGAAGAAATTGCCCGTGCTCCCATGGTACAAAGGAATATTTGTAGGGAAATGGGTAGCGATTCCAACAACATACTAAGAATTGCAAATGCACCAATATCCACCACAAACGAGCCCAGAGAAGCAGCTACAAATTTTAGCATAAGGTGCAAAATCTGCAAGCTATCTTGTATAGGACGAAAATGAGTTCCTTTGTTGTTATTTTCGTAGATAGTGCGGATGGGAACCTGTCCAAAAGAAACATTTCTACGCTTCAGTTCCAACAACATTGTAGTTTCATACTCAAAGCGTTCCCCTTTCATGTCCAGCACCATGTCTACTATTTTTGTAGGAAACGCCCGCAGCCCTGTTTGTGTATCTCCCAGTTGTATACCAGCAAAAAAACGGAACAGAAAGCAAATTGAACGGTTTCCCCATCGACTTTTGGGAGGAACATCCGGCAAAGAAAAATCCCTGCATCCCAAGGTAAGCTGATTTTTATGTTGCTGCATATAACGAGCACAAGCAAGCACATCTTCTGTATGATGCTGACCATCTGCATCCACTGTTACTACCCCATCATGTCCTTGTGGATAGCACAAAAAGTAGTTGAATGCTGTTTTTAAGGCTCTGCCTTTCCCTAAGTTTCGAGCATGGCGCAGGACAACACAATGTGGATTTTCCTCTGCCCACAAAAAATGGCTTTGGTGGGCAGAATCGCTGCCATCGTCCACTATAATAATCCGTTCAAATCCCTTTTCCAATAGTTGAACAATGGTTTTTCTTATGGCTTCATCTGGATTTAATGCGGGAATGACTACTGTTATTTTCATGATTCTTCTCTTCCCTTTTTTATCGTATTTTTCAGTATCAGTACAATGGCTATTCCTATAGCTAGTCCTATTATGATTACTACTCCGTTTTTCTTTGAAGGGGTAGAGCTCTCCTCTATAGAAGAGGAATCCTCTGCCGTATTTGGTGTGGCTGTAGGAGAAGGTGTAGGAGTTGGGGTAGCTGTGGGCACTGGTGTAGGTGTAGGCAAATTTTGTAACATATCTGGCTCTGTATCCTGCCCCACTGTACTGCGCCATAAACCAAACTTTCTACAATCATAACTTCCGCTTTGCTTTACCGCAAACCAATAGCCTTGCTGGGAAGTATGACAGGCATATCCCATCTGTGCCATTTCAAAAGCAGTCTTTCCACCAAATCGCTCCAATGGTTGGTTCCAATCCATTACAATCTGATTTTCTGGATACAAATGAAGATAGGTTTTTGGTGTGTCCCATGTTCCCAAAGAAAGACTTTCCGGAAACTGGCTGGCATCTGCTGCCATAACTACTGCCTGTATTAAAGAGTCTGTGTTCAACTGATGGGCACCATGTCCATACTCCCCATGAACATCCTGACCCACAATCACATTTGGTTTAAATCGACGAATCTGCTCTACTTGATAGGCAATAATTTCTTGCTGGTTGTAAATTTGTTTTGCTTGCTCTAAGGTTTCACAATAGGCATCTGGAAACTGTGGAATAATGGGATAATGTTCTACCCCCACCGTCCACAATCCATCCAGTTGCTCATGCCATCGATATGGCTCATTTTGGTGTTGAACCATATATGCCACTTGTACTGCTAAATCTTTCTCTCCAGCATAAAAGGGCATTACACCACCAAACCAAAGGTGTTCATCGTCTGCGTGGGTAGGAAACAACAAAAAATCCGCTTTTTCACAGGAAGGCTGCCATGCTTGTACCCAATCTGGCAATGCACCTTCTGTAAAAAAATATACATCACATAGGCTGCCTTGCCCTGTCCACTCTAATTGAATTTGGTTAGATGGAGTGTCAATGGAAAGATACTGGTGGAGAAATTGTGGCATGGTTTTGGATTGCTTACCATATAGTATAGAACTAGAAGTAGGCACCTTTTCCCACTCCAAATAAATTCCTGCCACATTTTCTGGAAAAGTAAAGGACAGTTGTCCGTCCTGTGCTGTAAATTTTGTGGCACGACTGTGGTCGGTCAAGGATTCTGTAGAACCAGTGGAAAGAGTTTCTATCTGTTGGGGCAGAACTTCTTGTGCTGGTTCTTGGGCCACTACATTTCCACAAAATCCAATCATTGCAATTATAGCTACCCATAAAATAGCAAGGATTTTCTTAGAAAATGTGTTCAAAACTCTACCTCCTTGATTGCTCTATTTTCCAGAACACCATAAAGAAAAATATCCAGCCTTTGGCGAAAAGACTCCTGCAAAAAAGCCAAATCCAAAGGCTTGTGTGCACCTTTCTCAAAGTGTGCCCGTGCCATAAGCAAAATGCACTGCTCCAGCAAAATATCCGCTGCTTGCTGTTTATCTATATTTTGTTGGATAGAAACACCTTCAAAAGCTGCCATCAAAAAATTTTTATTTACTTGACGCAAATTGTTCCCAATGGTATATACTTGAGATAAAAGGGGCTCCGAAATACCAAAATAGACAGTTCCATACAATTTGCCATATACAGGATTTTTCCATAGTAATTTTAAAAATTCATCAAAGTAGGCTTGCAACTTTTTTTGCAGACAAGACTGCTGCAAACACTTTTCCACAATGCAAGACAAGCCCTGCTCCATTTGCCAGTAGCATTCCTGCATACAGGATAGATATAGCTCTTCTTTATTTTTAAAGTACAAATATAGGGTACCCTTTGCAATATCACACTGTTTACAAATACGGTTAATAGACCCTTGCAGATAACCGAAGGCTCCAAACTCCTCCATTGCTGATTGCAAAATAGACTGGTAGGTCATGGATTTTTCTTTCATTCTTATTGCAATCCCCTTTCACTGACCAGTTGGTCACATACCATTCTACACAAGCCTGAAATGTTTGTCAACGAGTGTACCTTTTTGTAATTTTTCCATGGTTTGATTGGTTATACAAAGTGTGCTACAATGGTTATCATTGCAAAAATAGCACTTTATTTGTATCTGACAAGGAGGATTCATATGCAATTTCAAGAGTGGCTTTGTTGGGCAATGGTGGGCTGGCTTTGTTTGTGCAATATAATTACATTTGCTTTGTGTGGTTGGGACAAAAGGTGCTCTAAAAAAAGAAAATGCCGCCGTGTCCCCGAAAAGTCTTTTTTCCTTTGGGCACTGGTGGGAGGTAGCCTAGGGCTTTGGGCTGGAATGTATTTTTTTCACCACAAAACCAAACATTGGTATTTTGTGTGGGGCGTTCCTGCTATTTTTCTAGCACAAATTGCAGCAGTTTTGTACTTTTTTCTTACATAAAAACCACCATATACTACAATCTCTTGACGGACAGGGCAGTTCTTTGTATAATCAACTGTCGTAGACTTTTATTTTCACAAATTTAACATACATAGGTTCCCCATAGGGTTTACCCTTTGGAGGCTAAGAGGGAAACAGGTTTGATTCCTGTGCGGTCCCGCCGCTGTAATGGACGAGTTGCCATAAATGCCACTGAACACTTGTGTTTGGGAAGGTTATGGCCGCAGTGACTCCTGAGCCAGAATACCTGCCTATTGTATGAGAATGGCTTACTGGCGATGAATCGGTGTAGCCATGGCTTTGCTATGCATAAAAGCAAGGTTGTGGTGTTGTTGCCGCAGTCTTGCTTTTTTTCTATTTTTAAAGAAGGTGAACCATTGAATCCACATAATAAAACATCACCATTTGGACATGGTTTTTCTAATTGTCATCCTTTGGTACAAGCTATATTCTTCTTTATTGTATGTGCAACTACATTTTTTTCCACCAGCCCTGTTTTTTTAACCATTGCACTTTTGGGTGCAGGGGCTTACACCATTTTTCTGGAGGGTTGGCAAGATGGGGCAAAGCGGATACTTTTTTGTCCTGTAATTATCCTGCTCATGTGCCTTATCAATGGTTTTTTTACACATGATGGTGACACTGTTCTGTTTTACATAAACAGCAACCGCATTACTAGTGAAGGCTTTTTGTTTGGATTCTGGGCCGGTGTTCTATTGGCAGCAATTATGTTGTGGCTTGGTTGTTTTGGTCGACTTATGACCAGTGACCGGCTGGTGTACCTGTTTGGTAGAATCGCTCCCGTTTGCGGGCTATTGGTATCTATGGTATTTCGGATGTTGCCCCTATTAAAACGACGATTGGAGCAAATCCATATTGGCCAGCAATGTATGGGGAAAATTCCCCGTACCCCTTTGGGCAAGATGAAACAGCGAGTAAAAGAAGCCTCTATTTTGGTAGCTTGGTCTTTGGAAAATTCCATTGAAACATCCGATTCTATGGCGGCTCGTGGTTATGGATTAAAAGGGCGAACCAGCTTTCATCTATTTCGCTTCGCAAAGCGTGACAATATTTTGTTGGCTGTAATGGCTGTGTTGTGTGCAATATTGTTTGTAGGCATTGCTTTGGGAGAAACAACAATGTATTTTTTCCCTCGCCCTATCTGGAATCATTGGCAAACGCAACTGCCCTATAGCATTTCCTTTGTTATATTGGTGTGTTTGCCCATTGCAGTGGATATACAAGGAGAACATCAATGGAAATCCAGTTTCAACAACTAACCTTTACCTACCCTTTGGCAGACCGTCCTGCATTGGAGAATATCTCCTTTTGTGTAAAACAAGGAGAGTTTGTGCTCTTGTGCGGAAAATCTGGCTGTGGAAAAAGCACATTATTACGCCAAGTAAAAAAAGAGCTTACCCCCTATGGAAACCAGCAAGGGCAGGTGTTGTATGGCTCTACGCCCATTTCTGAGCTTTCCCCCAGAAAAAGTGCTTGCACCTTTGGATTTGTTATGCAAAATCCAGATAACCAGCTTGTAACAGAAAAAGTTTGGCAAGAATTGGCCTTTGGGCTGGAAAATTTGGGTTTTTCCAACAGCATTATTAAACGACGTGTTGCAGAAATGGCAAGTTATTTTGATATTTCGGACATTCATAGACCTGTTTGGCAACTATCCGGCGGACAAAAACAACTTCTCAATTTGGCATCTGTAATGGCAATGCAACCAGAGGTATTGCTATTGGATGAGCCAACCTCCCAGTTAGACCCCATCGCTGCCAGAGAATTTTTGCAAACCATATACCGTATCAATCGGGAGTTGGGCACCACTGTTATTTTGTGTGAGCACCATCTCAACGAGGTATTTGCTCTTGCAGATAAAGTTGCGGTATTGGAGGGAGGTCGTTTGGAGGTTTTTGGTTCTCCCCATGAGGTTGTAAATACCCTTTGTAAAAGCACTCCCCCCACCCTATGTTTTGGGGAATGCCAACAGTTACACAGATTTTTCAGGAGTCGGAACAACTTCCTTTGACTTTGCGAGAAGGGCGGCAGCAACTGGAACACCTGCTTTGCAATAAACCTTCTTTACCACCTTCTGTTTCGCTGGCAGCTCCACAACCAAAACAATCCCCCATTGTAGAGCTACGGCAGTTATGGTTTTCCTATGAAAAAAGTGAACATCCTGTATTGAAAAATCTTTCTTTGCAAATTCAGCAAGGAGAATGGCTTTCTATTTTAGGCAGCAATGGCGCAGGGAAAAGCACTGCTTTAAAAGCAATGTGTGGACAAATTCGGCCACAACAAGGCTCTGTGCTGGTGGAAAATCAAAATATTGCTCGCTCCAAAAAATCCTTTCTGGGTGCTGGTGGTTTGGCTTTGGTTCCACAAGACCCCCTTGCCCTATTTACAGAAATTACAGTGGAAGAAGAACTGTATGAGGGTATTAGTCATCTTACTCTATCCATGGAGGAAAAGTTGTGTCGCACACAAGAAATGCTTCAGCAAATGGAACTGCTTCCCCTCGCAAAACAAAATCCCTATGATTTGTCTGGTGGTGAACAGCAACGGTTGGCCATCGGAAAGGTGTTGTTGGGTGCTCCTCGTGTTTTGCTATTGGACGAACCCACAAAGGGATTAGACCCATTCTTTAAAAGAACATTGGGGCAAATTCTCAAGGAGCTCCAGCAAAAGGGGCTTACCATTTGTATGGTAAGTCATGATGTTGATTTTTGCGCTCAATATTCCGACCGCTGTGCACTATTTTTTGATGGAGAGGTTGTTTCGCAGGACTGCCCTGCCCAATTTTTTGCAGGAAACCGTTTTTACACCACCACTGCCAATCAACTCCTTCGCCATTGGCAACCCAACATTGTTACTGTAGAGGAGGCACGGCAATGGATAAGCCAGTATATGTGACCCAATACCAAGCAGCTACAGCAAAGCGGCGCAAGGTTTCGGCTTTTTTAATTTTGGCGGTAATTCCGTTGATAATTGCAACCTTTGTTTTGTTCCATCAGAAATATTACATGGTAGTGAGTTTTATTGTATTGGCTGTTACCCTTTGTCCCTTTTTTATGGTGCTTGAACGCAGAAAGCCACGAGCAAGGGAACTGGTACTTATTGCCATGATGTGCTCCTTTACGGTTGGCAGTCAGGTGGTGCTACATATTTTTCTACCTGTTCAGATTGGTACTGCCATCATTATCCTTTCTGGCATTTCTCTTGGTTCCGAAGCAGGGTTCCTAATTGGTGCCCTGTCCCGCCTTATTTGCAACTTTTATATGGGGCAAGGTCCATGGACACCTTGGCAGATGTTTTGCTGGGGAATTCTAGGTTTTTTAGCAGGCCTTGCTTTTCGTGTGGGGCAAAAAGAATCCCTGCAAAGCCGCAACTTTTCCATTGTTTTGGGGCCGGTACTTTTGATGGCTCTGGCCTTGGCAGCGGCTTGGGTATGCTGGTTATGGTTTCCCGGAAAAGATGAGAGCTTTTTCGGATGGAGATTGTATGTATTTGGTGCACTGGGATTATTGGCTGGTGTTATTTTCCAGCGAAAACGGCTGTCTGCGGATTCTATCACTCTATGTCTGTTTACCTTTTTTACTACTTTTGTGGTATATGGTGGGATTATGAATATCAGTGCCATGGTCACAGCGGCTGCCATTCCCAGCAGTGGGGGAATTGGCTGGGAACCCTTGCGGCTACTGTATTTTTCTGCTGTTCCCTATGACCTGTATCATGCTGGCACCGCTGCGCTGTGTGTGTTTTTCTTAGGCAATGGATTGATTTCAAAATTGGAACTTGTCAAAATTAAATATGGAATTTATCGATAGGAGGATATATGCAAAATAATTTACAAACCAAATTGCAACAAAAGCGATGGCGAACCTTTGCCATACTGATTGTATTGGCAATTTGTGCTGGTGTAGTTTTGGCAGGGATGAAGTTTGAACCTGCGGACTATCGGGACTCGTTGCAAAAGGCAATCACCGAAGCAGAACAACTACAAACTGATTGCTCACAAAATCAAGGAAATAGCAAAGGTCAATATGCTCCCTATACTCTATTGGAGTATCAACAACAGATTGATATTGCAAAAAAGGTATTGGATTCTTCTGACAGTCAATACAGCCACCGACAAACAGCCTTTGAAACATTACAGCAACAAACTAAAGCAATGAAAGAGGCTGCCAATAGTCAAGTAATTCCAAAAGAAGATTTGGAGCAGCTTCAACAGTCGGGAGAAACGGGAAAATATACCTCTCAGTGGGATGGCGGAGATGTAGAGATTTCTGTATCGGGAGAGTCCATCTCCTCCCCTTCTGATATAAACATTGCCATTGGCAGAGGCCCCTACGGGGATATTTTACAAGCAAGTTGTGACGCTGCCCAACTAAATGGGATGTTGTTTAGTTTGTATCATGATGGGGATTTTGGTGCAGTTGTTACTTTCCGCTTTCCTTTGCCAGAAAGCAACCGAACAGGTGCTTCATATCACTATGACAAACAAAACAAAAAACTGGTATTGGTAGAAAACTCTGTAAATATGGAAGAAAATGTGGCGGAAATTGCTTTGACACAAGGCGGTGATTACCTTTTAGCACTTTTCCCCAATGAGCAGCTTGCACCAGTTGGTTCTTCTGCCCCTGCTTCTTCTGAAATTGCATCTTCCACAGATAGTGCTGTAAGCACTTTGTTGGATTCCAATAGCTCCCCTTCTACAAATGCTAGCAATATACAAAACAATTCCTCTTCTTCTACCTCTGTTAGCTCTGCTCCCACTTCTAACAATTCTCAGCCAGCAGCTTCGTCCATAGAAAATGCACCTGTTGCAACTGCTCCCCCTTCCCCCACAACTGCACCTGAAATTCCCACTGTTACAGCTCCCCCCAACAACAGCGAAAACCTGATTACTGTACAGTTGGAAATTCGATGTGATACATTGGCACAAAATCCATCTGCTCTGAAAGACCCATCAAAACAGGGTTATGTGCCTTCGGATGGCACTATTTTGGCTTCCACCTCTGTACAAGCAAAGCCCGGAGCAACAGTTTTTGATGTACTTACCGAAACCTGCCTAAACAATAATATTCAAATTGAATACTCGTATTACAGCGGGTTCCAAAGTTATTATATAGAGGGTATTAACCACCTATATGAATTTGATGGCGGTCAGGTCAGTGGATGGCTTTATAAGGTAAATGGTGTATTCCCCAATTATGGCTGTTCTGCATATACCTTGCAAGATGGCGATAGTATCTCTTTGCTGTACACCTGTGATGGTGGTGCAGATGTAGGCAATCCATGGCCACAATAAACAAAGGAGGAATCTTTATGACAGAATCAATCTGCACAAGAAACAAACGATTGGTTAGCGGTCTGTTGGCTACTTGCCTTTTGCTGGGGATATTGCTTTCATCTATCTTTCCAGTGTTTGCCTTCGAAGGTACCGTACAGGAATTACCCATCAAAACCATTCCTGAAAATGCCACAGAACAGCGTTTTATTTGGAGCTATGATAAAGAAGGTATTGTTGAAGTAACAGAGACTATTTCCAGTGATACCAGCAATGCTAATAATCCTCGTTTTACCACTCATTCTTTGTATGCAAAGGAAGCTGGCACTGTAACAGTTACTGGCACTCTCATGGATACTACATCCTCTGCAAAACCTTTGGTCTTTACTGTAACAGTAACAGAAGGTGACATCAATGAGGGTGGCAATAATTTTTCCTCCGAAACCAATGATGGTATTTACCATGGCTTGCAATATCTGATGGGGGAAAATGCTACCCGTCATCAATATGGCGACGAATGGACAATTTTCTCTATTTTGCGTTCTGGCGGAACCATTCCCCAAGACCAGCAGCAAGCCTATTACACCAGTGTGTGAAGTTGTAAAAGATTCCTCTTTACTGCTCACAGATAGGGCAAGAATTGTTTTGGCTCTGCTTGCCCTGCAAAAAGACCCCACTGATGTGGGTGGTATAAATCTTATTGAACAACTTTATAGTGACAGCAATCTTTCTAACTATTTTTCCAATATGTCTATGTGGACTTTGATTGCTTTGGATGCTGGAAAATATGATGTTCCCTCAGATGCTTTGTGGACAAGAGAGCTGTTGATTGCCAATATTCTGCCTTATCAAAAAAGTAATGGTAGATTTGGTCTAAGCCTTAGTTCTGATATGTCCAGTGTAGATATTACTGCTATGGCTTTGCAGGCACTGGCTCCTTACCAGCAGGATTTGGCTGTAAAAGCTGCTGTAAGAAAAGCATTGAGCTACTTGAAAGAAAAGATGACCGCAAATGCTGGTTACTTAGAGGGAGGCAGCGAAAACAGTTGTAGTGCTGCACAAGTGCTGGTTGCTTTAACTTCCATGGGAATAGACCCCTTACTGGAGCAAAATGGCTTTACCCGTGGAGAGCGCAATCTGATTACCAACTTAATGAGCTTTAAAGAAGATGAGGGTTTCCGAGTATACTCCAACAACAATAATGGTGTACAATTAATGTCTACCCAACAGGTAACCTTTGCCTTGGAATCTTACCGTCGGATATTGGAGGGAAGAAATGGAATTTTTGACTTGACAGATGCAGATACCCCTGTTCCCGTACCTCCTCCATCTTCTACGCCTGAACCCTCTCCTTCCCCCATTCCTTCTGCCTCTCCCACCCCTACCCCTTCTCCAACTACCCCACCAGAGAGTGAAAGCTCTTCTCAGGTAGACTCTTCCTCTAGTTCTTCCTCTTTTGCTCAAGCTCCATGGTGGCCCTCTGCTCCCGGTGTTATTGTGTATTTGCCCAGCAGTGAGCCCACTTCTAATAACAGCTATCAACAAACTGTTTGGACTTCTTCCTCTGTTTTTGCTGTAAATGATGTTGCAGAAGTGCCAACCTCCACAGCTGAACCAGAGCAAAGCAGTAGTAGTTCTCAAGCTACTCCTGTTGAGATTCCTGTAGCAGATGAAACATATACCATAGAAACAGACCCAGTTACCGTACAAGAGCACACCTATTCTAACAATCGTATTATAACTTACGTTGCAATAGGTGGTATTGTTTTGGTGGCATTGTCTGGTGGTGCATGGGTATATTGGAAAAAAGGATTAAAGCATAAATAAGAAAATTCCCCGAAACCGCTTTTATTAACGTGGTTTCGGGGAATTTATTTTATACATACATTTCTAAAGCCTGTGGCTGCATAACAAAATATTTGTTAGAGTGCTTATGACAAGAGGAAATTGTACTAGAAGATTGTTTCGTATCCCTGCCTACTATGGGATTGTAGAATTTTCCATCTATACAATGTTGCCCACTTACAGGATGCCATTGGCCACCAGCAAAAGCAAAGCGGTTTTCTACTGTTTCTTTTTGGATATTCATATTGCCCCATGTGTCATAGTCATAGCAATTTTGCAAAATTCCTTGTTGGTTACATATATGTGTAATAGACTTGGATTCATCCACATAATAGTAATATTCTTGCGAATATCCCTGTGTGCATCCCAGCAAGTCTTTTCCGTATAGCATACGAATAAAATTGTCTTTCCTTTTTTGCAAAACAACTTTCTTTTTCATATCAAATACAAAGTGGATACATTGGTTATTTTCTTGGATTTCGTTGCACATTCCCTCCACATCATATCTATATTGAACAGTTTCTCCTGTAAAAGTTTTTGCTTCCACTAACTGATTCCATCCATTGTATGTATATTTTGCATGGTTATCTGCCAACAGATTTCCTTGATTATCATATCGAAAAATGATAGTTCTTCCATTTTTTATATATGCTGTCATGCGATTTTCTGCATCGTATTTATAACATTCTTCTGTGTCTGCTGTTACTCTGCGAACTCGATTTCCCACCCGGTCATAGAACAATTCTTCGGTATTGTTAGGGGTTTGTATTTTGGAAATTCGGTTTAAGGTGTCATAGTGATACTCAGTGGTTCCCGAAAGCTGTTGCTTTTTTACAAGATTGCCCTTTCTATCATAGCCGTAATGAGTATCTAACACCAACTTCACTCCAGACCACACTTGTTTTCTTGCAAGAAACTTTCTCATTGTATAGCTATATTTTTCCCAAAGAGGCCCACAAATTTTTTCTTTCAGTGTTCCATCGGGATAGTACCAGTATTGTGCAACCTGCCTTCCGCCATCCCACACTTTTGTAATGCGGTTTTGGTCACAGTATGTATACCCTGTAATAGTACCTGTTTCATCCCTCTGCCAAATTTTATTTCCGTTTTTATCATAAGCTATTTCTAGCACAGTTTTCCCATTGATAGTTTTTTGAATTGGTCTGCCCATTGCATCATAGTTGTATGCATATTTCATGGTACCATTAGACACTTGCATCAGAAGTCCATCGGGGCTATATGTATATTGAAAAAAGGTGTTATTTTTAGATTCTTGTTTCCAGACTAGCTGACCATACATATTGTGTTCATATTGAATAACTGTGCCGTTACAATCTGTTGAGCAGCACAAGTGATTTTCTTTGTCATATTGATATTGTTTTTTGTAACCTTTTGCATCTATAATTGCAGATACCTTCCCAGCACAATTATATTCATATTTTGTTGTGTTGCCTTGTTCATCTGTGCAGCTGGTAACATTTCCCGCTAAATCATATGTATAAATTTTTGCAGAGCCATCTGCTTGTAACAGTCCACATAATTTCCCACTATCATCCAAATGGTAGGTTGTACGATTGCCGCTTTCATCAATAAAAGCAATTACATTCCCTTGTGCGTCATACTCTTTTTGTTGGCAGCTTCCATCTGGAAAAATAACCTTAGTAAGATTTCCAGATACATTATAGAAAAATGTTGTTGTCCGGCCCATGGCATCGGTTTTTTCAATCAGGTTGCCTTGCTGGTCATATTTTTTCTTTTCCACAACAGTTCCTTGTGGTTCTATAATAGCAATTTGTTGTCCTCTATTGTTATAGTAATACTTGTATCCTTTGCCGTCATTCAATTCTTTTTGGTATTGATTCGGCTGAACCAATTTCACTAAATTTCCATCCATATCGTAGAATTTCCGAATAACACCGCCATCTTTCTGAGTACGGCGAATTTCACGGTCAAGCAAATCATATTCCATTGTGGTTTTTGCTCCATTGTTTTCTACAATGGCAATGCAGTTTCCCCGATGGTCATACTGAAACTGTTTTCTATTAAAAATACCATAGTTTCTTTGGATATGAAGTTCCTCGATTGGCTGATTTATGGTGTCATATTTTCTCAAAATTTCTCCACCTGATGGAAATAGCACACGAAGAAGATTGCCATTTTTATCATACTGATATTTGGTGATAGCCCAGCTATCTTTTCCGAGAGGATATTCTGTTAAATTTTGTTGTTGTATCACTCTTTCTGCTGCATCATATTTCCAGCGAACAATGGTGTATAGGCCCTTGTTTAATTGTTGTTTTTTCTCTACAACATGTTTTCCATCGTAGCTATACTCTATTGTTCCGCCATTTTGGTGGGTAATTTTGATAAGGCGATTGTTTGTATCATAATGATAGTGGGTTGTTGCCACTGCTCCCTGTCGGCTGGTTTCTGTTTGGAAATCCAAATATTGTTTTTTCTGTGTAATATTTCCCGCAAGGTCATAGCGATACACTGTCAACTGGTAATATACTTCACCCTGAACCTCTCCACGCACCGGCTTCCTCTTTGCCACTAGCCATCCTGCTTTGTTATACTCGTATAATGTACCTATGCTCTTTGTGCTTTGTTGATTCCACAAATATTGCCCAGCATCTATTTCTTTTATCAAATTTCCGACTAAATCATATACATATTGGTTTCGTACTGTGCCATCAGGAGCAGTAATTTGAACAAGCTGATTTTTCTCATTATACTGATAGCAATATCCTTCACCATCATCTTTATGGGGGCGATACTGAGAGGGCAGCACCTTTTTGGTTCGATTGCCGGCGGCATCATAGAAATATCTTGTTATATTTCCATAGGGGCCTTGCTCTCGGATAACATGGTCACACTCATCATACCAGAAAGAGGTTCCCTGCCCATCCTTCGTGGACAAACGGTAGCTATTGGGATGAACCTTTTTGATAATCCGTCCATAGCTATCACGCAGAAATGCATATGTGTCACCTGTGGGTTGTAGAATGGCAATCAAATTGCCTTTTGCATCGTATTGGAACCTTGTTCCCGCCTGTGGATTGTAAGAAAAATCCTGTTGTTCAGGGGAAAGAAATCGCACTAGTTGTTCCTTGCTATCAAATTCCCAGATGGTTTTGTTTCCCAGTGGGTCTGTGATGCTGGATAGATTGTCCATGTGGGTGTAGGTGTAGCAAGTTTTTCCAAAGGAATTCCTTTTTGAAACACAGCGACCAGCCCTATCATAGGTGTAATGTACAGTTGTTCCATCTGGCAGCAATACATTTGATGGCAAAGGCTCTAAATTGGTATAGCTATACTGTGTCAAATTTCCGTTTGGGTCAGTTACTGATACAATACGCCCATGGCTATCCCGTTGGAATAGTGTGGTTTGGTACTGATTATCCGAAAGCAGTACACTTTCTTTTATGCAGTTTCCCTTTTTGTCATACTGATAGGACTTTTCTCTGCCAGTATTGTCCCGTATTTTCATAAGCCTACCTTTAGCAGAATAGAAATAAAGCTCTACCAGACCGTTGGGCAGTTTTTTCTGTATCAAGCGATTTTGCTTGTCATATTCAAAATAGGTTTCTCTGCCCATAACATCCCGTGTCCACAGCAAATTTCCATTATCATCAAAAGATTGTTGATAGCTGGTTCCGTTGGAATACTCCACACTGCAAATAAACCCAAAGGAATTGTAGAAATACCCAGTGGGTTTTGCTTGTTGGTCTTTGTTGCAAAAAGTAACCCGCTTTTCTGGGTTGTACTCTATTGTGTATTGTTCTCCCTTGCTTGTTTTTTGAGCAACAACACGACCTTGAGCGTCATATTCACTTTGGCAGAAGGGTTTCTCTTTTCCGTGGGCAATCCCTTCTATTTGCCCATTTCCATTGTAAAAATAGCAAAGTTGTCCTTTATTGGGCAGCTCTACTTTTGTCAATAATTCTTGCTGATATTCATAGCAAACTTTCCTACCAATGGCATCTGTAATGGTAGAAAGGTGACCGTTTTTATAAGAAAAGGACAATTTTTGTCCACTTACAAAGTGTATGTTTTGCAGCTTATTGTCTGCATATTCTAGGGCAATTCGGTTATTATTTTCGTCTGTAATATAACAGAGATAGCCTTCCTGATTGTATTGGTAATGCCTTTTGTGGCCCAGCACATACAAAGAAAAGCCTTCTGGAGTTTCATACAACTGATAGGGGCTTTGAAAAGAGCTTTTATTGTGCCATTGTCCTTCTTGTTTTTCAAACTGCTGTACGTAAATATTGGGCAAGGTTACAACTGCTGTATCGCCTTTTATGCACACACGGCTTTCAATATTTAAAAACCATTTACTTCCCAAAAGGCCGCCCTTATTTTCATGCAAAGACTCATAGTTTCTTGTAAGGCTAAAATCTCCACCCAATTCTTTTATAACAAAATCTGTATATTGAATTTTCCGGTTTCCTGTAACAATATCAATGGTGTCTTTCACCGGAATGGGATTTGCTTTCATTTGCACCTCTAAATATTGTTCCATTTTATGGGCTTCATAAGGGGTAGGCTTTTCCAAACAACAAGATATATCTTCAAATATTTCAGAAACTTCTTTTTGAAATTCTTTTGCTTCACCTTTGGCATATAAATGAGACAAATGGTGCTGGCTAGGCGGACATGTGTTATAGCACCTTTCTTTTAGCATGTTTCTCTTTCCCTTCAGTTTCTTATGATTATTGTAAAAATTGTAAAAAAAGTGCACCCAAATATTTTTGGGCGCACCAATTCCTATTTTGCCTGTTGATATATGCACAGGCTGCATAATAAAACAATGGTATCCCACAAAAACTACTTTTCCCATATTGGTTATACAATCAATTTACAGATTGCTGTTTGTTCTTTAAATAGCCTGCAACCATCATAATAGCAAGAGCTACCATCGCAACCCCAATAGAGAGGGTTGCTGCTGGATATCCAAAACAAAAACAGAAAAATGCAACGATTGATACAACACATAATACTTTTTGGAAATTTTTGCGGTAAACACTTTTTTCTTTCAGGCTCAGCGGCTTGTTTGCGTCTGCCACAGGTGCCATATATAAGCTAACCACTCCCGATGGAACAGCCAACAACAAGCAAACCAAAGCAGTGGCGGGCAAAAATTTTATAACACACAATGCCGCTGCCAAAATTGCGGTGGATAGAATATAGCACCGAAAAGGTGTTTTCGCATGGAATCCCCCTGCATAACTGCGCATGGGGATGAACGTTGCCAAAAACAGAATACACTGGGGCAACATTCCAAAACATAAGCCCACTATCACATCTGTTACAATGTTAATAGCCTGAAAAAATAATTGATTCAAACCAAACTCATAGAGCTCGCTGTCTGATGCCGGAACAATGCCCTTAGACACCAGACAGCGAATCACGGCTTTTGTAAAACTCACTGGTGTTTTTTCAGCTTGTCTGCACCTTGGGGCAGTTTAGGCTGATGACTCAACCAAATACAGGTAGTATTTACATTCAGTGCAGTAACCATCAAAGCCATTGCTGCTGCGGCAGTACCAATACGGTATGCCATAGAGGAAAACATCTTTTTCATTGGAATACACCTCACAATCATTTATCGTTGCTTTTATTTTACAATTCTCTGTCGAAATTTCCATATATTTGTCCTATTTGACCAGTTAGAGGGAATTTTTATCAAAAAAACACCAAAGAACCTGCAAGTTCTCTAGTGTTTTGAAAAAAGATTTATTTAAAGGAAAGAGTTTTCATACAGCAAAAGTTCTACACAATATAAATGGTTGCTATCGTTGATTTTTACCTCTCCTCCATATCTCTGCACCATCTTTTTTACATGGGATAATCCATTTCCATGTTGAGATGTATCTCTTTTGGTTGTCAGGTAGATTTGCTCTTTATCCTTTATCACTTTGCGCAAGGAGCCAGAATATGTATTTGTAATTTTGATATAGAGCATTCCTCTTTCATAGTGCATTTTAAGACTAAAGCGTTTTGTTTCGCCTACTGTTTGATGATACAATGCTTCATAAGAATTATCCAAAAGATTGCCCAGCACCATACACAGGTCAAAATCTCCATAGGGTATCTGCTGTGGTAAACGTATATCTAGCGAAATATTCACCAAAAGGCGGCTAATTTCCCCAATTTTGTAATTTAGAAAACTGTCAAGGGTTTGGTTCCCAGAATCCACAAAAACCATGGGGTTGGAAATATAGCCCGAAATTTTTTGCAGATAGGCAGAGGCACCCTCCACATCTGCATTTTTTAAAAAGGCAGACAAATAACTGAAATGATTTTTAATATCATGACGCAATTCTTTGATTTTTTGCTGGTTCTCTGAAATAAGTTTTATATGCTGTTTATACGCTCGAAGCTGTTCTACCAAAACTTCTTTTTCGGATTGCATTTGATAATACTCTGTCATTTTATCAAACAGCCAAAAGAAACCAACATTCAGTCCCATCAAAATTGCTACAATAACAATAGTTGCTTGGGATGAATAGCCCATCTGAAAGATCATGGTTATAATTCCAATGCTTGGTATAGGTGCTGCTACGATTATAAACCAATGTGATAAAGACAGTGTTGTATTTTTTT